>PPDH01000029.1:0-94611 GCA_002899765.1 Sulfurimonas sp. | reverse complement strand
AGGTCCCAAGGGTATGGCTGTTCGCCATTTAAAGCGGTACGCGAGCTGGGTTCAGAACGTCGTGAGACAGTTCGGTCCCTATCTTCCGTGGGCGTAGGAGAGTTGAGGAGAGCTGACCCTAGTACGAGAGGACCGGGTTGGACATGCCACTGGTGCACCAGTTGTTCTGCCAAGAGCATCGCTGGGTAGCTACGCATGGATGAGATAACCGCTGAAAGCATCTAAGCGGGAAGCCAACTCCAAGATGAACTCTCCCTGAAGTACGCTTGAAGACTACAAGCTTGATAGGCTGGATGTGTACGCAGAGTAATCTGTTTAGCTGACCAGTACTAATAGTACGTTTGTCTTTTTTAAAATATGAGTGGATTGCTGTTATGGCATATTTCATACATACGTTCTTTAAATAGAACAAATTCGTTCACTACCTTACTTAGTGTATAGGTGTCTGAAGTAGTTATTTAGTAATTAATGTTGACTTTAACAATGAGAATCTAATCTTTGTAAATAAAAGATTAAAACCTCACTAAAATACCAAACAATCATCTTTAAGTACACAAACAAGTGTATTTAAATGTGATTGTCTAGGTGGCTATAGAGAGAGGGAAACGCCTGGCCCCATTCCGAACCCAGAAGCTAAGCCTCTCATCGCTGATAATACTGCATCTTTCAGGTGTGGAAATGTAGGTCGCTGCCTAGTTGATCATTTTTTCTATATGTTTAAACAATCCTATTTTTTATAAATTTCTTTCTAATCTACTTAATTAAAAATCTCTTTGAAATAAAATTTATATATAATTAACTAATTAATTTAAATAAAATATTGCAAACCTCTTTAAGAGGCGTGGCAATACTTTTTGATTGAATCAGATTTCACAATTTCAAATTATTATATTAAAACAGCTTCTCGTTTACCTTCTTTAATTTCGCCTATAAGGTAGCCTTCGCTCTTTGCAAGAACCGCTTCTACATCTTCTTCTTTAACAACTAGTATCATTCCTACACCCATGTTAAATGCTATATACATTTCATCTGAGTTTACATGTTGTGATATGAGTTCAAAAATAGGTAGAACTTTTATACTATCTTTTTTTATTTCAGCTCTAAGATTTTCTGGAAGTACACGAGGTAAATTTTCAACAATTCCACCGCCTGTAATATGAGCAAGCGCTACAATTTTATCTTTTAGTTCTTTGAATGTTTTAACATAGATCTTTGTTGGTTCTAGAAGAGTTTCAATGAGTGGTTTAGCATTAAATTCATCATTAAACTTCATACCCATCTTTTCAAAAAGCACTTTTCTTGCAAGTGAAAATCCGTTAGAATGAAGCCCAGAGCTTGGAAGTGCTATTAATTTATGTCCAGCTCTAACAAGAGATACTCTGTCCATCTCGCTTTTTTCTGCAACACCTACGGCAAAGCCCGCAAGGTCATAATCATCTTGTGAATACATGCCGGGCATTTCAGCAGTTTCTCCGCCAATAAGAGCACATTCGCTTCTTCTGCATCCTTCTGCGATTCCTGCCACTACATTTGTCGCTGTAGCAACATCAAGTTTCCCTGTAGCATAATAATCTAAGAAAAAAGAAGGAGTGCCGAAGTTACATATAAGATCGTTTACACACATTGCTACTAAATCTATCCCAACCGTATTGTGTATGCCTGAGTCAATAGCGAGCTTTAATTTTGTGCCGACACCGTCGGTTGCTGCTAGCATTACCGGTTCTTTAAAGCCTTTTGGCAATTCAAATGCTCCTGCAAAGGAACCTATTCCACCAAGAACACCCGGAATTTTTGTTGATTTTACTAAAGGTTTGATATTTTCAACGAAACTGTTGCCGGCGTCTATATCGACACCGGCATCTTTGTAGCTTATTTGGCTCATTAAAGGCTCCAATATTAAAGGTATGAAATTATACCTCATTGGAGTTAAAGCCAGAGTTAATTTATTTTACAGAGCACTTCTTAGTTATAATACAAAGCGGGCAGAAGTTTGCGATTCCTGCTATAAGCGGGATAACTCCTAAGTAGAACCATGCATTACCAGTAATAAATCCAGTCGCAATAAGTGCTAAACCAATTACAATTCTAATAACTCTGCAGTTTTTTCTAATTTTGTCATAATTCATTTTTTAAATCCTTATTTATTTTAATATTAAGTTATAATTATATTTATAATAGCAAATAGCTGACTTAAAGTTATACACTATTTCAACATTTTAAACCTTTTTAATGCAAATATGCTAAAATCGCACTAAAACAAATTAGGAATTTTAAAGATGAGAGATTTTATTTACTCTGAAATGATGATACACGTGCCAATGTGTACGTCTAAAGAGGCAAAAAATGTGTTAATAATAAGTGATAACGCAGAAAAGCTAACAACAGAGGCAGCAAGATATAAAGAGATTAATTTAACGGTTATTGGTTGCTCTCTTAATGAAATTAGTTCTTTGAATGATGATAGCTATGATGTGGTCATTTCTGAAATGGGAAATGATGTGGCGCTTTTCTCACATGTAAATCGTGTTTTAAAAAAAGATGGACTTCTTGTGACAAAACATCCATCTCTTGATTGCGTGGAAGAGAATAAGAGTTTGATGAGTATTCTTGGAAAATACTTTAAAATTATTATGCCGTACCATATCGGCGATGGTTCCACTGCACTTCTTGCATCAAAAGAGTATCATCCTACGGCAGATATTAATCTTCAGCGTGCAGACATGCTTGACGGACTGAGTTACTATAACAGCGATGTTCATCCTGCAGCGTTTGCTATGGGCAATTATATTCGTAAAGAGTATTTAGGAATCATAAAAAACTAATGGCTTTTCTAAAGAAGCTTTGCTTTAAGTATGCCATCGCACTTACAGGAGGAATTGCTACAGGTAAGAGTACCGTAGCATCTCTGCTCGCGCTTAACGGCATGAGGGTTATAGATGCCGACACTATATCTCATGAGATTCTGGATGCTTCACATGAGTGGGTAAGAGAGAATTTTGGAGATGAGTTTGTAGATGGCTCAAAGGTAAACAGAGCAAAGCTCGGTCAGCTTATCTTTTCAAATAGCGAGGCAAAAAAGAAGCTTGAAGATTTTTTGCATCCTAAAATAAGAACGGAAATAGAGCGAAGAAGTTTCAAGCAGGACAGTTTTAAATTTACATATCTCATCGACATTCCGCTTTTTTTTGAAAAAGGCGCTTATGATATAAAAGAGAGTGTTGTCGTGTACGCTCCAAAAGATATTCAGCTAGAGAGATTTATGAAGAGAAACGGCTACTCAAAAGAGGAGTCGCTTAGACGAATAGAGTCTCAGATGGATATAGAAGAGAAGAGAAATAGAGCGACTTGGGTCATAGACAACTCAAAAGATTTGAAACATCTGCAGCGAGAGTGTGAAGAGTTTGTGCAGATGTTAAAAGCCAAATACCTGGAGAAAAAATGATAGTTTCAAAATATAGCGCAAACGGAAATGATTTCGTAATTTTTCATACCTTTGTTAAAAAAGATAGACATGAGCTTGCAAAAAAACTTTGTCACAGACAAGATGGCGTGGGTGCCGATGGTTTGATTGTTCTTATTTCAAAGGATTCTAAAGAATTGGAATATGACTTTGAGTGGCAGTTTTACAACTCTGACGGAAGTGAAGCGGAGATGTGCGGAAACGGCTCTCGCGCATGCGCACACTACGCATTTGCCAATGAGCTTGCTCCTAGTAAAATGAGCTTTTTAACTGTTGCGGGAGTTATAAATGCAGAGGTTGAGGCATCAGACGCAAAGGGCGGTATGGTTTTAAGCGAGCTTACTCCTCCTCAAATATTAGAGACAAATATTGAGCATAACGGTAAAAGATGGTTCAAGTTAAATACCGGAGTTCCGCATCTTGTGCATATTTGCGATGAAATAGAGTTCTTTGATATAGCCGAGGCAAGAGAGCTTAGGCAGAAGCACAATGCAAATGTAAATATAGTTTTTGTCGATGGCAAAAACTTACGTGTTAGAACTTACGAACGCGGTGTGGAAGATGAAACTCTTGCTTGTGGAACGGGAATGGCGGCATCTTTTTATATAGCATACAAAGAGGGTTTGGTTTCAAATAATATTGAAGTTTATCCAAAAAGCGGTGATACTCTTTACCTTGGTGTAAATGAGAGAAGCATTACATTTAAGGGAGAAGTAAAGAGAGTGTTTATGGCAGAGATTTAAAAAAAACAGAGTTTCCTCTGCTTTTTTAAATATGTTAAAGACCTGCAGCCTCAACAATTTTTGCTTGATGGTCTGCTATAAGCGGTTCTATTATTTCATCAAGAAGTCCGCCATGCATAATTTCAGCAAGTCTATAGAGTGTTAAGCCGATTCTGTGGTCGGAGATACGATTTTGCGGGTAGTTGTATGTTCTGATTCTTCCGCTTCTATCTCCCGTTACAACTTGAGCTGAACGGTTTGCGCTATCTTTTGCAAGTGCTTCTTGCATCTCTAGGTCATAAAGTCTTGCTTTTAAAACCTTCATAGCTTTTTCTCTGTTTTTGTGTTGCGATTTTTGGTCTTGGTTTGTTACGACTAAGCCGGTAGGCAAGTGCGTAATTCTAACTGCAGAATCAGTCGTATTTACGCTTTGTCCTCCGCATCCGCTTGAGCGCATAACATCTATCTTGAGATCATTTTCATTTATCTCTATCTCAACATCATCAACCTCTGGCATAACGGCAACAGTAATAGCAGAGGTATGGACACGCCCTTGTGATTCCGTTGCAGGAACACGCTGAACACGGTGTGTTCCGCCTTCGTATTTCAACCTGCTATAGACCTGATCCCCTTTTATAAGAGCAATAATTTCTTTATATCCGCCGGCATCTGAAGGAGATGAACTCATTAGCTCAATTTTCCAGCCTTTAAGATCCGCATAACGTGTATACGCTTCAAAAAGATTTCCAACAAAAATAGCCGCTTCATCACCGCCTGCTCCTGCACGAAGCTCTACGATAATATTTCTATCATCATTGGGGTCTTTTGGAAGAAGCAGAAGTTTTATATCGTTTTCAAGTTGAGGAATTTTTGGCTCAAGTGATCTAAGTTCCTCTTTTGCCATCTCAAACATATCAGAATCGCCAAGCATAGCTTTAGCATCTGCAATCTCTGCAAGTATAGCTTTATACTCTCTTGCTTTTTCTACTATCGGTAAAAGTGAAGATTGTTCTTTTGAGAGAGTGGTCATTCTCTTAATATCAGAGGTTATGTCAGGAGAACTTAGCAGTTCGCCAAGCTCTTCATAACGGTTGATAAACGGGGTAAGTTTATCGGCTAACATTTATAGTGTTAACCTTACAGTGCGTTTACAGCTCTGTGTAGACGACTAATTTTTCTAGCGGCAGTCTCTTTTTTTAAGATACCTTTGCTTACAAATTTTTGAATTTGTTTGTTTGCTACCGTCATTGCTGATGTAGCTTCTTCTTTGTTACCTGCAGTTATTGCAGAACGAACATCTTTTACAATGTTTTTAAGACGAGTTCTGTAAAAACGATTACGTTCAGTGCGAACGATAGTTTGGCGAATTCTCTTAACTGATGACTTGTGATTTGCCATGCATGAGTCCTTCTCATAAAAATTTAGTGCAGAATATTAGCTTAAATATAATTAAAATTAAGTTAAAGACAAGGTAAATAGCAATTATTTCAAAAATATGACTAACTTATGTTAAAATACAGCACATTAAATTTGATATAAAATCTTCTTGCCAATGGCAAAGCTTTAGTGAGAGGAATTTTTAAAGAATAAATTTCTTTAAAAAGGAGAAGCGTGAAACTATTTGGAACTGACGGAGTAAGAGGCGAGGCAGGTACCTTTTTAACGGCAGAACTTGCTATGAAAGTTGCAATGGCTGCAGGGGTTTATTTTAAGGCTCACTCAAAAACTAATAAAATTTTGATTGGAAAAGATACTCGCAGAAGCGGCTACATGATAGAAAATGCAATCGTAAGTGGGCTCACTGCTATCGGATATGATGTCGTTCAGATTGGTCCTATGCCGACTCCGGCTATCGCATATATAACTGAAAATATGCGTTGTGATGCCGGAATCATGATAAGCGCTTCTCATAACTCCTTTGAAGATAACGGGATTAAATTTTTTGACAGCTGCGGAGATAAACTTTCCCATAGCGTCGAGGAAGAGATAGAGAAAATTTACCAAAACAGCGAGCTTCTTCAGGATGCGCATGTACGCGGTAAAAATATAGGCAAAGCCAAAAGAATTGATGATGTAATAGTACGTTATATAGTTCAGCTTAAAAACTCTTTTCCAAGAGAGCTCTCTTTGAAAAATATGCGCATTGTTTTAGATACCGCAAATGGAGCAGGGTATATTGTTGGACCGACTGTTTTGGAAGAGCTAGGCGCAGAGGTAATAGTGCTGCACAATAAACCTGACGGCTTTAATATAAATGACGGCTGTGGAGCACTACATACAAAAGACCTTTGCGAGAGTGTGGTAAAATATAGAGCCGATTTGGGGATTGCGCTTGATGGAGATGCAGATAGGGTGGTAATTGTTGATGAAAATGGAGAAGTAATAGACGGAGATCAGCTTCTGGGTGCTCTTGGGGCATACATGAACGATAGAGGCACTTTAAAAGGGAGTGGAATCGTCTCAACTGTTATGAGCAACAAAGGATTAGATGATTTTATGTCTCAAAGAGGCTTAAAACTGTTTCGCTCCGATGTCGGAGATAAAAATGTTTTGGAGATGATGAAAAAAGAGGGGATAAACTTCGGTGGTGAGCAGAGCGGACATGTTATTATCAGCGACTTTGCAAAAACCGGTGACGGATTGGTTTGCGCACTTCAAGTGCTGGCACTTCTTATAGAGACCAAACAAAAAGCCTCAACAGCGCTTCGCCCTTTTGCGCTTTATCCTCAAAAACTGGTAAATATCAATGTAAAAACTAAAAAGCAAATCAGTGAGATAGAGGGACTTGAGGAGAAGTTAAAAGAGTTAGACAAAAAAGGTATTCATCATCTGATTCGTTATTCAGGAACCGAGAACAAGCTTAGGGTTCTTTTAGAGTGCAGAGATGCAAAAAAAATGAATTCATACATGGATGAAATGATAGAATTTTTTCAAAAAGCTTTAAATGCATAATAAAATTATTCGCCTTCTAACAATACTTTTCTTCACTACAGTCGGGGTTTTTATAATTGACCAAAATATAAAATCACTTTTTGTCGAGGGCTGGAGATATTACAGTGAGTGTATCGATTTGATTTTAGTCTACAACAAAGGTGTAGAATTTTCAATGTTTGCTTTTTTAGACGGCGCACTTAAATATATACAGCTAGTACTTATTTTGGGTGTTTTTGGGTATATAATTTATCTAAAACAGCTCTGCTATGCTTTCCCTGCAGGATTGTTGCTAGGCGGCGCATTTTCAAACATATACGACAGGTTTATCCATGGCGGAGTTGTAGATATGGTCTACTGGCATTGTGGATTTGATTTCGCGGTATTTAATTTTGCAGATGTCATGATAGATGTAGCGGTTGTTTGGATTTTAGTGCTAAATTTTAAACCGAAATTTTGTAAAAATAGAGTCTAAAGATAGATAAAAGCAGATTTAAGGTAATATTACCAAAATTGTAAATAATAATGAAAAGGAAGTTGATGAAAATCAAAACAAACAAAATTAATAGTGCAAACGCTCAGATAGAAGCACAGATTCCAAAAGAGGCGATAGACGCAAATGTGGAAAAAATAGCTAAAAAGTTAACAAAAACTGCTTCTGTTCAGGGGTTTCGCAAAGGTAAAGTTCCTGTAGCTGTAGTGAAAAAGCAATACGGAGAACGTCTTGTTCAAGATGCAGAAGCTGAAGCACTGCGTGAAGTTTTAGATAGAGGACTTGACGAGCTAAAAATCGCTATGAACTCACTAATAGGCGAACCAAATATCTCTAATTTTGTAAAAAATGCAGACAACATAGAAGTTACCGTTAAGATTGCCATGAGACCTGAAATTAATCTTGATAATTACAAAGATATGGTTGATGAATTTCAAAAGCCTATTGTAACAGATGAGCAAGTAACTGAGAGATTAGAGAAAATTGCTGATTCTCAAGGAAAATTTGTTGACTTAAAGAAAAAAAGAGCTGCAAAAGATGGCGACAGTGCTATTATTGATTTTGAGGGCTCGATTGATGGAGAGCTTTTTGAGGGTGGAGCAGCACAAGAGTTTGCTTTGGTTCTTGGTTCAGGTCAATTTATTCCAGGTTTTGAAGAGCAGGTAATTGGGATTAAAATCGGAGAAGAAAAGGTCGTAAAAGTTACCTTCCCAGAGAATTACGGTTCTGACAAACTAGCAGGCAAAGAGGCTGAATTTAAAGTAACTTTGCACAATATTCAGGAGAAGGAAAAAGTAGAGATTGACGATGCTTTTGCTGAGAAACTTCTTGCAGGACAAGATGATAAAAGCTTAGAGAATTTAAAAAGCCAGGTAAAAATTCAACTAGAGAATGAAGCACTTGCAAAACTTTATAATGAAGAGATGAAGCCTATGCTTTTAGAGACTTTTGTGTCTAAATTTAATTTTGATCTTCCCGAATTTGTAGTTGAGCAGGAGATTGATGTTTCACTCAATAAAAAAGCAAGCACGATGAGCGAAGATGAAATAAAAGAACTTCGTGAAGATGCTGCTAAGTTAGAAGCGCTTCGTGAAACTTTCCGTGAAGATGCCCAGAGGAGTGTAAGAGCTACTTTTATTATTGATGCACTTGCTACTGCTGAGAGCGTTAAAGTCGATGAGAGTGAAGTTATGCAGACTATTTATTATGAAGCAATGCAGATGGGGCAAGATCCTAGAATGGCATACGATAAATATAAAGAAGCAGGTTATTTACCTGCTATTCAAATGTCAATGGTTGAGGATAAAGTGCTCACGCAGATTCTCAATTCAAAGATGAAAGAAGCTTAAGCCAGATGAGTTATATTCCTTATGTTGTTGAAAAAACAGCACGCGGTGAGCGCTCTTATGATATTTACTCTCGTCTTTTAAAAGACAGAATTATAATGCTAAGCGGAGAAGTTAATGATGCAGTTGCTTCATCAATTGTAGCGCAGATGCTGTTTTTAGAAGCGGAAGACCCTGAGAAGGATATATATTTTTATATAAATTCTCCGGGCGGGGTTGTTACGGCCGGAATGGCAATATATTATACTATGAATTATATTCGTCCCGATGTAGCCACTATATGTGTCGGTCAAGCTGCATCTATGGGAGCATTTTTACTCTCAAGCGGAACAAAAGGGAAAAGATATGCGCTTCCGCATGCAAGAATTATGATTCATCAACCTCTTGGAGGAGCTCAAGGTCAAGCAACGGATATCGCGATTCAGGCGAAAGAGATTCTTAGAATGAAAGAGGAACTAAACGAGATTTTGGCAAAAAATACCTCTCAAGATATTAAACAAGTTGAAAAAGATACCGATAGAGATAACTTTATGAGTGCTAAAGAGTCAAAAGTGTATGGGATGATCGACGAAGTTTTAGTAAAAAAAAGTAAAGATTAGATAACTAAAGGAGCTGGTATGTCAGGAGCTTTAAGAAGTAGACGTCGTAGTGTTATCGATGCAAAACCATCTGCTGCAATAACGGACAAAGAAGTGGCGGGTGAGCCGGAGGGTGAGCTAGAGGCGTATTCAAAAGAGGTTTTAAATGCTTTGATGAAAGATGGACTACCACCTACTCCTAATAATTTCTCTCTTTATTTTGATAGACTATTGGAAGATAAAAGCCAAAATACACGCAATCATATTGTTTCGGTTTTAGAGCTTGAAGAGAACAACGAGGATGAAAACTCTATCATGCTTGAACAGAGTTTGAAACAGGGCTTCTCATCAATTAAAAATATTCTTGGTGTTACGGCAAACCTTTATAAAAACATGTCTCTTATGACAAAGATATTGGATAAGAGAAAACAAGAACTTGAAGCAAGTTCAGATACTCAGGCAGCAAGAAGTGTGGCCGCATCTTTAGAGTCCGACATTTCAAAGCTTAATGCTATTTTGAAAAAGCAGAGCGGCGCAATTAAAAGTACCTATGATGATACGGCAAGAATAATTAAAAATGTTGAAAATGAGACTATTTTTGATAATCAATACGGCGTTTATAACAAACGTTATTTGATGACAAAAATCGAGCAAGAGATAGAGCTTATTAAAAAGTTCAAACATAAAAGTTCTCTGATTATGATTGAACTCTCACGCGATCTTAGATCGAGCGTAAATAATGAAAAAGCGATAATGCTTATGACAAAAACCGTAGCAAGACTTCTTTTAAAAACGTCAAGAAGAAGCGATATCGTTGCTCATTATGCAAATGGAGTCTTTACCATGCTTCTTAAACATACCGATATAGAGAGTGCAAAAAAGGCAAGCGAAAGACTTTGTGAGCTTGTCTCAAATAGCAATTTTTTCTTGGCAGACCGTGAAATTCAGCTAAAAATATCTATAGGAATTACTGATATTACTGAAAATCATTCCGTAGAAGAGATTATTGTAAGTTCAATGGACGGAGTTGAAAAAGCGTATGAAAATCCTAATCTGGACTACGCAGTTTTGCTTAGAAACAGTTAGTAGTATATATAGAAAAAAATGAAGTTAACAATAGTAGAATATCCAGATAAAAGATTAAAAGAAAAATCTAAAACAATTGAGAGATTTGATAAAGAGTTGCATCAGCTTCTTGATGACATGTATGAAACAATGATAAGCTCAAACGGCATAGGTCTTGCGGCAATTCAAGTTGGACATGCCAAGAGAGTTTTGCTTTTAAATATTCCTGATGAAAATGATGAGCAGTCAATAGAGAGCTTGATAGAGATGATAAATCCGGTAATTACACAAAAAAGTGGAGTTACTACTTATCAAGAAGGGTGTCTTAGTGTTCCTAGTTTCTATGAAGATGTAGACAGACATGAGAGTATAACCGTTAATTATCAAGATAGAGACGGAAATACAAAAAGCATAGAAGCGGATGGTTTGTTAAGTATTGCAATTCAACATGAAATCGACCATCTGCAAGGTATTTTGTTTATAGACAAGCTCTCATACTCACGTAGAAAAAAGTTTGAAAAAGAGTATAAAAGAATGCAAAAAGAGAAAAAGTGTTCTAAATCATAATGATTGAATGGCATTTTGTCATACTCTCTCACATTTAAAAATATAAAGAGTACAATAGCGTCAATTTAATAGAGGTTGATGTTATGAAAATGGTTTCCTGCGCCACCTATGAAGGCATAGAAGCAAAAGTTGTACATGTCGAATATACACTCACAAAAGGGCTCCCCTCTTTTAGTGTGGTGGGGATGGCAAGTGCTTCTATAAATGAAGCGAAAGAGCGCGTAAAATCAGCACTTTTAAGCAATGAATTTATATTCCCGCCAAAAAGAATCACTATAAATCTTGCCCCGAGTGACGTGAAAAAAGAGGGAAGTCAGTTTGATTTGAGTATAGCTCTGCTCATCGCGCTTGATTATCTTCAGGATGATTTGTGTGAATGGTTTGTTTTTGGAGAGCTGGGACTTGATGGAGCTGTAAAGGAAAATATTCAGCTCTACCCGCTCATGCTATCTCTTGCAAATCAAAAAATTATCAAAAAAGCAGTTGTTCCTTTCGAGAGTTTAAAGAAGTTGTCTAAAATCCCGGATATAGAGTTTTATGGGGTTAAAAGATTAGATGAAGCGATAGAGCTGCTTAAAAACTCTGCTAATGCTCTGCCAAACAGCAGCTATAAAAAGATTGAGTATCCAAGTTATATAATTGATGAAGAAGAGTACTATTTTGATGAAACCTATATCGAAGATTTTTTAGATGTAAAAGGACAAGAGATTGCAAAGAGAGCTGCACTTATTAGTGCTGCAGGATTTCACAATCTGCTTTTAGAAGGAAGTCCCGGTTGCGGAAAGAGCATGATTGCTCAAAGATTAAGATATATCCTGCCTCCTCTTAGCGGCGATGAGATTTTAGATATTGCAAAGCTTGATGCACTTGATGCAAAAGAGCCGGAATTTAAGCCATTAAGGAGCTATCGAGCACCTCACCACTCATCTACTACAGCGAGCGTATTTGGGGGCGGAAGTCACAAAGCAAAAATTGGCGAGGTTGGTTTAGCACATAGGGGAATTCTATTTTTTGATGAACTTCCTCATTTCTCCCGCATAGTTTTAGAGGCTTTGCGCGAGCCTTTACAGGATAATAAAATACGAATATCAAGAGTAAACTCAAAGGTTGAGTATCCGAGTGATTTTCTCTTTGTAAGTGCTATGAATCCATGTCCATGCGGTAATCTTTTAAATGAGCAAAAAGAGTGCAGGTGCAGCGAACTTGAAATTCAAAGATACAAAAACAGACTCTCCGATCCGTTTTTAGATAGAATTGATCTCTGTGTCGTTATGCAGCAGGTACGTTCAAATGATAAAGTAACCATTAGTTCAAAAGAGATGCATTCTCAAGTGATAGATGTACATAAAAGAGCAAGGCTAAGAGGTCAGAGACGTTTTACGGCGAAATTGAGTGATGAAGAGATAGAAAAATATTGTGTATTAGATAGTGAGGCAAAAGACGTATTAGAGAGAGCAGTTGAGAGATTTGCGCTCTCATTCAGGAGCATAAAAAAGATTCAAAAGGTCTCACGGACCATTGCAGATTTAGACGCAAGTGATATTATTGGAAAAAAACATCTTCTTGAAGCTTTGAGTTATAGGAGAAGAAGCTAGAGTTTTAAGCCTAGCTCTTGTGAAAAAAGATACGAATCAAAAATCGTCTTCAGCTTTTAAAATCCCCTGAATTTCTATGTTTAGTTTAACTATCTCACTTACAACAACACCGCCTGCTTCTAGTGCTTGATTCCATGTGACACCATAGTCTCTTCTGTCTATTTTTCCGCTAAGGCTAATTCCCGCTCTTTTTTTGCCCCATGGATCTATAATGGTGCCCCCGAACTCATGATCAAATTCAACATCTTTTGTAATGCCTTTTATGGTCAGTTTTCCGTATGCTTTATCTCCTTGCACTCTGTCCAAAACAAAAGTAACTTTGGGGTACATTTGTGCATTGAAAATTTCATCTGATTTTAGATGTGCATCTCTTTTTGCAATATTTGTATTTATGGATTCGACATCCATTTCACCCTTTAGAGCAATAAGATTGTTTGTTTTATCATCTAGTTCAAAACTGCCATTAAACTTCCTAAACTCCCCGTTTACCGTACTTATCATCATATGTTTTACAGAGAAGGCAACATTTGTGTGAGAGGCATCAACATTGTATACACCTCCAAAAAGAGAGCTAGCTCCTACTGCTATTGTAAAAAGCATAAATTTTATCTTCTTCATCGTCCAATCCTTCTGTTTTGTTTGAACAATTATAGTATTAAGTAGCTCTAAAGTGCTGTTAATTTTGTCAATTAATGACAAATCTTAAGTATGAATACAAAAAGTTATACATTATAGTAGGTCGCATTTGGATGATAAACAACTAAGGCAGAAGTTGATTGTTCAGGATGAATTTGAAATGTCTCACTTAGTTCAATTCCAAACTCTTCAGGGCGAAGAAGGTTAAAAAGTGGACGATTGAGTTCAAGATCCGGACATGCCGCATAGCCGAATGAGTACCTGGAACCTTGATATCTGTTCATCTGAACATCGCTCAGGCTATTTCCTTCCCCGTGTGAAATGTTTAAATCTAACCTTATCTGCTTGTGGGCAATCTCTGCAAGCGCTTCTGCAAGTTCAACTCCAAGCCCGTGAAATTGATAGTACTCGGTATATTCGCCTTTTGCATAAATCTCTCTCTCAACAACGCTGAGTTTGGCTCCAGCACTTACACATGTAAAGGCCACCACGTCATGTCTGTCTCTATGGAAAAAGTCGCTTAGCGCGCGATGAGGTTGTTTTGATTGGCGCGGGAATGTAAATTTCTCTTTTGCTCTGCCTATAACTTCATAAAGCGGTTCACGGTTTATTTCACTCTCGCTGTTATAACCTTCGCTCTCGTCAAAAATAAGCAGCGTATTGTCATCGCTTCTGCATGGCCAATATCCGTAAATAATGGTAGGTTCAAAGAGTTTTTCTTCAATGAAGCGCTTTTTTAGCTTCTCGTATGCAGGTCTGACAACTTCGTTTAACTGCTTCTCATACGCCTCTTTGCTCAACCCTTTTGAGCTGTATCCCCAGCGAGCTTTAAAAAGAAGTTTGTGGTTAATCCACTCAAATGCCATCTCGACCTGCTGTTGTGTGAGTTTGAGCTCTCTTCGCCCCCAAAACGGCGGAGTAGGCACTTCAACATCGCGAGAGGGCATCTTAAGTTTCTCAAACGGCGGAATGATAATCTCTTCTTTCATTTTTATAACTTTTTCTTCACTATCTTTACCATGTATGTCGGTATCAAAATTTCCTGCCTCAATGCGGCTCATGGCAGTTACTCCGTCAAACGCATCTTTGCAGTAAAATATCGGTCCATCGTAAAATGGGCGGCAAAAATCATCTATGAACGGACGAGTCAATGCCGCTCCCCCGAGGAGTACCGGAATCTTGATACCTTCTTTTTGAAGTGCTTCAAGATTCTCTTTCATAACTTGAGTCGACTTTACCAAAAGCCCGCTCATTCCCAATGCACTTGCATTTGACTCTTTTAAGGTTTTTATAAACTCCTCTACGTCAACTTTTATACCCAGGTTTATAACCTTAAAGCCGTTGTTTGAGAGGATGATATCAACAAGATTTTTACCTACGTCATGTACATCGCCTTTGACTGTTCCAAGGATAAGCGTGGTATCTACTTTTTTATCTATTTTTGGTAAGTAGGGATTGAGATAATCTACCGTTTTTTTCATGGTCTCTGCACTTTGGAGAACAAAAGGAAGCTGCATCTCCCCTTTTCCAAAAAGCTCTCCCACAACTTTCATGGCATCGATTAAAATCTCATTTACGATTTTCTCTGCAGCGATGGAGTGTCTTGCCTCTTCAACGAGTGGAATCATTCTCTCCTTATCGCCGTCCATAAGAAGTTTTGTAATCTTCTCTTCATAACTCATAGCAAGATATGCTTCATCTACCGCTTGATGATCAACCGCCTCTTTTGTACTGAAGTGCTCTATAAATTCAAAAAGGGCGGCAGAGTTTGGTTTGCGGTTGAAGATGAGGTTGTCGCATATCTCTTGATCTTCTTTGGAGATTTTATTGATGGGAATAATATGCTGTACATTTATGATAACACTTGTAAGTCCCGCTTGTGTACAATGATGTAAAAACATAGAGTTAAGGTATGGACGTGCATCCTTGTCAAGTCCAAAAGAGATGTTGGATAGTCCTAAAATTGCCCCGACTTCAGGGTGTCTTTTTCGGAGTTCTCTTATAGCTTCAATGGTATTTATACCTGCATCTACATACTCCTCATCCCCGCTCCCAAGCGTGAAAGTAAGGAGGTCAAAAACCAAATCTTCAGGCTTGATACCATGTTTTTTAGTAGCAAGTTCATAGATACGCTCGGCAACTTCGAGTTTTCTCTCAACTGTTTTTGCCATACCGATTTCATCAATGGTAAGACAAACAAGAGCAGCTCCGAATTTTTTAGCCAAAGCGCAAACTTTGTCAAATTTTTCTATCCCGTCTTCAAGGTTTACGGAGTTTATAATGGGTTTGCCGCCGATGAGCTTAAGTGCTTCTTCTAGTGCCGCCGTCTGTGTAGAGTCCGGCATTAGCGGAAGTGCTATCTTTTGGGCATAAAGACTCATGACATGGTTCATGTCTTTTGTCTCATCTCGCCCTGCAAACCCTACGCTCACATCAAGGACATGTGCACCTACTCTTACCTGCTGCTGTGCAACACTCAGTGTCCCTTCATAATCTTCTGCCAAAAGCAACTCACGAAATGCTTTAGAACCAGTTGCATTGCTTCTCTCTCCTACGAGCAATACTGATGACTCTTGAGTAAGCGAAACTGAGTTAAACAGTGAGGCAAGAGAGTTCGGCTGTGAACCTTTAGGCTCTTTTGGGGCAGTGTTTGAAACTCTGTTTACAAGAGCACGGATGTGCTGAGGTGTCGTTCCGCAGCAGCCGCCTAAAAAACTTACTCCGTCATATTGTAAAAAACTCTCTTGTTTGTCGGCAAACTCATCGGGTCCCATTGGGTAGTATGTATAACCCCCGCGGTTTTGAGGAAGCCCTGCGTTTGCATGAACGCTTATTGGTTTATGCCAGAGTTCACTTAGAGTTTTTACATGTTTTTCTACCTGTTCGGGTCCCGTGCCGCAGTTAAATCCAAGTGAGATAATGTCAAAAGGTTCTAAAATAGTAGCTATTGTTGCGGCATCCGTTCCAATAAGCATCGTTCCGCTTAGCTCAATCGTAACCGAGACCATAATAGGAATCTCTACTTCTCTTTGTCTGCAAGCCTCTTGGCATGCGTGAAGAGCGGCTTTTATCTGAAGAGGGTCTTGACAAGTTTCTAGCAAGAAGATATCTACTCCGCCGTCAATTAGTGCAAGACAAAACTCCGTATAACCTTCATACATCTCATCATAAGTTATGTGTCCTAGCGAGGGCAGTTTAGTACCGGGTCCGATAGAACCTAAGCAAAATCTCGGATGTTCGGGAGTGGAGAATTTTTCGCACTCTTTTTTGACAAGCTTTGCACCTTCACATGTAAGTTCATAAGCACGATTTCCTATGCCGTACTCATCCAAAACCCATGAAAACGAGCCGAATGTGTTTGTCGTGATAAGGTCTGCTCCGGCGGCTAGATAAGCGTGGAAAATCTCGCTTAAAACTTCAGGGCAAGTTGCGTTGAGGAGTTCATTACACCCTTCATTACCTTCCCAAGCCTCTTTTGAAATCTTTTCATCTCGCTGTTGAAGCTGTGTTCCCATAGCACCGTCTATGATTAACGGTCTGGTTTTTATAGTTTTTAGGATATACTCTTTTGTTGTCATAAATAAATCTTTGTCATTATTTTTATAGCGATTTTATCGAATTTGAGCATAAAAGATACTTTTTCGATAATTGCAAAGTATTATAAGTAGTGCCCCATATGATTTTTCTTTGTACTTAAATACTCTTCATTATGGCAGTTTGTCGGTGTGATAGCAGGTATTCTCTCAACAATTTCCACTCCGCAAAGCTCTAAAAAATCGATTTTTTGAGGATTGTTCGTGATGATTTTAACTTTTTTTACACCCAAATCTTTTAGTATAAACTCAACTGCACCGTACTCTCTCTCATCTTCTTTAAATCCAAGTTCCAAATTAGCTTCAATCGTATTAAACCCCTTGTCTTGAAGACTATAGGCGTTTATTTTATTTAATAGCCCGATATTTCGTCCCTCTTGTCTATGATATATTACAAATCCGCCGTTTTTTGCTATAAGTTCAAGAGAAAGATGAAGCTGGTTGTTGCAGTCGCATTTTAGGCTCCCCAAAGTATCTCCTGTAAGACATTCAGAGTGTATTCTGAGAATGGGAGCTTCTATTTCAAAAAAGTTCAAACTCATAATCGCTAAATGTTCTTGACAGCCGTCTTTATAGGCTTTTACCTTAAATTTTCCATATTTTGTAGGAAGATTTGCCTCATTTGATGCGTAAAGATTTTTATCTATTTTACCGTTGTAAAAAAATGATCTGTAAAAACAGCTTTTTGCACCGGTATGACATGCTGTTTTTCCGATTTGTTCGACTATGACAAGCAGTGTATCTCTGTCACAGTCAAATCTTATATCCATAATTTTTTGTACATGTCCGCTCTCTTCGCCTTTTTCCCAAATCCTGTTTTTGCTTCTTGAGAAGTAGTGTGCAATATTTGTTTTTAGTGTTAATGAAAGTGCCTCGCGGTTCATGTACCCGAGCATCAAAACCTCGTTTGTAAGATACTCTTGCACAATAGTAGGAACTAATCCGCCAGATTTATTAAAGTCAATTTTTATATTCATTTTTTCTCAGGCAAACCCATATCAAATTCTAAAAATGCTCTTGAGACATTTAAAGAGTTGAGCTGTTTATACATAGCTCTATCTTTAAACTCTTCAAGAGGAACTTTTTCAACAATCTCTGTACTGTCTATACCGTCATCTATAGCGGCTTGAACACGCTCTTTTAGGAGAGTAAAGTATTGTCTAACCTCATTTGCAGCTGTTTTATCGATAATAAATCCATGTCCGGGGATAAGTGTTGTCCACTCTTTTGAGTCGATTGCATCAAGTGCTGCAATACAATTTTCGACGGAACCGTGTCTATTTGATGTTATCCTGCCGTTAAATACCAAATCAGCAGCTAAAATAGTTTTGCTTTTTGGCAAATACATAAAAAAATCTTCCTCAGAGTGAGCGTTTCCGGCATAAATATACTCAAGTTCTACACCTGATATATTTAGTTTAACGCTTTGTTTGTAGAACTTGTCGACATGAATAATCTTTGTTCCTCTAATGGCATTCTCATTTAAAGCATCAAACATTCTTAAGTCCGTCTGCCCAACGCGATAGTTTTTATTGATAGATTCCGGTCCTACTATCTCTGCACCGTGAACCTCTTTGTAGTAGTTGTTGCCCAACCAATGGTCATCATGCTCGTGGCTTATAAAAACATGCTTTACAGGCAATTTGCCTGCTATTTTACTCATCGCTTCATAAGCTTGCTTTGCATAGATATATGATGGCCCGCTATCCCATACGATAAAAGCGTCATCCCCTTTGATATAACATGTATTGAGCATATTACCTGCGTTTTGTCTGTTTGGACCCTCAAGTACTCCGAAAAAACACCAGACATTTTTACTTACCTGCTTAGGTTTTAATTTGTAGTCATATTCGGGAGTCTGTTTTGTTGTTATTTTTTTAAAATCGGCTGCATTAAGGTTCAGTGGTAGTACCGACACAGCTACTGCCGTTGCACCAAGAGTTAAAAATTTTCTTCTTTGCATTTTTGTTCCTTTCTCTTATTGCAACCAAGTCGCATTTCGGAAGTGTAAAACAAATAGGCTTAATTGCGACTTAGTTGCAATATTCAAGTATAATATTAGATCTCTTCTATAGCCTTCTGTATAGCTCAGCGTAATAGTTCTTATAATATAATTTTGGTACAATCTTAAAATGAAAAATACACAATCACAATCCAGATTAATAACTGCCACAAAAGAGATATCGGGAATTTTAAATTTTTCAAATAAACGGTTTAGTTGTGAATATAGTTATAATTATTATAACTATAGATAATTTTAAAAATATTCTGCTATAATTTTGGCAAAATTGTGTCAAATATAGTTATTTATAAAAATTGAGGAGTTTATATGAGTGATAGTAGTTCGAGCATAAAGTTGCCGACCCCATGGAGATATAAAAGATATTTCTTCTTTGCTTTTTTAACAGTTACGGCTTTAGTTTTGCCATGGATTCAGATAGATGGGAGTCACTTTTTTTTACTAAGTTTTGACAAGCTAAAGCTTCATCTTGGATTTGTGCAGTTTGATATGCAGGAGTTATACCTCATGCCTTTCTTGCTTATGATGCTTTTCTTGGGAATATTCGGTATGACCGTTGTAGGCGGACGTGTTTTTTGCGGCTGGATTTGTCCTCAAACAATCTTTAGAGTAATTTATCGTGATTTGATTGAGACAAAACTTTTAGGTTTAAGAAAGCGTATAAAAAATAAACAGCAAGAACCTGACATGAGCATCATGCAAAACAAGATAAAAAAAGCAGTAGCGATTTTAATTTGGGTTGCTCTTTCATTTTTAGCGAGTGCAAATCTCCTTTGGTTCTTTGTACCGCCTGAAGATTTCTTTGTCTATTTAGCTAATCCTTCTGAACATATGATTTTGGTGGGAACGCTTGTGGTCTCGGCACTTTTTCTCATTTACGATGTTGTTTTTTTACAAGAGGATTATTGTATTTACGTATGTCCATATTCAAGAGTTCAGTCAGTTCTCTACGATGAACACACTGTTATGGCTCTTTACAATACCCACAGAGGAGGACATATTTATGATGAACATAAAGAGAAGCAATTTACTAAGCAAAAAGACCTTCAAGAAGTTGAACCGCATGCAGAGTGTACGGCATGTGAGAGTTGTGTAACTGTTTGTCCTACACATATTGATATTCGTAAAGGGCTTCAGCTTGAGTGTATAAACTGTTTGGAATGTGTCGATGCATGTACGGTTGTCATGGGGAAACTCGGCAAACCTTCACTCGTAACATGGTCAAGCAACTATGAGATTATAGATGAAAAAGGAAAAACAAAATATTTCCGTACAAAAGTTATCGCTTATGGTATTTTGCTTGTTGCTTTAGCTATCGGTATGGTAATGATGGGAAGCAATAAAGAGCACATGCTCTTAAACATTAACAAAGAAAATAGAATGTATTCAGTCTCAAAAACTTCCGATGGAAGAGTGGCTGTTGAAAATGCCTACGTTTTTTTAATACAAAATACGCAAAACGAGAAGATGGATTTTTATTTTGATGTTATATTGCCACAAGATGTAAAAGGGAAACTCGAAATTGTAAAACCGACAGAGCCTTTTGATGTAACTCCGGGAGTGAAAAAGAAAAAGATTGTTGTGCTTAGAACTTATGATAGACTTTCAAACGATGAGAGACATGACACGACAATCCCGATAACAATTCGTGCTTATGCAATAGGTCATGAAGACAAAATAGTAGTTTTTAGAGAAGCGACATTTACTTATCCAAGAGCGGATTTAATTCAAGAAAAATAATAAAATGTAATACATTTTTGATATAATTAGCTTCAAATAAGACGCTTTATTAAAATTAAAGTGCTCTAAAAAGGAGTCATATGCCATTTTCTGTGCATAATAGAAAAGGCACCCTGAGCGGTGTTGTTTTTGTAGCAATTTTTGCTGCAGCGGCTACCATGATTTCAGAGATTGGTTTTGTAAAATCTCTTGGAATTTCACCGCTTGTTATAGGAATAGTGATAGGAATTTTTTATGCAAATACGCTTCATAACAACACTCCAAAAGAGTGGAGCGGCGGTATTACGTTCTCTGCAAAAAAGATTTTACGCTTTGCTATCGTTTTTTACGGTTTTCGTATCACGTTTCAACAAATCGGCGAGGTTGGTATAGAGGGATTTATGGTCTCGCTTATTATGCTCTCAACAACTTTTGTGCTTGGAACTTGGGCAGGGCAAAAACTCTTCAAAATGGATAGAGACACTTCAATGCTTAGTGCTTCGGGAGCTTCAGTCTGCGGTGCAGCAGCTGTTTTGGCAACAGAACCTGTTTTAAAAGCCGAGGAGCATAAAGCCGCAATCGCCGTTTCAATTGTTGTACTCTTTGGAACAATCTCGATGTTTTTATATCCGCTTTTATACAACATGGGTATTTTTGATATGAGTGCTAAAGAGTTTGGTATTTATGTCGGCGGAACGATTCATGAGGTGGCTCAAGTTGTAGCAGTTCCGGCTTCCATTCCGGGTGCGAGCGAAGAGATGGCAAATTCGGCGGTAATAGTGAAGATGACAAGAGTTATTATGATAGCGCCGATGCTCATAATACTAGGAATTTATCTATCGATGAGCGCTAAAAAAAGTGGTGCTGCAGCAGGAGGTATTAAACTCGTTATCCCATGGTTTGCGGTCTATTTTATAGGTATGGCAGGGTTTAACTCTCTTGGGATTGTTCCGCAAAATATAGTAGATGTGATAAACGAGATAGATACCTTTCTACTCACGATGGCTATGACGGCGCTTGGCATCGGAACAGTCTTTTCAAAATTTAAAGGGCTTGGTTTAGCGCCTATTTATACATCCGGTTTGATGTTTGCATGGCTGCTGGTGGGTGGATATTTCATCACAAAATGGGTAGTGGCGGTATTTTAATTTTAACTAAAAAAGTATATAATAAAAACAAATTAAATCCGAGGGAGCCTTTAGAGTGTCAAATTTACCAAATACGCTAAACTCTTACTGGCTCTGGAGAGAAATCTCATCAAAACTCGGCGTCTCAAATCCTGCATATAAGTATTGGAGCGAGACGAGAAATCTCAAACTTAACAATAAGTATCTTTTTATACAAAAAAATACCCTCCCTCAAAAACATGAACATGTAGAGAAGATATTGACTGATTTATCCGGTCATCTGCCTATAAAATATGCTTCAGACAAGCTACATGTAAATGAACATATATTTTCATACGACAAAATGAAACTGCATAAAGAGTTTGAGTATAAATTTGTCGAGGATGTAAAGTTTGTAAATATAAAAAAATTTTTTACGGAGTTTGGAATAAGAGTCGGTAAAAATTCTATTATTCAGCTGGGAAAAATAAAAGATTTGGAGATAAGCCCTGATTGCACATTTTATAATCTTAAAAATGATTACGGTGTAGTGGTGTACGAATAATGAATACCTTTTTTTTGGAATTTCGTGACCCGCTTTTTGGGATAATAATCTTTTTTGTTCTTATTTTTGTTATCACTTTTTTCTCTTACTGGTTTGCAAAACTAAAGAAAAAAGAGGACTATAGACACTTAGACAAATTTTTGAAGCAGTTTCATACTTTGCCATCTCAAAATGAGCTCAAAGTGTTAATAACAAAAGGGGAGCTCTCTGAAAAATCTTGGCTGCTTCTGGCAAACGCTTATGCAAAAGGCGGCAACTATGAAAAAAGTATAGAGATATATAGCGAACTTTTAAAGGTGGGGGATAAATCAAACTATAGAGACACGCTCTTTTTGCTCGGTAAAACTTACTTTAGAGCCGGTTTTCTTGAGAGGGCAAAGCAGATTTTTTTAGAGATACTCAAAAATAATCCACGCACCCCGCAGGCACTCAATTACCTGCTTTTGGTTTATGAGCAGATGAGAAACTATAATGCGGCGCTTGAAGTATTAGACTCTTTAGACGAGTTAAAAAAAGATATAACCCTACAGAGCGCTTATATCAACGCTTTGTTTATTTTAAACAGTGCAGAGATGACCTCTGATGTAAAAGTTTACAAACTCTTGGAGATATATAAAACAAACAATGTTCTGGCGTATCTTATATTTGAGTATATATTTCGAGTAAATCCAAAGGCTGCATGGGAAAATTTTGATACTTCAAAAGCCGAGCTGCTTGTTGATGTATTGTGGAGCTGCGACAAAAAAGATTTGGATTTTGATATAATAATGCAAAACGGCTATTTAAGGGAGCTTTATACCGCAAAAGGCTACCTCAAAGAGGCAGTAAAAAGCTCTGTTTTTGAACTTGACGTGCTTATAAACCTTGACTCAAAAACAAATGCGACACTTGGATTTGAGTATATTTGCGACAACTGTAAGGTGGTATATCCGTTTGCTTTTAGCCGTTGCAGCAGTTGTCATGCTATAGATACGTCAAGAGTGGAGCTCTCTTTAGTAAAAGATTACCATAAGGATTTTAGTGAAGAAAATAACTCTTTTCAGTGACGGAAGTGCTTTGGGAAATCCCGGTCCCGGAGGATATGGGGCAATTCTCAGGTTCGGCAACAAAGAGCGGGAGATTTCAGGCGGTGAGGCGCATACTACAAATAACAGAATGGAGCTTTTGGCGGTTATCGAAGGACTGAGGGCTCTAAAAGAGCCTTGCAGTGTTGAGATAATCTCCGACTCTTCGTATGTCGTAAAAGGGATAAACGAGTGGCTTGAGAGTTGGATAAAGAGAGATTTTAAAAAAGTAAAGAACCCAGATCTGTGGAGAGAGTATATAGAGGTTTCAAAAGGGCATAAGATAAATGCTTTTTGGGTTAGAGGGCATAACGGTCATGTCGAAAATGAGAGGTGCGATATTTTGGCAAAAATAGAGGCACAAAAGATGAAGGAGAATATACAATGAGTAAAAACATAGAGGTTTTAGAGAAAACCTTGGGGTACAAATTTAATAATGAGAAGCTCATTATCGAAGCGCTGACGCATAAAAGTCATAAGCAGCCCTACGATAATGAGCGACTTGAATTTTTAGGTGATGCCGTTTTGGATTTGATTGTGGGGGAGTATCTATTTTTTAAATTCCCTAAATCAGATGAGTGTAATCTCTCAAAAATTAGAGCTGCACTTGTAAATGAGGACGGTTTTGAGAAGTTGGCAAGATCGATAAATCTAGGAGAATATATCTACCTCTCAAATGCAGAGGAGAATAACGGCGGAAGAGAGAAAGCATCCTTGCTTTCAAATGCTTTTGAGGCTGTAATCGGAGCAATTTATCTCGAATCAGGTTTGGATGCTGCTAGAAAAATAGCGATTGATTTGATTGAGAAGAACCATAAAGAGATTTCGCTTGATTCTCTCTTTAGAGATTTTAAGACAACTCTTCAAGAGCTTACGCAAGCCAGATTTGGAGAGACTCCGGAGTATAAGGTCGTTGCCAGCCGCGGACCTGACCATAAAAAAGAGTTTGAAGTTGCCGTTATCATAGAGAGTAAAGAGTACGCAAGAGCGATTGGCAAAAGTAAGAAAATTGCGCAACAAGAAGCCGCAGAGATGGCGGTAAAGCTTTTAAATGAGGAAATAAAGTGAATAGTTTTGGACAAAAGTTAAGATTTAGCACATTTGGAGAGTCTCATGGAGTTGCAATCGGATGTCTGCTTGACGGGGTTCCTGCAGGACTTGAGATAGATGAGGCGTTTATTCAAAGTGAATTAGATAGAAGAAAACCGGGAAAAAGCGAGTTTGAGACTGCGAGAAAAGAGGATGACAAAGTAGAGATATTAAGCGGTGTTTTTGAAGGAAAAAGTACCGGAACACCGATAGCCATGGTTATATACAACACCAACCAAAAGTCAAAAGATTACTCAAATATAAAAGATATTTTCAGACCCGGTCATGCTGATTTTACCTATTTTTATAAGTACGGCATTAGAGATTACAGAGGCGGCGGCAGGAGTTCTGCAAGAGAGACTGCGGCAAGAGTCGCTGCGGGTGCAATCGCAAAACTGATGCTTAAAGAGCTTAGTGTTGAGGTTT
Source organism: Sulfurimonas sp. (assembly GCA_002899765.1). Lineage (GTDB taxonomy): Bacteria > Campylobacterota > Campylobacteria > Campylobacterales > Sulfurimonadaceae > Sulfurimonas. The sequence continues at coordinate 69,636 of PPDH01000029.1, read as the reverse complement.
TAAGCGGCATCTGTGAAGTAGACGGCATAAAATCAGAGCAGCTTGATTATGAGGTAGCTAAAAAAAGTGTTATATTTGCTCTTGATATCAATAAAGAACAGGAGCAAAAAGATGCCATACTTAGAGCAAAAAATGAGCATGATTCAGTCGGTGGAGTCTCAAGAGTTCTTATAAAAGGTGCGCCAAAAGGGTTAGGGCAGCCGCTTTACTATAAGCTTGATGCAGTATTGGCAGATGCCATGATGGGTATAAATGCCGTAAAGGCTGTCGAGATAGGTGACGGAGTACTCAGTGCATCGCTAAAGGGTTCTCAAAACAATGACGAGATAAGAGCAGAAGGTTTTGTAACAAATCACTCAGGCGGGATTTTAGGCGGTATAAGCAATGGCGAAGATATTGTAATGAATGTTTATTTTAAACCGACACCCTCTATTTTTAAAGAGCAAAAAACAGTTACTGCTAAAAATGAAGAGGTTAATTTTTCTCTCAAAGGACGACATGACCCATGCGTCGCCGTAAGAGGAACAGTTGTTTGTGAAGCCATGGCAGCTTTGGTTATAGCCGACATGCTGCTTTTAAATATGGGTTCGCAGATGGACAAGGTAGTTAAATACTATAAATAGCGGTTTAAAACTGATATTTATCTTTTGGCTCGATAACGCTTTTAGCAGATTTAATGGCACTCCCAAGTGCTGTTTTAGCAACACCCCAAGCTTGAATCCCCATTCTTTTTGCATCTTTTGCAGCCTCGGACTTAAGTGCAGTATCGGCTTTTTTAACCGCTGTTTTAGCCAGTGTTGAAAATCTATCTTTCATGACCTGTGCTGTCTCTTTTGAGATGTGAATCAACTCTTCGAGGTCATAGTGCATTTTTTTGTTAATATCTAGGAGGATTTTTCTTATGGTCGGGTCACTTTCATTTGCCTGTGTTTGAACAACCTGCAAAAAGAGGGTATCAGTCTGGTTTAAATCCTCCATGATAGTGTCGTAATCTTCTATCAGGATATGTTTTGCCTCAAGCGGCATGTAAACAAGTCTCTTTTTAAATCTGTCTATTGATTCAAGTAGTCCTGCTCTCATGCCTCTTAGCGTAGCTTCCAAAATATCTTCAGATGTATTTGGCGTAGCTTCAGCTATAGCTATGCTTGAGTGCAGGATTGTAGAGAGGATTTTTCTCACTCTTATGGTATTTAAGGTTCCCTCTTTGATGGTTTGATAGGTAAGCTCTTTTATTACCTCTTGAATCAGCTCTTTTGCTTCGGAGTCTTTTGATTTTTCTAATGCAGTGATAATTGCGCCCTCAACGGTTTCGCCAAGGAGGTCAAAAAGATCGATAGACTGAAGTTTTATCTGATGAAGTTTTGAGAGAGTCTGTGTATCATCTTTGTTTATTAAAGATTCTATATCATTAAAAATCGCATATTTTAGTTCTTGAAGTTCATTTGATTTTTTCTCTAAATTTCTCTCAAGAAGCTCTTTTTGCAAAAGAAGTTCTTCGAGATCGCCTCTTAGTTTTTTTGTTTTATTGTCTATAATCTCTGTCGTAATATCCCTCATTTCATGAAGGTTCAATGTTTGTAGTTCAATATTTTTTAATTCTTGTAAATTCACGGTAAACTCCTTTTTAAAGTACCATTTTTATATGCTGATGCGCCTTAAGTGCTTCATAGATAAAATTTCTGTCGTCTTCATTATGCACAAGCATATCGAGGTTCATGCTTATATATTTTCCGCCTTTAGAGTTTTTTGAGTGTGTGAGTTTGTGCTCTCTTTCATTTATTACATCTCTTATGGCTTGCTCAAGAGCTTCTTTTTCACCGGCAATAAGCTTGTAGCACCAGCTACACGGATAAGTAAGCTCTAGTTTCTCTTTTTTATCGTTGATAATCTCCACTTTTGCCTCCCGATTTTTTCTCTAATTGTACATTGCGTATAACCATTCCTTTGTCTATCGCTTTTACCATGTCATAGATGGTCAAAAGTCCTATGCTAGTTCCCGTAAGCGCTTCCATCTCTACGCCCGTTTGACCTGTAAGTTTAGCCGTAACAGTGAGCTTAAATCCCGGAAGTTCTGAGAGCTCTTCCACGTCACAATTAATCCCGCTTAAATTTAGCGGATGGCACATGGGAATAAGCTCACTTGTCTTTTTTGTTCCCATGATAGCTGCAATTACCGCAGTTTGAAGGACAGGACCTTTTTTTGTCTTTTGGCTTACTATAGCATCGTAAGCATCTCGGCTCATCTCTATAATCCCGCTTGCAATTGCCACTCTGGTTGTTTGGTTTTTGTCTGATACATCTACCATTTTCGGTCTATCTTTTTCGTCCAAATGTGTTAAATTCATACTGTTTCTTTATATTTTATTTCTTATATTATAGCAGAACAAATGCAATTTATTTTATGCAAATAAGTTTCAGCGCCTCTTGATATTCGTGCGGGTGGTTAAGATTTAAAAATGGTTTTTCATCTTCAAATTCTACATAAATTGTATTTGAGGATTTAAGTAAATAACCCAGCCTATGGTTGTTTTCTTTTAACATTGATGAAAATTTTTTCTCTGTTGAGCGGTGGTAAATGCCACACATGGGTTGTGCGCCGTTTGCGGTTTTTGCTATTGCTGCATCTATGTTTGGAGTATCGGCATGGATGATTTTTTCTATCTCCTCCTTGCCGATAAAAGGAGAGTCTACGCTGATTACAAAAAAACTCTCACATGTCAGCTTCTCAAATGCAGCGACAAATCCTGCCGTAGGAGCATATATTGTGTCAGTTTCTTCTATAAAGTCAGCTTCAAAGTTGAATTTTGATTTATCTTTACATGAGATATATACGTTCTTGAAGATTTTGCTAAGACGCGAGAACTTAAATTCCGCTAACGTGTTAAAACCGCCAAAGGAAAGAAGAGATTTGTCTTCTTTCATTCGGCTGGATTTACCGCCCGCAAAGATGATGCAAGGTACTTCAATCATCTATTTTTTGATTAGCTCTGCTTCTATACGTCTATTTTGAGCACGGCCTTCTTTTGTTTTGTTCGTAGCAACAGGCTCTGTTTCACCTTTTGCAGTTGTTGAGATTTTATCTGCGGGTACTCCATATTTTACAATCATATCTCTAACCGCATTTGCACGTCTATCTGAAAGCTTAAGGTTGTATGCATCAGAGCCGGTACTGTCAGTGTGCCCTATGATATTGGCTTTGTACTCGGGAGTACATTTTAAGAACTCTGAAAAATCGTTTACACGCGGCTTTGATTCCTCTTCAATCTCAGAAGAGTCAAATTTGAAATTAATATGCAGGTTTATTTTTGGAGGACAAACTACAGTCTCAGTTTCTACAACTTGTGTTAATGCTAGTATTTTACATCCCGAAGCGTCAACTTTTGTCCCTTTAGGAGTAGTCGGGCATTTATCAACTGAATTTAGTACGCCGTCATTGTCATTATCACCATCAACCGTGCATCCATCGGAGTCAACCGTTGCACCTGAGGGAGTGTTCGGACATCTGTCTTTAGAGTTTAAAACTCCGTCATTGTCATCATCCTTCTCAACATGGGTTGGTGTCGGCGCTTCAATAGGTGCTGCCTTTTGAGCTTTAGGTCCAAATGCAAAATTAATACCACTCAGCAAGGCTAAGTTGTTATCCCATCTGATATTATTATTTTTAAGCATGTAGACTGCTTCTAGTTTTAATGAAAGATTGTCGATTAAATGAATTTTTGCCCCGACTCCGGCATTAAAAAACAGACTATCCGTGTTGTCTGCAAAATGTTTATCTATTGTTTCATAGCCGAGACCTATTTTTGCAAGCGGTTTGATTATGCCAATCGCATCATATTCGTATACACCGTTAATTGCAAAGCGGTATATATCAGTGTCGATTAGAGAGTTTTCATAATCAGCCTCCGTATAAAGCACACTAATCTCAGGCTTTAAAACAGTATCACAGCCATTGTATTGAAACTCCGCTCCATAAAGAGTTTGGTTTTCAAGGTTTAAATTGCCCTCTGCAATATTGTAACCGATAACAGGAGTGATTTCATAATTATATTCCTGCGCCATAAGAGCACCGCTAAACAGAAGAGTCGGGATTAAGAGTAGTTTTTTCATAGATATTCCTTTAACGTTTTATGCTTCATTGTATCAACTGTAATCTTAAAAGGTGTAATCCTTTTAAGATTAATTTTTTACCTAGGGTCTGTTATATAGCCCTCGATTGCAGAGATTGCCGCAACAGCAGAGTTTGCCAAATAGACTTTAGATGAACGAGAACCCATACGCCCCACAAAGTTACGGTTTGTCGTAGCTATTGCCACTTCATTATCGCCGAGAATGCCCATATATCCGCCAAGACAAGCACCACATGTAGGATTGCTCACAACACCGCCTGCATCTACGATAATATCTATATACCCCAGTTTATTTGCCTCTCTAAGTATCATCTGTGTACCAGGTGTTACAATAAGACGAACATCGGGATGAACCTTTTTGCCCTTTAAAATCTCTGCGGCAACTTTAAGGTCGCTTAGTCTGCCGTTTGTACAGCTTCCTATAAATGCCTGATCTATTTTTATATGATCTTTTACGGCTTGAACAACGCTGTGACCGTTTGAAGGCAGAAATGGATATGCTATAACGGGGTCAAGATTTGCAACGTCTATCTCTAAAACCTCTACATAAGAAGCATCTTTATCCGAGTAGTGGATGCGAGGTTGGCGTGCCAGATTTTTATCGCTTAAAAACTCTTTTGTTATTTCGTCATACGCAACTATCCCGCTTTTTGCTCCCGCTTCTATTGCCATGTTGCACATAGAAAACCTGTCATCCATGCTCAAATGAGCAATAGTGCTTCCAGTAAACTCTAAAGTTCTATAAAGAGCTCCGTCAACACCTATCATGCGGATAATTTCTAAAATAATATCTTTTCCGGTTGTATATTTACCCGGTTTTCCGCTGAGGACAACTTTGATGGATTCAGGAACTTTAAACCAGTTTCCGCCCGTAATCATGGCAAACGCCAAATCCGTTGAGCCCATTCCCGTAGAGAACGCTCCAAGCGCGCCATGTGTACATGTATGGCTATCTGCACCTATAATTACATCGCCGGGAACGACAAGACCTTTTTCAGGAAGAAGCGCATGTTCAATTCCCATATCTTTTTCATCAAAAAAGTTTTTTAGGTTGTGTTTTTTTGCAAAGTCACGACTGATACGTGCTTGATTTGCGCTTGCAATATCTTTTGCGGGAATAAAGTGGTCAAGGACGATAGAAAATCCATCAGGATTTGCAAGTTTTGTAGCACCGCTTAAGTTAAAAGCGCTGATAGATATAGGAGTGGTAATGTCATTTCCGATAACCATATCGATGTTACAGCGGATGATTTCACCGGCAAAAACCTCACGACCGACATGTTGCGAGAATATTTTTTCAGTTATAGTTTGAGCCATAATGAACCTTTATAAATAATTGATTTTGGAATTATACCATTTAAGATTTAAAATTACCGTCAAACAAGCGTCTGTGACGGTTTAATACAACACCAACTCTTAACAATTGGGATATTATAACTTAAAACAAAAAGAACGGTTTGGTATGATATATAATGTTTTTCCTCCTGCAAAAGAGTTAGAAGAAGTAGTTAAACAGTATGTAGTCATAACTTCTCTAGAAGGTATTAATAGCTTGCTATTTTTACCAAACGGGTGTAATTTTATAGTTTTTAACAGGGGATTTGACGGACATACGGAAATTTACAATGATGATAGAAAATTTCCTATTCCAAAAGGCTACTCTATCAGCGTTAAGAATAACAAAATAAAAAAATTTGTAGTAGAAGAGGATTCCTCGCATAAGATAAAATTTCCTCTTATACTGGCAGAGCTTACACCGATAGGATTTTATAAGCTTTTTAATAAGGATGCTTCGATTTTAAAAAATGATTATTTGGAGATTGAAGAGAGTATTAAAGAAAAATATTTTAAAGATTTATATACTCATGCCAGCATTAAGGAAGAACTTGAGTATTTAAATAGTTCTTTAAATATGCTGCATTTATCTCAGGACAACAAATACATGTGCATACAAGATGTGATAGACAAAATTATAAACACTTATCACTTTGAAGTAAGCGTGAAAAAACTTCTTGAAGAGTTTAATTGCAGCAGAAGCAAACTAGAAAGGGTATTTAAAAAAATTATCGGATTAACGCCAAAAAATTTTATTTATATCTCAAAATTTTGTAAGACGGTAGTCTCATATATTGAAGATGATTGCTGCTTTAGCGAGATGGAATATCTCTATAGCGATCATTCTCACATGAATGCTGTTTTTAAAAAATTTTTTGGTTTAAATCCAAGTATAGTTTTTGATGATGTTACAAATAAAAAAATCCGAATATATCAGTTGCAAAAATTAAACATTAATTGATTTTAAAATAAAGGAGAGTGTAAATTTTATGATAACAAACGAATAGAAAAGAAAGTTGGTTTTTAAAGTTGTTACTACTATTTTAGCAACTTTATTGCCTCTCTCGGCTTTAAGAGTTTTACTTATTCATGGAAATTTAACATTTATGCTTTTTATAAAAGAGATGCTTTTTTCTATAGTATTTGGTTTTATTGTCGTGTTAATACTCTATATGACAACAAAAAAAGAGATTAAAGAAATTAATTCAAAAGCAAGAAATTATGCTTTTAGAGATGCTTTGACCGGTCTGTATAACCGCCACTACCTGAATGATTTTTTAGCAAAATTTAAAAGACTTCATAAAAAAGAGTCTATTTTTGCCGTTGCATTTATAGATATAGATAAATTTAAAGAGATAAATGACACTCTGGGGCATGAAGCGGGTGATTGTATATTAAGATGTTTGGCATTAAAGTTAAAATCTTTAACGAGAAGTACGGATATTCTTTGCCGTTACGGCGGAGAGGAATTTGTGATTATATATAATGATACTTCCAAAAAAGAGATGTTTGAGAAAATGGAGCAGATAAGAGAATCGATTCAAAACAGCTCATTTGAGTGTGAACATACAAATATAACTATATCTATAGGATTAAGTTTTGGTAAAAAAGAGGATGATATAAATGAGATATTGCAAGAGGCCGACAAAGCTTTGTATATGGCTAAGAATGCAGGAAGAAATTGTGTAAAAATCTTTCTTAAATAAAAACTCACACCCCCTATTTAAAAGCTACTTACTATATAATTTAACTTAAAAAATTTAAATTTGAGTGAAAATATGCAAAACAGCTATAAAAGAGTAGACGCACACCTCTCAAGCCTTGGGTACTGCACAAGAAGTGAGGCAAAAAGGTTTTTGAGTAAAAATTTAGTTTGCATAAATGGTGTGAGAGTTTTTGATGTAAAAGAAAAAGCCTATCACAGCGATATTACGGTTGATGGTGAAAGACTTGATGATGAGAGATTGGTCATTTTGATGAACAAGCCAAGCGGTCTAATCTGTTCTCATGATGACGCAGGAGTGCTTATCTACTCTCTGCTTCCTCAGCGTTGGCAAAGAAGAAATCCAAAAATTTCTACTATCGGAAGGTTAGATGCAGATACCACGGGCGCGATTTTGTTAACGGATGATGGGGAGTTAAATCATAAATTTACCGGTCCAAAAAGCGATGTGGTTAAAGTGTATGAAGCCACTCTTGCAGAACCTTTGAGAGGCGATGAAGCAGAGATTTTTGCAAGCGGTGCGCTTATGTTAAGGGGAGAGAAGAAGCCGCTTCTTCCTGCTAAAATACAGATAATAGAGCCGACTCTTGCAAGATTAGAGATTTGTGAGGGAAGATATCATCAGGTAAAGAGAATGTTTGGCGCAGTAGGAAACAGGGTAGTTGCACTTCACAGAGTGCGTTTTGGAGAGTATAGTGTTGATGGCTTAGAGCCATCAGAGTATAAAATTATAAATCTTTCGTAATATCCAAATCATAAATCTCGTATCTTAGAGCTTTTTTCATGTATTCGGTTGAGCAGAAAAACATCGCTGCAAAAATAGGGTTGACTTTTACATAATCATCTTCAATGGTTTCAAATATTTTAAAGTTAAATCCGCCAAAATCTTCAGAATTTTTAACGGTTACGATAAATTCAATCGGCGCTAAGGTTTTTACCATGTTTAAAATCTTTTTTTTCTTTTTTTGACTATCGTTTTGAAGCAGGTTGAAATCCGGGTTTTCTGTGCTTTTATGTTAACGAACCGCCTCTTCTAAAACATCAAATTTATCTTTAAAAACTATTTTATTCCACCTGATGTTTAGCTCTTTGGAGTCCACTTTGCAAGCGCTGCTAATTAAAGCATTGGGTTTTTTCTCTTTTATGGCTTCATGCAGTCCTAAGAGAAAGTTGGCTCCGCCTACCGCCTCTGCGCATTTTTGTATCAAAAGGTGCATTAATGCTTTGGTATCTTCGTTATGTTTGTTAAAATTACACACTGGTTTCCCTGATTTGTTAATATTATGTATAATTATAGCTTAAATATTGAATAAACACAGTTTTACTTAAGCTTATTCAAATAACAAAACGAATACCATAACAAAATCAAAACAAGACAAAAAATGTCTTAATTAATAAAACTCGATAGAACAAGGGTAGATATGCAAGTTTATTTAGACAATAATGCTACGACAATGGTTGATCCGCTGGTTGTAGAAGAGATGCAGCCATTTTTTAGTGAGATTTACGGTAATCCAAACTCACTTCACAAATTTGGTACAGCTTCACACCACGCACTTAGAAAAGCGATGGATCAAGTTTATAAAGCACTCAATGCAGGTGATGATGATGATATCGTCTTCACGTCATGTGCAACTGAGTCAAATAACTGGGTTTTAAAATCAGTTTTTACCGACCATATAGTAAATGGCGATAAGAATCACATTATAACCACAGAGGTTGAGCATCCTTCTGTCTATGCCGCATGTAAAGCTCTTGAAGAGGAGGGCGTAAAAGTAACGTATCTTCCCGTAAACCATCAGGGTATAGTAGAGGCTCATGTCGTAAAGAGCTTCATAACAGATAAAACAGCGTTGGTCTCTATTATGTGGGCATCAAATGAAACTGGGATGATAAATCCAATTAAAGAGATTGGCGAAATTTGTAAAGAAAAAGGCGTGTTGTTTCATACCGACGGCGTTCAGGCGGTCGGCAAGATTCCGATCGATCTTCAAGACGTGCATGTTGATTTTCTCTCCATGAGCGCACATAAATTTCACGGACCAAAAGGTATCGGAGCACTCTATATTAGAAAATCACAAAAGCTCTCTCCTCTTTTACATGGCGGTGAGCATATGGGCGGCAGACGTTCAGGAACCCTGAACGTTCCGTATATCGTAGCTATGGGTAAGGCTATCGAGCTTGCGACTACAAATCTTGAGGATAAGATTGCTTCAATCAGGGCAAAAAGAGACCGCTTGGAAGATGCACTTTTAAAGCTCAGCGATACTTTTGTTGTAGGCGATAGAGACAATAGAACACCAAATACCATACTCATATCTATCAAAGGTGTTGAAGGCGAAGGTATGCTATGGGATTTAAACAATGCCTTGATAGGCGCATCTACCGGCTCTGCATGTGCAAGCGAAGATTTGCAGGCAAACACGGTAATGCTTGCTATCGGAGCTGACAGCGAACTTGCTCATACGGGCATCCGCTTAAGTCTTAGCAGATTTACTACCGATGAAGAGATAGATTATACGATAGAGCATTTTACAAAAGCGGTTAATAGACTAAGAGCAATTTCAAGCTCTTTTGCAAAAGTAAAACCGACTCCGGGCGGCGAAGCAAAAGAGTGTGAACTACATTTTCACTAATTGCTGGTTAAATAAAAATATAAATTTCTGACACGCCAGTGTCAAGCTTCAGTGCCACAGCGGCTAGCGAAGCAAAAGGGACGAGTTCCTTTTGCGTACAAATCAGGGAAAAGGTTTCCTTGAATTTATGAAATAAATTAAAGGATTATATTATGGCAAAAAATGACTTATTGGGGGCTTCTTTATGGGATGCTTACTCAAATAAAGTAACAACTCTGATGAACAATCCAAAACATCAGGGTGAGATTACGGAAGAAGAAGCGGCGGCACATGGCAACAAACTGATTGTTGCTGATTTTGGAGCTGAGAGTTGTGGAGATGCCGTGCGTCTTTACTGGGAAGTAGACCCCAAAACAGATGTTATCGTAAACTCTAAATTTAAAAGTTTTGGATGCGGAACCGCAATTGCAAGCTCAGATGTTATGACTGAACTTTGTATCGGCAAAACCGTTCAAGAAGCTGTAAAGATAACAAATATAGATGTTGAGTTTGCTCTTAGAGATAATCCTGAAACGCCTGCAGTGCCGCCTCAAAAGATGCACTGTTCTGTTATGGCATACGATGTTATCAAAAAAGCGGCAGCGCTCTATCTTGGAGTTGATTCTGAGAGTTTTGAAGAGGAGATAATCGTTTGTGAATGTGCCCGTGTTAGCCTAAAGACGCTTCAAGAGGTTATTAGACTAAACGATTTAACAACTATTGAGCAGATTACGGATTACACAAAAGCCGGCGGTTTTTGTAAAAGCTGTATTAAACCGGGCGGACATGAAAAAAGGGAGTACTATCTAGTGGATATTTTAAGAGACACACGTCGTGAGATGGATGAAGAGAAGATGAAGGCTGCTGCAGATGCAGGCTCAAAAGGAAGCTTTGAGTCGATGACTTTGGTACAGCAGATTAAAGCAATTGATGCTGAAATAGATGAGAGTGTTCGTCAGTTTTTAATTATGGACGGCGGTGATATGGAAGTAATCGACGTAAAACCGAGCGATGATTATATTGACGTATATATCAGATATTTAGGTGCCTGTAACGGATGTGCAAGTTCTGCAACAGGAACTCTTTATGCAATCGAATCAACTCTAAAAGAGAAACTCTCTAAAAAAATCAGAGTTTTACCAATATAATTCCTACTTTTTGTAGGGATTAAGAAGCGGTGAGTTCTTACCCATATATCTCATGTCTAAAACTGCAATCTCGCACTCAAGCCAAATTTTAAATTTATCATAGACTCGTTTTTGAGCTTCTTGTATCAAAAATATTGCATCATCAAATATTCCGTTTTTCACGTTTACCAAAAAATTTGCATGTTCTTTGCTGAACTCCATTCCACCCACTCTGTAGCCTTTAAGCCCGACTGCTTCTATAAGTCTGCCTGCATAATCATTTTGTGGATTTTTAAAACAGCTTCCTGCACTCGGTGTTGATGGTTGGTTATGGCGCATCGCTTTAAACATTGAGAGTTTCTCTTTATCATAATCATACTCAAGCGTAAATACTGCTTCTAAGATAGGAGTTTTAATATTTGTAAACCTGTATCCATGCGCAATCTCGCTCTTTTGAAAAACACCGCTACATGTAGTTATAAAGAGCAGATGATTAAATATTTCATACTCTTTAAGCCCCGCGTTCATGTATACCAAACCGCCTAAAGTTCCCGGCAGATGAGAGAGAAACTCAAAGTTTGCTATATCGTGTTTTTTGCAAAAAGAGGCGATTTTCCCTGATGGCGTAGCACCGCCGATTTTAAGAGTGTTCTCCTCTATCTTTATATAGTTATATTTTTTACTTAGTTTTAAAAGAGGAGGAGGTTCTTCGCCTATCAAAATATTGTTGCATGAGCCGATAATGTAAAAATCTTCATAGTTTTGGCTGCAATCTTCAAGCAGAAAAACATCTAAATTCCCGCCGATTTTGATTGAAGAAAATTGTGAGAAGTTTATGTTTTGATGTTTCATTACTCTATAAAGTTGGGAATCATGTTAAATATACTAAGAGAGAAGTCGGTCATCGCGTTTAACATCCAAGGCATCGTTAGTATTACAACAATAACGACACCGATAATTTTAGGGATAAAGCTCAACGTCATCTCATTAATCTGCGTAGTAGCCTGAAATATACTTACTGCCAAGCCTATAAACATACCCGTTAAAAGACCCGGAAGTGCCAGCATAAGAGCTATTTTAAAGGTGTCAATTCCAAGAGCGACAAGTTTTGCTTCCATTATGAATTTCTTATCTCTTGATACTCAGTCGGTATCATAAACTCTTCAGCTTTTATGGGGATATCATAAAAACCGTTTTTGTAGCCAATCTAAAAAAGTTTGTTAATGGCTCTATATTGCAGTTCGCTCAGAGTTATAGAGTTGTCATTTGCGTAAAGCTCAAGATATTTGTCTAAAGTAGGGGCATCTATACGTACCAAATCTCTCTCTAGCAGCATTTGAGAGAGTTTATGTTTATGTTCTCTTGCTACATGTACTGCTTTTGTGAGCGTTTGTTCATATTTAATTGCTTTGTTTAGCGGAATCGAGCGGCTAATTGCCATTCCTCCAAGAGGAAGGGGTAAATCTTCTCCTGCGAGTTCTTGCCATATATCCCACATTTCTCGCTCTACTTCAAGCTCTTTGTCATAAGTTAATATGCTCTCATGAATCAAAACGCCTGCATCTACTTTGCCGTCTAAAACAGCTTGTTCAATTTCTAAAAAGTTCATATAAGTTACTTTAGCATCAGGGTAAGCTATACGAAAAAGCATAGCGTTGGTTGTGTGTTTACCGCTAAGAGCAACTTTAAAATTGCGCTTGAGTTTAACACCCTTTTTTTTGATGAGTTTTGGTCCGTAGCCCTCTCCAAAACTGACGGCGGTACGTAAAAGAGCATAATCATCTCTTATATGCGGGTAGAGAGCAAAACTGATGGCAACTATCTCATAAACTCCCCCTAATGCTTTTTCATTGAGAGTTTGAATGTCCTCGGCAATATTGTCAAATTTTACGCCATCCATATCTACCCAGCCAAATTTAATAGCATAATACATAAATACGTCATCAGCGTCGGGAGAGTGTGCAATAACTGTTTTTTTCAAATCAATCGCCTATCTACTTAAAAATATAAACTAAATTTTAACCAAATAAGGATAAAATCCCCCTAATTTTATATGGAATTTCTATATAAAAATATGACAATTTGCAATATTTTTAGACGAAAAAATAAAATTGCCATATAATAAGTCTAAATTTAATACAAGAGAGCCAAAAATGGACGCGAATAAACAAAAATCATTAGACTTAGCTATGAAACAGATTGATAAGGCATTCGGCAAGGGTGCGCTTATGAGACTCGGTGATAAAGAGATAATGCCGATTGAGTCGATTAGTACCGGCTCTCTTGGGCTTGACCTTGCACTCGGTATAGGCGGAATACCACAAGGCAGAGTTGTAGAGATATACGGACCAGAGAGTTCAGGAAAGACAACCTTGGCACTTCAAATAACTGCAGAGTGCCAGAAAAAAGGCGGTGTTTGCGCATTTATTGATGCTGAACATGCACTTGATGTAGGGTATGCTAAAAATCTTGGCGTTGATGTTGACAACCTGCTCGTCTCTCAACCCGATTACGGTGAACAGGCTTTGGATATTGTTGAGACTATCGCTCGCAGCGGTGCAATAGACCTTATAGTTATCGACTCGGTTGCAGCACTTACGCCAAAATCTGAAATAGAGGGTGAAATGTCCGACCAAAACGTCGGTGTTCAAGCACGTCTTATGTCAAAAGCACTTCGCAAATTAACGGGTATTTTACATAAAATGAACTGTACGGTTATTTTTATCAATCAGATTCGTATGAAAATCGGTATGATGGGATATGGTTCTCCAGAGACTACTACGGGAGGTAATGCGCTTAAGTTTTATGCTTCGGTTCGTATAGATGTAAGGCGTATTGCATCCCTAAAGCAGGGTGAGAGCCAAATAGGTAACCGTGTAAAAGCAAAGGTTATAAAAAACAAAGTAGCGCCTCCGTTTCGTCAGGCTGAGTTTGATATAATGTTCGGTGAAGGCATCTCAAAAGAGGGTGAACTTGTCGATTATGGCGTTAAGCTTGATATCATAGACAAAAGCGGTGCATGGTTCTCTTATGGAGAGACAAAACTTGGTCAAGGACGTGAAAATGTCAAGGCTAAGTTTATAGAAGATCCGGAACTTGCTCGTGAAGTTGAAGAGAAGATAAAAACAGCCATGGGCATAAACTCCCTTATAACCATGGATACTTTAGATATGGAAGACGCGGATTTATAATCCGCACTTTAAGTGGTAAAAAATTAAAAATAATATAATTCTCTGAATAATCAAGTTTTTAGATTGCAACGCTTGTTATTGAGGTTGCCACGCTTGTCATTGCGAGGAGCTTGCGACGAAGCAATCTATGTTTAATCAGAGTATTCAATAATATAAAAAAGGTAGATAAATAATGTTTATAGATAATGTCAGTGCAATTGAAGTGATGGATTCACGCGGAAACCCGACTGTAAAAGCAACAGTAGAACTTAGTGACGGAACAAAAGAGAGTGCGATTGTACCATCGGGTGCAAGCACAGGTAAGCGCGAAGCGTTGGAACTTCGTGATGGCGGCAGCAGATACATGGGCAAAGGTGTATTAAAAGCAGTAGAAAATGTAAACACTCAGATTTCCGATGCTATCATCGGGCTGTCTCCGTTTAATCAAGCTGTAATCGATGCTACAATGAAAGAGCTTGACGGAACTGAGAACTATGGAAACTTGGGTGCTAATGCAGTTCTAGGTGTCTCCATGGCAGTTGCACGTGCCGCAGCAAAGAGTTTGGGTATCCCGCTTTATCGCTATCTTGGCGGTGCTAACGCTATGGTTATGCCTACACCGATGCTAAACATCATCAACGGCGGCTCACATGCCGATAACTCGGTAGATTTTCAAGAGTACATGATTATGCCGGTCGGATTTGAAGATTTTGCTACTTCACTTCAAGCTTCAGCAGAGGTTTACCATAACCTAAAAGCTATTTTAAAAGCAAAAAAACACAATACTGCATTAGGAGACGAGGGTGGTTTTGCACCTGATTTAAGCTCAAACGAAGAGCCTATCGAGATTATCATGGAAGCGATAAAGGCGGCAGGATACAAAGCAGGAGAGCAGATGGCGATAGCGCTTGACGTTGCTGCATCTGAGCTTGTGGCAGATGGCGGATACAGACTTGAGAGCGAAAACAGAACAGTAACTTCTGCTGAGCTTGTTGATTACTATGTTGATTTATGCTCAAAATATCCTATCGTATCTATTGAAGACGGCTTAAGTGAAGATGATTGGGACGGTTGGAAGATACTGACTGAAAAACTGGGCGATAAAGTACAACTTGTAGGTGATGATCTCTTTGTTACAAATGCAAATATTTTAAATGAGGGAATCCAAAAAGGAATTGCAAACTCCATCTTGATTAAGCCAAACCAAATCGGTTCAGTAAGTGAAACTATGCTTACCGTCCGCCTTGCTCAAAGAAACGGATATAAGTGTGTTATGAGTCACCGTTCAGGCGAGAGCGAAGATGCTTTTATCGCAGATTTTGCCGTAGCTCTAAACTGCGGTGAGATTAAAACAGGTTCTACTGCCCGCTCAGAGAGAACAGCTAAGTACAATCGCCTCTTAGAGATAGAAAATGAAGTTGTTTACGGTGAGTATTTAGGTTCAAAACTTTTCAGCTAAGAGTAAAGCATGACAAACGAAGAGCTTTATGAGGGAATAGACGACACCAGAGGTGTTACACAAAAATATCTTGGTCTATCTTTAACAAAGTTCTTGGTGCTTCTTCTTTTAGTTTTAGCAAGCGGAGTATATATAGGAATACTTCTTTACGGTACTAACTCTTTGGAAGTTCTTTTGGGGCTTGAAGATTATGAGGGGTATCTACAAAGCGAGATTTAGAGACTCAGAGCTCAAAATGCGGAACTCCAAAAAGAGTATTTTGAACTAAAAGAGATTTCTGCAAAATAGCAGTTATCTTGATATAATACACCATATAAATCTCGAAAAACTTGTTTTTTCGTAGCTTTAGGGGGTTGTAGGGACATCAAGTCCCTGCCACTCAAACGGACGAGTTCGTTTGAGTGTTTAACATTATGAAAGGAGTAGTTTTGATTAGAGTTTTTTTTATATCTTATTTGTTTTTTCTTCTCCTTAACGCTAGAGAAAATCCTTTTTTTCCATCCGATGGAGAGAGAGACATGCTGGTTACCTCAAACGAAAAAAGAGAGAGTGAACCTCTAAAAAGAGCTACAATTTCCCTTCCTCCACAAGCAAGAGTCCTTCAAAAAGTAACGGTTGAGTTTAAAAACCTAGACGGTTCTATAGAGAGTAAAAGCATAGAACTTGATAATGCCGTTGATTTGCATCTTCCTCTTTTTATCTCTCAGAGTTATGCTCAACAAGAGAGTAACATGCAGCCTCAAACAAAAGTATCAACTCAAAAAACCACTCAAAAGAAAGAGTCGTACAAAAATATAGCCTCCATAAAGCATCTATCGCTCTCTTCAATGGGAAAAAATTTAAAGTTAACAACAACAGATGAGGCAATCAGAGATTTCTTGCTTGTAAATCCCCACAGAGTAGTAATAGACTTTAAAAAAGATACAGATATAAAAAGCCATGTCAAAAAAATCCCGGACAATATATTTAAAGAGGTAAGAATAGGCAATCATGACGGTTACTACAGAGTAGTACTTGAGCTTGACGGACTCTATAGATACGGTTTGAAAAAGATACCCGGCGGATATCTTTTAGAGTTAAAATAATCCAATATAAATTTTTTGCAAAAAAATTAAAGTTATTTTTTTTGCTGTCGATTTAGTTAACATCAAGGCATGGATGCCTAGATAAAAAATTAACTTAGAGTGTAAGGCTCTACCCGAAAAGGATTTATTATGGGATTTAGAATTAACACAAACATTGCGGCAATGGACGCACACAGAAATGCTTCAAACAACAACGTTGGACTTGACAAAAGTCTTGCTTCTTTAAGTTCAGGTCTTCGTATCAACAAAGCTGCTGACGATGCTTCTGGTCTTGCTATTGCGAACTCGCTTCGTGCTCAGTCAACAGGTCTTGGTCAAGCTATAAGTAATGCTAATGACGGTATCGGTGTTGCTCAAACGGCTGACGGTGCTCTTGATGAATATGAAAATATTATCAATACCATAAGAACGAAAGCTATTCAAGCATCATCTGATGGTCAAAACAGTGACTCTCGTGCTGCTATTCAAAGAGACATCGATAAGCTTTTAGAAGCTGCTGACTCAATAGCAAATACAACTCAGTTCAATGGACAAAAACTTCTTGATGGTACTTTTACAGACAAAGCGTTCCATATCGGTGCATATGCAGGCGAGACGGTAAACATCTCTGTAAATTCTACAAAAATTTCAGATGTCGGAAACATTACGGCTGTAAACAATGATGCTAGTGATACTACTGCTGATTCTGCTACGTGGGCTGCGCTTACTGCTGGAAACTCGGTTGAGAGTAGTGCGGGTAGGGTTCTTAAAACAAATGAATTTACGGTAAACGGTTTTGATGTTTCTGCATCTCTTAGTACGCTTTCTCCTACAAGAGTTCAAGACGGTAAAACTTTAGCGGCTGCTATTACGGATGCAACAGGATTGCTTGCGGATGCTACTACAAAAGTTACCGGCGGTGCGGTTGCGGGGGCTGTTTTAACAGCGGGAGCTACTTTAACAATCAATGGGTATTCAGTGGATGTTGCTTCAAAAACTTTTGTTGCTGGTGATTCGAACGGCGCACTTGTAAGAGCTATTAATGATATTTCTGCCCAATCAGGTGTAACTGCTGAGATATCTGGGGGTAAACTTGTTTTAACTGCTGAAGACGGTCGCAATATTGCGGTAGGCGGTGCAGCTCCGGCTCTTACGGCTGCAGGTTTGACAAGTACGGTTACTACTGATGCGGGTGTAACAAGTGCAGGCACATCAACGACTGCGGATTCTTTAACTATTGCTGTTGGAGCATTGATTATCAATGGTGTAGATATGGCAGGAACATACGGTGACGGCGGAACTGCTAATAATGCAGGTGCGAAGTTGTTGGAAGCTATCAAAGCTATAGAAGGATTTGAAACTTCTACTCTAGCAGCGGGTGCTATAACGCTCAATGTTAACAATGGGGATGATTTAAATGTCGGCGGAACGGCTGCTGCTACTTATGGTTTTGCTGCAGGAATAACAAACAGCTCTACAAAAGGCGTGGTTAACATTTACAGTGAGGAAAAAGTGACAATAGGCGGTACTGATCCTCTTTCATTTGGTTTCACTGCCGGTGGTTATACTCCGACTGATACTGGAGTGTCTTTGGAAGATGTTGATGTAACGAGTCGTGAGAGTGCTGAGGTTGCAATTCTTATCGCTGACAGTGCTCTTAAAAATCTTGATGAGATTCGCTCGAACATAGGTTCTACGCAAAATCAGCTAGAATCTACTATTAGAAATATCTCTGTAACAAAAGTAAACGTTTCAGCAGCAGAATCACAGATTCGTGATGTTGACTTTGCGGCAGAGAGTGCAAACTTTGCAAAACATAACATATTAGCTCAGTCTGGCGCTTACGCTATGAGTCAAGCTAACGCTGTTCAGCAAAATGTCCTTAGACTACTTCAGTAGTCTAAAATATTTCTTTGTTATCTTGAGGGAAGAGGCACATTGCCGCTTCCCTTTTTTATTTTTCTATCCACTTTTTATAAACACTCATTGTATCTATATATAAATCTAAGATTTTTATAACCTGCTCTGAGAAAATATCATGTATCTTTTTTAGGTGTCTTTTAGAGTTTTTTAGATTTTTTGTATTAAATATATTAAATATATAACCGCTTATTATTGGCAAATAGCTATAAAAGATTGTATTAACTGCGTATTTCTTAGTACTTTTTTCATTTATCATTTCTGTTGTCAATATATAAAAAGTTTTCATATATGATTCGTAATTGCTCGTGGGTGCTGTTTTTTTAAATTTTAGTACATGCATTTTTACCCTAAGTGCTTCTTGTAACTGCTCTTCTAAAGATTTTATATCTTTTTCATTTGCACCGCATTGTGAAATCTCTCTTAAGAATACTTTTATAGCCTCAAACTTTTCTTGCCGTGCTAAAGTTGAAAACCTAGCCGTAGCTACATCTTCAGTTTTTAGCGGAGTTGCTCCCTTTAGATAGGCTCCGTTGCCAAGGTTGTAAACCTTTTGATTGTTTATAAGATATCTGTCCGAAAAATCATTAAAATAAGTTATAGAAAGCGATAAAGTAGTGGTTGTCGGAACAACTTTTAAAAAATTCCCTTTTACTTCCAGCATACTTGTATGCAAATGAAGATAATTTTCAGTCTCTTTTTGGTCTATAACAGAGCTTGACATATGCCCCTCTGCATGACTTCTTTTTGTCTGTGGATCAAGCGCTAAGTCAAGTCCGAGCAGATATAGCTCTTTTGCTCCCAGTAATAAGCTTATGGCATAACCGGTTTCGCCGACGCTAACAGAGTAAAAAAATCCAAAATCTATCTTATAGCTTGCGCTTTTATCGAAAAAGAAGATATTTTCTTTATCAAAACTCTCTATTACATTTCTAGAAACCGTAGATGAAAAGATAAAAACTGTTTTATTTAAAAAACTCTTTTTATCGACACCGTCAAGAAAATTAACAGATATTGCCTTATCGTCTATATGTACTACTATGTCAGGTTTTATATCTAGCTTGAAGAGCGTTTTGACTGCAGCAAGTACGCATACTATATAAAATTTATCTTTATTCTCTTGAAGCCACTTTGAATTGCTATCGAGTGAAGGTCCCGCAGCTAAAAAAAGAAGCGGTTTGTTGGAAAAAAGGGAGTTTTTATGAATGGTTGAAAAGTCTATAAAAGGGTAACCTTCCACTAAATATTCCGGAGATTTTAAATGAGATCTCAATGTGTCAGAATAGGGGTATTATAAAAAAACGTTAGAAACTATAAACCTTTGAACCTTTTTTATTTTTGGTAAATCCGATTGTGAGAAAAGTGAATATTTTAAGTAGTGGTTGTTGTTAAAGCCCAAGACATAAAAATACTCTATTGAGTTTTTAAAATCCGCTTCATCATCCATGATAGAAAAATAGAGTTTTGCTTTTGTGGACAACGCTTTGTAATCCGTGGTAAAAAGCGATAGTCTAAAAAGTTCAAGATTGTCTTCCATTATAAAAAGCTGCTGTGATTTTGTTTTGTTTTGAATAAGCGGTATGTGCAAACCTAAGCCGACGCCGCAAAATATATATTTTTGTATATATTTCATCTCATCATCTTCGGATGATACGTTATTTGCATAGTAAATTATTTTTGCGGCAGCAAATAAAGGGTCTAGCTTTGGTGGTTTAGAGTCGTATCTATCTACATCTTCTTGTGTTAAGTGTTGTTTGTAAAAACTCTCTATAACGCTGGATGATTTTTTAAAGTTGACCTGTTTTGTCAATGTCTTCGCATGCTCGATGCTGCTTTGATTGTACAAATAGTGGTTTGTTTGAAGGTCTAAGACATCAAAGTACCCATTTTTATACTCAAGAGAATATTTTTCTTTATAAGAGCCATTTTCAATAGCATGATTTAAAATATCTACTTTCTTGAAAACATTTGGGTGCATTTCTCTTAAATAAGATAAATTTTCTTGAAATGTATGAATTGCTTGTTGTTGAATAGATTCCACTCTTGCTGCCTTTTAGGTTGAGTGCAAATCTCGTAGCAAAGATTATTCCATTAAAATATACTTTTTCATAAGCTTCTGAGCAATTATCCAGTCATCTTCTTCATCAATATCAACGGCACTATACTCCGGCATCTCATAGATAGCAATCTTTCCGCTTAGTCTATTTTTAAATTTTATTATATTATATACTTTGTTTATGTATAAGGCTCCGTTTTCAACTAAAGTACCCGCAAAATCTTGCCTTCTAGGGCGATTTTTAAAATCATAATTTATAGGTGTGGCGTCTTCGTTCCAAAAAAAACGTTTTGTTCTTGTACATGTAAGCAAAGAGTCAGAATGCGTTTGTTTGTACATGTTGTAAGCTTTTGTTATATCTGAGCTTTGAAGCATCGGAGATGTTGCTTGAACTAAAAATATATTGTCTTCTTTATCAGGCTTTGTTGCCGTTAAAAACTCTAATAAAAGGCTTTCCGTAGATGATTCATCTCGTGCATTTTCTGCCAAACGATTGTAAATTGATACCTTTTTTAAATTTAATGAGATAACGGCATCTGCTATTTTTTTACAATCCGTTGCTACAAAAATTTTATCTATTATCTCACTGTCGTTTA
The DNA here is from genome assembly GCA_002899765.1 of Sulfurimonas sp. GTDB lineage: Bacteria > Campylobacterota > Campylobacteria > Campylobacterales > Sulfurimonadaceae > Sulfurimonas. Next base: position 48,444 of record PPDH01000029.1, on the reverse strand, counting down.
GTGCTTTTAGTACCCAGTATATTAAAGGTTTGCCGCCAAGGAGTTTGATGTTTTTTAATTTTATTGATTTGCTTCCGCATCTAGCGGGAACTAGTGCTATATTCATTTATAGCATTCCTGCATATTTTTCATCTAAAATTCTCATACATTTATAAGTGCCTGCGCCGTTATGAAGATGACCGCTCCAAATCTCCGAAACCCAAGAAAACTGGAACTTTTCCATCTCTTTTAGTACGGGTTCAAAGTCTATGTTTCCTTCTCCTATCTGCACGCCTTCTCCGTTGTTGCCGTAAGCATCCGATATATGTACATGTCCGACAATCGGCATAACTTCTTTTGTGTACTCTACTAAGTCAATATTAAATTCATTACAAAATAGGCTGGCATGACAAATATCGTATGTCATTTTTAGATTAAAATGATTGCAAAACTCTTTCATATCATCGCTAAACATAAAACCATGTTGAAACCATTCTCCACCTAAATACCATGGTCTAGGAGGAAGATTTTCAGGAATAATTTCAATAAGATTAGGGTCGTATTTTAATTTTTTAAAGTTTTCGATAGCTCTCTTAATTAAAAGTTTTGTGTCTACTAAATCTCTTACGTTAAGATACATTCCGCCAAGATGCATTACAAGCTTTGGTTTTTTTGTAGGAAAACTTTTTGATATCTCCATAGTCTTATTGATAGTTCTTTGTAAAATCTCCAATGATTGTCTGACTATTTCATCATCTTTTGTACAGATATCTACAAGTTTACGGTTTACAACTTCTGGCGCATGAACAATTAATGCTGATTTTGATATTTCAGGTTGAAATTTAACATCAAGGTCACTTTGTGAACAATGAAATTCTATGCATGGACTGTTTAGAGTTTTGTATGCATCGTAGTCATGAAAACGGCATTTTACTCCCCACTCTTTTGTAAAAGAGAAAGGTTCCCACTCAGATATTTTTATCGTATCTTCAAAGTCGCTTTTATCTATATAGTGCTCTTTTTTTACCGGATTTTTTAAAACTTTACCTATAAAATCATGTATTTCATGAGCAAATATTCCTTTACCCGGTGCTTTGTAAGTTATGTCGGGTTTTATAAGCACATGTCCTACAGGCAAATCTCTAATTGCAACGGCAGATTTGGCAAAAGCTTCTTTATTTTGAATTTCCGCTTGATTTACATGTTTTGTTGCGCCTCTGGCTTTTTCAAGCATACGGAGCTGATATACCATATCTTTCCACTCTTGCGGAAGCATAGAAGCTTTATGGTCGGGTCCTTTAGCATTTTTGTTGAATGTTATATGCTTTTCTATAATTTGGCATCCCATGGCAGCGGCAGCTATGGGGATGAAAGTTCCTCTTTCATGCCCAGAATATCCGACAATAGGGGTGAGTTCTTTGAGGCGTTTAATATAATCAAGGTTCAATGTTTCATACGGCGCAGGATATGTGGATTGTGCAAGTAAAAAAGCATAGCGTATATTGTCGATTTTGTATATTTCGGCGCATTTGGTAATATCTGCATCGCTCCACATTCCTGTTGAGATGATTAACGGTATGCCGTAATCGTTACATTTTTTTATCAAAGGAATATTAGTCATATCTGCCGAAGCGATTTTATACGCACTTATGCCCAAGTTATAAACAAATTCTGCAGATTTTTCATCAAAAGGAGTGATTATCAAATCCAATTGCAATTCATCGCATTTCGCCCTGATTGTTTCATAATCATCGGCAGAGAGTTCAACCTCTCTTAGCAAGGGGATTAAGTATTCAAAATTCCATTCAGAGTTATTTGAATCATCAAGTACTTCTTGTGAATATATGCTTTGAATATCACGTTTTTGAAATTTAACGGCATCTACACCTGCACTTTTTGCAGCACTTATCAACTCTAATGCCGTTTGCAGTGAACCGTTATGATTTATACCGACTTCTGCAATAATATAAACACCGTAATGTTCTCTCTCATGATTAAAAATTTTTTTTATTTTTCCGCTGTCGAACATTTGTTCTCCAATCTTTTCTTTATTGTGTTTTATACTTTTGAGACTATATAGAAGAGAGTATCGGTTTTTTTTGTAAATTCTATAGATTTTTTATACTCTTTGTCTTCTTTAAAGATTTCATCAAATATTTTATCGCCGCCTGGTTTTTTATATTTCAACCATGTTAAATGATTGCTTAAGCCATAACGTTGATGATAGATTATTTCAGTTGATGAAAATCCGTTTTGTTTAAATATATACTCTAGTGACTGTACGGAATAAATCATCGGGTGCATAGGCTGAAAAACGAAATCCTTAAACTCCTTAATATCATATATGGAAATAAGAGGATCTTCGATGTGCGGCACTTAGATTAAGATGATGCCGTTATTTTTTAGAAGTTTTTTACAATTATCTAAAAACTTAGCGGGTTCTTTAATGTGTTCAAAAACATGAAACATACATATAATGTCAAATTTTTCACTCTCTGAGATCTCCTCAATCAAACTGTATGTTTTGTTAGTTATGAACTGCTTAGAAAATTCTCTGTTATCATCTGAAGGTTCTACTGCGGAGGTGTCACAATTTTGCAGCAGCGATAAAAAAGCGCCCGTGCTTGAACCAACCTCTAAAACTTTTGATTTATCCACAAAATATTTTGAAACTATGTCCATTCGTTCTTTGGCAATCATAAGGCTTTTGTTATGATAGTTTTCCAATGACTCTCCTGTAGCCAAACCGCGCGCCTTTACATGTTCATTGAAATTTTTGTAAAACTCACGCTCCTCTTTTTCATTCATCATAGGATAAATAAACGTAAGAGTACACTCGTTGCATTGATATACTTTTCCATTCTCAATAGACCAAACACTGTCATGAAATAGTCGTATATTATTAGTTTTACAGTTTGGGCAGTTCATAAATATACCTTCATTAGTGTTTTATTTTTGGCAAAGAGTTGTTTTCTCATGTTTGTCTAAATCCTCTAAAGTTTGTATTTTGCCCGATATAAAGTTCATCAAGTGTCTCTTTCATATTTTTTTTAACTCTTGCATGGTAGCTGTCCAGAAGAATTTCATTTGCTTCAGAAATGGCTTGATAAAACTCTTTATCGCTCATCGGGGTAAAGTTACATGTAAGTAAATCAGAGTTTGTGTGTTTGTTTTCATAAAAATCAGCCGTGTTTTTTAATAATCCTTCTGAGATGGCATGATAAAAAAGCGGAGAACCGGGATATGGAGTAACGGGTCTGATAGTTCTCATTTGAGAGCCATCATCATACTTCAAGAGGAACTCAACCCCTTTCATTAAGACCTCTTTGGTTTCTCCTATATTTCCGAATATAATATTAAATCCTGGGCTTATTCCAGATTTTAGCGTTGTTTTAATTCCCTCTTCAATCTGTTTTGTCGTTAAAACTTTATTCATAACCTTTAGCATTTCATCATCAAATGATTCAATACCGTAGTTGATAAAAACACATCCTGCATCTTTCATCATTTTTAAAACTTTTGGTTTTGCATAATTTAGCCGTCCGTTACAGTACCATTTAAATTTCAACCCGCTGTCTATTATGGCTTTACATAGGCTCATTGTTCTTGAAATAGAGGACATTAAAAGCTCATCCGAGAACGCTATGTAATTAATTTTGTAGTTTTCTTGAAGATATCTAACCTCTTCTAAGATAGACTCATTGCTTCTGCCTCTAAAGCCTTTGTCCATTCTATAACAGAAGTTACATGTAAAAGTACATCCTCTGCCGCTTAAGATAGGCATTACAAAATCTGTTTTTTCACAATTTGGTTCTCTTAGCAGTCTGTAGTGCTCGATATTAAAAAGATGATACGCAGGCATAGGAATAGAGTCTACATCCTCTATAAGCGGTCTTGATGGATTGATTTTAGTTTTTTTGTTTTTAGTAAAAGCGATTCCCAGTACATTGTAAAGTTCTTTGCCTTCTTCTATATGATTTATCAAATCAATTATCGTAACTTCGCCCTCACCCATTACAACAACTTCTGCACCTGTTTTTTTTAAAAAATAGTCGGGATCAGGTGATGGACCGAATCCGCCTATCACATAGAAGGGTCTTTGATTTGAATTGTTTATCGCTTCTGAAATTTTCAGTGCTTTTTTATATTCATAATATCCGCCGATAAAGCTAAGACCGACCATGTCAAACTTGTTGTTATTTAAATACTCGGTTAAATGTTCATCAGGGTAGTGATGGATATCTTGAGAATATATTTCAACCTCATGATTATGTTTTAAAAGTGTAGCCGCCAAATAGGCATTTGCCTGAGGAAACCATTGTACAAGTGATTCATTGTCATACGATATTAATAAAACTTTCATGTTTTACTTTCAGAAAAAATTTTTATAAATATATAGGAAAAAAAATAGATTTCTACTTACACATTGAACAAACTTAAGCAAAAGCAGTGCCATTAAATAAATTATACGAGGATTTATCATGGCAATAAGTTCATTCGGAGCAGGGACGGCATATTTATATAAGATCTTTTAGAACAGCTTAGAGAAGTTGAATGGGCGAATTTGCTTGTTTTGTTTTTCTTATATTTTTCCAGCTTTATACTTTTTATAAATAAATACTTAAAATATTAAATTTTGTCGTAAAATGTCGTAAATTTGATATAATATTAAAAAAGTATTAATTATGATGTTTTTGTCATAATATGTCGTAAAAGGAAAGTTTGTAAAAATGAAACTCAATCAAACCCAAGAGATTATCCTAAATATTGTCACCAAAGAGCAAGAAATAGTTGCTTCTGTGCTTATTGCAATAACTCAGATGAATCCTAGAACTGTTCAAAGAGCTCTAAAAAAATTAGCAGAGTATAGACTTATTGAAGCATTAGGCACGACAAAGGACAGACGCTATAAACGAATCTACAATAAGGATGAAGCACCACACCAATATATACTCTTTAACAGTGGCGAAAAATCCGGAAAACTCTCTTTTGGAAATGGAGAATATACTTTTGTATATGACAACAACTATAAAGGTGAAGAGTTTGAAGGTTTAAAAAAAGGCGATACCAACAGAAGTTCAGAGTTGTTTGCATTTTTTGAAAACCTTATTCCAGAGTATGAACGAAGGGAAAAGCTTTTACAAAACAAAGAGGATTTAGGACTAGTTTTAGAAGAGTTAAGCAACTCTCATGGTGCTTTGGATTTTATACCAATGGGTGAAGTACATAAGTATGTATCTAACTACGGAAAAAGAGCAAGTTGGATAAGTGTAAAAAATGAGATACTCCAAGATAATGATTTTCCAAATTTACTATACTTTGATCTGCTAATTGATGATGATATCCTTGATGCCGAGTCAAATACGGAACATTCCGATTTAAGTGGCTTTCAAACAAAAATAGATGTAGAAATTGATTTTAAAAACAAACAGATAAAAGAGTCTGATAGTGCAGAATATCTCTTAAAGCCACGTAATAAAAAGAAACACAACTATTTTCATGTAGATGATGATGGGAAAAAGAGACATTTTCCATATATTGCGTTGAATGAGCATCTGTTTATGAGTTTTGCAAAGAACGAGCTTGGTTTCAATGTACCATACACAGCTATTGTAAAAGCAAAGGATATGGACTACCACTATATAACAAAAAGATATGACCGCTATAAGGGGTTGAAATATCCCCAAAAAGATTTTGCGCAGGTGTTAAATATACTGAGTAAAAATAAATATAAAAGTGATAGTCAAACTCTATTTGAAGCAATTAATAAAACATTGATGAACAAAGAGCAAAAGCTAGAAGCACTCCGTTTTTATTATTACAGCTACCTGATTAAACATGCAGATTTACACCTCAAGAATATAGCAGCTCTGAATATTGGAAATAACAAGTATATACTTTCACCTCTATATGATCTCATCTCTATAGGAATTTATAACGGTGATGCTTACGATATAGGCTTAGGTATGAAAAGCACCTATAAAAAACCAAAAAACTGGAATATAAATGATTTTTACACTCTTGGTTCTATTGTAGGTATTGCACCTATCGCTTTTAAAAAAGAAGCACGCAAAATAACTAAGATATTTCTTCAAAAAATGCCAGAGTATATCGAAAAAGTGCAAGAGTTTGAAAAGATACACCATTTGCCAATGCAACAGACTAGAGATTCTAAAAGTAGTGCTACATTCTCAAAACGTTTAACAAGCATGTTTGAAAATAAAATCAAACAACTTAAGAAAAGTGGAATTATCCAAGAGCTAGAGTTGGTTCAAGAGGCAGGTTGATTGCTAAATGCAGAAAAAAGCAGATTATAGGCATGATTAAAGAGTGCTAATGTCAAAAAATATAACGCTAAATTAAATTACGTAATTGCCGATATAAACTACAATATATTTAATAACGCAAGGTTATTTAAAAAAGGATTTTTCATGGCAATAAGTTCATTAGGCGCAGGTGCCGGAATTTTAACACAAGATCTTTTAGATCAACTCAGAGAAGCCGATCAGGCGCAGTATATAGATCCGTTGGATTCGCGTGTAACTGAAGAGAAGAAGAAGCAGGATGCGTTTAAAGTCATAGATGCTTATATGGATAATGTGGATGGAAGTTTAAGTACTTTAACCGAGTACGGTGTTTTTGAAGCAAGAGCGGCTACTAGCAGCAATGAAGATGCCGCTACCGTAACTGCAGCAGATAGCAGTGACATACAGGACTTCTCTCTTGAGGTTCTAAACCTTGCGACAAAAGAGATAGAGCAAAGCGGGACTTTTACATCAAAAACTTCTGAAATAGCTTCAGCACCCGGAAAGCTTGACCTTACCGTAGGAAGCAAAACCTATACGATTGACTATACTTCGTCTGCTACTCTTGAAGATTTGAAAAATCTTATAAACAAAGAGGCGAGCGACAGTGTCACTGCGACGATTGTTCAGATTGCAGAGGATGATTTCAGGCTCTTTTTAAATGCTAAAGAGAGCGGTGAAGGGCAGGAGATTTCTATAGTTGACGTTGTCGGTGAAGGCGAAGGGCTAAACACTGCTCTTACAACAGGCATGAGTAATGTTCAAGATGCCGTCGATGCGCAATTTAAGTACAACTCACAAACAATTACCCGCAGCAGCAATGTTGTAGATGATTTGCTCTCAGGCGTAACTATCACACTCAAAGAGGCGGGAACGACAAATGTGTCTGTAGAGCAAGATAGGGATAACATAGCTTCAAAGATAGAAAATTTTATAAGCAAGTATAACTCTGCGCTATATCAACTTGGTGAAGATACAAAATCAAGCGAGAATGCCGACGAGAGAGGTATCTTTTCAAATGAAAGTATCATAAAGAGCATGAAATCAGATATGCTCAACATGATAGTAAGAGCAGGTGAAGGTGTCGGAAGATTGCAAGATTACGGCATTGAGATTGAGGATGACGGCAGACTCTCTCTTGATACTGCAACACTAAATCAAATGCTAGATGAAAATCCTCAAAATGTTCAAGCCTTTTTTGCGGGGGGAACTTTTACAAAAAGCGACGGTTCAGAGGTTGAGCTTGAAGGTGCGTTTGTAGAGATACAAGAGGATGTTTCAAAGTATACTAGTTATAACGCAACTTTAGACCAGTATGGAAATTTACTAACAAGCAAGCTTGAGAGTTTAGATGAACAAAGAACAAAAGCTTTAGAGCGTTTAACCGTGAAGTATGAGATTATGGCAAAACAGTTTGCGGCGTATGATTTAGTGATAACTCAACTAAATAGTGTCTCAACTATGTTTACGGATTTGGTTAATTCTGAATCATCTTAAAGTTGGTTAAAAAAGCAGTTAAAAGTTTAAAGTAAATCCTAAAATAGCCGATTTGCTTCATATGAATAAAGAAAATAAAAATAGTGAAAAAGGATCTAACATGTATGGAAATGCAGCTCATAATATTTATGCACAAAACAACGTAGGGATTGAGTCTCCCCAAAAATTAATTGAGATGTTATATGAAGGTGTTTTACGTTTTAATGCACAGGCAAAAAAAGCGCTTAGGGATGGGAATATTGAAAAAAGAGTCTACTGGATAAACCGTTCTATTGCCGTGATAACTGAGCTTATTACCGTGTTAGATATGAAAGGTGGGCGTGTAGCATATTATCTTCAAGGACTTTACAACTATGAAATCCAGCTCTTAAATGAAGCAAATGCTAAAAAAGATGAGTCAAAACTTGATGAGGTTAGCAATGTTTTTAAAGGGTTGCTAGAAGCTTGGAGAGAGAGCACAAGTGTGGCTAACTAAGCTAAAGATAGCCATTGTTGAGAAAAATCCTAATGCTTTGAGTAAGCTTTTATCCGATGTTCCTCAGCTAGAGAATCAAAAAGAGATAGAAGAAGCACTCTTCCTCTTAAGAGAAGCAACTGCCTTGATGAAAAATCTCAAAGAGGAGACGCAAGCGTCGATGAGGCAGATGAAGAAAAACTTAGATTTTTTGCGCTCCACAGAGATCTCCAGCTCTAAAAAACTAGATATTAAGTCATAGTTTTTTCTTAGAGATTCCAAAATTTAGGCTTCTGATGGTGTATTCGCTTACAACGGCACCTTTTCTCATGCTAAGGATGTGTTCAACCGCATCTGCAATATCTGAAGCCAGAAGCTTCTCATCTTCATGTGCGCTTGTTTCAAAACGCAGTTCGTTGTAAAAGTTGCTATGTGTCATGTCAGGATTTATATTGGTGACGCTCAAAGCGCTTTTTCTTGTCTCTTCAAAAAGAGAGTCTCCAAATGCTTTAAGCCCTGCTTTGGTCGCACTGTAAACCCCTGCAAACTTACTTGCTCTAAGCGCTTCTATGGAGTTGATGTTTATAAGGTAGCCGCTGTTTTTTTTCAAATCGCGAAGCAGGGCGTTTGAGAGAAGCATGGGAGCGGTAAGATTTAAGAAAACCATATCCGTGATTGTTTTGGCGCTTAGCTCTTCATGCGGCTCAAACCTGCCAAATCCTGCACAATTAATCAACATATATATATTTTCATCTAAGAGTTTTTTACATGTCGCCAGTGTTGCTTTTTCATCTCTAAGGTCAGCTTGAAGCGGAGCAAAGTTTTGGGAGTTAAAATCCTCTTTTTTAATACCTCTGCTAATACCGATGACTTTATAATCAAGCAGTAACAATCTTTTTGTTATCTCTTTTCCTATACCGCTGCTAGCACCCGTTACTACAACTTTTCTCACTTTGTAACCTCTTTTACTATAGTGTCAATTGCGTTTAAAATCAATTTCTTAGTACCATCTTTTGTAACCATATCTGGTTCAAAATGGTCACTGACTACTTTATATATATGGCGATTTTTTATCTCTTTCGTCGCTTCATAAAAGCCAAACGACTCCATGTCTGCTATATCATGAAGATGCTCAGACATCTCTTCATCAACACATGTGATGGAGCAAACTGCATTTCTGTCGAGTATATAATTTCTCTCTTTGTAAATTATTGAGCCGATTTTTAAAAGTCTGCCTATCTCATGTGTCTTGCAAGCTCCGCAAATTCCGACATTGATAAAGATATCCCTGCTTTTTAAAGCAAATTTTTTTATAAGAAACTCCGTAGCGCTTCTTGAGCGCTCAACGCCTATGCCGCTAACAATCAGCGTGATATTTTCATTTTGAAAAATAGTAAAAGCATCAACTCTTTTTTTGCCCAGTCTATACTTATCAACAAATGCCTGAGCTTCTGATTTTAGCGCGGTTACAATGTACAACATAAAATTATTGTATCAAAATTGTTATGTTTTTAGGGTAAAATTCACATAAATCAAATAGGTAAAAAGAAGGTTTTATGGCTATACTAGATGCAGACTATTCGGCTTTAGATTATGAAAACTTAGCGTCCTCTATCGGACTAAAAACAAAACATATGCCTATTTTAATGAAAAGTTTTTTAGATGAAACGACTTTGCTTTTAGAGGCTCTTGAAGAGTCGATAGAGCATAAAGAGTACGATAAAATCAGATTAAATGCTCATGCCATAAAGGGAAGTGCCGGAAATCTCAAGTTTAATGAGATTTACGAGATGGCAAAAGAGATAGAGTTTGAGGCTGCAAAAAAAAACAGTGATTTTGAGTATAAACTTTATCTTGAAGCTATAAAAAGAGCCATGAACACGATTTCTCTCTCATCTTTTGTTTAATTTGTTTTTTTTGGCTATAATTGCGTCGCTTCTCTTTAGACCTGTGCAATAGCGCTTTGAGATACTGTGTCAGGGTAGGAATACAGCAGCACACCTTAGAGTGTTATGTGCCGCAGGTATCTGGAGGGAAGTACTTTAAGTAAGTTCCTCAAATTTTAATAAAATCATTTAACTTAATTTAATAGACTTTTTAGATTACTACGCTTCGCTTGCAATGAATTTAAATGACATGTGACTGTCACGTGCCAAGTAGCATCGCGACGCGGCAGTCTGAGCCTAATCATTTCTATATTTAGAAATTCCGCATGCTTGATTTGGCTTTGGCGGATTGTTTTTTAAGTAAGTTAAATCTTCAAGTGTTTGCGTTAAAACTCTTTTTTGCTGCAGCAGTGGCAGCATGCGATTGTCTTTTTCATTCATAGGCAAGCTCATATCACACAGAATTGCCTCAACCTCTTTGTCTAAATCTTGCAGTGCATTGTTGATGTGTTTAATAGAATTCATGGCGTGAGTATAACAAAAATTAAAAATATTTGGGTATAATTGCGCTTCAATTTACAAAGGAGTTTCGATGCCAAAGATGAAATCGGTAAAAGGCGCTGTAAAGCGTTTTAAAGTTAAGAAAAACGGTACAGTTAAACGCGGTACAGCGTTTCGCAGCCATATCTTAACAAAACAAGATTCAGATACTCGCACTAAACAGCATAAATCAAAAGTTGTTGCAAAAGTTGATGAAAAAAATATTAAGGCTATGATTAACTAAGTTTTAGTTGATTGTTAAATCTCCGGCCGCATAGCAATATAATAGCCGGGCAAGACCACCTAAGGTGTGGCACCTTGAACACGCAAAAGTGTCTGGGTAAAGAAAAAAGGAAATAATATGCCAAGAGTAAAAACAGGTGTTGTTCGTAGAAGAAGACACAAAAAAATATTAAAACTTGCAAAAGGTTTTTATGGCGGACGTCGTAAACACTTCCGTAAAGCAAAAGAGCAGTTAGAGCGCTCAATGTACTACTCATTCCGTGACCGTAAGCAAAAGAAACGTGATTTCCGTAAATTATGGATTATCCGTATTAATGCTGCATGTCGTTTAAACGGTATGAACTACTCATCTTTTATGAACGGTATTCACAAAAGCGGCATCGAGCTTGACCGTAAAGTTCTTGCTGACATGGCGATGAATGACGCAGCAGCATTTAGTGCAGTTGCAGAAGCTTCAAAAGCAGCGTTAGCAAAATAAGTAAATTTTTGAAACGTAGCTTTTTTGCTACGCTTCATCCTCAATCTTGTGTAAAAAAAGCACACTGTTCCCTTTTGAATTGTAATATATACCGAGCGATGATTGTCTTGATATATAAACACCGCGCCCGTTAAAGTTCTTTTTGTCACGAAAAATTTTACTTAGTATATGCGTATCAAAACCCATTCCCTCGTCTGTTATAGTGGTAGCAACATATCTGTTTGAATCATGTTTTTGTACGTTTATATCTACCGTTATCTTTTTTTTGCATACTTTTTGCATCTCTTCTAATGTTATAAAGTAGTTGTCTTCAGCTAAGAGCCTGTTTTTTGTTTGAGCATCGATACCTAGACTTCCATGTTCATAAGCATTCATAAAGAGTTCGGAAAAAACTACGCCTGCATTATATGCTAGTTTAAAATTTTGCGTCATTTCTGTCCAAATGTCGGTATACCACTCGTTTGCTTCATCTATTGCATCAAGGGAACTCTCAAAAGTTTGGGATATTTTTTTAACAGAATCATTTAATTTTAACTGATTGATAAATATAAATGTCATATCATCTTCTTGTGTATCAATCTTCCACAAAATTTTTTCCCGTAGTTCATCTTTTGTAAAAGAGGATAGAAAATCATCTTTTATATAATCAGCATAGAGTGTTTGTCTATTTCTTGTACTATTTTCAACTATACCGTCACTATAAAAAAGAAACTTTGTTATTTGTTCAATATCCATTTTAGAGATTTCAAATGTTTTTATGTATTTGCTTATAGGAGGATTGTTGGATTTGATGTAAATTATCTCTTTAGAGGTTGACTCAAGCAGTGACGAGGGCATGGCAAACTTGCTATAGTGCATGGTCGTGCTTTTATAGTCAATAACGATAAAATCAGCCGATATCGCTTCATCTTCAAGCAAGATAGGTTTTATATAATCTAGGGCAGACTCTATGAGGTTTGTCAGGGTAAAATCGTGTTTTATTTTATCGACAATATGGTTTATATAAGCAGTAAAAAGCATTGAACTAAGTGATGCTGAGAGACCTTTGCCCATACCGTCGATTATAAAAAAAAGCTGTATGTCTTCAGTTATTTCTCTTGCACTATATGCATCGCCGCTTAGGACATCAAGCGGTTTATAGAAAAAATCTATAAGCGTAGCAGAACTATTTTTATGCATCTGATAATAGAAATCATTTCTGAGTATATTAAGCTATTTTGAAAATGCCAAATCCTCTTGATAAGAGTTATACTCCTCTTTTCTTTCGAGTTCTCTTATCTTTTTTTCTCTTTGTTCTTTAAGATAGTTGCCGGCAAATAGAAGTTTAGAGACGTTTTCAACTGCTTTCATTACTTCAGATACGATAATTGGTTTTTTTAAAAAATTACTGACATTAAGTTGAAGTGCCAGAACAATTACATCAATATCTTGTATAGCAGAAACCAAAATAATTGGAATCTCTTTATCGTTATCTCTGATTTTTTTGATCATATCAATGCCGTTTAATACAGGCATGTCATAATCAACAATAATTAAATCAATTTTTTCGTTTTTATATTTTTGATATCCATCTTCGCCGTTATCCGCAAAAATAACATCTTCTACTAATTAATTAAAAATGGATTCATAAAGAAGTTGTGTTGTTTTGTTGTCTTCAACACAGAGAAGTGTTAAAGAGTTAAGATAGTGCAGAATTGAGTCATCAATGTGGCTGTTCATTAAATTTTAAATTTACTCAACTCATTTTGTAGTCTGCTTGCATCGTTTGCAAGTTTTGCAGCAGCATCGTCGACAAGATTTCTATGTTGTGTATTTTTTTGTGAAATATCTATTACTTCATCCATATCACGAATAAGCTCTTTTGTCTTTGTTGCGATATAAGTACTTTGGTACATCACATCACTCGATTTATCAGTTGTAATAGAGAGGTTTTCTTTAGTTGTTTGCGCAGAAGCGATTAAGTCTTGTGCAGAGTTTGCGATATTGCCCATACTCTGAGATGTTTTGTTTGTCTCTTCCGAGATCTCAACAACGTTTTGAGTGATAAGATTTACATTTGCACTAATCTCGCTGAGACTTTTTTGTGTTATCTCTGCAAGTTTTCTTACCTCGTCTGCAACAACGGCAAAACCTCTGCCATGTTCACCAGCGCGGGCAGCTTCGATAGCAGCATTAAGAGCAAGAAGATTTGTCTGATCTGCTACATCTGAGATAATCGCTAAAACATCTTTAATATTTTTAGCTTGTTCCGTAAGTGATGAGACTTTTTGAACGAGGTCTTGCTGATTTTCATTGCCCTCTTCAATCGCTATCACAACAGAATCAAGTTTTTCTATAAAGCCGTCTAAAACACTAAATGTCTTTTTCAAATCCTCGGTAACTGTTATAGAAGCTTCTTCTATTGCATCAAGACGTTCTCCGACTTCACTTACTAAAACATTGATACCTGATATTTTTGTGTCTGCAAGTTTGCCGTTTTTTGTAAGTTCGTCAACTATACCATTTAGAACCTTACTTTCATGGGAAGTTGTTGCAGAGACATCTTTTGCCTGATAAACACTCTCTTTAAAAGCAATAATCATTACATGAATGGCTTTAGAAATTTGTGATATTTCATCTTTACCTTCAACGATAACATCACATGTTAAATCAAGATTTCCTGAAACACACTCTATCTTTTCTAAAGAACTTCTAACACTTCTGTTAACTCCTCTGCTAATTGTAAATATAATTATAAAGATTGCAATTGCAAAAATAGAGTAGCTAACCAGGGTAATAGTCACACCCTCTATGGATTTTGCTTTAACCTCTTCTAGAAGCAGAGTGTTTTGTTTTGCAAGTTCATCATCAACCTCTTTTAAAAGGTTTATTTTTTGGGTTATAGTTTTAAACCATACAACGCTATCAATGCCGAAGCTGCCTTCAATAGCTTTAGCTCTTGCAGTATCTCTCATCTTATTTACTTCCGAGATTATGGGTGAGTTCATTTTTGCTTCATAAAATGCTTTTGAATCAGTAGTCGCCATAGATAAATATGAGTTTAAAAAAGCATCTTGTTCGGCGACAAGCGTAATCCATTTTGCAAACATACCCTCTCCGAATTTATCGGCTGCGAAAGTTCCGCTAAGAACAGCTCGCTCGATTCCTGCTCTCTCTTTTGATTTTAAAAAGTTTGTGTATGAATCAAGAGCTTTTACAACTTCATGAGTGGTTGCTAGTTTTGCCGTAAGAGAGACAATATTTAAAATCTTTTTATTCATTTTTGTATAGTATGCCACAACGTCGCCTAGTCCGATTGAGAGTGAGTCAACCTGAGAACGTACCTGTGAGATTTTATCCATGTCTGAAGAAAATGCCGTTATTTCGCTGTTGAGCTCTTTTGGAAATGTGTCAAGATTTAATGTGTTAATATATGCGTTTAAAGCTTTATATTCTTTTGTTGTCAACTCTCTTTGTTTTGGCAAAATATCTGCTAACTGTGTACCTTTTGAGCCAATAAAGCCGGCACTCGCTCCACGCTCTTTTTGTGTCTCGTGAATTACAAGACTAAGCTTTTGTGAAAGTATATTTAAGTCTTGTGCCAGCATTACGGTTCTTCTATCAGAGAGCGCTTTGTTTAGGGCAATCGCTATAATTATGAGCGCAAAAGAGACTACAATGGTGGTAATTAGGTTTAATTTATATTTAATAGTCATATTAGCCTCTTTTTGCTTTAAAGGTCGATGTCAGATTTAAATCATCTAAAAGATGAAATAGCTGTTCATTTCCTACTGTCATATGCAAGTCAATATTGTCTTTTAAAATCAGTTTATTTAAGTAACCGATTACTGAAGAGGTGATGGAGAGAGAATCTATAACATTTACATTGATGTGCTTGTGTTCGGCAGTGATATTGTCGATACTGCGCTTTATTTCTTGAAAGTCACTAATACTCTTTATGTTACCGTTAATAACAATAGTATTTGAAGATACTTTGAGTTCCATATAATTAACCTCATTTTTATTTATTGACGTAGTTTATAATTATTATAGTTAAATTTAACTAAATTCCGAAATATTCCTTAACCATTCCTTAATTTTCTTTTCATAGCCAATATCTTTCAATTTAACTATGTTTAATGGTTTTTCAAGATAGTGTTGTTTTACATATCCGCCGAAATCATGAGGATAGAGATACCCCTCGTTTTGTTGTGTTATATGCTTTGGTATATCAAGCATAACGCCTTCTCTGATTACTTTTTGTGCCTCATTTATCGCCATGTAAGCGGTGTTTGATTTTGGAGAGGAAGCCAGATAGATAACCGTTTGCGCCAAAATAATACTAGCTTCGGGATAACCGATTTTTGAGACACTTGTTAAAGCGGAGGTTGCAAGTATGAGAGCTTGAGGATTTGCATTGCCTATATCTTCGCTTGCAAGAATTACAAGCCGTCTTGCAATAAAATCGGCGCTCTCTCCGCCTTCTATTAAGCGTGCCAAATAGTAGATAGCGGCATCCATATCTGAACCTCTGATGGATTTAATCATGGCACTACTCAGGTCGTAATGCACACCTGCTTCGCTGCTTCCGGCACTTAGAGCATTTGGTCTGAGAGATTTTAAGATGTCAAGCGTTACATGAGAGTCTATCGTTGAGGCAAATTCCAGTAGTTTGAGCATCGCTCTAGCGTCACCGCCGCTGCTGCGCACCAGATACTCTGCTGCATCTTCATCACATGTAAATGAATCGTTTGAGAGCGCTTTTTGCAACAACTCTTCAAGTGCTTCGTTTGTTATATGGTAAAGCTCAAAGAGCATGGAACGGGAGCGGATGGCAGATGTTAGCGAGAAAAACGGGTTCTCTGTAGAAGCGCCGATAATCATAACAGAGTTGTTCTCCATGACGGGAAGCATAACTTCCTGTTGGTTTTTTGCCAAACGGTGCACTTCGTCTATGAAAATCAGAGGTCTTTGCAGCGTGTTTTTGTACTGCTCAAAAATCTTTCTCAGCTGCTCAATTTTGATGCTTGTGGCATTAAACTCATAAAAAGGAAGTTCCATCTTTTTGGCAATTATTCTTGCGATGGAGGTTTTTCCGCAGCCTGAGGGTCCAAAAAAGAAGCTGTGTCCCAAAGCATTTTTTTCACACAACACTCTAAGCGGTGCATTTTTGTCGCTTAAGTGTTTTTGTCCGACAATCTCATCAAAAGACCTAGGGCGTAAAAGATGCGTAAAGTCAGCCACTTTTAACGCTTCTTTTTAATCGGCTTTTTACTTTTAAAGGCTGGTTTTTTCTCATCTTTTTTAAAACTTTTACTCTCTTCTTTTTTTAAACCCTTGCCCTCATTTTTCTTAAAACTCTTGTTCTCATCTTTTTTGAAACTTCTTTTTTCATCACTCTTGCCTAGTTCTCTAAGCTCTTTTAGTTCTGATTTTTTCTCTTCTTTTAAAAACTTTGAGAGAGCCGAGTATTCGCTGCGGCTTAAAAATCTAACCTTTCCCTCAGGAAGATTGTTGAGTTCAATCTCTGCGAAACTGATTCTCTTAAGGTCGACAATCTCTGCTCAAAAGTGGGCAAAAAATCTTCTAAGCTCGCGGTTTTTCCCTTCGCTAAGTGCTACTTTGAGGATTGAATAGTTTGGCTGATTTTTCTGGATTTTATACCCTATGAAAGGTTTAAACTCCATCGCCATGACTTTAGAGTGTGAGTGTCCGCCTGCAGATGCATCATCGAGCGTCATTCCCTTAAGCATCGCGTCCTCAATGTCGGGAGTAACCTCGCCTTTTATCTTAATCTTATAGATTCTCTCCAAGTCCGACTCCATAAGAGCCGATGCAACCCTTGAAGCATCGGTTAGAAGAAGCAAGCCCTCTGAGGCATAGTCAAGTCTTCCTACGGGAACGTAATGTTTATACTCTTTGCTTAAGCTCTCATATATAGTTCTTCTGCCCTTTGGGTCGCTTTTTGTTACAAGTTCGCCCTTAGGTTTGTTGTAAACAATAACCGTATATTTATCTCTAGGACTAACTTGTTTGCCGCTTACATAGACGATGCTTACACCTTCTGTAACATCGGTTGCCGGGTTTGTTTGAATCTCACCGTCGACTCTAACATAGCCGTCTTGAATCGCTTTGTCGGCTTCTATTCTTGAGTAGCTTGAGTGGTGAGCAATGTATTTATTTAATCTCACGATATACCTTTTTCTATCAAAGTATGGATATGAAGCACTCCGATTACTTTTTTCTCTCTGTCCGTCACAACTAAAAGTTGTATCTTCATCTCTTCTATAATCACAAGTGCTTCACTTGCAAGCATATTTTCATCATCTATTGTTTTTGGGTTGATGGTTGCATACTTTAAGACGCTCTCTTGAAGCGAAAAATCTTCACTCATAAGCGCTCTGCGAATATCGCCGTCACTTACAAGTGCTTGAAGTCTGCCTAACTCATCGGTAATTAGAACCGTTCCAATCCTGCCTTCGCTAATCTTTACAATGGCATCTTTGAGTTTTGTGTCTGCCGTTATGATTGGCAAATCTTTTGTTCTCATCAAATCTTTAACTTTTACAAATAGCTGTTTTCCCAAAGCTCCGCCGGGATGAAATGAGGCAAAATCGCTTTTTTTAAAGTTTTTTGCCTTCATGAGACATACCGCAAGCGCATCGCCGAGTGCAAGTGTAAGCGTGGTTGAACTTGTCGGCGCAATGTTTAAGGGGCATGCCTCTTTTTCAACTACAATATCAATAACCAAATCGCTGTATCTTCCAAGCGTGGAGCTTTTATCTCTCGTCATGCCGATAAGCTGAATGTCAAATCTTTTGATGTGTGGGAGTATGGAGCTTAACTCTTCACTCTCGCCGCTGTAGCTAATGGCGAGAACAACATCATCTTTGCCAATCATTCCCAAATCGCCATGAAGCGCTTCTGTTGGGTGCAGGAAAAAGCTAGGTGTGCCGGTAGAAGCGAATGTTGCCGCCATCTTTGCACCGATAAGTCCTGATTTGCCTACACCGGAGACGATAAGTTTACCTTTACATGTAAGGATGATTTCCACGGCTCTATCAAAGACATCACCAATATTTTGGGCGCACTTTAGGAGCGTTTGGGCTTCAATATTTAAAGTTTCTTGTGCTATTTGTTTGTAATTCATAGCGCAATTATACCCTTTTTATAATTGATATTACACACCAAAACTTTGTTTTTCGAGAATCACAAGGTACTTTATGCACTTTTATGAAAAGCACGTAAGTTCAATTTACAAGAGATAAGATATAATAATTCCCAAACTTTTTAGAGGGAAAAAAATGAGAGATAAACTAGGAAAATATGTAAGCAGCATCAATACACTTAAAGTTGAAGAGCGGGTACTGTTTTTCAATACGCTGATTTTAGGAAACGAGGGTGCAGGCAAAACAAATCTGGCGTGTAAAATACGAAATTATATAATCGACAGTAATGTTGCAACACTCTATCTTGATTTTTCAAATTCGGATGTTGATGATATAGAGCTTAGATATAAAGATGAGTACTTTAACTACATAAGATTTGATGAGAGCGATGAGTTTTTAGAGCAGTTCAACAAGCTTATTGATGAGAGAAAACATATCTACATGGCAGTTGACCCTGCGTATTTCTCAAACAAAAGAGACATAAAAAGCAAGCTGACTGAGACTCTTCAGATAAAAGGATTGTTGGATAACTACTACTACTTTTTCCATGATATTGAAAATTTAAACGGTTTTTATACAAAATTTGAATATTTTTTACTCTACATGTTGACCTTTTTAAATATAAAAAAATATGGTCTTACATTTTTGGCACAGCCTCACAGCACCTTTGAAAATCCGCAGATAAAATTGCTTTTTACATTTTTGTATCTTGGAAGATGCTCAAACTTTGAGTATTTCAACACGGCAAACTTGAAAAAACTTCCTAAAAACAGATTTTTCTATCAGTATAGAACAAACTATCATACACTTTTGTTTAATGATATAAAAAGTAATATAGTCGAAATTGATGAGTATGTTAACAAAGAGTAGAGATGCAAAAACTTTTTGATGAGGTAGCATCTTTAGATAAGAGATGTTACGAAGAGTTTTTTTTAAGCGAAGATATTTTGATGGAACATGCCGCAGATGGTATGGCTGAGTATATTCGTAACAAATTTGAAAAAAATTCAAAAGTCATAATAGTTTGTGGGAGCGGTAATAACGGAGCTGACGGTATTGCTCTTGCGAGGCTTCTGCATGTAGATTATGATGTGTCGGTATTTTATGCTAAAAAACCCGTATCTAAAATGGCACTTTTGCAGCAAAAAAGAGCTTATGCTATAGGCGTAAAAGAGTCTGCAGAGCTTGAGCCATGCGATGTTTTGGTGGATGCGATTGTCGGAACGGGATTTAGCGGTGAATTTAGCGAAGAGCTCATAGGCATAATCCAAAAGATGAATATGCTAAAAGCTTTCAAAATCGCTTGTGATGTTCCATCGGGGTATAAGTTTATCGCAGATATAACATTGACCATGGGTGCTTTGAAAAAAAGCATGTTTTTAGATAGTTCTAAAGAGTTTGTCGGTGGGATAAAAGTTCTTGATTTGGGTGTGAGCCGACATGTTTACGAAAAACAGAGCAACTGTAAACTGCTTGATTTGGATGATTTAAAGCTCCCCTCTAGAGTAAAAAAAGATTCTCACAAAGGCTCTTACGGGCATTTGACTGTTGCGTCCGGGCAGAAGAGCGGAGCAAGTATCATGAGTGCTCTTAGCGCACTGAGGTTTGGAAGCGGGCTTGTAACACTTGTAGGATTTGAAAAAATCGAGATTCCGCATATGCTCATGTACTAACATGAAGTACCAAAAAACACGACTGCTTTGGCTTTGGGAATGGGTCTTGGAGAAGAGTTTAGCGCGCAAGAGTTAGAGAAGTTTTTGGACAACTCTCTGCCGCTGATTGCGGATGCAGACATATTTCACATGCAAGCCGTTTTGGAGATTTTAAAAAGAGGCGAGGTTGTCCTCACGCCGCATGCAAAAGAGTTTGTATCACTTTTAAAAAGAGTAAAAATTGCCGAGATAACGGTAGATGAACTTCAAAAAGAGCGCTTTAGATATGTAGAGATGTTTTGCAAAAAATATCCACATGTTACGCTTCTTTTAAAAGGAGCCAATGTCATAATAGGCAGAGGCGATGAGATTTTTGTTAACCCTCACGGAACGTCTGCGTTGGCAAAAGGCGGAAGCGGCGATGTTTTAAGCGGTCTCATCGGGGCTCTCTTGGCGCAACGATATTGTGCACTTGAAGCGGCAATCAACGGTTCATTAACACATGTTAAACTTGCACTAAATTACGGTGGGGCTGATTTTTCGCTTACACCGGATGATTTAATAAATGAAATAAGCAGATTATAGGAAAGAGAATGAAAGATATACTAAAAATCGGAAAATATGAACTAGGCTCGCGTCTGATAGTCGGAAGCGGAAAGTACAAAGATTTTAAAACAACAAAAGAGGCGACATTAGTTAGCGGAAGCGAACTCATCACTGTTGCCGTGCGCCGTCTCAACATTACAAACCCCGATCAAGAGAATCTTCGTGATACGTTTGCGGGAACAAATGTAAAGTTTTTGCCAAACTCTGCAGGATGCGTAACCGCAGAAGAGGCAATTACCACTTTTAGGCTTACACGCGAGGCTACGTGAATCGACCTTATAAAACTAGAGGTTATCGGAGATACGCAAAAGACTCTTTATCCTGATGTTTTAGAGACCATCAAAGCGTGTGAAATACTCTCAAAAGAGGGATTTACCATTATGGCGTACACTTCGGATGACCCTATCATGGCTAAACGTCTTGAAGATGCAGGTGCACATGCCATTATGCCTCTTGCAGCGCCAATCGGGAGTGGTTTGGGGATTCAAAATCCATACAACATAGTCTTTATCCGTGAAGCCGTAAACGTTCCCGTAATCGTAGATGCGGGAATAGGGTGTGCGAGCGATGCCGCGTACGCAATGGAGCTTGGTGCTGAGGGAGTTTTGACAAATACCGCTATTGCACAGGCGCAAAATCCTATGATGATGGCAGAGGCTATGAAGCACGCCGTAATCGCAGGACGTATGAGCTATCTTGCAGGAAGAATTCCTAAAAAACCTTATGCAACTGCATCTTCTCCTATTGATGGATTAATACAGTTTTAAAATTCTGCGCAAAATCTGTTTCTGCCGCTTTCTTTGGCGCGGTAGAGTTCATCATCTGCTTTTTTTAGCAGCTCTTGCATGGAGATCTCTTCTGTTTCTTTTAGAGCAACTCCTGCACTTATGGTTACATACTTTGAAGCCAAAGAGTGCTCATGCTCTATCTTTAAATTCGCAACTGCATGAACCAGAGCCTCAGCTACTTTTTTTACGCCCTCTTTATCTATGTCTTTGAGCAATACAACAAACTCTTCCCCGCCGTAGCGTGAAGCAATATCACTTGGGCGTTTTATGGTTCTTTTGATAGCGCGTGCTACTTTTACAAGGCACTCATCTCCCTTCCAGTGACCATAGTTATCATTGTAAAATTTAAAATAATCTATATCTATCATAATGACTCCGAGATTTTTTTTCTCTCTTGAGGTCTCTTTGTATTTCTTTTCAAAAGCTTCATCGAAAAATCTTCTGTTTGAAATCCCCGTGATGCTATCACACATTGAAATTTCTTCAAGTTTATCACTTTTGAGCTTGAGTGTTATATGGTTTTTGACTCTAATCTTTATGATGGCGGGATGGAATGGTTTTTTGATGTAGTCTATGGCTCCTAGTTTTAGTCCATGCTCTTCATCACTTAAGCCGTCTTTTGCAGTTACAAATATGATGTGAATATCTTTGGTATCCGATGATTCTTTAAGCTTTTTGCAAACATCATAGCCGCCCATGAGTGGCATTTCTATATCTAAAAGGATTAGGTCTGGCTTCTCTTTTGCTCTTGCGAGCTCAAGGGCTCTTTGACCGTTGTTTGCTACTTTGATTTTATAGTTCTCTTTTAAAAGGTCCGAGAGTATGGCGATGTTCGCAGGAACATCATCTACTATCAGTACTGTGGGCGTGTAGTTTTCTTGCATTATAATTGCCACTCTTTCATAATATCGTATGCTTTGTTGTAGTCAAAATTATCCATGGCACTCATCCATAACTCTAGTTCATGTGCATTTATCTTCTCTTTGAGTCCTTCAAAAAGAAGCTGTTGTTTTTGTACCTCAACCATGGTTCCGTTTTGAATCTCTTTTGATATCTCATCAAAGAGATTTTGCAAATCTTGCTCGCTTAAAAAAGTTCTCTCAAAAGATATGCCCTCATCTTTTAAAGTCTCTCTTATTTTAGCCTTTAATTTGCTAATAGCATCTCTTAGGTGCTCTATTTTTTGCGGAGGTATCAAGATGTTTTTTTTGTGCATGCCATCAATCTGTTTACATAAAGAGCTTAGTTCATTTGCTCCGACATTTCCGCTTACGCCTTTGAGTGCATGCAGCAGAGGTTTTGCCAGAGGGTCGTTTGCATGGAGAAGCTCAGGCAGAGATGCAAAATCCTCTTCAAGCTCTTTTAAAAACCGAGACAAGATTTTGTGAAGCAGATTTTCATTTGTGCCAACAAGGTTTTTAATATGCTCAATATCTAAAACCACATTTTCTTTTTGAGAAGTTTGGGTTTCTTGCTCCCTCATGACAGTTATACCAAGCCATTTCAAAACCGTCTTTAGCATCTCGTCGCTATTAATAGGCTTGCAGAGATGGTCATTCATGCCTGCATTTAGCACCTTGTTTTTGTCCTCAATAGTTGCAGCTGCCGTTAGCGCTATAATCGGAATCTCTTTGTCGTGCTCTCTTATGATTTTAGCAGCTTCATATCCGCTCATAACAGGCATTTGAAGATCCATAAGGATGAGATCAAAGAATTTTTGTTGTGCCAAGAAGAGATCTAGCGCTTCTTTGCCGTTATCTGCAATTTGTGGTGTGATTTTTACCCTTTGAAGTATAGATGCAGCTACCTCTTGATTGATTATATTGTCCTCTACAAGTAGAAGATTTATATGACTCAAGTCGGGATAATCCAGAGATTTTTTTTGGATACGTTTACTTGATTTCTCTTCCATAACTAAGTTGTTTTGCTCCCATGAAGAGACATCAAAAGCTATATCAAAACTAAAAACGGAGCCAACACCTATTTCACTTTGTACTTTAATTTTTGAGTCCATGGCTTCAAGAAGTCTTGTTGAAATAGAGAGCCCGAGTCCCGTTCCGCCATATTTTCTTGTTGTGGAGCTGTCGGCTTGAGAAAATGGAGTGAAGAGTTTTTCTACATGCTCCTTTTGGATTACGATGCCCGTATCGCTTACCTCAAAGTGAACAACAGCGCTGTTTTGAGTTTTTTCTCTAAGTGAGACGCTGAGTTTTACCTCGCCCTCTTTGGTGAACTTGAGTGCATTGCTTATGAGATTTAGAAGCACTTGGCTTACTCTAAGCTCATCTCCGATTACCACATTTGGCATCTCATCTGAAGTCTCACATGATAGTTTAAGCCCCTTGCTTTGAGCAGTTTGTGCAAATATCATCATGGTTTGAGAGAGAAGATTTGCCAAACTGAACTCCTCATGTTCAATCTCTAACATATTGGCTTCAATCTTTGAGAAGTCCAATATGTCGTTGATGATTGCCAAGAGCATTCTTGATGAACTGTTTATTTTATGTAGATAATCAGACTGTTTTTCATCTAAATAGCTATCAAGCAAAATCTCGCTAAGCCCAATGATGGCATTCATGGGCGTTCTTATCTCATGACTCATATTTGCTAAAAATTCGCTTTTTGAAGCATTGGCACGCTCTGCTTCTTCTTTTGCCAGCATAAGCGCTTCTTTGCTTTTTATCTCATCACTAACCTCTCTTTGTACTCCAAAATGACCTGTAATCCTTCCCTCGTTATCATATAAACAGATGTAATCCCCGTTTATTATCATAGGAGTGCCGTCAAATTTTCTCTCATTCGTGTTGACATGCCAAGCGCCTTTATCAAAAAAATCTCTCCAGATTTTGCGCCCCTCATCGATATTATGTTCAA
Organism: Sulfurimonas sp.; assembly: GCA_002899765.1. Lineage (GTDB taxonomy): Bacteria > Campylobacterota > Campylobacteria > Campylobacterales > Sulfurimonadaceae > Sulfurimonas. The sequence continues at coordinate 23,994 of PPDH01000029.1, read as the reverse complement.
AAAAATCTCTGGGCGTAAAACCTAAAAAGTCCTCCTCTTTGGCTCCATACTGCTCAAGCATCGCTTCGTTTATCTTAGTAATACGCTGATGCTCAAATATATAATCAAGCGCTTTTTCTTTGTCAATGGTATCATTCCAGACAATTGGCTCATCAAGCATCATAAAGAAAAAACCGTAAATTGACTGCTTGAAGAAGAGTTCAAGAAGTTTTTGGCTGTTTTCAATCTCTTCTTGTGCAAGCTTCATGCGCGTTATATCTTGGCGTGCTCCAGACATGAGAAGCGGTTTTTTATCTTTTGACCATTCAGACACCTTTCCTCTGTCTAAAACCCAAACCCAATGTCCGTCTCTGTGCTTTATCCGCATTTCACACTCATAGTAGTCACTCTCGCCGCTAAAGTGTTTTTGTAAAATCTCTTTTGCCTTAAGAAAATCGTCCGGATGAGTATATTTTATCCATGTCTCTACCGAAACAGGATAGAGCTCTTCAAGCGTATAGCCGATAATCTCTGCCCATCTCTCATTGAAGACAGTGCTGTCGGTTTGAATATCCCACTCCCATGTGCCTGCATTTGTTCCCTCTATGATAGAGTCAAGCCGCTGTTTTTGAAACCTAAGGTCTCTTTGGTAGCGCTTGATTTTAGTGATGTCTCTGTGAACACTCAAGATATAATCTTTTTCTTCAATATTTACAAGCTGTACTGATACGGATATATCGAGAAGCAAACCATCTTTTGTGCGATGTTTTGTCTCAAAATGATCTGCTCCCTTTGTCATAATCTTCTCTAAGTGCTCACGAACTTCATCCATATTTTCAACCGCATCATACTCTTCTATGCGCAACTTTTTGAACTCATCGGCGGTATAACCAAGTTGAAGATGGGCAGCTTTATTGAAGCTGTGCGCAAGATGGGTTTGGATATCTGTTATAACAACAGGCTCTGGAAAAATCTCAAAAAAAGTTCTAAAGAGATTTTCACTTTTTTTAAGCTCTTCCTCTTTGGCGATTGCTTCACTGATGTCTCTAAAGACGACAATCGCTCCTCCCTCTTTTAGAGAATTTACAGTAATGTAAACAGGAAGAAGTGAACCATCTTTTTTTATAAAGTGTTCACTCATGCTTCTTTGTATTTTATCATGAGCTGTGAGATATATGGGACATTCATGCGCACTATAAACCTCTTCGTTATATTTGTGGTAATGAAAAAGCACATGCTGATCTTTATGTAAAACCTCGCTTTCGCTAAATCCAAGCATCTCAAGAGCTCTCTGGTTAATCCATGTACAATTTCCAAGCGCATCGACTCCATAAACACCCTCTCCCATATTTGAGAGAAGTGAAGAGATAAAGTTTTTTCTCTTTTTCTCTTTTAGATGGTAAAAAAGACCTAAGAGCAAAAAAGTAAAAATCGCCGCTATCTCCGTTTTATTGCTGTTTAAGATATCTGCGAAAATGACTTTTTGCGCTTTGTCAAAAGGCGGAAGTCGAAGGGCGCGAGAAAGCTCTTCTGTTTTAAGATAATCAGCTGGAAGCGTGTAATCATGTATACCTACTTTTTTCATCTCTTCATTGCATTTGATAGAAAAGAGCGCACCTATAAAATCTTTTACAATACTCTCTTCTATATGTGGCAGAGCAAAAATGGGCCATTCAGGATAGAGTTTTGTTGAAACTTTATAAGGATGATCTAAACCTTTTTGTTCATTAAGAATTTTTATATCATCCTCTTTTATCTCTGCTCTTCTTAGCATCTCCTCTAAAATGCCATCCCTTATAAAACCAACATCAACTACTCCAGATAAAACAGCATGTACAACTTCTTGATGAGAACTCTTTGTTTCTATAATCTTTTTACTCTTTTTAGAGATATCAATACCTGCTAGATAGAGCTCATACGCTTGTGCCCTGTAGCCTCCCATATGGGATTTGCTGGGTGCTGCGATGATTTTATTTTGAATGTCTTTAAGATTTTTTATCTCGCTCTCTTTCCTTACAATCATAACGCCACCAAGCTTATTAGTAGTGCTGCCATTGGCGTAGCCATTAAGTGTTGCTATGGCGCCGCTAAGTGCATGTTTGTCTCGTATGACCAAAAAGTGTGTGGGATTTGTTGTAACGATGTCAAGCTCTTTGTCGGCTATTTTTTTATTTATCTCATCTTGAGACAAAACCTCCAATATAACTTTTTTATCGAGCTTTTCATTGAGTGCTTTTACAAGCGGTTCATACTGTTTTCGAGTTTGTTATACGCCCTTGTAGGCAAAAACACCAAATTTTATATTCTCATGCGCAAATATGCAAGTGAGAAAAGAGAGAAAAACAAAGATTTTTTTCATGAGCACTACTTAACTGAGCTTTCGCACCTAATTTTATAGTGTTACATTCGGTAGTAGCGGTATTCTCTCAGCATTTGTCATATCTATTGACATGTATTTTTCAGTTNTAACTAGTGTCAAGTACCATGGAGTATTTTATTACTATGCCCTACTTACAGTTGTTTTAGAAAGCATATCGATTAAAATTAGGTGCGAAAGCTCAGTACTTAAGATTTGTATTTTATTTTATGATACGATTTAAAGTATTAAAATTGCTATAAATTCAGGGCATTTCAATATTTTTTGAGAGATGTGTCATAAGAAGTAACTCTCCCATATTTTCAAAAAATCTCTCCACTCCCATCTCTTTGCTTTTGAGAGATTTTTCAAGTGCAGCTAAAAAAACCGACTGCGACTCACTAGAAGCCATCATGAAAGTATCTAAAATGTACTCAAAAGAGAGTGTATGTACGCTGCCATTGACATCAAAATCAATCTCAGAATCAAGATTAATACCGCTGTTTTGTAAAATATATCTGCATTTTTTTGCTGTTTCACTCATTTTATCGCCTCTTTATCCAACTCACCGCTTTTGAGTTTTTGTAAATAAATATCAAGTTGTTCTTTAACATCGCCGCCGAGGATAAAAAGTCCCAAGATGTTTGGAAGCGCCATGGCAAGAAGAAGCATAAAGCTGAAATCCACTAATAATCCAGTACTCACAATAGTTCCTATGACGGTTAAAGATAAAAACATAATTTTATAGATAATGGAGAGTTTTGAGCCAAAAAGATAGACCCATGCTCTCTCACCGTAGTATGACCATGATATCATTGTTGAGAATGCAAAAAGAGTAATACTTACAGAGAGAATTGAGGGAAACCATTCAATAACTGTTCCATAAGCCGCACTTGTAAGAGCTGCTCCCTGCTTTGCTTCTATAAGCGCGGCATAAGCTCCGTCATGCGCATAAACACCTGTTATAACTATGACAAGTGCTGTCATGGTGCATATGACAATAGTGTCTATAAAAGGTTCATAAAGAGCGACGAGCCCTTGTCTTACCGGATACTTTGTCTTTACGGGAGCATGAGCAACAGGGGAGGAGCCAATCCCTGCTTCGCTCGAGAAAACTGCTCTTTGAAACCCTTGTATAAGCGAACCTATAACACCGCCGTAAACAGCACTCGCTGAAAAAGCTTCTGTAAGTATAATACTAAAAGCATCATCTATCTTCTCGAAATGAATTCCTAAAATCCATAGAGACGCCGAGATATATATAACAGCCATGAAAGGCACGAGAGCCTCAGTAATGTGGGCAATTCTAGTAACACCGCCGATAATGACAAAGCCTACCAAAGATGCGATAATGATTCCAAATACTATAGGAAACTCTTGAAAAAACGGTATTTCTTGAGAGATGGCGCTAAGAGCTTGTGAAACTTGAAAAGTGTTTCCACCTCCTATAGCTCCTCCAATCATAAATACGGCAAAAACCACTGCCAAAACTTTACCGAATTTTGCATAACCCTTTTTTGCTAAACCTTTTGAGAGGTACTCCATTGCACCACCCATGACTGTACCGTCTTTTAAAAATTCTCTGTATTGAAGTGAAAGTGTAACTTCTGTGAATTTTAGACTCATTCCTAAAAAGCCGGCAACAATCATCCAAAAAGTAGCTCCCGGACCACCGATTGCAATGGCAAGAGCAACGCCTGCGATATTTCCAAGTCCGACAGTAGCACTTAGAGCGGTCGTAAGAGCTCCAAAAGATGAGATTTGCCCTACGTCATCAACAGTGTTGTACCTGCCTCTGATAATGTCAAAGTAGTGCTTAAGCATCCTCAAATTTATAAATCTTGTTAAAAAAGTAAGATAAATACCGCCGGAGATAAGCCAAATCACTAAAAATGGTAAATTAACTCCATCTACAGTTCCAAATAAAATATCAAAAAAGAGAACCGTTTCTAAAAAGGAGTTGATACTACTAAATACTTCACTCAAAATTAACCCTTTAAAACCCTGATTTTGTATTGTAACAAACTAATCTTAATCTCTTTTTGTACCACTTCTTCCAAAGTTTTGAAATATACAAAAAAACTATTGACATTTTAATAGTTATTGACTATAATTTCGCCTCATTAATCAGCTTCCGAGTTGTTTTAATGTTTAAGTCGGGGTGTAGCTCAGTATGGTTAGAGTACTTGGTTTGGGACCAAGGGGCCGAAGGTTCGAGTCCTTTCACCCCGACCACTTTTATATTTAAATTAAAGCATGGTGAGATTAGCTCAGCTGGTTAGAGCACTGGTTTGTGGTGCCGGGGGTCGCGGGTTCGAATCCCGTATCTCACCCCATAAATTAGATATAAAAACTTAAAAATAATAAATTTTGTGGCGTCCGTGGCTCAACTGGATAGAGTTTCGGACTTCGGATCCGACGGTTATAGGTTCGAATCCTATCGGGCGCACCATTTTTATAAATGTATGCGTCCTTAGCTCAGCTGGATAGAGCAATGCCCTTCTAAGGCATCGGTCAGAGGTTCGAATCCTCTAGGGCGTACCACTTTAATTAATGTCTGAAGAGACATAAAATACTTATCTACATGCGGATGTGGTGAAATTGGTATACACGCCAGACTTAGGATCTGGTGCCGTAAGGTGTGGAGGTTCAAGTCCTCTCATCCGCACCATCTACTTTTAAATCTCCTTAAAAAAAAATTTTAAACTCATTGTTCCAAAACTGCACCAAAAATGTTTAACTATCGCCAATTCTAATATCAAGAGCAATCTTCTTTATACTAAAGTTATTAAAAAGTAATCCAGGGTTATCAGAAAGTTATCTAAATGTGATGTGTCGGTAACATTTATTTGTCATCATTTCGCCAAAATAAACCTCAAGGGTGTACTTAATGAATCAAAAATTCTATCTTAGAACTTGTCTCTCACTTGCTGTCATCTCTGTTTTAGCTTCAGCTAACACTGCAACCGCTACATCTCAAACAGACCAAAATAGTGCTACAAACTTAGGAACATTTGAGGTTGTGGATTCTCAAGAAAAGTATCGCCATCGCAGTGACACTATTACTCCTACACTTGTGTATGATCGTGAATTTTTTGAGCGGTTTGAGCCGACAACAGCGGGTGCTATGCTTAAACGTGTACCTGGTGTTGTGTTTAAAGGTGATGTTGGAGAGTATGATTTTATTCAACTTAGAGGTCTTGCAACTGCTTATACACAGATACTTATAAACGGTAAAAGAGTTCCAGGTGATGGGAGTGACGGAGAGATTAACCTTGATCGTATCCCTGCTGAGATGGTTGATCGTATCGAGATTGTTCGCTCCCCATCGGCAGAGATTGATTCTCAGGGAGTTGCCGGAACAATTAATATTATCCTTAAAGATAGTGAGTCTCTAAAAGGCGGTTTTTATCGTATTGGCATGAGTCAACATGACAACGGCGGAGACAATCCTTGGACGGATAAAAAAAATAAGCCAAACGCTTTTTTATCTTATAGTGATACACTTGAAAACTTTAGTTACTCCGTTTCTGCTTACTATCAAGAGCGCTATAATCCAAAAGATAAAGTAACTAACGAACATGAAAATGGTCATGATGATAAAGAGAGTTGGGTTTACACAGAAGATGAGTGGGACAACCGTGAATCTGAAGATAGCTCTTTGGCAGTTACTTTTGATATAGATGTGACAGATGTGGATACGCTTTTTTTAAGTGCAAACTATTTTCATACGGATAGAATAGAAGAGCAATATGAGTTTAAACATGAAAGAGATGCTGCGAGTGAGCCTTTTGTGCTAGATGAGATAGAGCATCAAATAATGGATATCGAAAAAACAACCTACTCTTTTGAGGTAGCCAATGAGCATACTTTTTCTTCTTCGGACAAACTAAAAATCTCTCTTTCTTACGATGATTTTTCTTCTACAAATGACACACATGGAGCCGATGAAGGCACCGGCGTAAGAGAGAATTGGAAAAATATCGAAAATATTCGTGCAGTAGATCATAAGGGTGAATTGACAGATACGGATGATAAGGAGATTAAAGCTTCTCTAGGATATGCGCTTAATAGTCTTGAAGAACACAAAATTAAGTTTGGCGTACAAGTACAAAATAAAGAGAGAGATACAAAATTTAATGAGTATGAGATAGAAGGTGGCGCGCGCTCTGAGGATAGTGTAGCTTTTGTTACTCACAAAATAGATCAAGATAGATTTGATACTTATATAGAAGATACTTATAAAATTTCACCTCGCGCTTCACTTCAAATAGGCGGTCGTTTAGAATTTACATCGACTAAACAAGAGGGAGTAGAACTGTCCATGGATAATGATTACACATTTTTCAACCCATCACTGCACTATAAATATGCTCTCACGCCGAACGATCAGATTCGTTTCTCTGTAGCACAAACGCTTCGTCGTCCAAATTTTGATGAGATGGTGCCTTTTGAGTCTGAAGATACGCCTGAAGATTACGATGTTCTTGTTGGAAATCCAAATCTAGAGCCTGAGGTCTCAATTGGATTTGACTTAGGGTATGAACATTCGTTTGTGGAACAGTATGGTATTTTTGGCGCTAATCTTTTTTACCGTGATATAAAAGATAAAATTGAGCTAAGCCGCACGGGCGAGAACACAGTAGAGGATGATGGAGAGTTTTTTACGGGAGGAGTGTATACCCCGAGCAATGTAGGCGATGGAGAGGTTTATGGTGTTGAGCTTGATGCAAGTTTCCCGCTCTCTTTGATTGCTCTTCCATCGGTGAGCTTTTTTGCAAACTATACCTATCTTGACTCTTCTATAGAAGATCCTTTCACAAGACAAGATCGTCAGTTTAATGATCAGCCGGATTATGTTTACAATTTTGGTTTAAGCCATACACTTAAAAACCTAGGTCTTAGTTATGGATTTAGCTACCAAAAAAGAGGTGATTCTACATATGAGGACTCTGTAACGACGGAGGTAACCTCTTATGATGCAAACGTAGAAGCTTTTATTGAATACAAACTCTCCAAATCATTTGTATTGCGTTTCACGGGAGATAATCTTCTTGATGCTGATGTAACGGAGCACATGACAAACTATGACTCTCTTAGCGATAAACTAGCAGGCGATGTTGATAGTTACGAGACACAGATTGAGCGTGCCGGTGCTCTTTATATGCTTACACTCTCAGGACGTTTTTAATGAAGCGCTATGTTTTTTTTGCCCTTTTGGGCATGTTGGTTCTCTCTGGTTGTAGTTATTCTTATACAGAAAATGACTCTGTAATCAATGTTTTAGCAGATAGTGAAACAGAGATTATGAATCATGATGGAGATGTAGCAGATGACCCTGCTATTTGGCTTCATCCTCATGATAGAGAGAAAAGTCTTATCATCGGTACGAACAAAAAAGGTGGAGGACTTGATGTATATGACCTTTCTGGCAAACGGATTCAAAGTCTAAAAGACGGTAAATTTAACAATGTTGATTTGAGATACGGTATGCAAGTAGGCGGTAAAAAAGTTGATATTGTAGCGGCAACCAATCGTACGAATGACTCTTTAGCTCTTTATGGCGTCGACCCGCAGAGCCGCTTGCTTTATCCGATTGCGGCACGAACGATATCTACTCTTGATGAAAGTTATGGCACATGTATGTATCACAACCAAAAAAATGACACATTTTATGTTTTTGTCAATTCTAAGTCCGGAGAGTATAGAGAGTACGAGCTTTTTGAGAGTAATGCAAAAGTAGATGCAAAACTTGTTCGTACTTTTTTTGTAGGCTCACAGCCTGAAGGGTGTGTTGCAGATGATGAAACAGATATGCTCTATGTCGGAGAGGAAGATGTCGGTATTTGGCGCTTTGGAGCATTGCCGCAGAGTGGCGACATGAGGGTTCTTATTGATGCTGTGAAGGGTGGACACATTAAAGATGATGTTGAGGGCTTGGCACTTTACACACTGGCAGACGGTGGGGGATATCTTGTAGCTTCTTCTCAAGGAAACAATAGTTACACACTTTATAATCGCAAAAGCGGTGCTTATATTGGGGCGTTTCGTATAGTTGATGGTGTAATAGACGGTACAAACGATACAGATGGCATTGAGGTGACTTCACAAGCGCTCGGCTTGCAATATCCCTATGGCATGATGATAGTTCAAGATGGAACAGATGCTCCTTCAGGTAAGCAAAATTTTAAAATATTGCGTATGGAAAAAGTGCTAGATTCTTTGCATTTGGCTTATTAAGAGTATGTTTATGCGATTTTTTTTCACATGGGTAGTTTTTTTTATGCCGCTGTTTGCACAGGTAGATGGAGTGCTTAAGACATTAGAGAGTGCAAATACAAAAAGTGCGGCTTCGCAACAAAATATAGACGCTTACGCAAAACAGAGCGAGGCAATGTTTGAAGAGTATGAACAAATCAAAAAAGAGTTAGAAGAACAACGTACTTACAACCGTCGTCTTGAGATGATTGTAGATACACAAAAACAGGAGTTGCCAAAACTCCAAGAGCAACTTAAAACGATTGAGACAACGCAAAAAAAGATTATCCCTCTTCTTTTTGATATGGTAGAGACCTTTGAGAAGCTTGTTACACTTGATACTCCTTTTTTGCAAGAAGAGAGAGCAAAAAGGGCAGAAAATCTTAAAAGTTATATGGCAAACCCGGATATCTCTTTGAGTGAACAGTTTCGCATGGCACTTCAAAGTTACAAGATAGAGTATGGCTATGCCAGAACGCTTGAGGCGTACCGCTCCCAGCTTGATGGTAAAAATGTCGACTTTATCCGGGTTGGCAGAGTTGGGCTCTACTATCAAACACTTGATCTTCAAGAGTGTGGTATTTATGATGCTTCAAGTAAATCTTGGGTGAAATTAGAAAGCAGCTATAACGAGCATATCACCAAAGCTATTAAAATGGCAAGAAAAAAGATAGCACCGGACTTTTTAACGATACCTATTATAAAGGGTACGCTATGAGAGTGCTTTTTCTTCTCTTTACATGGGTATTTTTACTTTATGCTTCCTCCCTTGAGAATCTGCTTTTAAACGTGCAAAATGCAGCGAGTAATCAAATAAAAACAGATAAGGTGCGAGAGGAGATTTTTAAAAAAGATCTTCAAGCAGCAAAAAAAGAGCTTGAGACGATTCGTACTGAACTGGCTTTGCAAAAACAGAGAACAAAAGAGTTAAAAGCAACTTTTGAGATTCAAAAAGAGCGCTCAATAGAACTTAACAAAAAGCTTCAAGAGCGCTCTATGGGGCTAAAAGATTTATTTGCGGTAGCACAACAGGAGGCAAGAGATTTATCTTCTATGCTTCAAGGCTCCATGACTTCGGCACGATTGGTCGGCCGCAGTGCCTTTTTGGATACTTTTGCTGTTGTGCACACTATGCCAAGTATCGATGATCTCACTGGATTGTGGCAAATTTATCTTGAGGAGATAGTTGCTTCAGGCAAGGTTGAGAGTATGGATGTAAAAAAAATCACTCTTGGGGGCGAAGAAGAGACTTCACATGTAACAAGAGCGGGAATTTTTACGGCATTTGACACAGATGGTTTTGTTATTTTTGATGAAACTTTTCAAGGTTTTGTTGCACTTGCGCGTCAGCCCGAGAGTAAATTTTATGACTCTATATCAGATTTTAACAGTGCGCAAAAAGGCTCAGTTGTTCCTATGACGATTGATCCATCGCGTGGCGTGCTCTTTAGCATGCTTAAAGAGCGGGCAACTGTGAGTCAACGAATAGAACAGGCGGGTGTAATCGGTTATGTTATTTTGACTCTTGGAGTTTTGTCTTTTCTTTTTGCTTTAGGCAAAGGCGTGGTACTTTTTGTAGCAGATAAAAGAGTTCAGATGCAACTCCACAAAGAGACAGCTGATGTTAACAACCCTTTGGGGCGGATTTTGAGTAGTTTTGAAAAATATCAAAAAAATGATGTTGCAACTATCCAGAGTAAGCTTGAGAGCGCTGTTCTTGGAGAGATTCCAAACATAAATTCCGGGCTTGCAATGCTCAAACTCATAGCCGCAGTTGCTCCTTTACTTGGGCTTCTTGGTACGGTTACTGGAATGATTGAGACATTTCAATCCATAACACTCTTTGGAACAGGTGATCCAAAGTTGATGGCAGGCGGTATCTCTCAAGCACTTATGACAACGGTTTTAGGGCTTGTGGTTGCTATTCCCGTTTTGTTTTTGCATAATATTTTACAGGCAAAAAGTCGTCGTATTATCACCGTCTTGACGCAGCAAAGCAGTGCGCTTGTGGCAAGAACTTTAGAAATGAATCAAGAGAGAATTTCATGAGCGTGGAGCGTTTTTTTGAAGATTTGTCGCTTTTTTTTGACGCAGGGGGAGTTGTTCTTGCAGTACTTTTTTGCCTTAGTCTTTTTTTTGGATGCTCGTATTTGAGCGAATAATCTACTTTCAAACTCTCTACAAGATAGAATCAAACAGAGTGTTTTTAAAAATGAAAGAAGAGGGCAGTGAGAGTTGGAGTGTTAAGCAGAACAATAAGGCTCAAATTTCTACGCTCTATTTGGAGTTGCAAAAAAATCTCTCTACCATAAAAGTCATCATCGCTCTTTTTCCGCTTTTGGGTCTTTTGGGAACGATTACGGGAATGATAAGCGTTTTTGACTCTATGAGTCTTCTTGGAACAAACGCAAAAGCGATGGCAAGCGGTATTTCAATGGCAACAATACCTACGATGGCAGGCATGATGCTCGCGGTTCTTGGACTTTTTGTCTATAGTAGAGTGAAATATATTGTCTCAAGAGAAGTACTTTTGTTTGACGAGAAAACGAGAGGTTTTTATGATGCAAAAGAGTAAAGATTTTTTGATAGACAGTGAGGATGAAAACGGTATAGATATGACGCCTATGCTTGATATCGTCTTTATCATGCTTATATTTTTTATTGTAACAACATCTTTTGTGCGTGAATCCGGGATAGAGGTTAACAAGCCACAAGCAGCTACTGCTAAGGTGGATAAAAGAGCTAACATTATTATCTCTATTAATAAGCATGGTGAAATTTGGATAGATAAAAGACCTATAGATATTCGTGCATTGCGTGCAACTATTGAGAAGCTTCATGCAGATACGCCTGAGGGAAGTGTGGTTATTGACGCAGATACGAAAGCATACACAGGAATTTTGGTCTCTGTTATGGATCAGGTGAAGTTAGCAGGCATAGAGAAGATCTCCATCGGAGCGCAGAGTGATTCAGAGTAGTTCTCTTCGTTGGGGCGGCTCTTTTATTTTGGCGCTTCTGGTCACGACGGCTCTTTTTTTTTCTATGCATGCCATGATTAGACATGATGGAGATGGTATTGCGGCAAACGAACTCTATAAGGTGATAGATTTTGTTGCTCCGCATAAAGAGAGACTTGCGCCTGAGATACAAAAAGAGCTCCCGCCTGAACCAAAACCAAAAGAGCAGCCTCCAAAAGTACCGACACAAACAACAAAGAGCAACAAGAGCAGTGTTACGCCACTGCCGCTTCAAACAATCGCTATGCCCGACATTAGCGGTATAGGAAACGGGGCAAAGCTTTTTGGCTCAGCGCCAAAGATACCAAATGGTATGCAAGAGATGAAGTTTGATGCCGAGCTTACTCCAATGGTGCAGATAAACCCTCTCTATCCTCCGCGAGCCAAAAGAATGGGTGTTGAAGGGCATATCAAAGCACGCCTTGAGGTAGATGAGAGTGGTTCTGTGACAAATATTCAAATTGTGGAGTCTACTCCAAAGGGCACTTTTGACATGGCGGCTATTCGCGCGCTTAACAAATGGAAATTTCGTCCAAAAATGGTTGCAAACAAAGCTGTTGCACAAGTTGGAATAGTAACGCTTAGCTTTAAACTTGGAGAGAAGAGATGAAGTTTTTTCTTTTGTTGTTTTTGACTCTTGCGCTCTTTGGCGAAGAGAAAAAAGAGCCCTTTGTGCTTCAAATTGAGACGCATGATGCTATCTCAAAGGCACAAAAACTTATTGATGAAAATAAGATAGAAGAAGCGCAAAAACTTCTTCTAAGTGTAAAAGAGAATAAAAAAATAAAAAAACCTGCAGATCTTGCTTATATTCGATTTTTTTTAGGTTACTTTTACGCAATGCAAGAGAGTTTTACACAAGCCATAGATTTTTTTGAAGCGTCACTTACATACAATGCTCTTAACGAGGAGCAGCTTGAGAGTGCTTATCTCTATCTTGTACAACTTACGCTCGAACAAGGTTCTATAGTAAAAACACTTAATTATCTTGATGCACTTATTGACATAACAAAAAAACCAAAAAAAGAGTATTACATATATAAAGCAAAAATTTTTATGCAGCAACAAGAGTATAAAAAAACTTTACAAGCGCTTGATAATGCTTGTAAAAATGAACAAACTCACAACGTAGATCTTCTTAAGATGAAGCTCTATGCTCATTATATGCTTCAAGAAAACCAAGAGGCGGTTGGTGAGATAAAAAAGCTTCTTGTTTTAGAACCGCATGAAAAGAGGTATTGGCTGCAACTCTCCTCTTTTTATACAACCCTTGGAGAGAAAAAGAGCGCACTTGCTTCTATAGATGCCTCTAATATTGCAGCGCTTAATCTGCAAGAGAGCGAGGTGCTTCTGCTTGTTGGATTGTTGCATGAGAGCGGTATCCCTTACAAAGCCGCAGTGGTGCTTGAGAAAAAGATAGAAGAGGGGGTTGTTAAAAAGAGCAGTGCTATGTTTGAGCGTCTAGGGGATCTCTTTTTGGATGCAGCAGAAGTACAGCGCGCACTTTTTTGGTATAAAGAAGGAACCCGTATAAGTAAGAGTGGAGCACTTTATTACAAAATAGGCCGTCTTTGCATGAATAAACAAGACTTTGAGTGTGTTGTGCAAAATATTGAACAATCGCTTAAAGATTCAAAAGAGGATGAAGCACAAAAATATCTTCTCTTAGGGAGAGCTTACTATGAGCTGCATCAAAGCAAGAAGGCGCAGTCGGTATTTGAAAAAGTTCTTGGAGATGCAAAATATCAAGAGAGCGCAAAGGCTTGGCTTGCCTTTTTGGAACGTCAATATCAAAAATAAACTACTTTTTAGGAGTTTGTCTATATTTTCTTTGCCTCTTTATAAAACTTATCGAGTCCTTTTTTTGCTTTTTTGTCTACATTGTATGAGATATGTTTTAGGTAGTTAAGAATATCATGATTAGCAACTCCTGTTCTCTTAGAGGCTTCATCAAGTATATATCTCGGAATTTTTACTCTTCTTTTTAGGAAATTTTTCTCAATTTTTTTATAAAGCATTTTTTCTTTGTGGTAGCATAAAAGTGCAAAAACAAAAGGGAGTTTGTATTTTTCACTCCATGTTTTTGCTAAATCCGTATGCGGTTTGTTCTGCAGATAGTATCGCAGAGCTTTGTCGCCTATAAGTACTTCGCCTTGAACATTTAAGATTTTTGCAAGCACGTTTGAGGTCTCTGACTCTGTGTCACTTACATCTTTCTTGTGCGGGATTACTAAAACGCTAAGTACCTCACCTCTTGCTACAATTCCAAGGTTTACATGTTTTTGTCTTTTTGCTCTTATGCTTGAGATAAAGGCTGCGTCTACTTTTTTTGAGATAAATTTTTGATTTGTTTTTGCAGGAACGCCTCTGTAGTAGTGCATGCTCATACTTTGTTGAGAGCTTTTTGTAAAACGCTTCATAAAGACATGAAAAGGTAAAAGATTTAAATACTCTATTTTGCCAAAAACCAATGCTCTCTCCATAAATATTAAGTATGAAATTATACACGCCTTAGCTTATTTTGATATAATCGCAGCAGAAAAAAAATAGTTTTGGGAGCAGTATTTATGGTACGAGTCGAATTTTTAGGTCCAATACAAAAAGAGCCTTTGGAGTTAGAGATAACAAACTTAAACGAGCTGGCAAAAATACTCCAAGAGGATGAGTCCATGAAAGAGTGGCTTGAAAATTCTGCAGTTGCCGTAAATGATACGCTTGTAAACAGCAGAGACATTGCACTAAAAGACGGTGACAGAGTTGTTCTTCTTCCGCCTGTTTGCGGAGGTTGAGAGATGTTATATCTTTATGACGGAGCTCTTGACGTTCCCAAAATCTTAAAAGAGTGGTACGAGCAGGAAGAAAAAAGCAACTACGGTGCATATATACCTTTTGTGGGAACTGTGAGAAGTGAAGACAATATAGAGGGGCTTAGTTTTGATATCTATGAACCCATTTTAAACTCTTGGTTTGAGGCATGGCAGAAAAAGGCTGAAGCTAAAGGTGCGGTTATAAAAATGGCGCACTCCAGAGGCGATGTTATGCTTCATGAGTCCTCATATATAGCTGCAGTTTTTTCTCCAAAAAGACGTGTGGCATTGGAGTTTATAGATGAGTTCGTCGAGGATTTTAAAGCATCTGCTCCTATTTGGAAATACGATTTAAAGGGCGGCAAAAGAGTATATGCACTTGATCGCTCAACTGCTATAGAAGGTAGTGGATTACTATCTTAGAATAAGAACTTTTAGGAATGCTAGCTAATGGCATTCTCCACGATGAGTCGCCACAGCGGCGTAAGCGGAGTTTAGGGACTTTGTTCCTAAACGAGGCTAATAAATGAAGGTTTCCTTCATTTTATGCAATAAAATTAAGGATTTTTAAAATGAGCCTATTGTCTTATGAAACAAGCCAAAATATGCTTGACTTATTACATGTAAACGCATCAAGAAGCCAAAATGTGCCGCTTAGCTCTTCTCTTGGGAGAGTTTTGGCGCAAAATATTGTTGCAGAGTTTAATGACCCGCAGTTTCCTACTGCTTCTATGGACGGTTATGCCGTTATACACGCTGATTTAGAGAGAAAAAATATAGTGATTCTCGGAGATAATCCGGCAGGAAGTGATGAGAAAAGAACCATAAAAAGCGGAGAGTGCATCAAGACTTTTACCGGTTCAAAGATGCCTCATGGCGCAGATACGCTTATTCAGATAGAAAACGTCACCGTAGAAAGCGGAAGAATTGTTATAAACGAGAGCGTTGCTAAAGGTTCATCTGTTCGCCCGATAGGCGAGGGGTATAGAGCGGGGGACGTGCTTATAAAAAAAGGAACGAAAATCGGTTTTGCAGAGATTGGCGTTATGGCAGCACTCAATCATGTGATGGTAAAGGTCGCACTAAAACCACGTGTTGCCGTTGTCTCAACGGGGAGCGAGATTTTAGACCTTGGCGCAAACAGTACAAACTCTGCACAGATAAGAAGTTCAAACAACTACACGCTCGCGGCTCTTTTTGAGCTTTGTGGGGCGGAAGTGATTCAGCTTGGAGTAGTGGGTGATGATAAAAGTTCTATTATGCAGACGTTTCAAAATGCTCTCTTGAGTGCGGATATACTCGTTAGTACGGGAGGCGTAAGTGTCGGAGATTACGATTTTGTAAAAGATATAGTTCCGCGCATCGGTGCAGAAGTCGTCTACAAAGGCGTGGCTATAAAACCGGGTAAACACATAATGGTTGCGCAAAAAGAGGATAAATTTATTTTGGCTCTTCCGGGGTTTGCTTACTCATCGACAGTCACCGCTATTTTGTACGTACTTCCGCTTATTGCAAAGATGCTGGGTCGTGAGAGTGCTTATAGAATCGTTGCGGCAAAACTAAGCGAAGATTTTAAAAAAAGAAGCTCTCTTACCGAGTTTAGCGCATGTAATGTAGAGATAGTAGACGGTCAATATTTTGTAAATTTCAAAGATAAAAAAGTGGGAAGTTCGGCGATTTTGACAAATATGCTTCAAAACAGTGCTCTTATGATAACGGGTGAAGAGGATGGAGATCTTAGCAAAGGCACTTTTGTAAACGTTATTTTGCTAGACACTTTTTAAATAAGGGTTGATTTTACATATATTTTATATTGATATGTTATTTTCTTTTGAGAAAATTTTTGTGATGAGGTTAAAATGAAAAAATTGCTTCTTTTTTTGGTTCTTTTTTTAGGATTCTTAAATGCCGAGAGTGATATTAAGAAGGCGGTTTTTGATCTTAGGACATCTGATTTGATAACATTTGAAAATAGAATGATAAAGGGAGTTGCATTTAACAATGCCCATTATCAAACCACTTTTAAAGAGTTGGATATCATTGTTATAGTTCATGGAGGGGCATATAAGTTTTTTGTAAAAGATATCTCAAAAACAAAATGCAAAGAGGATAAAAAACTTCAGGCAAAAGCAAAAGAGATACATGAAAGACTTGCATCGCTTATAAAAACATACAGTGTCAAATTTTTAATGTGCGGTGCCGGTATGAAAGCCAGAAATATAGCAAAAGAGAATGTTTTAGAGTTTGTAGAGGTCATACCAAGCGCGATGATAGGTCTTATCGATGCTCAGAATGACGGATATGCTTTTGTTCCGATAGATTGATGTATCGAGAGCTATAACTTTATGTTAAAAAAAGCCCTGCCTATATTTTTGGTGATAATAGCCATAATAGTCTATATTCTTCTCTCTCTTCGTTATTCAATAGATAAGCAAAATATCAGTTACATCTTAGATAAATTTGTCCTAGCGTTAGAGTCTGAGATAAAAAATGACAAGATGGATGCGCTCAAGATGGCAATAGCACTCTCAAAAAACGGTGCTCTAGTGGATACTTTGGAAAACGAGGATGAGGATCTCGGCTATAAGATTCTCTCGGGAATTACACAAGAGATAAAAAACTACACCCAAAAAGATATTAAAGTTCAGGTACTCACACGTGATTACCATATCTTTGCAAGAAGCTGGGACGATATCTATACGGGTATGCCGCTTGAAGATTTTAGAAGCGACCTTCAATATTTTAGCTCTCACAATACTCCACGCACATCCATTGAGACAGGACGAATGTTAAGCATTAAGACTACAGTGCCTGTTTATAGAGACAAGACTCTTTTGGGTTTTGTTGAGATTATAAGTTTTTTTGACTCTATAACAAGCTTTTTTAAAAAAATAGGTGTTGATCTTTATGTATTGATGGATGATAAGTATTATGATATAGCCGTTTTTATGCAAAACAATGAGACTGTTGATAAGTATATCATGGCAAATAGAAATTATAATCACAACAATATAGACCTTCTTAGAAAAATCGATTTTAAAGAACTTAAAGTAAACAGAGCAATCACTCTTGATGATGACTATGTATTTTGTGAAAATATAAAAAACGGTAACTCCGAGTCGATAGGACTCTTTGTTTTTGTGTTAACAAAGAGGTATCTTGAGTATTTTAAAGAAGAAAATGATGAAACCTCATTTTTTATCAACTTTACAAAAAAAGCTCTTTATGATGTTGTAAGAGATGAGCAAAATGATGTCAGGGTTAAAGAGTTTGAGGATATAAAATCACTTATGACAATAAAAGACGAGATGCCCGTGAATATGCAAAACGAATATATAAAACTTGGGTATGAGAAGTTAAACGAATATACGAAAGAGGAGCTTATAGAGCTTATTTTAGAGCAAAAAATCATAAAGAAAGTGGATGGAAAAATAAAATGAAGATTTTGTTACTAGAAGATGAATTTTCACTCAGAATCAGTATAAAAGAGTTTTTGGAAGATATGGAGTATGAGGTAGATGATTATGCCGATGGAATGGAAGCACATGATGCAATCTACTCAAAATCTTATGATTTGCTTCTCTTAGATGTCAATGTTCCTTCAATGGACGGATTTGAGCTTTTGCAAAGCATACGTAAAGAGGGGATTAAAATCCCTGCCATTTTTTTAACATCCATGATAGATGTACAAAACCTAAACGAGGGGTATAAAAAGGGGTGCTGTGACTATATTCGCAAACCTTTTGATCTCTTGGAGCTGGAGCTTAGAATTAAGCAGGCGGTAAAGAGTTTTTATCTTCAAAACGATGAGCTTATGGTACTTGGCGAAGATGTTTTTTATGACATGTTAAAAGGCAAGTTAACTTATGGCTCCAAAGAGATTATTCTTAGAAAGATTGAAAAAGATATCCTTGAAGTTCTTATCAAGAACAAAAACAGTGTTGTCTCTATGCAGATGTTTCAAGATGAGGTATGGGGTGATTATGTAGAACCATCGGCAATCCGTGTTCAGATAAACAACCTAAAACAAAAACTTCCCGACGCAATTATACAAAACAGAAGAGGTTTAGGATATATCATTGAAAGATAAAAGTTATGCTATAACCTACGCATACATATATACTGTCCTTGTTGCGGTAATCCTGCTTGCACCGCTGTTTATCTATACGTCATACATGAAAAAAGTGTATGATATAAAAAATGAGTTTGAACTTAAAAACAGAGCACTTCTAATCATTAAGCTTATGCAAGAGCATAATTCTGATGATGAGTATTTTGAGTACCCAAGGTTTAAAACATTCAAATCAGGTCTTTATGATATCAGACAAAAAGAGATTTTCTCGCTTATAAAAGAGCCTCTTAAATACTTTATAGAGGGTTATCAAGTAGAAGATAAGAGAGCTTATTATGTCATGACACTTCCGCAAGAGAGATATTTTGGTGCAAAGTACCTTGTGGTGGAGAATCAGCTCTCTTACTATGAAGTTTATGAGAAGGCTTTGTTGATACTTCTCTCCATCGTGACGCTTATATTTTTACTAAGCATACTCTTTTTGGATAGATTTGCCAAACCCTTTAAAGAGGTAAACAAAAAGCTTGATGAGTTTATCAAAGACTCTATCCATGAGATAAATACACCTCTTGCTATCATTAATGTTAATGTCGACCTCTTTAGCAGGAAACATGGAGCAGATAAGTACATGCAAAGGATTAAAGCTTCTGCAAAAGTGCTCTCTAACATCTATAATGACATGGAGTATCTTATTAAACATGACAAAATAGAGTATGAGAGAGAAAATATTGATGTAAAGAAGTTTTTAAATGAGCGCATAGAGTATTTTAGTGAAGTTGCATACATGAAAAATATAACAATACAAAGTGAACTTCAAGAGTGTGTAAAGATAAGCATGAACCCTAAACAGTTTCAAAGAGTGGTTGATAACAATATATCAAACGCTATAAAGTACTCTTATGAGCAAAATATCGTAGAAGTAAATATGAAGCTAAATGAAGAGGGTGAATGTCTGCTCTCATTTAAGGACTACGGCATAGGTATAGAAGATGTTGAGAAGATATTTCAAAGGTACTATAGAGAGAGCAGGCAAACCGGTGGTTTTGGTATAGGACTCAATATTGTCGCTTCTATTATTAAACAAGAAAATATTGAAGCAAGCGTAGAGTCTCAGCTGAAAAAAGGAACGACTTTTACATACAAGTTTCCAAAAAACCTCATTTTAGTGAACAATTCATCCACATTTAAACAATAAAACTAAATTTTACATAAATTTTATACTCCGCTGTTAAACTTGTCTCCGAAATAAAAAAAAGGAGCTTAAATGAAGAGGAGTTTGACTTTATCGCTGCTTTTGGGAGTAACAATTTTTGCTGCTGATTATAGCAGTGTAATTGAGGTTCCTGATGCAGCGAAGATAATTCAAGAAGATTTACTGCCGCCTATGGGCGTTAACAAGATGCCTCAAGGGTGTGTAACGAGTGATTCAAAAGCTATTGCTAGAGGTTCATACATGTTTCACAACCTCAATGGTGGAAATGCAAAAGGGCAAGCGCCTGAGGGTTTAAGCAAAAAGCTGCCTAACGGAAAAGACAAACAGTACGGAAACTGTGTTGCATGTCACAATATAGAGGGTGCAATAGGCGGGGGAAATATAGGACCTGACTTAAGCGGCTACACGGAGATTTTTGTAAAAACAGGTGTTAGAGATGCCGAGTATGTGTATCAGAAGATTGCAGATCCAAGAATTGACAATCCGCACACTAACATGACTGTAAATTTAACAACAAAACTCTTTAATGAAAAAGAGATATGTGAGATAACTTCATATATTTTATCAACTAAGTAGAAAAAGGAAATAAAGATGCAAAGAAGAGATTTTTTAAGAGGATTAAGTGTAGCAGCGGCTAGTGCTGTTGTTGTAACACCTTCGGTCAGTTTTGCTGCAGATGAAAAACCAAAAGGTTCAAATGCGCTTTCATACAAGGAGGCTTTAGCAGCCGTAACAGGTTCAAAAACTCCTGAGGTTTCTAAAAAAATAGCATTAAAAGTACCTGAGATTGCAGAAAACGGTGCGGTTGTTCCCGTAACCGTTGAGGTTGATCATCCGATGAATGAAGATGATTATGTAAAATCAATACATGTATTTGCTACAAAAAACGGCAACTCGCGCTGTGTTGATGCACACTTGTCTCCCGCAAACGGAAAAGCAATGCTCTCTACCCGCGTTAAACTTGGTGAGACACAAGAGGTAGCTGCACTTGTAGAGTTAAGCAATGGAACTTTTCTTATATCTTCTCAGAGTGTAAAAGTAACTATCGGTGGATGTGGTTGATTATTTTCTAAATCAATTTGTTAGAAGAGTCTTCGTGTTTAGCGTAAAAAATAAATAAAAAGGAAACAAAATGTCAAAGAGAAAAACATTAATCAAGGTAAAACCAAATAAGTATAAAAACGGCGATATCGTAAAAGTCAGTTTTATGGTTATGCACCCGATGGAAACAGGGCTTAGAAAAGATAAAACGACCGGTAAATTCATACCTGCCGAATATATTAAAAACGTAAAGTTTGAATATAACGGCAAAGTGTTTACAAATATGAATATTTGGGAGACACTCTCTGTAAATCCGGTACTTACTACTTACATGAAAGTTGATGGTGAGGGAGTATTAAAAGTTACATTTACCGATAATGAAGGTGCTGTTGAAGAGAGCAGTCAAAAAATTAAACCAAAAGGATAACCCATGAGAAAAATATTACAAATATCGCTTTGTGTTGTTCTTGCTTCATCTTTGAGTTTTGCAAGCGAGCAGTTTGCCATGAGCAATGCAGATCGTGCAATGTATGAAGAGCTTATGGAAAACAACCCTGCCGATATGATGCTTTCAAACGGTTCAGAACTTTTGGATGCTCTGGGAGGAGATGCTGCTTTGGCTAAATATCTCGGGCTTTCTGAAGATGAACTGCCTGTGTATTTAGCGGGTTTTCCAAGATATATTGAGAAATTTAAAATGGTTGTAAGTATTGATCAGATGCTTCAGGCATTTATGCATGAGAGCGGCAAAAAGCCGTATGCACTTAAGAGTTCTGATATGTTTGACATGTCCTCTTACGTGAAGTCGATTGCGAATGAGCAGCCTATTAATATTGATATTGAGGCAAATGAGCATATGAAAAAAGCTTATGCTCTTGGCAAAGAGGTATTTAATACTAGAAGAGGCGGGAGAGGACTTTCATGCTATAACTGCCATAATCCCGGTGTTGTGGGAGGAATACTAAGAACTCAGCCGCTGCCGGATATCTCCGCAAAAGGAAATGCGTCGGCTGCTACATGGCCGGCGTATAGAATGACAAAGTCAAAGCTTGCAACGCTTCAAAAGAGATTTCAAGGCTGTATGCAAAATGCACTTCTTGCGGTTATTCCTCTGGGTTCGCCTGAGATGACGGCACTTGAAGTATATTTTACTCATGAGGCAAAGGGTGCTGTTATCGCTCTGCCTGGTCTGAAGAGATAGGGAGAGAAGATGGAGATTTCAAGAAGAGACTTTATGCACATCTGTGCGATTTTTGGGATAGGCGCTGCAACTTCTGCCAATGCCGCACCAAGAACGGTGTCACAAATATCGCTTAAAGATATTTATGCTTTTAAAAATACGGGTAATTTTACGCTGCTTCACATGTGTGATTTACATGCACACTTGAAACCGCTCTACTGGAGAGAGCCGTCCACGCTTATCTCCGCCCCAAATCTTACCGGAACACCGGGTTTTTTATGCGGCGAATCGTTTGCAAAGCACTACGGCTTAGAGCCAAGCTCTCTGGATGCTTACTTTGATACACATGTAGACTTTGAAACACTGGCTAAAAAGTTTGGAAAAATGGGTGGCGTGGCACATATCAAAACAGTATTGGAGCATGTTAGAAAAACAAGAGGAGCCGATAATGTGCTCTTTTTGGATTCAGGCGATACATGGCAGGGTACAGGTGTTGCACTTAAAACAAACGGTGAAGCTATTGTCAAAGCACAGAACTATTTAGGCGTAGATCTTATGGTCGGACACTGGGAGTTTACATACGGTAAAGAGCGTGTAAGAGAGCTTATCGGAATGCTTGATGCGAAGTTTATCTCTCAAAATATTGTAGGAGACGACTCTTTTGCCGATGATTATGAAGAGTTGATTTTTGAACCATACACTATAGAAGAGAGAGGCGGTGCAAAGATAGGCATCATTGGGCAGTCGTTTCCTTTTACCTCGACAGCAAATCCTAAAGAGTTTACAAAGGGGTGGAGTTTCGGTCTTCGTTTAGAGACACTCCAAGAGTATGTAAATGAGTTAAGAGATGAACATGATGTTGATTGTGTCGTTGTACTCTCTCATGACGGTTTTAGCGTAGATCAAGAAGTGGCACGTAAAGTACACGGCATAGATTTTATTTTAAGCGGGCACACGCATGACCCTTCTCCAAAGCCAATCGTTATAGATGGAACGGTTATCGTTATTGCGGGAAGTCATGGGAAATACATAGGACGTTTAGATATAGATGCTAAAGAGGGCAAAGTTAACAATTATGAGTACAAACTTATTCCTATTGCCTCTAACATAATTCCGGCAGACACAGCGGGTGTGAAGCTTGTTGATGAGCTTTATGCACCATACGCTTTAGAGATGAATGAAGTGCTTGGAAGAACAAAAAATATTCTTTACAAAAGAGATACATTTTTTTCAACGTTTGATCAGCTTATTAATGATGCCATTATGGATGAGATGAAGTGTGATATCTCTTTTACGCCGGGTTATAGGTGGGGAACAACCGTTTTGGCGGGAGAAGAGATTTTAATGGATAATGTTTATGAGATGTGCGGTATAACCTATCCGAACGTCTACACTTTTGAGCTAAAAGGGGAGAGGATAGCAAAGCTCTTAGAGGACATTGCCGATAATGTATTTAATGAAAATCCGCTTTATCAGCAAGGCGGAGACATGAGCCGGCTTGGCGGAGCGACTTATGATATTGCAGTGGGTAATTCTACGGGCAAGCGTATATCAAATCTTAAAATTGGCGGCAAACCGATAGATTTGAAAAAAACTTACATTGTTTCATCATGGGGCGGGAATCTGCAAAATGCAGGAGAAAATCTTCAAGAAAACAAGACAAGGGCTGTTTATGATGTCGTAAGAGATTACATCAAGCGTAAAAAAGTAGTAGATGTTAGTAATGAAGGAAATGTAAGAGTTGTTGATTATTCATGCGGATGTCCTCCAAAGGGCAAAACTAGCTGCAATTAAGCAGTCATTAAAATTTAAAAATATAAGGGGTTGAACATGAAAATAATAAAGATAGGTGCAGCAACTGCCGCAGTAATATCATTGCTCTCAAGCAGCGCAGTTGCAGAGGATGCAAAACCAAAAAGAGTTCTTAAAAACAACATGCAAGAGGTGTATAAAACTCTTCCCGCAAGTGTGGATAATATATTTGATGCTTTTTCAAAAGGTGAGTTTTATGGTCGTTTAAGAACAAATGCTTTTAAATGGGATTGGAAAAATGATCAGGTAAACGACGATA
>PPDH01000010.1 GCA_002899765.1 Sulfurimonas sp. | reverse complement strand
TGGTTGCATAACTACTTCCTGCTCTTGATATTTATATTATTTTACCAAATTACTGCTAATAAATGATTTTCCTGGTGTTTGTTCAGAGGGTTCAATTAATAAAACTAAAACTTCAAGCTCATCACTCTCTTTACTTTTAAGTGGTGGATTTAGTTCCATCAATCTATTAACTTCTTCTACAGCTTTGTCATATTCTTCTTCATTTCTAATTGGTTTCAATATCATTTTATACCATCTCTAAAAGCACTTCAGGATGGTTATTTGCAACATTTAAAAGGACTCTTGCAGGACCTTCTGGGTGTCGTCTGCCTTGCTCCCAGTTTCTAAGTGTATGTACGCTAATATTCATAAGTGCTGCGAACTGGTCTTGAGTAAGAGACATCTTGGCTCTTATCTCTTTTGGGTTTGGCTCATCTATAAAAAACTTTCTACTTGGTTCTTTTTGCCCGTTCATAATCTCTTTTGCTTCTTTTGCGCTTGCTAACAATCTTTCAAAATTTTGTGCATCCATAACTAATCTCCCAAAAATGCTTTTCTTAACATTTCAATCTGCGTATGAGTCAGATTTTCTGTTTTGCTTTTTTCATACACATATATCATATATAGCGTATGCTGCTCTTCGTAATAGTAGTAAATATTTCTTATACCACCGCTTTTACCTTTATTATTTAGCTTCCATCTTAGTTTTCTAAGACCTTTTTTGAAGCAGGTATGACATCGCCAGCTTTTGGATGCTCTGCTAAAAACTTTTGCAGTTCTTGATACTCCTCATCACTTAAAAGCTTTATAATGTCTTGCGTGTATATTGAGGTTTCTACTATTTCCATGTAAAAAGTATATCTTTTTTAAATATATAAGTCAATGGCTTAGTAAATAAAATGCGAATCGCCTTTGGCAACACAAATCAACTCTTCAAAATTTAATGGGGTATTTACTAAAAGTGGGGTAAGGTGTTTTTGTTTATTTTGATTTTTCTTTTTAAAAGTCTTTGAAAGTTTGTTGTTAAGGGAGTTTGACAGTGGTGGGTTCTGAGTGACTCGAACACTAGACCACTCCGTTATGAGCGGAGGGCTCTAACCAACTGAGCTAAGAACCCACTGTTTCTATCTAAGCTATTGCTTTGTAGGTCGGAATTATACTTTAGACCACCTTAGAATTTTCTGATATTTGTGCATCTTTAATTTTAAAAACTACTGCATATAGAAGCGGTACGTAAATCAGGTTTAAAACAGTTGCCCACGCTATTCCAAAACCTAGAGATATTGCCATTGGTTGAAGTATCATAGCTTGCCCTGAAGCAAAAAATATAAGTGTTGACAATCCTAAAACCGTTGTAAGCGATGTGAGTAAAATCGGTCTTAATCTTGTTTGTGCCTGCTTCATAAGTTCTTCTGTGTTTGTTGCATTTTTTATGAAGTTAACTACAATAAGTCCGTCATTAACAACAACGCCTGCCAGTCCTACAACTCCTATCATTCCGGGCATTGTTAGGTTTATTCCCATTACCATGTGCCCAAAGAATACTCCTAGCAGAACGAGCGGAATTGTGCTTATTACGATGAGAGATTTTTTAATGGAGTCAAAAAGCCAAACAAGAGTTATAAAAATCAAAAAGATTGCTATCAATGCAGATTGCATCAACTCTCTTTTGTTTTTAGCGTTATCTTTCTCTTCTCCTTTTATATCAAGCTTATATCCATCATTATTCAATTTAGAAAATGTCGGTTCAAGTTTTTTCATAACTTCGGCAGACGTAATAATCTTCTTATCTATCGACGCAACTACCGTTCTTATCCTTATCCCATTCTCTTTTTGAAGAGCTACAAACCCTTGAGTCATGATAAAGTCGCAAACATCTTTTAGTAAAACAAAAGTATCACTGGAAGGAACTTGAACCTCTATGCTGTCTATGGATTTTATCTGCTCATTGACGCCGCTCTCTATCTTTATACGAACAAGTCCGCTCTCGTTGAACATCTTTCCGTATTCACCCTTTAGATAGTACGCTCTAAGCTCTTTTGATATATATTCCTCATTAAAACCGAGTTGTTGCCCATACTCATTTACACGAAGCTTCAGCTCTTTTTCACCGAGTGTTGCATCATTTGATATATTGCTTACCCCCTCAACTGTTCTTAGAGCATCTTCAAGCTCTTTAATCCCCTGCATTGTTTTTTGCTCATCATTAGCACTTAAGCTTATCTCAACATCTGAAGCAACAACACCTGCTCCTGGAACCTTTACCACAAGCTCTTCATAAACAATGTTTCCGCTCTCTTGCAGCGTTCTAAAAGGCTCTACGACTCTCTCAACATCTTTTGCAATTTCTCTTGCGTCTTTTTGTCTTTTTAAACTATCTTTATCATACTCGATGGAGAGATATGGGCTAATATACTCATCAAAAGCATTGTCGGCGGCGCGTTCACTCAAATCTATAAAAATATGAAACAGATGTTCTCCCGTCTCAACCATATTTTTAGCATCAAGTTTAAAACCGATTACCGATGTGATGGAAGATATATCATCGCCTTTTATCTTTTTTAAAAGTTCTCTCTCCAACTCTGTTACAATCATTTCGGTATCTTCGAGCTCATTGTTAACGTTTACCTTTCCATAGACGTAAACTTGTGTCGTGTCAAAATCTGGGAAGAGTTGAAATTTTGAGTTTTTAATCATAACGGCGGTTAAAGACAAAATAGTCACAACCATAACTATAAGCGAAATCCATCTCTTCTTAAAAACAAAATGTAAAACAGCGTTATGCCAAGAGGAGAGTTTTTTCCAGATTTTTCTTGTAGAACTCTCCTTATTCGATACTTTTAAAAAATCGTGTGCATGAAGCGGCAGAAAGTAAAATGCCTCAAAAAGTGATGAGAGGAGCAGTACCGTTATCATGATAGGAATAATTTTTATAAACATTCCCATCTCGCCTGTAAGCAAAAGCATAGGCAAAAATGCAAAAATAGTTGTAAGAGTAGCAGTTAAAACTGCGGGAAACATCTCCTGTGCCCCGACTATTGCCGCTTCTCTCCTCGGCATCCCCTCTTCTAGGTGTCTATAGATATTCTCGGCAACAACTATCGCTTCATCTACCAACATTCCAAGAGCTATAAGAGCCCCAAGAAGCGAGAGCATGTTTAAACTGTCTCCCATAATCTCGGTGGCAATAAGCCCTATCATAAAACTAAGTGGAATTCCAAGGGCAACAACAAATGCTATGCCGCGGTTTATAAATATTAACATCGCCAAAAAGACAAGCATAAGACCAAAAGCTATATTTGCAAAAACGGTATTTAAACGGTTTTTAATCCATACAGATGTATCTGCATATATCTCATACTGAAGTTCAGGATGAAGTTTTGCACTCTCCTTTAAGAGAGCTCTAACTTGTTTAACAAGCTCTATCGCATTTCCGTCTTTTTATTTTGCAATATTTATAGATATATTTCTCACACCGTTATAGTGTGAAAGTTCCGTCTCATCACTAAGTTTAAATGAGACATTTGCGATATCGCCTATACGGATTCTGACACCGCCCACATTTACGACCGTGCTCTCAATATCTATCTTGCTTTTTTCACCGTTATATGTTGAGATATAGAGATGAGAACCTCTGTCTTTAATAGTTCCTATAGGAAAGATGGAGCTAATATTTCTCAGTGCCTCTACAGCTAAAGCAGGCTGAAGTCCAAACGCCAAAACTTTTTGCTCGTCAATTTTTATAACCAGTTCTTCTTCGGCATCACCGCGAATTGTAATATCGCTTAACTCTTTAAGTTTGCTAAGTTAACTCTTTAGCTCCTCCGCCCTTAACAACAACTCCTCTTTTGGTCTATCACCCGCTAGTGCCACAAGAGCCAAAGGAAAATTGTGCAGCTGTATCTTTGCAATCGGTTCTTCCATGTCTGATGGCAAATCTTTTTTTACGCTGCTCACTATATCTTTTACGTCGTTTAAAACATTCGCGTTGTCAGATCCAGGCTTTATATCCGCTATGATAGAAAAAGAGCCGTTTTTAATGGTTGTTTTTATGATATCAAGCTCACTTATGTTTTGCAGATCATCCTCTATGCTTTTTACAACCATCTTATCAAGCACATCGGCAGAAGTGCCGACATAGCCACCGTTAATGGCAACTTTGTCCATGTTCATGGGTGGAAATATCTCTTTTGGAATGTTAATATAGGCAAAGATGGAGAGAACAAAAATAAATGTAAGTAAAATATGGTTGAGCAGCGGTTTATCTATTGCAAACTCTAAAAAACGACGAATCATTAGACCTCTTTAAAATAGTGTATCGAGTATTTGGTTCTTAAATCGAATAGATTCAACGGAGCTTTTTATAAGCCTGTTCTCTTCTTTTAGAGTGTCATACTCACTTTTTAGTTTCGATATATCTCTGCTTTTATAATATATCTGCTGCTGAATATATATCTTTGGAAACAAAATAATACATACAAATGCAATACTTAGCAAAACATATAAAAGATAATTTAAATCTACGCCTTTTTGTGGATTTAGAACTAAATCAATCTCATCTAACAACTCAGTTTTAGCATCCATGTTATATGTCCGTCTCAAAAACTCTCAGCTTTGCGCTTCTGCTTCTAGGATTTGCATTTAGCTCATCATCTTCTGCCGTAATAGGTTTTTTTGTTAAAATTTTTCCGTATGAGTAGTCATTGCTGCATGTACACCTCATAGCTTCTTTTGGGCAGATACAACTCTCTCTCCAGCGCACAAACCTGTTTTTGACGATTCTGTCTTCAAGTGAGTGAAAAGAGATAATAGCTATTTTTGTATTTAAAAACTTTGCCTCTTCGATAGTATCCAAAAGTGAATTTAGCTCACCAAGCTCATCGTTTACTTCTATGCGCACCGCCTGCATGAGAAGTGTTGCAGGATGGATTTTTTTCCCTGTAGGCATAAGATGTTTTATGGCTTCACTCAACTCTTTTGCAGAGGAAAAAGGGCGGTTATTTACTATAAAAGAGGCTATCTTTTTATAGTTTCTAAGTTCGCCGTACTCCAATAAAACTCTCTGCAAATCCTGCTCGGAGTACTCATTTATGACCGTAGCTGCGCTAAGAATAGCATCTCTGTCCATTCTCATGTCAAGATTCTCGCTTGAGAAAGAGAATCCTCTCTCTTTTTGGTCAAGCTGAAGTGATGAAACCCCTATATCTGCTAAAATACCCTTAATCTCTTTTTTGTCATGCTCTTTAAGAATATCTCTTATAACAGATGAGAAACGCCCTTTTTTAATCTCTACTCTATCTTTATAAGGTTCAAGTCTTGAGGTTGAAAAATCTATGGCGCTCTGGTCTTGATCTATGCCTATAACTCTTACATGTGGATTTGCTTCAAGAATCATAGAAGAGTGACCGCCGTAGCCCATTGTGCAGTCTATAATTATCCCCTCTTTTATATCGCCGAATGTTTCTAAAATCTGCGTATATAAAACCGGAATGTGTGGAATATTCTGCATTTAAACCCTGTATTATTTTTTCTATAATTATACATTAACTTTGTAAAGTTTAATTTTTATTAGTGTATGATAAAAAAAAAGAGCAGGAAAATGCAGACATTCATAAACCAAAACTACATGGAATTTATAGGATTAATTGCAGTAGTGATTCTCATAGTTGTATTTATTTTTATAAAAATATCTCAAAATAAAAAGAGTCTCTCAACCCAAAAAAAAGAGGCAAAATCAGTTAGAGAAGTTGAACAA
The DNA here is from genome assembly GCA_002899765.1 of Sulfurimonas sp. Lineage (GTDB taxonomy): Bacteria > Campylobacterota > Campylobacteria > Campylobacterales > Sulfurimonadaceae > Sulfurimonas. Next base: position 19,030 of record PPDH01000010.1, on the reverse strand, counting down.
AAAGAAGAAAGAGCTAAACCTAAAGAAGAACCCAAAGAAGAACCGCAGAAACCTGCCGCTTTGGAATCCATCAATAGAAAGAAGCGAGAACTTCTTCCACATGACAAAATCACTAAAGATGATTTTGCCATTTTTAAGGGCACAAGAGTATTAATAGCCGAAGACAACATAATAAATCAAAAAGTTATAAGCGGACTTTTATCAACCTCAGGCATAGACATAACTATTGCCAATGACGGGCAGGAAGCACTCGATATTTTACAAAACGACACTGATTTTTCAGTAATATTTATGGATGCCCACATGCCTATAGTGGACGGATTTGAAGCTACAAGAGTTATCAGAAAAAATCCAAAATACGACCATATTCCAATCGTTGCTCTAAGTGGCGACACGGCAGTAGATGATATCCAAAAAATGTTAAGAGCGGGCATGGAAGCACATCTTGAAAAGCCCCTAAAAATGGATGCTCTTTATAATATTTTATATATCTATACTACGGGTCATGAGTTCAAAAAAATGCATAAAACAAATGAAAACGGTAGTGCGGTCTTAGAGCTTAAGAGCGATAAAGGTCTGGAAATATGCGCGGGAGACAAAGAGTTCTATCTTGAGATATTAAATGACTTTATATCAAAATATGCCGATTCAGCAGAAACATTGCAAGAGCATATAAATGGAACAAACAGCATAGATGCCGATAAAATGCTCTTAGATATATCGGGGATAGCCGCAAATATCGGTGCTGATGCTCTGCACAATGCCGCACTCGATTTAAAAAACAGTATTGCAAACCCTTCCGATATGACCTATATAAACAATCTAAAAAAGTACAAACGCTCTCTTGAGAAAGTCTGCGAAGAGATTAAAAAGTATAAATCAGCGCCCTAGCGCCTTTTTTACATTCTCATCAGCCATAGTTATATTCCACTCCGGTTCCCAAACCAAATCAATCTCTACACTCTTTATGCCTGCCATCTTTTGCACAGCTTCTTTTACCCATTGCTGTATAAGCTGATGCATAGGACACGCTTTTGTCGAGAGTGTCATCTTTACATAAGCGTTTCCCTCATCATCGCATGAAGCGTCATAAATAAGCCCCATCTCCACAAGATTAAAACCGACTTCAGGGTCTATTACCGTTGAAATAGCTAAAAACAGCTCCTCTTTTGTATACATTTTATCCATCCTTTTATTTATAATTTATCATATAAAAAACACCTTTTACCAAAGCCAAAGCGCTCATAAGCAAGAAAGAGGCTCCTGCTCTAAGAAGAGTTTCATCTTTAAGTAAAATAGCCGCCAAAACAACCAAAACACCCAAAATACCAAATACGAGCTGTGCCGAAGAGCTTTTTTGAGGAAGCATGTCTGCCAACATTGGAACTTTTTGTTTTCCAACAAGAGGAGAAAATCTCTCAAACCAAACAAGAAATGGAATAATTTTATACATGTGACCCGTAACCACAAAAGTAAAAAAACCAAAAAATAGCACCCATGCAGATGCAAGAAGAAGCATCTCATAGCCATCGACAAAATAAAACAACGCTAAAACTAAAGAAGCAATAAGCGAAAAATATGAAAACATGAGAGATTTTGCATAAATATCAATCTCTTTTCTTGCTCTTGTATTATAGATTGTATAGATAAAGTAAAAATAGAGCAAAATCCCAACAGATGAGAGCAAATAACCTAAATAACTCAAAAATACTACACCGCTCAAAGAAGAAACAGCCACAAAAACAACCGCAAAACTCACAAGTGCAAGAGAGATTTCAAGAGGTTTTTTACTAAATCCATGAGAGAGTCCAAACATCGGTAACAGAACAACAGAGAGTCCCATGATGGTCACAACGATATAGCCAATGATTACTAAAAAAACATGACCTCTAAGAAGCGCACCAATATCAACACTTATCATACCAGCATATCCAAGCGCCATAACAAGCCCAAATATAATTCCAAAAAAGAGAAATATATTTGCCAAAAGCATGCTGGTAATAACTAGATTGAATTTTTGCACTTTTTTGATAGTCAAAAAAATCTCCATAACAAATATCATCATAGAGATAAGAACTACCGTCCCGCCAAAAGGCAGAAGTGTTGGATAAGCAACAAAACCAAATACCATCATAATTGTGCCAATGCCAAGCAGAGGCCATATCGCATAAAAAAGTTCAACCCCAAAATGCCCCACTTCAAGAACAACGGGCACAAGCTGTGCCATTGCACCAAAAATAACCATCATGACAAAACCAAGTAAAAAAAGATGCACAAAACTGAGCATCTTCGCATCAAGTATCGAGAGCTCCTCTACAGAGAAAAAAAACAAAAATATTACTGATAGCAGATAAAACAGACTCCCCAATATAAAAAATGGAGAGATAAGTTTAAATGGAGGAGCGAAATCTTGTGATACTGAAAACATCTTGGATTTTAGTGTTTTATATTTTCAAGATCTGTTGGTGCTTCTGCTGAAGCATTGCTTGAGAAAATTATTTTTACTAGACCCTCCGAGGTGTCCTCTGTTTCATAAGAGACATCATCCCCAAGCTTTGCGAAGAGTCCTCCTGGTGCTTTATGGTTAATCATAACCAACTTATCATCAGTTCCTTTGATGAGTTTCAAACCACATACCGCATTTACCATAGGATCAGGTGGACCACATTTTGAAGTATCAAAATAGTAAGTACTCTCACCATCTTTTTCTAGTTTAAAAAAATCTACAGTCGCGCCCACAACTTCTATTTTAGTTGCTTCATTTGGAATAAGTGACATTACATCTCCCTCTAATTTATATAACTAAATTATATTTAATATATAAATTTATAGTGTTGATTTGTATCAACAATGAGAGTAAATTTATCTTATTTGTCCATTGCCATATATTTTAAATTTATAAGTTGTAAGTCCTTCTATCCCCATGGGACCCCTTGCATGAAGTTTATTGGTACTAATCCCGACTTCCGCACCAAATCCAAATGCTCCGCCATCCGTAAATCTTGTTGAGGCATTTAGATAAACGGCTGCCGCATCAATAGCATTTAAAAATGTCTCTGCCGCAGTTACATTTTGAGTAATGATGGCTTCAGAGTGACCTGAACTAAATCTCACAATATGCTCTATAGCGCCCTCAACACCGTTTACTACCTTTATGTTGAGTATATTTGCAAGATACTCCGTGTCATAATCCTCATCGGTTGCATTTGCCACGTCTATGATTGCTTGAGTCTCTTTGCACCCTTTTAGTTCAGTATGCGCTTTATCAAATTCGGCTTTTAAAAGTGGGAGAGCCTCTTTTGCCACGGCACTATCAACCAAAAGCGTCTCCATGGCATTACAAACGCCCGGTCTTTGAACTTTGGCATTTATGGCAATTTTAATTGCATCCTCCATGATTGCATCTTTGTCTATATATGTATGGCACTGTCCTTTATCATGTTTAACTACGCTCACCGTTGCATTCTCATTTACATATTTGATAAGTCCTGCACCGCCGCGGGGAATAATAAGGTCAACATATTTATCCATTTTTATCAGTTTTGCAACCCCTTCTCTTGAAGAGTCGGGAATAAGCGAAATAAGAGACTTCGGCAGATTGTTCTTTTGTAGTGTTGCCTGAAGTATCTTTGCTATTGCATTATTTGAGTTTTCAGCCTCTTTTCCGCCCTTTAAAACGCAGACGTTTGAGCTTTTAAAACAGAGTGCTGCCGTATCGCTTGTAACATTTGGACGAGATTCGTATATGATTCCTATCACACCGATAGGTATAGAGACCTTCTCTATCTTTAATCCTACTTCCGTTACCCAACCATCAAGTACACGCCCAACCGGCTCTTTTAACGCTGCTATCTCCTCAATTGCCACAGCCATGGCATCAATACGCTCCTCATCCAAAAGGAGTCTATCCATTAAAGCCGATGAGAGAGAATTTTTTTTACCCTCTTCTATATCGAGCGCATTAGCCTCCAGCAAATCCATAGTATTGGCTCTTAATGCTGTTGCCATCTCTTTTAAAATTCTATTTTTCTCCGCTCCGCTAAGAACACCAAGCACCCTGCTCGCTTCTTTTGCCTCTGCTAAAAACTTCTCCATTATCTCTCCCGTTTCATAAAAATTTCATGTGTTAGTGCTATACTACCATAAAAAAATAAAGGCACTTTATGAAAACTATCACTTTTATCGGCAACGGGAATATGGCATTAAGCATTGCTAAAGGGCTTAAAGAGAGCTATAAACTAGAAGTTATCGGCAGGGACTTAGAAAAACTAAATAAGTTTGAAAGTGAAGTGGGCGTTAAAATAGAAAAAGTGTTGATGGACAATTGCAACATAGAAGGAAAAACGGTTATACTCTGCGTAAAACCTGCAAATGTCGAAGAGATTGCCGCTAGAATCAAAGGAAGAGCAAAAGTTATCTACTCTGTTCTTGCGGGAGTGACAGTCCAAAAAATAAAACAAAATCTAAATCCTCACGCCGTTGTAAGAAGTATGCCAAATCTTGCTGCAAGCGTGGGCAAATCTATGACCACGCTCACGGGGGATGAGTCATACATGAATGAAGCAAAAGAGCTGCTTGGAGCAATCGGTGAAACCCTATGGCTTGGAAGCGAAAAAGAACTTGATATTGCAACGGCACTTGCAGGAAGCGGACCTGCTTATCTGACACTTATTGCCGAAGCGTTAAGCGATGGAGCAGTAAAACAAGGGATGAAAAGAGCCGATGCCATGGCGACTATGCGCGGACTTTTCGGCGGATTTGGAGAACTTATTCAAGGGATTCATCCTGCTCTCTTAAAAGACGGTGTTATGAGCCCAGGCGGAACAACTGCCGCTGGTTACGGGGCTCTTGAGGACGGAAATGTAAGAGCTTCATGTATAAACGCTATTGAGCAAGCTTATAAAAAAGCAGTTGAACTCTCAAAATAGAAATTTATAGAAATTTTAAAATCTCTTTTTCTATATCCTCTTTTTCTATAATTGTATCTTGAACAACCTCTTTACTAAAGAGTTCTTTTATCATGTCGGGTATTTTCAAATTAGCCTCTTTAGATATAGAAACAATAGCCTTTAAATCTTCACCGTCAATCTCACCCGTAAGAGCATTTGCAATGACAGGAGAAAATTTAGTCCACTCTGCAGTTGAATAAGCGATTGTTTTTATACCCTCTCTTGAGCATGTCTCATAAGATTTCATACATGTAGCGGTATGCGGATCCATAAGATAGCCATGTTTATAAAAAGTATCTTTTATATACTTTTTGCCCTCATTAGAACTACAAAAATCTGCATCAAAACTCTTTTGAAGATACGCCAGCTCTTCAGATGTTAACTCATAAAAATTATGCTCCTCAAGACTCTGCATAAGCTCTTTTGTTCTCTCATTGCCGAACATATCATACAAAACTCTCTCAACATTTGATGATTTGAGTATATCCATCGCAGGAGAAATTGTGTTTACTACATGTAGATCTCTTAAGTCATATTTTCCGGTTTTTATAAGCTTTGTTAAAACATTGTTTTCATTTGATGAAATAATGATTTTCTCAACAGGCAGTCCCATTTTCCACGCATAGTATGCGCCCAGAGCGTTTCCGAAGTTTCCGCTTGGAACATTAAGATACACTTTTTCGCCCATTGTTATAGCTCTTTGGCGGACAAGCTCCAAATAACTATGAATATGATAGATAATCTGAAAAATAATGCGCCCGAAGTTTACGGAGTTTGCAGCGGAGAGAAGTATATTTTTCTCTTTTAGTGCCTTTTTAAATTCACTTGAAGCGAGCAATCTCTTGAGCGCATTTTGAGCATCGTCAAAAACACCGTTAATCCCGATAACTTTTAGATTTTTTGCATCTTCGGTTACCATTTGTAGTCTCTGAACATCGCTTGTTCCGCCATTTGGGTACAGACATGCAACCTGCACGTTTGCTCTGTTTTTAAAAGTCTCAAGTGCTGCAGGACCGGTATCACCGCTGGTTGCGGCAAGAATCAAATAGTGTTCGCCTCTTTTTTGCGCGATTGAGGACAGAACAGTTCCAAAAGGCTGAAGCGCCATATCTTTAAAAGCACGGGTAGGTCCATGATATAGTTCACTGACATATAAGTTCTCTTTTACTTTTACTACCGGAACCGGATTTGCAGGGTTGTCAAATTTATCATAAAGGTTTAAAGCCTCTTTGATGACACTTCTGTCTATATCTATCTCAAAATACTCCAACATGTCAAAAGCAAGCTCTTTATAAGAAGAGTTTAAATGTTTGGTTAAAAAACTCTCTGAGAGTTCGGGCAGTTTTTGTGGCACATACAGACCGCCGAATGAGGCAATCGGACTTAATATAGCTTCTGAAAATGTAACACTTTTGGGACTGTTTTCATCGCATCCACGGGTTTGAATAAAGTTCATTTTTTCACATACCTAAGAATTTTTTTTGAAATTATATCCAAATTAGCTCTCTTTTTAAAAAATTATCGGTCTTCTTGAAAAAGAACAAGAACTTTATTGAAATAATCGAATTGGATTTATATGAAACGATTTTTGAGTAACCTCAAATATCAGCTCATCATTAACGCGCCCTATCGTATAGCCTTTTTTAATCTTTTTTCCCTTTTGTATGTCAGGTGCTATCTGGGAAAGATTTGCATATATCGTATGAAGCCCGTCATCATGTTCAACGATTACGATATTATCAAGCACAGGTGTCTTGTCTGCATATATTACTTTGCCGTTAAAGACGGTTTTGACTTTTGCATTTTTTTCACTCGGCTGCAGCGATATAGACTCATTAAATACTTTTATGCCGTAAATCGGGTCGGTGTACGCGCCATACTCTTTTGTAACTTTATACGGCTCAAACGGTGCTATCGTTTTTTCACCCGTATAGTTTTTTGTTTTTGCCGCCTGATAGCTGCTTCCGTGATTTTTTACTTTGGGAAGATTTGTGTCGGAGACGATATCTTTTGCATCAAAAGCTTCGGCTCTCGCTGCTTCCTCCTCTGCTTTTCTCAACTCATCTATCTTTATGATATTTAACTGTGAGAGAGTTTTCTTTAACATATCTTGCTTATTGAAAATCTCTTTGAGCTTATTTTTGTAAGAAGCTTTTGCAATTTCTAATTTTTTAAGAGAAGATTCATTCTCTCTTTGCGTATCTATAAGATCCTTTCTTTTTTCATCAATATTTTTTATAGCCACCTCTAAAGAGTTTGCTTTCTCATTTAATATATCTATATTTTTGGAGTTATTATAAAATTTTTTATTTAACTCTTTTATCTTCTCTTTTGCATTTTTGAGCATAAGTTCTAAAGCTTCATACTCCATCAAAGACTCCGCATTTGCACTATACTCTTCTTCAAGGACAATAGATAAAGACACACTCTGAGCTATAGTAAAAACCAGTTCCTCTTCCAGTTCTTGCGTATTTTCTTTTAGCGTTTTTTGAGAATGCTTTAACCCTTCAAGCTCTTTAACATTCTCATCGTAACTGCCCTCTTTCTCCAAGAGTTCCTCTTTTAATTTTTTAAGATGCGCCTGCTGGCGCTCAATCTCTTTTCTCTGCTCCAGTATTGCCTGAGCAGTTTCATTCATTTTCTTGTTTATCTCTTCTTGAGTCTTGGCATAAGAACTTATCTCAGAACTTGTTTTTTGTATCTTTGCATCAACACTTGTTTTTGCTTCTAAGTACAAATATGCCGATAAAAATAGTATAAGTAAGCGAATCATACTTCTTCTTTATGCCCTAAGACAATAAGAGATGCAAGCAAAATTGATATCGACATGGCAACCCCTAAGATAAGTAAAAAATCATCCACTTGATTAAATATAACTATGTTTATGCCAATAGTGTCAAACTGCTCTAGAACCCAAGGAGACGATGAGAGATAGACAAATATGCCAAAAGCCAAAAAACCGGCAATCAGCGCATCAACTATGGCAAGTCTAAACAAAACTGCAGAGCGCAGCCACAAAGCTGCACCAAAAAGCCCCATGATGCTCATTCGTTCATTATGCTTATACTGCCAGATTCTAAGTTCTTTTATGATGAGTAAAATAGTAACAATCAAAACGACAATAGCAAAAAGCGTAACTACATTCTTAAATAGAAGAAGGAGTTTATAAGTAGTGTCATGTGTGTGCGAAAAATCTTCCACTTTCTTTATTGAACTACTTTTTAACAAATCGCTTTTTAGATTTTTAACCTCATCGGGAGTTGGATAGTGAGTTAAACTGAGCTTGTAAAATTTAGGCATTGTAAGCTTTAAAAGCTCAACATTTGCGCTTCGCATATCACTGCTTAATCTCTCTATAACAGAATCTGGTGAAAGCTCTTTTGCATCTGAGATAATATTGTTTATTTCTAGTATCTCATCTATCTCCAACTGCTTTTTACTGACTGCAATAACAGAGTAGTTTTGTGCAAGATTTACTTTATATGCCTCAATAGAGCGTTCAGCGATTAAAAATACCTGCATAGAAAAAAGTATACTCAAAAGCGCAATTACAAGTGAGAAATGATTTTTAACAGACCTCATGTATACTCCCGTACTCTATGTGAAAATGCTTGTAGTCTACATTAAGATTTTTTGGAATATTGTGCGTCACCACTATAACCGTAGTGTTTAGCTGAGAGTTTGCACCCTCAAGCAGGTTCCAAATCAGCTGTGAAGAGTACTCGTCAAGATTACCCGTAGGTTCGTCCGCTAAAATCAAAACAGGATTGTGTGCAAGCGCCCTTGCCATGGCAACTCTTTGCTGCTCCCCACCGCTTAGCTCCAGCGGAAATTTACCTGATTGATGATTTAGTCTTACATGTTTTAAAAGTTTGTCCACTTGATTGTTTGCAACACTTTTCACATAACCGTTAATTAGAAGAGGAAGCATAATATTTTTGTCAATACTCCACTCTTTTACAAGTTTATAATCTTGAAAAACTATACCGATATGGCGTCTTAAAAAATTAAGCCTTGAGCGAGAGACACCTCTTAACTCTACACTTCCGACAACAAGAGAACCATGTTTTGGCTTTAATGCACCGTAGAGCGATTTAAGCAGCGTTGACTTTCCGCTGCCGCTGGCTCCCGTGATAAACACAAAACTTCCGGAGTCTATTGAAAAATTAACCTTGTTAATAATAGTCTCGCTGCTTGAGTATGCAAGTGATAAATCTTTTGCTATTATGACTTTATCCATGGAGCACCTTACTTAAAAACAGATGAGCGCTAAGATTGCTTTTTGATTTTAACGGCAGTGCGGGATAATAGTAAACCTTCTTCTCTTTTACAATGAGATAGAGATGTTCAGGCTTGTCAAAACTACCCATAGACAGACGAACCATTACTCCATCTTTTAACATGTAGACTCTCTCAAAGTGAACAAATCCGCCATCGAACTTTTGCACTTTTTTATGAAGCTTTATTATCTCTTCTTGAGGAAGAGCAACATCCAAAAAGTCAAAACTTCCCTCCATATTTAGTTCAGGAGACTCTTCATCATTTATCATAGTTACGTCATAGATGTTTTTTTGCATCTTCCGCCATCTATCTTCATACTTACTTGTTACCGCGATATCTTTGTTCTTGTTTATATGAAGAGTGATTCTCTCAAATGCTATAAATGTCTCGTATGAGTAGGCATAATAGTTTTCGCTATCCGTACGAAGCTCTAAAGTTCCGCCGACTTTAAGTATACGCCCGGCCTCTTCTATAAAAGTTATGGAAATTACTCTTCTATGGGGTTTTTTATCCCATGGAACAGGAAAATGCACATAAATTTTCCCTACGATATTTGAAGGTACAAGCTCCATAAAAAGTCTTGCGTCATAACTAAGCAGAAAAATGTTATCAAGTTTTTTGATGGCTATCTGTTTTAAAACCTGCTCGATTGAGGGATGATGAATCTCTATACCGATAAAGAGTATCTCAGGGTTAGTGATTGCTTGATGCAGAAGATGTCGTCCTGAACCAAAACCGACTTCAATTCTGACTTCTCTATCTTTTGGAAAATCTTCTGCAAAATAACTTATATCTTTTAGGGCAGTTACCTCTTGAAGATGGATGTTCTTTGGATTTTGGGGTACATTTGATGAGAGCACGTTCAAGTCAGCCGCTTTGGCATATGTCAAAAGCGCTTTATGTACATTATATATAGAAGCAGGCTTTGTAAGTTTGTCTACCTTTAAAAGACTTTTATCAGTTTCATCTTTAACCAACAGAAAAAACTCATCATCTTCAACTTTAACGGAGATAAGTCTCTCTTCTTTATGATTAGCATTGTCTGCTATAAAATTAAATGAGACTCCCTCGCTCTGCGATGGAAACTCTATCTCTTTAAACTCTTCTATATGTAGATGTGGCATTCATTCTCGTTTTAATTGAAATCTTGTATAGGTACTATTATGTCTTTTTTTGGCTCAGTTGTACTCTCATATTTTCTTGGCTCAGGAATTTTTTCTTGAGTATCTAAGGAGTCGTTTATCGCTTTTTCTTTAACCCTCAACTCAATTTCAATACTTGACTCTGATTTGATACCGTTTGCATCAACAGCAAAAACTTTATAGTAGTAAGTCTTGCCTGCTTCTATTTCTGAATCGATAAACTGAAAATTCTTGATATTTTCAAAATCCTCGATAGAGCTCTCTAGCATATTTTTCTTGTACCTTTTTTGTACGCTGTAGCTCTTAACTCTTGTATCTGAGTTACTCCATTACAACACAACTTTGCCGCCGATAAGCTTTGCTTCAACCATCGAAGGAGTAGTAGGCTTAATAAGCGTTTTGCCAAGAGCCGAATAATTATTATGAATACTTTCTAGTTTATCTTTGTCAAAAACACTAACTCTGTAAAAGTACTCTTTTGCATCCTCTTCAATTAAGTCTACATAAGAGTTGTTTTTTGTATCAATAATCATTTTATAGTCTCCATTAATATTTGAAGACCTATAAACTCTATAAAGCAAAAAATCATCGATGTCACTTTTTTCCCAATTTATTTCAATTCTTTTTGGCAGGTCGGTAGATGCCGTTATCTTAGTTATCTCATTTGGCAGTTTTTTTGTAACTACTTTTACCTCTTGACTCGGATTTGAGATAAGATTGTCAAAAGTCAATGCACGGATACGGTATTTGTACGTAAAATTATCTTTTAAATCTTTATCTATAAACTCGGCATTAAGTCGTCCGTTAATGGTAGCTATATCTTTCCAGCTGTCTTCTTCAAGTGTTTTTCTCTGAACTATATATGACTTTACTTTTTGATTTACATGCGGTCGCCATATTATTTTTGCGCTTCTTGGCATATTCTCAATACTATGTATCCAAGCTACAGACTCCATCGGCGCCAATGACATTATAGTTGCGATTTCACTCTTTCTTGATTCTGCATTGCTGCTGTAAGTTTTAAAATAGTAACCGTATTTTGAATTTGCTTTTACGTTTGTATCTAGATAATGCGTAGAAAAGCGATTCTCTACCGTATCGTAGTAGTCATTTTTATTCTCTTTAACCTCATCCAAATTTACTTTATAAATATAGATACCTTTGACTCTTGGATCTTCTATGCGTTCCCACTCAAGTGCTATTGCGTTTATATCAACAATAGTCCCATTTTTAGTAAGCTTAACGATAGGCAGTGTATCATCTATAAGTGCCTCTTTTTTTGGCGCAGGTTTTAATGCACAACCGCTAAGAACCAGCAGTGAAACTGTGCATAATGTAACTAGTGTCCATAACTTCATTTATTTGCTCCGTATTGAATTTTTTGCTTATATATTCCATCATCTGCATATCAGGCAATACGCTAAATGTGAGTCTCTCTTTGCTCTTGGGATGAATAAAGTATATTATGTATGCATTAAGCAAAATACGTTCCGACTTCTCTTGTTTTGGGCTTTGGGCATAAATATGGTCGCCTACAATATGGCGGTTCATACTCTCTAAGTGAACACGGATTTGATGCGTTCTTCCTGTAGAGAGCTTACATGCAACAAGTTGGTTTTTCTCATCGCCGCTAAGAGCGAGATTTTTAAAAAGTGTTTTTGCATACTTTCCATGTTCAAGACATGCCATCTTAAGTCTATTGTGAACACTTCTGGCAATCGGAAGTTCTATCTCTGTTATATCATCCTTAAGAGGAGGATTAATAACCGCTAGATAGTATCTTCCCATACTCTTATCTTGAAGCTGCTCGGATAAGAATTCATGAGAAGCGTTGTTCTTTGCTATAACCATAGTTCCGCTAGTACCTTTATCGAGCCTGTGAACTATTCCATGACGCTCTTCTCCGCTTATAGTAGAGAGTCTGATACCCTTGTGCTTCAGCCAATCGACAAGAGTCGCCTCTTTTACGCTTGGTGCGGGATGAACTGTAAGGCCGCTTGGCTTGTTTATAACTAAAACGTCATCATCTTCGTAAAGTATCTCTACATTAAAATCAATCTCAAGTGCAGGTTTTACCTCTGCTTGGGGAAAAGTAACTTTGACTACTTGATTCTCTTTTAGTTTAACGCCGCTGCGAGAGACTATTTTTCCCTCAACTTCTACGCACTCTTTTTTGATTAAATTGGCGATTTGTGAGCGGCTCTGAGAAATTTGTGCAGTTAAAAATGTATCTAAACGCTCTGGATTGGAGCAAACATAACTCTGTGTATTATTCATATTACTAACATTTATGATACAATTTCTAAAATTTTATGGAGTTTCAAATTTGTGGAGAATTGATAAGCGTATTTTAGCACAATTTGATGTTTTTTCTATTATCCTCATAATTCCCCTCATAATTACTTCACACTGGCTCATTGATGAAGTCGTGCCTGCTCTTGCGCAAAAACAAATAGCTTATGTCGGTGTCTCTTTTATAGTATTTTTAGGTGTATTTTTACTTCCTATTCGTAGAATGAGCTGGGTTATTCCCCTTATATATTGGATAAATATAGCACTGCTTTTAGCAGTTGAATTTTTCGGTCACGCCAGACTTGGCGCACAGCGGTGGATAGAAATTCCCTTTATAAATACTACCATTCAGCCATCCGAATTTGTAAAACCTGCCCTCATTTTGATGCTCGCATATCTAATTCATAAAAATCCACCGCCCATAGAGGGTTACAAAATAAAAGATTTTTTAAAAATCAGTTTTTATATCCTGCTTCCATTTATCCTAATTGCAAAAGAGCCTGATTTGGGAACTGCTCTTATTCTTCTTCTCCTCGGCTACGGTGTACTCTTTTTCATAGGTGTTCATTGGAAAATATGGGCAGTTATTCTCGGTGCAATTCTGCTCCTTTCTCCTATTGCTTACAAATTTTTGCTCCATGACTATCAAAAAACAAGAATAAAAGATTTTCTTAGCGAAAAACCCTCATACCATGTACAACAATCCATAATTGCTATAGGTTCTGGAGGACTTACCGGCAAATCAAAAGATGAAGCAACGCAGACGCAAATGCGCTTTTTACCTATCTCTACAAGTGACTTTATATTTGCATTTCTTGTTGAGAGAAGCGGATTTTTGGGAGCTTTGGGAATCATACTTATTTACGTAATACTCATCTTACATCTTTTTAGTTTAAGCGTATTTTATAGCGATTATTATATAAAAGTTGTAACAATATCAATATCTTTCATGATTTTTATCTATATGGGGGTAAATATCTCCATGACAATAGGATACGCTCCTGTAGTGGGGATTCCTCTGCCCATGTTTAGCTATGGCGGGAGCAGTTTTCTTAACTTTATTATTCTCTTTGCAATAATGCAAAATCTCATAACATTCAGATATAAAGACATGTATGACGGACGTGGAACTAAGAGTTTTTTATAAGGTAACAAATGGAAAAAGATGAAAAAATACATTGGAACGAGAAGTACAAAATTGGCATTAAATCAGTAGATTCACAACATAAAAAACTCTTTATGCTTGTAAACAGACTCTATGATTTAAATGAAGCAACAACTTCAAAAGAGGAAGTACGCTCCATTCTTTATGATTTTAGCACTTATATGCAGACGCATTTTGATGAAGAAGAGGAGTTTATGCGCTCCATCAAATATAACAAGCTAGAGGAGCATAAGCAGCTGCATCAAAATCTTGTAGATAACTTGGCATCAATAATCAAAACCCATGCAACTCTAAATATTATAAAATCAAAAATGAAGATAATCTCAAAAAGAGCATTGATAGCTCATATAGTAAAAGAAGATACAAAAATAATAGATTTTATCAACAATAACGAAATGAAGCTAGAAATAACAGATTTGGATACAGTATAAAGGTAGTGGCGCGGTGGACGGGACTCGAACCCGCGACCCCCTGCGTGACAGGCAGGTATTCTAACCAACTGAACTACCACCGCGCATTGAAGAGTTGTTTCTAAAAGAGTTTTTAAAAACTTGGTTTTTTGGGATAGGCGTGCTAAATCGTTTACGAAGCATATTGAAATATGTGAGTAAACTATTTTGTGCGTATATCGCAAAAAATGGTGGGCATTACAAGACTCGAACTTGTGACATCTACCTTGTAAGGGTAGCGCTCTACCAACTGAGCTAAACGCCCTAAAATTATGCTTTTTACTTTACTCTTCGTTAGAACCTTTGTTCCATTCGTCACATAGATTTACTATGCTCCTCATTCCGCAAAGAACCTGCCTCAATTAAAGTCAAAATCAAGAATTTTAAATTTATTCTATTTATAACACCATTTTGTGGCGACCCCTAAAGGATTTGAACCTCTGTCCCTACCATGAAGTGATAGTGTCCTTGGCCACTAGACGAAAGGGTCACTTTCATAAAACAAAAGGTTTTGGTAAAAAACTTGCTTTTTTGTGATAGGCGTGCTAAATCGTTTACGAAGCATATTGAAATATGTGAGTAAACTATTTTGTGCGTATATCGCAAAAAATGGTGGGCATTACAAGACTCGAACTTGTGACATCTACCTTGTAAGGGTAGCGCTCTACCAACTGAGCTAAACGCCCTAAAAGTGGCGCGGTGGACGGGACTCGAACCCGCGACCCCCTGCGTGACAGGCAGGTATTCTAACCAACTGAACTACCACCGCGCATATGTAACATGGTGTCCTGTGATGGATTCGAACCATCGGCCACATCATTAAAAGTGACGTGCTCTACCAGCTGAGCTAACAAGACATTTTCCTCTATTTGTTAAGAGGTCGAAATTATAGGCAAATAGGTTTTAATTGTCAAGATAAAAAGAGGTAAATTTAAAAAAATATCTCTTTATCCATTAATAGCAACATTTTAATGGCAAAAAGTACACTCTGGTGCTGAATATAGTTTCTATCTCCGTTTAAATTTAAACGGTTTTGTATATGTTTTGTTTTACTTCTTATACTGACATATATAGTTCCGACAGGTTTATATTTAGTGCCGCCGCCTTCACCCGCAACTCCGCTTATAGATATAGAGTAGTCTGCATTGCTGACACTAAGAACACCTTCACTCATTTCTAAGACAACTTCACTGCTTACCGCACCGTACTCTTCTAATGTTTTAAAGTTTACTCCGAGCCAATTTTCTTTAATTTTATTTGCGTAAGTTACCAAAGAGCCGTCAAAGATTTTTGAAGCACCGTTGTTTTGTGTAAAATAGTAGCTAAGAAGCCCTCCCGTACAGCTCTCTGCAAAAGCGATTTTTTTACTCTTTGATGATAGTTTTTCTATTATATAGGTTACGATGTTTGTTGCGGCAATAATTTTGTTTGGCAGAAGCTGCTTTGCAGAAGCTATAAACTTAGATATATTTCCATATTTTTTACTTCTTACCTCTACTCTCAGCCACCCATCTATAAGATTTACTGCCTCTACTTTTAAGTCATACATCTGCGCAATAGGAGAGAGCATTGCTAACGCACTATCTTTCTCTTCTTCAAAAAGATGAAGTGTAGCGCTTGATTCTTCAAAATCAAGAAGTATCTCAGGAAGTCTTTGCATCTCGTCTACATGTAAAACATTTGTCAGCGAATTTTTATACTCTAAAAGATAACTTCCATCTTCAAAAACAGCGCTGTTTGAAGGTATGAGCATATCGTCTTTTAAAATTTGATTGTCACTCGTAACGGTACATATAAGTTTTCCGATGGTTGAGAAGTGATGTTTTGAGGTTACGATAATATATCTGTTTGACGTGTGAAGCTCTTTTTCCAAATGCAAAAAAAGTGAATTATCACTCTCTTTAAAAAAAGTTATCGAGTCTATAAAATCAGTTTTTTGCTCAATTTTTCTAATAATATACTCTCTTAAAGGAAGATTGTATATAAATTTATTGCCGATTAATAAAAGGTGCAGTTTCATTGTATAAATAGCCTTTTTTAAACAAATTGTGATTGCTAATTGTATCACTTATTTAGTTCTAAAACTAATAACTTTATAATAAAATAAACCTTAATTAGATATAATCCAAAAATTTTATACACTTTATGAGGCATATATGGACTACAAAGATACGCTACTTTTACCGACTACAAAATTTGAAATGAGAGGCAATCTCATAAATAATGAACCAAAAAGATACGCTTCTTGGGATGAGAAAAGAGTATACGAGAAGATGAAAGCCAACCGCAAGGATGCAAAGAGCTTTACTCTTCATGACGGGCCTCCATACGCAAACGGACATACTCATATCGGACATGCACTAAACAAAATCTTAAAAGATATCATCATAAAACATAACTATTTTAACGGCAAATCGGTGCGTTTTACTCCTGGCTGGGATTGTCACGGTCTTCCGATTGAGCAGCAGGTCGAGAAAAAACTCGGCGGAAAGCAGAAAAAAGAGCTTCTTGAAACTGCAAAAATCAGAGAGCTTTGCCGTGCTCACGCATCTGAGTTTGTCGACATCCAAAGAGAAGAGTTTAAAAAACTGGGCATCATCGCCGACTGGGAAAATCCTTATGTTACGATGGATTATAAGTTTGAAGCAAATATCTACCGCACTCTTTGCAATGTCGCAAAAAAAGGTCTACTTATCGAGAGAAGCAAGCCTGTTTTTTGGTCATGGGCTGAGAGAACTGCACTTGCCGAAGCTGAAGTAGAGTATGAAGACAAAGAGGATTACTCAATCTTTATCGCATTTGAACTTGAGCCTGAGGCAAAAACAAAACTCTCTATAGACTCTAAAGCAGCTTTAGTTATTTGGACGACTACTCCATGGACGATACCTGCAAATACGGGAATATCACTTAACCCTGAGGAAGAGTACGTTTTAACAACAACAGGTTACATCGTTGCTAAAAAACTCCTAGAGTCTCTAAAAGAGCAAGGCATCTTAAACGGTGAAATAGCTAAAACTTTTCATGCAAAAGAGTTTGAAAATCTTCTTGCACTCAATCCGCTAAACGGCAGGACTTCCCGCATAGTTTTGGGCGAACATGTACTTGTAGAAAACGGTACGGGATGTGTCCACACGGCTCCCGGGCACGGTGAAGACGACTACCGTATAGGTCTTGTTTATGACTTGGAAGTTATTATGCCTGTTGATGAAACGGGATGTTATGACAACACAATCGTTAGAGATGGTTTAATTCCAAATGCAGAGGAGTTTGTAGGACGTCATATCTTTAAAGCAAACGAAGATATTATCACTCTTATGGGAGATAGCATTATACATGTGTCAAAGTTTAAGCACTCATACCCGCACTGCTGGAGAAGCCATACGCCTCTGATTTTTAGAGCTACAAAACAGTGGTTTATCAGCGTAGACGGCACGCCAAGCGGTGAGAACAAAACTTTAAGACAAATCGCTCTTGATGAAGTCGAGAAGACTCTTTTTTACCCGCAAAGCGGTAAAAACAGACTCAAATCTATGGTTGAAAACCGCCCTGACTGGTGTATCTCCCGTCAAAGAGACTGGGGTGTTCCGATAGCGTTTTTTATAGTAAAAACAACTGGCGAAGTCCTTCTTGATGAAAAAGTACTGAACTTTACCGCTATGGTATTTGAGATGCACGGAAGCGATGCGTGGTATTCAATGCCCACAGAACAGCTTCTCTATCCCGGTTCAGGATACGGTGCAGACGAGCTTGAAAAAGTAACAGACATTTTAGATGTTTGGTTTGACAGCGGCTCTACATGGTACTCGGTTCTAAAATCCCGCAACTATGACGCAGGCGAATATCAGGCAGACCTATATGTTGAGGGAAGCGACCAACATCGCGGCTGGTTTCAGTCATCAATGTTTTTAAGTGCGGCAGTTGAGCATAAAGCGCCATACAAAGGAGTTCTTACTCACGGTTTCACGGTTGATGAAAAGGGTGAGAAGATGTCAAAGTCAAAAGGAAACGTTGTCGCGCCAGATAAGGTTTTAAAAGAGTACGGCAGCGAGATTTTGCGTCTTTGGGTTGCTTCAAGCGACTATCAGGGAGATTTAAAAATCTCTCAAGGCATCCTAAAACAGACGGCAGAGAACTATCGTAAACTAAGAAACACTTTTAGGATTATGCTCGCAAACATAAACGACCTCAAAGCATTAACTCCGTACAGTGAAATGGGTGAGCTTGACAAGTGGATACTCGCCGAAGCAAAAGAGGTATTTGACGCGGTTCACAAATCATTCAGCGGTTACAACTTCGTACATGGCATGAGTCTGCTAAACAACTTTATCGTAAACGAGTTAAGCGGAATCTACATCGATATCACAAAAGATTCTCTCTACTGCGACGGCAAAGATGACGCGAAGAGAAACGCAAGTCAAAGCGCAATGGCGATTATCGTCAAATCTCTTTTAGGATTAATCGCTCCGATATTGACTTATACGGCGGACGAGATTGTAGAGAATGCTACTGCGATTATCAAAGGCGACAAAGAGGATATTTTTGATTTTGTTTATGAGAGTATCGAAGATGTTAAATCTACGTTCAATGTTGATTACATGTTTGCTGCAAGAGAGAGTTTTTACGAGAAAGTAGATGCTCTTAAAAAAGAGAAAGTCATAAAAAACACTCTAGAGTTGGTACTCTATACAAAGTCGCAGAGTGTTCTTAAAATGGACAAAACAGAGGCTGAAGACTGGTTCGTGGTATCTGGAG
>PPDH01000028.1:62681-222028 GCA_002899765.1 Sulfurimonas sp. | reverse complement strand
GTCTGTATCATTATAAGTCATATAATCAGAGTAAAATATAAAGTATATTTATTAAAAAAAATTATAAAGTAAATTTAAAGCTATGACAAAATCTTGACTCTTTTATGAAATCAAAATCTTTATAAAGATATAATCATAAACTTAATTTTTAGGAAGATAAAATGAATAGAAAAAAAATATATAATCCTGAATCAAATGAAAGCGTCAATGAAAGAAGAATTTTTGGCGGTAATCCAACCGGAATATTCGAGCTTAACGATATAAAATACCAGTGGGCGTACAACCTTTGGGAGATGATGTTAAACAATACATGGTTTCCAAAAGAGGTTGACATGACGCGCGATGTAAGTGACTATAAACAGATTACGGATGTTGAAAAAGCGGCTTATGATAAAGCACTTTCACAGCTTATATTTATGGATTCTCTGCAAACAAACAATATTATGGACAATATAAATCCTTATGTAACATCTCCGGAAATTAATCTTATTTTGGTTCGTCAGGCTTATGAAGAGGCTCTTCATTCGCAAAGTTATGCCGTTATGGTTGATAGTATCTCTGCGAACTCAAAAGAGATTTATGACCTTTGGAGACGCGACATGATGCTAAAAAGCAAGAATGATGCGATAGCGGCCGTTTATGATGAACTCTCTAAAAACCCGACGGAACATAACTTTGTAAAAGCATGTTTTGCAAACCAGATACTTGAAGGAATCTATTTTTACAGCGGTTTTGCATACATTTATACACTTGCAAGAAGCGGTAAAATGCTTGGTTCCGCACAGATGATACGTTTTATCCAAAGAGACGAAGTAACGCATTTGGTACTTTTTCAAAATCTTATCAATTCGCTTAGAAAAGAGAGACCCGATCTTTTTACGGAGCAGCTCAAGGGTGAAGTCATAGAGATGTTTAAAGAGGCGGTCAGACTTGAGACCGACTGGGGAAGATATATAACAGGCGGGCAGGTTTTAGGTCTTACGGATGCAATAATAGAGCAATATATACAATATCTAGCCGATGATAGACTCTCAAGCGTCGGGTTTACCAAACTATATAATGTAGCAAATCCAATAAAATGGGTTGATGATTTTTCAAAGTTTAATGACCAAAAAACAAACTTTTTTGAGGGAACGGTTGCCAATTACTCAAAAGGAAGCCTAAGCTTTGATGACGACTTTTAAGCAGAGCAAATATAGACTCTGCTCACTTCTTTTTAAAACAACAAAAAACTATAACACTAACTTACAAACACTTTTGGCATTAGTAAATAAAACCCCAAAAAAATCTTTAATAGTCGCTCCCGAAGTTTGTCTAACGGGTTTTGACTATGAAAACTATAATGCGGCGATAGAGTTCTCTCATATAGCAAACGAAGAGCTAAAGAGTGCTTCAAAAGAGAAGATAATCATTCTTAGTATGCTTGAGAGAAGAGGGAATGAAGTTTTTAATTTCGCCAAAATATTTCACAATGGCGAGGTTGTTTATGAAAGAGCAAAGGCAAAGCTGTTTCGTTTTGGCGATGAGCAGATATACATGTCTGAGGGAAGCGGTGAAGATATCAAAATCGTGGAAATTGACGGGATAAAAATCGGCATTTTAATCTGTTTTGAGCTTCGTTTTAAAGATTTTTGGCAAAAGCTTGAAGGATGCGATGTTATTGCCGTACCTTCATGGTGGGGGATTCTAAGAACGGAGCATTTTAGAGTGTTGACGCAAGCACTTGCCATTATAAACCAATGTTATGTTGTTGCAAGTGATTCACAAAATGAAGAGTGTACGAAAATGAGTGGAATCATAACTCCTCATGGCGAAGATGAGAGAAATAAGAATATGGCTTGTTTAGAGATTGAATATGATGAAAAAGAGATAGTTAAAATGAGACGATATATGGATGTGAACATTGGATAGAATTACCGCGACAAAAACAGCAAAATTGGCTGATGAGTGCCACAAAAAATTTTCTTTAAGCGAGAGTGTTAAAAATGCAATTGCCAAAACCAATAGAGAAGAGTTCGTTCCTGCGGGTTTTAGACACAATGCGTATAAATTGGATGCTTTGCCGATGGGCTCGGCACAGTGGATAAGTTCACCTTTGACGGTTGCAAAAATGACTCAGTACCTGGAGCCAAAAGGTGCGGATAGAGTCTTGGAGATAGGCTGTGGGAGTGGTTATCAGGCAGCTGTTTTGTCTCATCTTTTTCGCGGAGTTTTTACTATAGAGAGAATAGAGCCTTTGATATTAGAGGCAAAAGCACGCTTTAGAAAATTAGGCTTTAGCAATATTCATACAAAACTTGATGACGGACAAAACGGCTGGGCTCAGTATGCTCCGTATGACAGAATCCTTTTTTCGGCAACGGCAAAAGAGATTCCTGCAAAAATCTTTGAACAACTTTGTGAAGGCGGAATCTTGATAGCTCCTATGCAGGTAGGTTCAAAACAGATTATAACCCGCTTTAAAAAAAGAGGAACATTGATTGAAAGGGAAGAGTTGGAAAATTGTGATTTTGTTCCTATCTTAAACGGTGTTCAAAAATAGAATAGATGAAACTAATATTTTTAATACTTTTTTTAATCCTCAATCTTAAAGCTTCATCAAATTATGTAGAAAACGATGCTTTATATGACTCTTTAGAAAAGCCGCAAGACAGCGAAACGGAAGATACCTTAAAGCAGTATGCAAAATCTCTTTTTAATTTTAAAGCCTATAATGCCAACTATTTTTTGCCCTTAAGTTACCGTTATAACGGAAACTATAGCGACACTAACGGTCATAAGGCAAAAAAAACAGAAACTGAATTTCAATTTAGCGTAAAGTTTGATTTTGCCAAAAATGTTTTTGGACTTGATGGTATATACTCAATAGATTATACTCAAAATTCATTTTGGCAGTTTTATTCAGATTCTGCTTTTTTTAGAGAATCAAACTATGCACCGGAGTTTTTTGTTATATTTCCTACTTCTAGTATGGATGATAAAAGATTTATTAAAGCACTCCGCTTTGGACTTGCTAATGAGTCAAACGGCAGGGGCGGTGCAGAAGAACGTTCATGGAATTATATTAATGGCAGCATTTTTTTTCAGTATAAAATGCTCTTTAGCGAGTTAAAACTTTGGGCAAGACTGCCCAATACAAACGACTATAATCCAGAGCTTATTAATTATATGGGACATGGGTATATTAAATTTATGCTGCCGTATAAAAAACATTTTGTAAATATGAAGTTTAGATACAATTTTAATAAAAAGGGCTCCGCGGAGTTAAACTATACCTACCCGATGTTTGGCAGAAATGACCTATTTTTGTATATAAAACTTTTTAACGGTTACGGCGAAAGTCTAATCGATTATGATGACTACATAAAAAAATTTGGTATTGGATTTAGCATATCTAGGTAGAGATACACTAAGTTTATTATTGTAAAATGCTATTAGTTTAATCCAGGATATAAATTATGGAAAAAGTTTATGGGATAGAGTACTCAAAACCTGAAGTAGTTTTAATGCAGGAGACCGGCATAGGCGTGGCTGAAACGGCGGCTAGAACATGTTATGACTCCTTTCTTAACAGTGAAAATGAGGCTATTCGATACATTGAAAACAACATACCCGATGACGCAACATGTCAAAAGATAAATGATATAGAGGAGTCAAATCTGCTCCATGATTTGGCTTGGACCCATTTTCACCACTCTATTTTAGAACATGCAAATATAAGTTTTCTTATAAGAGGAACCAGTAGAGGCGTACTTCAAGAGCATGCACGTCACCGTATACAGGCTATAAGCGTTAGAAGCACACGTTACACCATGAGTTCTGTTATTAACGCTTTTGTCGCTTCACAGACAACAGAAAATAAAGAGTTTTTTATAGAAAAAATTTTGAGTTTTGATATGTTTGTGACATGTAATGCGGAGTATAACAGGATTGAAATAGGTGCAATTTACGATAAGTTAAGATATCAATCAAAAACAGTAGAAAACTTTAACGAGATTGCCGTAGCAAAGAGTTCTCTGCCGCTTTTAGATGAGCTAAAAGGTAATTCAGAGGCACTCTTTGAAGCACTCGAGGCGGGAAAAAAGAAGCGTAATGTAGGAGATGCCTTTAAGCATATCATTACGGATAATGTAAAAGTCGATATGGTAGTTACGTTTAACCTTAGAAGTTTAAAAAACTATCTAACGCTTAGAGACAGCGGTGCCGCTTATTTTCAGATAAGATGGCTTGCACAGGAGATGATGAGAAAGACACCCTCAAAATATTTAGATTTGATAATTAAAAAAGGTTGAGTTCATGTGGAAGTATATTTTAATAGGCAGTTTTTTATTTAGCGGATGTTCATACTTCGAGTTTAATTTTGCAATGTGCGAAAAAATAGGACCTAATGACGATCCGCAGATAATAGAAAAATGTAGAAATTATAGTGAAGAAGAGGCGCAAAAAGCCTTTGATAATACAAAATCAAAATCATCAAGCGATGAAGCTATTTTAGAATTTAAAAAATAATTATGGAGAAAAAAATGAGTGTAGAAAAAGAGTTAGAAGTTAGAAGCGGCGGTACATGTGAACTTTGTGGAAGCAGTGAAGGACTCAGTGCTTTAGAGGTTGCACCCTCTGATGGAAGTGCAGAGCAGTCAATATACGTATGTTCAACATGTAAAGAGCAGATTCAAAATCCTGACAAAATGGATGAGACACACTTTAACTGCTTAAATGACAGTATGTGGAGCGCTGTTCCTGCGGTTGCGGTTATGTCATATAGATTGCTAAAAGCTTTGGGAAGAGAAGATCTTGTTGATATGATTTACATGGAAGATGATATAAAAGCTTGGGCTGATGCAGGCTTGAAAGACGAGTCACAGAGTGCAGTTCTAAGAGACTCTAACGGTGTTGTTCTGAGTGCAGGAGACAGTGTTGTGATTATCAAAGATTTAGAAGTCAAGGGTGCAGGTTTTACGGCAAAAAGAGGCACTATGGTTAAAAATATTACAATTCCTCAAGATGTAGAGGGACATGTAGAGGGGCGTGTAAACGGAACTAAAATTTATTTAAAAACAGAGTTTTTGAAAAAAGCGTAAATCGTTGCGCAACGGTATATCTTATATAAAAGGCATCTATGAATTCCATAAAATCAGTAGTACTAAATATATCAATACAGCTTTTTATATCTTTGGTATTTGTACTTATAGCATTTTATGAGTCTAAGATTCCCGGTATTTTATTAAATCTGACACCTTACCTTTTTTATGCCATAAGCGCACTTATTTTGTGGGTTTCATGGCATTTTAACCGCAATAGATTTATATTTATAATCGTACCTTTATTACTGATAAATCTTGGATTTGAGTATTTGGATGCAAAAAAAGCGACAAATCTCTTTTTATATGTTTCCGTGCTCTATCCTCTTCATCTTCTTCTGTTTTTATCTCTAAGAGAGAGGGGTCTTTTCTCAATTTGGGGTATTTTAAAAATTCTTTTCTTTTTACTTGAGATAGGAGCCGTCTCTTATTTCATCGCTTATCCAAACAGTGATTTGATAGCTTTTTTCAAAATGAAGTTTTTTATGGCATCTTTTTATCCGCTGCAGGATTTATCCGTCGCAGTTGCTATTTTTGTACTCTTTATAATAAGTATACTCCTAATGTTTAGCAGATACCTGCTCTATAATGGTTCTTTCTTGGTAATTGCTATAACTTTTTACGCAGGTTTTTATTTTGTAAGAGAACCTCATGCTAATGAGCTCTCAATGCTTGCAATCGGTATAATTGTCTTTATTTTGCTTATAAGAGAGTCCTATCGGCTGGCTTTTTATGATGAGTTGACATCACTTCCAGGAAGAAGAGCGCTGGTAGAAGATATGGCAAAATTGGGGATGAAGTATTCGCTTGCCATGATAGATATTGACCATTTTAAGAAGTTTAACGATACATACGGGCATGATACGGGTGATGAGGTTTTAAAGATGGTTGCTTCAAAGCTTGCAAATATCGGAGGCGGCGGAAAGGCTTACAGGTATGGAGGAGAAGAGTTTGTACTGCTTTTCCCATCAAAAGATGCAGATGAGTCTTACACGCATACGGATATATTAAGAGACACCATTGCAAAAAGTCCTTTTAGTGTTAGGAATAAGAATAGCTCTAAAACAATATATATAAATATTTCATCAGGAGTTGTACAAAAAAGCTCCAAAGATAAAGATCCGTTTGCCGTTATGAAAAGAGCCGATAATGCCTTGTATAAAGCAAAAAAAGCGGGAAGAAATCAGGTAATAAAAGCATAAAAAGAGGTATGGTATGGAAGCGCATTATAGATTTTATAAAATAGATAAAGATTTTAGAAATCCTTTTGCAAGAGATAGAGACAGAGTTATTAACTCCGGAAGTTTTAGAAAATTAGAGTATAAGACGCAGGTTTTTTTAAACCAGGAGGGTGATTTTTTTCGTACACGCCTTACACACTCTATAGAGGTTTCCCAGATTGCGCGTTCAATTACGTCTCATTTAGGGTTAAGTGAGTCATTGGCTGAGGCGATTGCACTTTCACATGATTTAGGACATACGCCTTTTGGGCATATAGGCGGAGATACGCTTGATGAGTGTTTAAAACATGAGGGTTTTAAAAACGGATTTGACCATAATTTTCAAAGCTTCAGGGTCGTCTCATCGCTGGAGAAGAGATATAACGACTTTAACGGGTTAAATCTTACATTTGCAACGCTGGAGGGGATACTCAAGCACTCTTATCCATATAAAAAAAGTTTTTTGCCCCCGATTATAGATGAGCAGTTTCATCTTGAGACCCATCCAAGTATAGAGGCTATGATAGTTGACCGTGCCGATGAGATTGCTTATATAACTCATGATATAGATGACGGCGTTAATTCAGGACTGATTAGCTTTGATGATTTACAAGAGAGCGAGTTGATAAAAGAGATTTTAGAAAAGGTAAAAAAAGAGGGGGTGCAGGAGCAGGAAGATGAGATGTTTCGCTATAGATTTGTTTCACATCTCATCAACCGTTTGGTCTATTCGCTTATAGAGTACTCAAAAGATAAAGTTGATAACTCTGCGATACTCTGCGCAACGCTTGATAGCAAAACAGCACTGCCTATCGGTTTTGAACCTGAACTTGAATCGGAGATAAAAAAACTCAAAAAATTACTCTTTTCAAAACTTTATCAACATAAAGATATTATGATAAAGATGTTTGCCGGTAAACAAGCTATAAAAGGTCTCTACAGCGGTTTAAACGAAGAGCCTAAGATGCTGCCGAAATTTTACCGCATGCAACTGCAGAGTAGAAATAAGCATAGGGTTATTGCTGATTATATAGCTTCAATGAGTGATAGACATGCGCTATCGTTTTATAATGAGATGTATGGGAAATTGTAATTAAATCTTAGATTAAAATGGAGGGAGATATATAAGCCCGAAGGCTTATATTAGAGGCGTGATTCGTAGCGTCTCATCATATAAAGACGCTTGAGCATTTTCTTACGAGATGCTATTAAGAATTTCTTACGCTTTTCAGTTTTCGTTTCGTGGAAACGACGAGCACGAGCTTCGGTAACAATTAAGTTACGGTCAGTCTGCTTCTTGAAACGGCGGTAAGATGCATCAAAATTATCATCACTGCGTAGTACGATACCTGGCATATCACATCACCTACTTTCTTTAAAATTTGGAGTCGAATTATATCATAAATATCTTCATTTAATGCAATTTTAAAGATTTAGTGCATTATCTATCTGTTTAAGTGCCAGTTTTTTGCCGTTTTCTTCTTCATCCGCACCCCACCAGTATTCAAATATTTGCTCTTCAATCGCTCCGAGTAAATTTGAGGGAAGGTTTGCAAAGACCTCGTTAGAGCTTACATCTTCATTCTTTATACCTCTCTCTTTTGCTATATTGCCTATTAGTTCACGAATGGAGAGTTCGATATCGCTCGGTTCTTGAGGCTTAAGTCCATCTTCGCTTGGCTCTAAAACCCTCGCATAATCAATCCATGCTTTTATCTCATCTTCCAAAAAGTTGTATCCGTATATCTGATAGCAAAGCTTTTTTTCATCCGTATATACAATCTCCTAACTCTCTTCAAGCGCATCGGAAATTTTTGCCTTATCGCTCTCTAAATAGACTTCAATTCTTTGGTTCTGGCTTATTGTAGAAGCCTTTTCAAAAGCATTTCTCGCGTGCTTTAACAGCTCTCTTTTTACTAATTCGTAGTTCATTTTAATTCTCCGTTTTGCTTTAATAAAATTAATATGCATAAACAGTTCTAGAATAATAAATGCATATTCTTTAAAATAGATGTGAAAAGGAAAACAGCATGAGCAATATTTTAAACAATGCGTTAGAACACCATAAAAAAGAGGCAGATGCCCAGTTAAAAACAGGAATGCTTTATAGAGAAGAGGGAAATATATTAGAAGCGATGAGATATCTGATTGCAGCAGCCCACAACTCTAATGCCCAAGCTCAGGCAATTATTACTTATGTCAGCAACTCTGCAATAGGAGGAGTTAAAAACGACTCTTTTTATCTCCTGAGTGATTTTGCCCAAAAAGAGCTGATTCAAAACCTGATAGATACCAAAATAACTCCTGCTCTCTTAGGAGACGGAGGCGGAATAAGACTTGTAAATTATATTTCGGGAGAAAAGCCCCAGATATGGCTCAATTATCTCGGCGCATGTTCAGGATGTCATCTATGTTCTACTTCAACGGCGGATATGCTGCTTAAACATTTTGAAGCAGCGATTGACAAAAATGTTATTTTATATCTGATGTAACGCAGTATAAAAGACATAAAAAGAGAGATTATTTAAAAATAGTTTTCTAGAACAGAAGATGCAAATTGATTATTGAACTTAATATTAGGAGAAAAAAATGGCTGTAATGATAACTAATGAGTGTATAAACTGTGGCGATTGTGCCCCTGAGTGTCCTGTTGCCGCAATACTCGGCGAGAGTGATGAGAAAAATCCGTATGTAGGCGAGCGCTTTTACGTAAAGGTTGAAAGTTGCGTAGAGTGCGTAGGTCATGCCGATACGCCAAGATGTGCGCAGGCTTGCCCGACTGAGGGGTCTATCGTGTGGGATATGCCATATACCGTAGATTTTGAAGAGTACTACATGTCAGGAAACGAAAGCGGGAAATATAAAATCCGTGAGCATAAGAAAAAAGGTTTGATGCTCCCTTCAATTAAGGCTCAGCCTTTTATCCAAGAAATCGGTATGAATCTGCGCGAGTCAAATGCAAATGTAGCTATTTAGTAAAAAAGGATGAGATTATGAAAATAGCTTTTGCATCATCAAGCGGAGAGTTTATAGATCGGCATTTTGGCTGGTCTAAACTGTTTTATCTTTATAATGTTTCAAAAAACAGCGCCGAGTTTCTAAAAGTGATAGACAGCTCAATGGAGCTTGAGGGAGAAAAAGAGAAGCTCAACTATAAGATAGATACCATCAAAGAGGCAGATATTATGTATTGCACCCAGATTGGGCCTACCGCATCAAAGATGATTCAAAGTTCGGGTGTCTATCCGGTACGTGCCAGTGAGGGAGAAAAAATCGCAGATGCCATTTTAAAACTGCAGGATTTGCTAAAAGATGCGCCTGCTCCTTGGTTGCTTAGAATTTATAACAAATCAGAAAAAAGGAGTGCGTAATGGCTGTTATAATCGATGAAAGCTGCATTACATGTGATGCCTGTTTGCAAAATTGTCCCGTTAATGCGATAGTTGACGATATGAGTAATCCTACGGGAGAGAGCCGCTACTATGTGCATCAGGAAAAATGTATCGAGTGTGTCGGAGTGTTTGAGAATCCTCAATGTGCGGCAATATGTCCGAGCATAGGTTGTATAACCTGGGATATGCCCTTTACAAAAGAGTTCGAAGAGCATTTTTTAAATGAAGAGGTTTATAAACCGGAGTCTCCCTCTTTTAGAGAGAAAAAATACCGCAAGGATATTTCATTGAGTATGCGCGGCATTAAAAAAGAGGTTCAAGAAGAGCCTAAATGCGGTTAAAGCTTTTAGGCAACAGCGTTTGTATAGGCATAAGTTGAAGATATGGCACGCAGTCTCTGGGCGGCTTTTTTAAACACGTCTATGGTGTAGTCAATTTCGTCCTCCGTTGTAAATCTGGAGAGCGATAAACGTATAGCGGTATGAGCGAGTTCAGGGTCTTTGCCTATCGCGTTCATAATAGGATTTGCATGAAGAGACTCAGACGCGCAAGCGCTGCCTGTTGAAGCGGCTATACCTGCACGATTTAAATCCCACAGCATAGATTCGCCTTCAATACCTCGAAGGGATATCAATATTGTATTTGGTGTTCGCATCTCCGTTTGACCTACTACAAAAGAGTCGGGAATCTCCGAAATCGCATCTTCAAGCCTGTCGCGAAGAGCACGAACTTTAGAGTTCATAATTTCTACATGTATTATCGCCTGCTTCATCGCAAGTCCCATGCCGACTATATATGCCACATTTAAAGTTCCCGCACGTTTGCCGCCCATCTGCTCTCCGCCGTGAAGAAGATTTGGCAGGTTTTTACCCTTTTTTACGTAGAGTCCGCCGACTCCTTTTGGTCCGTGAAATTTATGGGCGGAAAATGTAAGGTAATCGACATGTACCTTTGTCAAATCAAGCGGAACTTTTCCTATAGCCTGAACTGCGTCCGTGTGAAAAAGTATTTTGTTCTCTTTTGCAAATCTGCTTATCTCTTCAACCGGAAATATTATTCCCGTTTCATTATTCGCCCACATCATGGATATCAGCACTGTTTTATCGGTTACGGCATCTTTGATTGCTTGAGCGGATACTCCTCCGTTTTCGTTCACGTCAACAAAGGTAATGTCAACGCCGTAATCCTTTAAAAACATCAAAGTATCCGATATGGACGGATGCTCTACGGATGTCGTTACGATGTGGTTTTTGTCAGGATTTTTGGCAATATACTCAAAATATATACCTTTTAGTACACTATTGTTACTCTCCGTCGCACAAGAAGTGACAATTATGTCATCCTCATTTGGTGCGTTAAGAGCATCGTACATGTTGCCAAGCGCTTCGTTTAAAGCAGGTCTTACTTCCATGCAGTATTGATGAAGCGAATTTGGATTTCCGTACAAATCTTCAAAAAACGGCTGCATTTTCACTTTTACAAGCGGGTCGATTTTTGTTGTGGCATTGTTGTCTAAATATACACGCATTATGCTTCCTTCTCTTTTTTGTAGGTTAAAATTGGTTTTTTTGTTTCATCTTTTAGCATTGCTTCGGTTATTGTACATGTACGCAAATTTTCATCCGAAGGGCAGGAAAATTGCAGAGGCAGCATTATCTCTTCTATGATTCCTCTAAGCACTCTAGCCCCCACGCCTTTTTCAACTGCCTCTTTAGCTATCGCTTTTAACGCTTCTTCTTCAAAATTCAGAGTGATTCCGTCCATCTCAAAGAGTGCCTGAAACTGTTTTATAAGGGCATTGTCAGGCTCTTTTAAAATTTGTACCATCTGCTCTATGTTCAACTCTTTAAGCTGTGCGATAACGGGAATACGCCCTATAAATTCGGGAATAATTCCATAATGAACAAGCGCTTTTTGATCTACTTTAACGTCTTTGGTTTGAGTGCTTTGCGCAGAGCCAAGACCGACTCTGTTTGATTTTTTCGTATGCTTATCGGGGACTAATCCCACAAATGCGCCGCCGCAGACAAAAAGGACATGTTTTGTGTCAAAAAGCACCGTCTCTGTCGTAGAGTTTTTGCGGCTTCCCTTGAGCGGAACATACACCTCCGCACCTTCTAGTATCTTTAAAAGTCCCTGCTGAACGCCTTCACCCGACACATCACGCCCCATGGTGGAAGACTCCGTTTTTCTGGCGATTTTATCGATTTCGTCTATATAGACTATGCCTCTTTGAGCAAGCTCGATGTCATAGTTTGCCGCGGCAAGCAGACGTGATAAAATGCTCTCGACATCCTCCCCCACATAACCCGCTTCTGTCAGTGCAGTTGCATCGGCTATGGCAAAAGGCACGTTCATAATGCGGGCCAGCGATTTTGCCAAAAGCGTTTTGCCGCTTCCCGTTGGTCCAAGCAGCAAAATATTGCTTTTTTCAAGTTCAACGTTGTTGTAAACAGGATTTTCTATTCTTTTATAGTGGTTGTAAAGCGCCACCGCCAGAATTTTTTTTGCATCCTCTTGAGCGATTATGTGTTTGTCTAGATACTCGACTATTGTTTGGGGTTTTGGAAGTTTTTCATGCATCTGCGCATGCTGTTCATACTTTATCTCTTTTTGCAAAATATTTGCACATGTAGTTACGCACTCATTGCAGATATGCGTCTTTTCGGATGAGAACATTTTTTTGACAACACTCTGTTTGCGTCCGCAAAACGAACAACTTTTTTCCTGATTCACTACGCATCCTTTTTAATATTTTTTTCTAGTAGTTTGTCGGCCAATCCAAATTTAATCGCTTCAATCGCCTCATAATAGTTGTCACGGTCACTCTGCTTCTCAATAGTTTTAACATGTTGTTTTGTCGCCTTTGCAAGAATTTTATAGAGTCTTTTTTTTAGATTTAAAATGTGGTTTGCCTGAATTTCGATGTCGCTTGCCTGCCCTGAAGCTCCGCCTAAGGGCTGATGAATCATCACCTCCGCATTTGGCATGATGTAGCGGTGTCCTTTGTGACCGCAGGCAAAAAGTACTGCCGCCATTGATGCGACCATTCCCATGGCATAGGTGTAAACAGGCGCATTTATAAGCTCCATCGTATCAAGAATGGCAAGCCCCGCCATAACCGAACCCCCCGGAGAGCTGATATACATGTGAATCGGCTCGTCAGAATCCTCCGCTTCAAGATAAAGCAGTTGAGAGACTATAATGCCCATCATGTAATCATCAATCGGTTCGGTTATCATGATAACTCGGTCGTTCATAAGCTTTGAGAAGAGATCAAAATAACGCTCGCCCCTTTGTGAACGGTCTTTTACTGTTGGAATCATCGGCATAGCAAATCCTTTTTATACAAATATTTGGGTAAATTCTTCAAGTGACATGTTTAAAACTTCAAGATTGTGTTTGTGCACAAACTTTTTCTCTTTTTTGCCAAGCTCTTTGTCGCTGATAACATAGCCGCCCTCCAAGTTCAGCGTAAGTTCGTTGGCGACCATTCTGTCCGTATCTCTGTCAAAAGAAGTGCCTAAAAAGAGATACTTTTTAGTTTTTCTGTATGTCTTTAGAACACTCGGCAGTGCAAATCCGCCCATGGCTTCGGTAAGCCAGTCAACGTAATCGGCATCGGAAATTATAAAATTGGGCTCAGGAAGAGTTGAACCCATCGGTTTAAACAGAATTTTCTTGGCATCATCAAGCACCTCGTCATCAACCAAAAAATATTTCTTATTTTCTACGTCATAGTCGTACACTTCATAGCGGTTCTTATCTGCCATAATACGGGCTTTTCCGACTATAAGAGAGTGCGGCTCGTAAGCCAGTAACTCCTGAATTTTTGAATCACGGTTGGTGTCTATGAGATATCTGGGTAACATGTCAACTATAGCTTTTTGCAAAGGCGTGGGTGCAAAATCTTTGGTATATATATGATTTGTAAGCTGCTGTATGTAATCGACTCCGCGGCGCTGCTCAAGGTGCATAGCCGCACGTGAGTACTCAAACATAAGTCTTTGGCTCATAGGACGACCGCTGTTCATCATAAGTATCAGCGAATCCGAATCATAAGGCATCTGCTCGCCCTCTTTGGTTTTGGTGTTTTCAAATATGCCCAATCCAAAGTACGGCACTGTTGTCTGATTGCGCAGCTCTTTTTTTATAGTTTGTATTATTTCACTCATTAGTGGCATCCTTTTCCCGTGTAGCAAGTTATTTTACGAAACAGAGTCTCAAGATGCATCGTGTATGCTTTGAATTCTATTTGCAAAGGAAGTTCTTATAAGAAAGTTTTTTATCGCTGTTTCGGTTTTTTTAATAATAGACGGAATTTTAAAGACTTTAACACCGCCGTTTTTTAATGTTTTATAGGTATTGTGACAATACTTTACAGCCAGTAGATAGCTGCAGCTTCCGATAGTTTCAAGTATCGAGTAGTGCTCACAGATATGCTGCATGTCAACTTGACGCTCTACGTCGCAAGCACACTTTTTTTGAATCTCTTCAACTCCGTCACTAACTTCGATATATCTTGGATTGTCTAAAATCTTGAGCATCTTAAAGCTAACATTTGTTTTACTGCCCTCTATAAAATAGACGGCAAATTTCGGCGCGGTATAAGGGTTGTCGTTATAAAGCGTCAAATCTTTATTAAGCGGGATTGCGATTTTCATAGATATCCTTTCGTTAGTTTAATTTGAGAAATGCATATCATGTTCTAGCGCACAATCATTTTTAACAGGGTCTTAGGAAGCGATGGCTTGCCTTCGCTATGAGAGTGTTTTGATGTTGTAACTTTCATGACATTACGGCGAAGGCAAGCCATCGCTTCCAAGAGAGCATAAAACATCGCTGTTTCATACCAAAAAATACAAAATTGTCACTCTTTAGCATTAAATAGAAAAAATTCTCCTAGAACATCAATTGCACAATTACTTTTAATAAAATGATTGTAGCTGCATGAAGCAAGGTCATTTGAATTCCTAAACTTACACATTTAAAGGAACTAGAATGAGCTGTAGTTCAAGCAATTCGGCAGAAGCATATATGCCGCAAGATATTAAAGATAAGATTCATAATCATCCATGTTACTCAGAGGGTGCGCATCATCACTATGCAAGAATACATGTAGCGGTCGCACCCGCATGTAATATTCAGTGCAACTACTGTAACAGAAAATATGACTGCTCAAACGAGAGCCGTCCTGGTGTAACTAGTGAGAGACTAACACCCGAAGAGTCGGCTAAAAAAGTGATGTATGTCGGCGGCGAAGTTCAGAGATTAAGTGTTCTTGGCATTGCAGGTCCCGGAGATGCGCTGGCAAACCCTAAAAAAACTTTTAAAACATTTGAACTTGTAAGAGAGAAAGCACCCGATTTGAAACTCTGTTTATCCACTAACGGTTTGGAACTGCCTGCATTTGTGGATGAGCTTGTCAAATACAACATTGACCATGTGACGGTTACAATAAACAGTGTCGATACGACAGGCGAAATCGGTTCAAAAATTTATCCGTGGATTTTTTATGATAACAGAAGAGTTTACGGGAAAGAGGCATCTAAAATACTGTTGGAACGTCAGCTTGAAGGTATGAAAAAGTGTGTTGAAAACGGTATTCTCATAAAAGCAAACTCGGTTTTAATTCCGGGCATTAACGACAGACACTTGCCTGAAGTTTCTCGTAAACTCAAAGAGATTGGTGTCTTTTTGCATAACATCATGCCGATAATATCCGAGCCTGAGCACGGAACTGCATTTGGACTTGGCGGTGTAAAAAGTGCAACCGACCAAGAGCAGATGGAAGCTCAAGAAGCGTGCGGAATGGATATGAAACTTATGGAGCACTGCCGTCAATGCCGTGCGGATGCCGTCGGACTTATAGGCGAAGACAGAGGTCAAGAGTTTACAAAAGATGTCTTCTCTTCTATGAGTTTTGATGAGTTAGAGAGTCACTACAACATTAAAGCCCGTCAAGAGTCTCAGGCAAAGATAGAGGAGTTTAGATTTTTTCTTGACCGTGCAAACGAGCGCGTGAGACAGGAAAAAGAGAACCTAAGTTCTGACGGAGAGACAATTTTAGTTGCCGTTACGAGTGCGGGCGAGGGAATGATAAATCAGCACTTCGGTTCAGTTAGAGAATTTTTGATTTATGAAGCGGGAGATAAAGGTATAAGATTTATTCATCACCGCAAGCTCGATTATGAGTATTGCGCAGGACCCGACGGCGCAAATCCTATGGAACCGATTTTGGAAAAACTTAAAGACTGCAAGTTGATTTTAACTGCCAAAATAGGCGGATGTCCGCAGGATGATTTGGCTCGCGCGGGGTTGGTTGCAGACCAGAGTTATGCATATCAGCCGATAGAGGCTTCTGTTTTAAAAGCGGCTAGAAAATACTTCAATCTTTCAGAAGAGTTAGAAGTAAACTAGGAACCGATGCTTTAGCTTCGGTGGAAAGCGTTTGAATGTTGCAGCTTTTATGACAGCACTTGAGCGAAGGCAAGCCATCGCTTCCAGAGGGTGGATGAGCACGCAACAACGAGCATAAACCATCACTTCCGAAAGAAGTGTAATACATGGAACCGATGCCTTGGCTTCGGTCGCTTCCAAAAGAAAGGAGTAGAAATTGGCACTGATTAACGACACCACACTGCGTGACGGTGAACAAGCTCCGTACGTAGCATTTAACACTAAAGAGAAACTCGCAATTGCCACTGCGCTTTATGAGTGCGGCAGTGATGAACTTGAAATCGGCATACCCGCTATGGGAGAACGTGAGAGGGAAGATATAAAAGAGTTGCTTGCACTCGGTCTGGATCTGCGTATGATGAGTTGGAACCGTGCAAAGATGAGCGATTTGGAAGCATCGCTTAACTGCGGTGTGAAAAGCGTTGATTTGTCCATACCTGTTTCGGATATTCTCATAGATTTAAAATTCGGCGGCAACAAGTCTTACATGTTAAAAGAGTTAGAGCGGGTTATAACAGAAGCCAAACAAGAGGGTTTGTTTGTTTGTATCGGCGGAGAAGACAGCTCACGCGGTTCTTTGGAGTTTATTAAATAGATTATGACTTTAGGAAGCGAACTGGGTGCTCAGAGGTTTAGATACTGCGATACGGTCGGGATTTTAACTCCCAGCGTAACGTATCAAAATATAAAACATCTTACATCGCTGAATCTTCTTGATATCGAGATGCACACACACAACGACTTCGGATTGGCAAATGCAAATGCTCTAAGCGGGCTTGACGCTGGAGCTGTTAGTGTAAATACTACTGTTATAGGTTTGGGCGAGAGAGCGGGCAATGCTTCGTTTGAGCAGCTCTCTATGGCGTTAAAACACTTATACGGGCAGTCTCGCCAAGTCGATTCGCTTAAGATAAAAAATCTTGTATCTTTGGTAGCCAGTGCCGCAGGAGTAAGCCTCTCTCCGAGTGCCCCGATTGTAGGCGAGCATATATTTTCTCATGAAAGCGGCATTCATGCTGATGGTATGATGAAAAACCCACATGCTT
Organism: Sulfurimonas sp.; assembly: GCA_002899765.1. Classification (GTDB taxonomy): domain Bacteria; phylum Campylobacterota; class Campylobacteria; order Campylobacterales; family Sulfurimonadaceae; genus Sulfurimonas. Next base: position 204,830 of record PPDH01000028.1, on the reverse strand, counting down.
ATGAGCCGTTTGATGCGCAAGAGGTAGGATGTGTCAGGGAGTTTCCAATCGGAAAGCATTCGGGAACGGGAACGATTTTGTACCATTTGAAGCAGTTTGGAATCAACGCGGACAAAGCTTCGCTTCAAAATCTGCTTCCGAGTATCCGCGAGATTGTCACATCAAGAAAAAAGGTGCTAAACGATAACGAGTTAGTTAGTCTGTATATGGAGAGTTTATGTTTATAGGTTGGCTTAAATTTGCGGATGTCAGTAAACTCGTATCTATTGCCGATGAGGTAGGCTGGCTGGTTGACGGCTATCATGTAAAACTTATGATGATGCACTCGGCACACCTCTGTTACGGTGCGTATGAAGAGGGCGAACTTGTAGGGGCAGTTATGGCTATAGAGTTTGAAAACTCTGCAATGATTAAGTACTTTATGGTCTCAAGCCGCCACCAAAGAGCGGGAGTCGGCAAAAGATTGTTTGAGACACTCATAGGTTCTCTCTCAAGCGAGTATCAAAATATCTATATTCACGCAAATCCTCATATGGTCTCTTTTTTTGAGCGTTACGGGTTTGAGTCGAAAATGGAAGTAGGGCGTTTTGTAAATGTGGGGAAAGTTCCACCTTTTAGCTTTACGAATGCAAACGCAAAAGAGCTTGACAGTGAAAATTTTGAGTCGGTTATCTCCAAAATAGACAAGGAGACGTTCGGTGAAAACAGAATGGATTTTTTGATGCAGGAGATGGATAGAAACTCCTCGCTAAAGTTTACACTTCCAAACAGTTTTCAGCACTAAAGTGTCGTGAATGCGCGCAATGTATATCTCGGTCCTTGGCAGGTAAGAGAGGGGCATGACGATGAAGCTATAAAGATGATGCGGGGCGTACTCTATTTTCGCGGTCTGAAAAAAGTTGTAGCGGATATACCTCTTGGAGTAAAACATGTAGTTAATTTGTATGAAAAATACAATTTTGAAAAGAAGCAGCATTTTGTCCACATGGTAAGAGGAAAAAGCAGCGTAAAGTTTGAAAATATATATGCATTTTCATTGTAGAAAATTCGGAAGCGATGGCTTGCCTTCGCTCAAGTGCTGTCATGAAAGTTAGAACATTCAAACGCTTTCTGCCGAAGCCAAGGCATCGGTTCCAAAATAAAAATAAAAACATGAGGAGATAACAATGAGTGAAGAGATGAAAGATTTTAAAAAAGAGTTGGCAAGACGAAAGCGTTTGGCTGTAGAGATTGCCTCAGAGATTCATGACATTGTTGAAGATACGGTCTGGACAAACCATGTAAAAATGCCGGAGTTGGCGGCAAAACTGGTTGAAGCCGTGGAATATGCAAATGCTTATAAAGAGGAAAAAGGGTTGTAAAACCCGAGTGTTATGAAAAACAAAGAACAAATTCTTGAGATGGAGATTTGCGAGTGCGGGCAAAAAAGCGTTGCACAGGCAATAGATATATTTCAAAATACAGCACAGCCGTTTAAAAAAGCTAAAAAACTGGTGAGTGAGTGCAACAAAAGCTGCTGCCGCGGGGCTTTACTGAAAGTGTATGACATGAATGTATTCGGCAAATTTGATTATGAGGAGATTGCTTACGTGATTGAGCAGAGACTGGAGCGAATCAGAAGATTGGGTGAGGAAGATTGACATGTACGATTATGAATGGGACAGACTGAAAACTTGGCTTGACCAATACGGGGCAATCGAAGAACATGTAACTTCACCGCATGAGATAACACGCCTTGATTTAAGCTCTCATGCGCTTAAAAATCTTCCCGATAATTTTGGGCTTCTGACAAAATTGTCGGTTCTGAATTTAGCAAACAATAAACTCACGACTCTGCCTGCATCTATGAAAAATCTCTCTGTTTTAAGCAATCTTGATATCAGAAGAAATCTATTTGAAGCGTTGCCGGATTTCCTCGGCAGTACATCTCTGCGCTCTTTAAATGCAAGCGGAAATAAAATCTCAGACATTGCAGTTTTACTTACATGTAAAGAGTTGCGAGTTTTAGATATGAGCGCAAACGTGCTTAAAGAACTCGGAGCCGTTTTTGAAGTGAAAAATGAGCTGCGAACACTTAACATGTCAAATAACTTTTTAAAAGATATTTCTCATCTCCTTCCTGTCTTGGGAAATGTGCAGAGACTCAATTTAAATACAAACCTCATCGGTGAACTTCCAGATACTGTTTCTGGTTTGGTCTCACTCGAAGAGATAGAAATCACAGACAATAATCTGCAAACGGTAGACGAGGCTTTTTTTGCGCTGAACGTAAAAAAGGTGAATTTTACGGCAAACAAACTCACATCTTTGCATCTGCACGGTTTGAGTTCTCTTGAGGCGTTGACGCTTGATGAGAACCCTTTGGAGGAGTTTGCCATGAGCGATGATTTTGCTCCCTGTTTAAAAGAGCTCTCATGTGAGAGCTGCGGACTTCAAGAGTTCTTGCTTCCTCCCTCGAAAATACTTGAAAATCTATGCTATTCTTCAAATAAGATAAGTGAAATTCCTTCTGAAATAGGACTCTGCACAAAACTGATTCAGCTGGATATTGACGAAAATAAGATAACGGAATTGCCGGAGAGTTTGGCAAATTTATTGAACTTAAACACACTCTATATATTAGGAAATCCATTGAATGAACATGCAAAAAAAGTTATCTCTATCTTAGACCCTGAGATATGCGACCTGAACATGAAGTCGGGCATTACGATTGAAAACGCAAAAGAGGAAGATTTAAAAGAGATGGCAGGACTGCTTGGGATTTTGTTTGCGATTGAGTCTGATTTTGAGATAGATTTTGACAAACAGTATGCAGGACTCAAACAACTGTATGAAGCTGATGGAAGCGACCTTCTTGTGGCAAAACATGAAAATCAGGTAGTGGGCATGCTCACCATGCAGCGCCTGATATCGAGCGCTGAGGGAAGTTTTATCGGTCAGCTTGAAGATTTGGTTGTAAGGGAAGATTACAGAGTGATGGGAGTGGGAAGCCGTTTGATAAATAAAATGAGAGCTTTGGCTTACGAATACGGATACAAACGTATCCAACTCGCAGCAGACGTAAACAACGACAACGCCCTGAAGTTTTACACAAGACGCGGACTCAAGCGTACACACTTAAGCATTTACCACTTCCATCTTTAATAAATTTTTTCGGAAGCCAAGCACTCAGCCACGAGTATAAAGAATCGGTTCCAAAGCGATGGTTTATGCTCTTTCGGAAGCGATGGCTTGCCTTCGCTCAAGTGATGTCTTGAAAGTTGTAATACTCAAGCACTCTCTGCCGAAGCCAAGGCATCGGTTCCAAAGCGATGGCTTGCCTTCGCCTAATCACTTTCATATTTTGAATAAAATCTGCCATCCAAACTCAGTCCGGCTTTTGGTGCGTTGTTTTTGATATACTCATAAACTTTTACAAAATGTTCTTCATCACGGATGACTTTATCATAATATTCACTTGCCCAGAACTTGCCGTTTCTCTTTAACATGTTGTTAATATCTCTCGCACTTTTTGACTTTATAATGCGGACAGTGTCTTGCAATGAACTTATCTGTTTGAACAATACATGTACATGATTTGGCATGATGACAAAAGAGATTGGTTCATAAATATCATCATTGAAACTTTTTAGAAAATTGTATAGATATTCCAACACACTGCCGTTCAAAAAAGCGCCGTTTATCTAGCCGTCCAAATAAGTGTCTATTTTATACTGTCTTACAGAACTTTTTAGGTTTCGCTCATTCAGGATTTTTGATACGTATTCATCAATGCTCTCATTTGTTCTAAAAGTGACAAACTGATAGTGCCCAAAAGCGTCAATATGTGGGAGTTTTATGTGTTTATGCATGTGGATATTTTAGCTGATTATTTTTAAAAAATGCTTTTATGTACGCACTTCCGAAGGCAGAGCCATCGGTTCCATTGTTGTCATGACATCATACACTCTCTCGGAAGCGATGGCTTGCCTTCGCAGTGCTGCATGAAAGCTACAACATCAAATAAGTTGACTTTCTGCATAATTCATTCTTACAAATTTGTCAACATTTTGTTTCATTGTCGGTATGAATTGTATTTTGTCATTTTTTAGTGCCGTAAAAACATAGAACAGAGAATGCACATACTAGTTTGTAAGACAATCGATATGAAAATTACAAATCGGGTAGATTTTTTATATCTTAAATTAAGGAGAAAATATGGCTGCACTTCGTCAGATTGCATTTTATGGAAAAGGCGGGATCGGTAAATCAACTACATCCCAAAACACGTTGGCTTCAATGGCTTATTACTTTGATAAAAATATTATGATAGTCGGGTGTGATCCTAAAGCGGATTCTACTCGTCTGATTTTACATGAAAAAGCTCAAAACACTATTTTACAGCTTGCTGCGGAAATGGGTACGGTTGAGGATTTAGAGCTTGAAGACGCACTTAAACCGGGTGCAGGTATATTTGCTCCCGAAGCTCCGCATGGTTGGATTAACTGTACTGAGTCAGGCGGACCTGAGCCAGGGGTTGGTTGTGCAGGTCGCGGTGTTATTACAGCGATTAACTTTCTTGAAGAAGAGGGTGCTTATGAGGCTGAAGGTCTTGACTTCGTATCTTATGACGTTCTTGGCGACGTTGTTTGCGGCGGATTTGCTATGCCGATTCGTGAGGGTAAAGCGCAAGAGATTTATATCGTAATGTCCGGTGAGATGATGGCAATGTATGCTGCAAATAACATCTCTAAAGGTATTTTAAAATACGCCAACACAGGCGGCGTTCGTCTTGCAGGTCTTATCTGTAACGCTCGTATGACTGACTTTGAATACGACCTTGCATGGGCTTTGGCACGTGATTTGGGTACGCAAATGATTCACTTCGTACCGCGTAACAACATCGTTCAAAGAGCTGAGATTCGTCGTATGACGGTTGTTGAATACAGCCCAAAAGCCGATCAGGCGTTAGAGTACAAAGAACTTGCACGTAAGATTATCAACAACGATATGAAAGTAATTCCTACTCCTTTAGAGATGGATGAACTTGAAGCGCTTATTATGAAATACGGTCTTGAAGAAGAGGCGGATATCGATAATATCGGTAAAGCGGCAGAGGCTTAATTCTTTAGCAGAGTATGGCGGTTAAACTGCCATCGCTTCGGAACCGATGCCTTGGCTTTGGCAGAGAGTACTTTGATGTTGCAACTTTCATGGCAGCACTTGAGCGAAGGCAAGCCATCGCTTCCATTATAAAAAAAATAACAAAACAAAAAAGTAGGAGAATTACATGTTTATATTAGGTTTTCACTTTCCCGCAGAGATGGGAAATAATGTTCCCGATGATGCAGTGGTTGCAAAATTGGATGAAGCAAATATTGATACAAGCGGTATCAATGAAATTAAAATGGTTACAGAATACCACGGTCAAACCGAAGAACTTTCTTATACGAACAAAGATACATTTATGTTCAAAGCACTTGTGCATTATATAAAAACCGCTGAGACGGATTATATGATTTATACGAATCGCTATCAAATTTCCGAGCTTTCAAAAAGATTGGATTCTGATGATGAAACTATGGCTCTTTGTAAAAAATTTGACTCAATGGCTCACTTTAAAATAGTTGCGGCGTAAGTAAAAATAAAAAACACACAGGAGAAGAAAATGGGTCCAGAATCATTGGAAGCAAGACAAAAAGCGGCCGTTGAGGAAGTTTTAAAAGCTTATCCCGAGAAAGCCGCTAAAAACCGCGCTAAACACTTAGGCGTAGGCTCTCCCGAAGATGAGAGTCAAAAAACATGCGGTAACGTTCGTTCAAACAAGAAAACCGTTCCGGGTGTTATGAGTCAGCGCGGCTGTGCTTATGCAGGGAGTAAAGGTGTTGTCTGGGGTCCGGTTAAAGATATGGTTCATATCTCTCACGGTCCTATAGGCTGCGGTCAATACAGCCGTGCAGGACGCCGTAACTACTATATAGGAACAACAGGCGTAGATACGTTCGTTACGATTAATTTCTCTTCGGATTTTCAAGAGAAAGATATCGTTTTCGGCGGAGACAAAAAACTTACTACATGTTTAAAAGAGATTGATGAGCTGTTTCCGTTAAACAACGGTATAACAGTTCAGTCAGAGTGTCCAATCGGTTTAATCGGAGACGATATCAATGCAGCGTCAAAAGCGTATGCAAATAGTACGGGCAACACTATTGTTCCCGTAAATTGTGAGGGTTTTCGCGGAGTGTCTCAATCACTCGGTCACCATATAGCAAACGATACGGTTCGTGATTATGTATTTGATGCAAAACCTGAAGTATTAGGCAAAGAGCTTGAGCCGACTGAGTATGATGTGGCAATAATCGGAGATTACAATATCGGCGGCGATGCATGGTCGAGCCGTATTTTACTTGAAGAGATGGGTTTAAGAGTTATTGCTCAATGGTCGGGCGATGCAACTTTAAAAGAGATGGTGCAAACCACAAAAGCAAAGTTGAACCTGCTTCACTGTTACCGCTCTATGAACTATATTTCTCGTCATATGGAGAAAGAGTATGGGATTCCTTGGATAGAGTATAACTTTTTTGGCCCTAGCCAAACTATTAAATCTCTACGCAAGATTGCCGCATTCTTTGACGAGTCTATTCAGGCAAAATGTGAAGAGGTAATTGCAAAGTATCAGCCTTTAGTTGATGCAATTACAAATAAATATCGTCCACGTCTAGAAGGCAAAACGGTAATGTTGTTTGTCGGCGGATTACGCCCTCGACATGTTATCGGCGCTTATGAAGATTTAGGCATGGAAGTTATCGGTACGGGTTATGAGTTCGCTCATGATGATGATTACAAAAGAACAAAAGATGAGATATTCCGCTCAACGGTAATCTATGATGATGTCAACGAGTACGAGCTTGAAGCCTTTGTTAAAAAATTGCAGCCGGATTTAGTTGCATCGGGTATCAAAGAGAAATATGTGTTCCAAAAAATGGGTCTGCCGTATCGTCAGATGCACTCTTGGGATTACAGCGGTCCTTACCACGGATATGACGGTTTTGCAATTTTTGCAAAAGACATGGATTTGGCGATTAACTCACCTGTATGGGCACACACCAAAGCACCATGGGATAAAGAAGGAGAAGCATAATGCAAGAAGTACAAGATATTGTAAACGGTCAAAAACTGTTTTTGCGTCCTGAATATAAAGATGTTTTCGAGAACAAAAAACAGTTTGAAGGCAGCATGGGCGCTATCGACTCTGCTAAAGTTGAAGAGGTTTCGGAGTGGACAAAATCATGGGATTACCGTGAGAAAAATTTGGCTCGCGAAGCAATTACCGTAAATCCTGCGAAAGCTTGTCAGCCTTTAGGGGCTGTAATGGTTGCGCTTGGTTTTGAAAATACAATGCCTTATGTTCACGGAAGCCACGGATGTGTTGCGTATTTCCGTTCATATTTTACAAAGCACTTCAAAGAGCCGACACCTTGTGTTTCCGACTCTATGACTGAAGATGCAGCGGTTTTCGGCGGTCTTGCAAATATGAAAGACGGACTGAAAAACTGCGCGGCTTTATACAAGCCTGAGATGATTGCAGTCTCTACTACATGTATGGCTGAAGTTATCGGTGATGACTTGTATGCGTTTGCTATAGCTGCAAAAGAGGAAGACGGCGGTGAGTTTTTAGCGGAAGATTTCCCTATCACTTATGCGCATACTCCGTCATTTACAGGCAGCCATATTACAGGTTACGACAACATGATGCACGGTATTATCTCTCAGCTTACCGAGGGTAATAAAAAAGAGGAGAAAAACGGAAAGATAAATATCATTCCGGGGTTTGAGACTTACATAGGTTCAATCCGCTCCGTTAAAGCTATAGTTGAAGCATTCGGTGCCGAATATACAATGCTTGGCGACCACTCTGATCAGTGGGATATGCCTGCAGGCGATTACTCTATGTTCGCAGGCGGTACGCCTATAGCAGATGCAAAAGACTGTATCAATGCAAATGCTACTATATCTCTACAAAAGTATGCAACCGTTAAAACTATGAAAATGGCGAAAAAATGGAAACATGCAGGGGGCACATTAAACCCAATCGGTCTTAAAGGCACGGATGAGTTCATTATGAAACTGGCTGAACTTACAGGCAAAGATATACCGAAGAAACTAAAAATCGAGCGTGGTCGCTTAGTGGATGCTATGCAGGATTCTTATCAGTACATGCATGGCAAAAAGTTCGCAATCTGGGGAGACCCTGACTTTTTAATAGGTATAGTTTCGTTTTTACTTGAAATGGGTGCAGAACCGACACATGTGCTTTGTCACAACGCTCCAAGAGGCTGGGAAGAGGAGATGAGAGCATTGCTTGACACTTCGCCTGCAGCAGCCGATTGTCATGTATGGGCAGGCAAAGATTTATGGCATATGCGTTCATTGCTGTTTACCGAGCCTGTTGATTTTATGATAGGCAACAGCTACGGCAAAGAGCTTATGCGTGATACGGGAGTGCCTTTGATTTACATAGGTTTTCCTATATTCGACCGTCACCACTTACACCGTTATTCAATCAGCGGATATGACGGAGCGTTAAATCTGTTGACTTGGATTACAAACAAAGTTCTTGATCAGCTTGATGAAGAGACAAAAGAGATAGCTTCAACAGACTACTTTTTTGATTTAGTTCGTTAATTTTTTATTCTATTCTCCTTCAGCCGTCCTTGTTCAAAGGCGGCTGTCCTCCAAAACTTCGATTTAAAGTAAAATAACGATGTCTAAAAAGTGCCTAAAAGTACTGTATAGTAATGATTAAAAAGGTTTTGCATTTGAAGAAGCTGTAAAAAAAGCTCAAAAAAACGCCGATGAGCTAAAAGCTTTGGAAGAGCAGTTTAAAGAAAAGAAGTGAATATTTATGAACGGTAATATTCTTAAAAATAAAAGATTAAATACTTATATTTAATCTTTTTTATAGCTATTTGTAATTTCATATTTATAAGCTATTTCAATTTTTATATTTAAATTAGTATCAAATTTATTTTCATTATAGAAAAAATACAAGGATATTATCATAAATAAGAATTCAGCCATTTTTTTTTTTTGGTAATATTTTCTAATTACACCTTTATTTTTCATTTTTTAATCCATTTCTAAATGTTACCTACACTTACAAGGATTTGAATAGCTACCAAATTAATACCATATTTGAATTGGTTTTATATGATATTACCTAACCGTCATTAAGTTATCGAAAGTATATAAAATAATTAAAATAAAAAAAGGTAAAAAAAAAGGTAAAAATTTTACCCTAATGAATCATGACCGATTAAAAGCTTTTTATAACCAAGTTCATCTATAAAATGTTTCATATCTTTCATAATACTTTTTTTATAGGTATCTACTGAATAGTAATCTTTTTTATCGTTAAGATTATGATATTTTATTAGTTCTAAATCTATTTCAGCATATATTATTTCATCTGATTTATTACTTAATTTTAATATTTTGTAGCAATCATAAATATAAAACGATTCAGCCCATCTTTCTTGCACTGTAGCTGATTTTCCTTTGCTTTTATATGTAACATTATCATATTTCATGACATCATCGTTGATTATTGTTTTTCGAGACATTCCAATAGAAAATTTATTATCATTAAAATCTTTCATTTTTTCAATATATGCCATTATCTCTTTTTTAGGTAGATTAAAATTTATTTGAACTGATATATTATTTTTATGTTCTTTTGGTATCGATAATAACGGTCTTGATGTAGTTTTATATGATTGTCGTGATAATTCATTATTATCAATGACTAAAATTTCATTACCATCTGAATCAGTAATGCTTGCAAGAACAGTCTTGTTATTAGTATGTGCAGGCATTTCATTAGCGATATTATATTTCTTATTATGTTCTAAATAAATATCTTTGTGGTGCAACCAGCATTCATTTAAAATTTTTTCTTCTAATTTATAGAGTTCTAATATCTTGTTTTTAATCGACTTTTTTAACTCAAGATACTCTTTTACTAATGGTGTCCTTATAGCCATCTCATAGGCTATACACTCAGTTAATTCATAATCTTGAAATTTTTCAATCTCTTTATAAATATTATCATCTCTTTTTGGCAATTTATACATTTCACACCTCAGTTAGCTAATAAAATAGATAAAATCTCCAGCCCAAATATTTAAAATTATTATATAACAATCTTGATGAAAATCACACAAACCCAATCTTCTTCGTTCCTTCTCTAGCTTCATCGCGGATGCTCTGCATACTTGAAACCACTTGCACCTTTATATATTCTTTAGCAAATCATTTACCGACATACTCATTTTATTGACTGCAAATACTTTGTTTCCCAAGTCCTTGAAACTTGCTCCAAAATGGTATACGGTTTCATCACATATTAAAAATCTATCATGAAAATTTTTAGTGATTTTTACTTCAAGATTGCGGTATTGTTTGTTGTATTTTTCTATATCAAGTTGTAGTTTTTTAGATCTGTTTTGAGTATAAAGAGTAAATTGTACATTTCGATTTTTTGACAACAGAGTCAATACAGACTCATCTATATAGTTATCAATCAAAATGATTGAAACTTTTGCACTTTTTATTAAATCCGATAAAAGTACATAAGCATCGAATATTTGTCCGTTAAAAAATATTCCGTGTTTGACCTCTATTGTATTATTTTTAATATGAGATTTGATAATCTCTATATCATTTTCAAGAAGAGATAATCTTTGTTCTGTAATTTTATGTGTATTGATAGCATAACCGTTTTGGATATAGTTTTTAAGTACAGATGTTGCCCATTGTCTAAATTTTGTGGCTTTTAACGAGCTTACTCTGTATCCCACAGAAATAATTGCATCTAATTTGTAGTGTTTTATGTTTCTTTTTACGCTTCTGCCACCTTCTTGCCGAACTACCGAGAAATCCTCGACAGTTTAATTTTCAGATAGCTCTTTTTCTTTGTAATTATTCTTCAAATGCAGACTAATATTATCACTACTCGTCTCAAATAATTCAGCTATTTGAACTTGATTAAGCCAAATATTTTCTTCATTAACTGAGATTTTTAGCTCTAATTCTCCATCATTATAAACCACTACATCAGACATACATACCCCTGCTAATATTAGATTTTCACAACTATAATACAAAATAAAAATTTGATTTAAAAATATTGCATTTTGAAATATTATTTTACTTTATGATTTTTTGATAAGATAAATTCACACAAACTCAATCTATGTTATTAAAGAGATATATCCCTCTCTTTTAGAAACATTGCAAGCTGAGAATCTATGTTTATGATGTGGCGTTGAAACTTTTCGTATGCGTAATCGTTGATGTAGGATTTTCCAAAAGCAGGAGTTTTTTTGGCTTTGTCGTAAAAGTACTGCATCTCGCCAAGAAGGTTTGAGTGCTCCTCAAAATGCTCTCCTTTTGCATAGAAATTATGCTCATTCATTATAGACTCTTCGTAGGAAAAATGCTCCTTTGTGTGTTGTATCATCTCTTCAAACAGAGACATAAACTCATCTGCCGAAGAGGATTGTATTTGCGACAACAGGGCTAAAAACTCATCATGTTTCTCATCCATGCTGTCTATGCCAAGACGTAAATCGTTATTCATAAAAACTCTCTTTGTATGTAGGATATTTTTATGGTTGCATATAATGTTCTTTAGTGCCATCTCGAACAAAAATTGCACAACTACCGTTAATACAACTCTAAAGGAGTGTTTGATGGTCAGTCGTTCTAAGATAAAAGAGTTAATGAATGAGAGTGCTTGTTCTCACTCTAAAGATAAAAAAGCAGGCGAGGGATGTGACATGCCAAAGCCCGGAATGGCGGCGGGTGGGTGTGCGTTTGACGGTGCGCAGATTTCACTTTTTCCCTATGCCGATGCCGTGCATTTGGTTCACGGTCCGCAAACCTGTCTGGGTGCATCTTGGGAGACAAGGGAGACTCTTAGCTCATACAAAGGACGCAACCACACCGTTATGGGTTTTACTACGGGGATTACCACAAATGACGTGATTTTCGGCGGAGACAAACGTCTTGATGCCTCGCTGGATTACATAGTAAAACATTACGCTCCCGAAGCTGTTTTTGTATATTCTACATGTGTGACTGCTATGGTCGGCGATGATATAGACATGACATGTAAACTCGCAAGCCAAAAGTATGATATTCCCGTTGTTCCCGTGCATGCTCCGGGCTTTGTCGGGGGCAAAAATCTCGGTTCAAGGCTGGCAGGCGAAGCGGTGCTTGAGCACTTAATCTGAACAAAAGAGCCTGAATTTACGACGCCTTATGACATAAATTTGATAGGCGATTATAATGTAACAGGCGACATGTGGCAGTATCTTCCTATCTTTGAAGAGATAGGAATCCGAGTCCTTAGTTCTCTAAGCGGCGACGGAAGAGTCGGCAGTATAAGAAGTGCGCATCGTGCGAAACTAAATGTAATCGTATGTGCAAAATCGCTCATCACACTGTGCCGCAAAATGCAGGAAACGTACGGCATTCCTTGGGTTTCCGTCTCGTTTTATGGCAAACGGGATACGAGTTTTGCGATAATGGAGATAGTCAATGCTTTGGGAGATGAAGCCCTCATAGAAAAAGCAAAAGAGGTAATATTAAGATATGAAGTGGAGCTTGAAGAGAAACTTCTGCCTTACAAAAAGATGTTCGCAGGCAAAAAAGCCGTTTTAAACACAGGCGTAAACAAGGCTTGGTCAATCGCTTCGGGACTGCAAGATTTGGGTATAGAAGTCGTTGCCACCTCCATTCGCAAATCAACTGCAGACGACATAGAAAAAGCAAAAGAGTATCTCGGCGAAGACGGTATTCTCATGAAAGCACCTGCTTCCGAGCAGGCAAAAATCATTGACGAGAGAGGTGCGGATATATTGCTCGCAGGCGGAAGAAGCCTCTACACCGCTATCAAGAAAAAAATATCTTTTATCGATGTAAATCAGGAGAAAAAAGTAAGCTACGGCGGTTATGAGGGCTTGTTGAATTTGGCGGAAGATTTGAGATGCGCTTTTTTAAATCCCGTATTTAAAAATGTCTCAACTCCCGCTCCGTGGGAGGCTGCATAATGGAAGCGATAGCGCTAAGCAAACATGGACACAAACCGCTTCAGATAAACCCCATCAAGCACTCTCAGCCGATGGGCGCGGCACTCGCGTTTATGGGTATAAGAAACTGTCTGCCTTTGATGCACGGTTCACAAGGCTGCGCCTCTTATACAAAAGTTTTTTTCACACGCCATTTTAACGAGCCTATTGCAGTGTATAACACTTCCGTCAGTGATATTACGGCTGTTTTAGACGGCGGAGACTACTCTATACTGATGGCGATTGAAAATATTACTCAAAAAAATAAAACTATGAAACCCGAACTTATAGGAGTTCATACGACGGGGCTTACCGAAACAAAAGGCGATGATATAAGGAGTGTCGGCGCACATGTCGAGATACCGTACTGTTATGTTCATACGCCCGATTATGAGGGCGGAATGGAGAGCGGCTGGGCGCTTAGCGTAAAGGCTTTGATTGAGCAGCACACCAAAGAGTCGAGCGAGACAAAAGCCAACAGGCTGTTAATACTTCCACATGTCAGTATGCAGCCTTTAGAGGTTGAAAAGGTAAAAGAGTTTTGCGAGAGTTTCGGATTTGAAGTTTTGGCACTGCCTGATTTGTCAACTTCGCTTGACGGATATTTAAGCGAGGGGCAGGGAAAGCTTGGAACGGGAGCTATCGGGATAGACGAGATAGCAGATCTCTCAGAGTGCGCACATGTGATAAGCATAGGCGAATCAATGAAAACAGCCGCAAACGCATTGCTTGAGAAAAATGACAAAATAGTACATTTGCATTTTGATTCGTTAATGGGATTGGCAAATAGTGACAATTTTGTAAGTGCATTGATAAAAATAGGACAAACAGAGCCGCGACCCTCAATAAGGAGATGGAGAGGAAGGCTTCAAGACGCGATGCTCGATTCTCATTTTCTCATAGGCTCATCCCGTTTTGTAATAACGGGCGAACCTGACATGTGCATTGGGATGTGTGAACTAATCCAGAGCGTTGGAGGCAGTGTAGATGCGGTTATTTCAACGGTTTACAGCCCTGTTTTAGCGAGGATAAAAGCTAAAAATGTTTTTGTCGGAGATTTAGAGGACGCGCTTGATTATTTTAAAGAGGCTGATTTGGTAATCAGCAATTTCCATGCAGAACGATTATTGCACATGCAAGAGAAGAGGAGTGCTTTGGCGATTCGCGGATTTCCGAATTATGAAGAGCTAGGCAATCAGCTAAAGAACGACATGCTGTATGAGGGAAGCACATATTTTCTTTTTGAAATAGCCAACAAGCTTCGTGAAGTTAAGCATCACTGACAAATTTTATAATGAAGGATTAGTATCATGAGCGAGAGTATGAAAATAAAAGTCGAGAGCACAAACAAGTTGGAAAATTCTATAAAAGTCGCATTTGCCTCAAACGACATGCAAAAGATTAATTCACATTTCGGAGGCGCTAAAGAGTTTTGTGTTTACGGCGTTTCAAAAGAGGGATTTGAGTTAGAGGGCATAGTTAAGACCGATACGTCTGATTTGGAGGGCGATGACAAAACGGATTTTAAAGTAAAAGCGCTTAATGGCGTAAATATCATGTATTGCGAATCAATAGGCCCTACGGCAGCGGCAAAGGTAATCCGCTCGGGAATGCACCCTATGAAAGTCGAGCAAGAGCGCCAAATAGAGGATGTTTTAAAAGAGTTGGTCACTATGATTAACACCAACCCGCCGCCGTGGATTAAAAGAATAATGCATGTAGAAAACAGCGAAGATGTCAGATTAGCCAGATGGGCTGAATAAAAGGAAAAATGATGAGCCAAAGTACAGAGTCGAATGATTTTACAAAAGAGCTGATTCGTCAGTTAAGAGCAGCCGATCAGTTTGGAAACTGGTCTAAAATGAGTGATGAAGAGCTTCTTGTAAAAAAGTTTGTAAAAACAAAAGAGGATTTAAAACTGATTCCGATTATAGCGGATATCGATGAGATGCTAATTAGTGAAATAAAGATGATATTTAAAGCTGTTGCACTTCAGTTTGAGCGTAAAACAGGCGTTATGTGCAATGTCGTTATGGAGATGAGCCACGAGGGATTCGGTCGTTGTATCGTCATAGCCGACAGAGTGGTTTTGGTTGACAAATACTTCAAAGATGCGCACCGTTTCGGATATAGAACACTGGATAAGCTTTATGAAGAGGGTCAGAAATATCTTGAAAAGTCGTATGAGATATATGAGCAGTATAAACATTGTAAAAACAGCAATTAGGAGAAAAAGATGGTGAATATAGGTATTTTTGTAGGCAGCAGCGGAGGAATTACTCTTAGTGCGGCACAACAACTCGAAGAGCTTTTTGAGAACTCACAACTTATAAATATGGAAGAAGATTATGACGACTTGGAACAGTTTGACGAGTTTGACGTACTGCTTATAGGCTCATCGACATGGGGGCAGGGCGATGTACAGCGTGACTGGGTAGATCCTCTTTTTGAAATGCAAAATGAAGAGCCAGATTTTAGCGGTAAAAAAGTTGCATTTTTCGGGGCAGGCGATCAAGAGAGTCATCCCGAAGAGTTTGTAACGGCACTTGGTAAGATGAAAGATATTTTTACAAAACTCGGCGCCGATACGGAGTATGGATATACATCAGCAGAGGGTTACACATTCAAATACTCGTATGCCCAAAAAGATGGCAGGTTTTGCGGTCTTGCGATAGATGATATCAATCAGGAAGATTTAACGCAAGAGAGAGTTTTTAACTGGGCACAACAGTTAAAAAAAGAGATGGGTATTTAAAGGACATGTCATGAGCAGACTTGAAGAGTTTGATAAATTGAGCGATACGGAAGATTTTTTTGATTTCTTTGACCTTGAATATGATGAACGATTGGTTTATGTGAAGCGTTTTCATATTATGAAAAAATACGGCGAGATGCTTGAAAAAGCTGCGCAGGCTAAGTTTGAATCGGATGATAAGCTGTTGGATTATTACAAATTTGCGCTTATCTCCGTATATAAAAACTTTGAAAACGGATATTCACCCTCTGCCGCGGAGATTTGGGATACTTTTGATAAACCGAGTGCCTGCAGCACATGTTCGACATCAACTACATGTAATGATATAGAGGAGGTGAGCAATGGAGTTCACGCATGCACAAGCCAATCAAATCTCAGCTTCAACTAAAGATGAAATTCTCCCTGCATTTAGACTCGGAGAGAGAGTCAGGATTAAAAAACCCATAAAAAACGACGGCTCAAACCCGTTTCGCGAACCGAATGAAATCTTAGTTTATCCCGGTGCGGAGGGGTATGTAAAATTTATAGGAGACTGGCTTCAGGTTATTCGCATATATGAGGTTCATTTTATCGAGGAGGGCGAAACTTACGGATGCCGCGAGGCAGAGTTGGAGTCTATCAGCGATATTGACGGTTATGATGAGGTAGAAGAGGAGCTGCGTTGGCTAAGAGAACATAGAAAACAACGCAGCCTGGAAAAAGCAAACAGAGAAAAATCTCAAAGAGAAGGAGAGTAATGGTCAAAGAGCAATTTATCTTGCAATCAACGGGTTATTAAGAGTGATAAATTAGTCAATTAATTGAATACTATGATTAAATATAGATTGCTTCGTCGTAAACTCCTCGCAATGACAGTCATTGCGAGCTTCTTTAGAAGCGCGGCAATCTAAAAACTTAATTATTCAGAGCGCTCAATTTAAATAGAAAAAGGAAAAAAAAATGACAACACGCGTAGAGATAATAAATGATTTTTTAGCAATTAACGTAAAACCGGGCAAGACTATTCAAGATGTGGTTGAAGCATCGGGAAGTGCACTGCCGTTTGGATGCAGAGACGGCGAGTGCGGTACATGTATCGTAAGCGTAGAATCGGGTATGGAGTTTTTAAGCAGCGTAACCGACAAAGAAAAAGCAGTTATGAAAATGTTAAATGAAGCAAGCCCGAAAGCCCGTCTTTCATGTCAGATGAAGATAGTCCAGCCAAACGGTTTGGTTCGTGTAAAATATTAAAAAAAACAACTCTCTTTGAAAGCGATGGTTTATACTCATTCCTGAGTATTTACCTCCGCTATAAGAGTGCTTGAAAATAAACCACTAACTCTCATCTGCTAAGAGCTAATTTCTTTCTCAGAATTTTAAAATGTGCATTTTATATAATAAAATTAAATAGAACTTAATTCATAAAATGAATTAAGTTTTAAGTAAGTCTGTATCATAATGCTTCTAGAAAATTACTCAACAAGAGGCAGCATGTCATTTAAACAAAAAATCCAAGAGCTAAAGAGGGAGTTGTTATTAGAAGAGGCAACAAATCTTTTTATCCGTGATGGATATGAAAACATGAAGATAGCCGAATTAGCAAAAAATGCAAAGGTTTCAGTTGGATCCATTTATGCCATGTTTGGCTCTAAAGAAGCCCTCTATAATAACTATTTAATGGGACAAATAGATTATTACATGGCTATTGTTGAAAAAGAATTTGAAAAATATACTAATCCAAAAAAGATGCTCATAATCCTCACAGAAATAAAATTTTCTGCCATTATAAAAAATCGTAATGCTATAAAAGAAAGTTTTAGTGATCCTACCTTTTTTTTAAATGTATCTTTGGATGATGATGATCCATTAATGCAAATGTATACCTATATTGCTGAACAAGTAATGAAACCATTGTCTCAAATGATGTATATCAAGAAAAATCCTTTAGAAATGTTCTTTATATATGACGGAATAACACTTGGTAGATTAAGGTACTGGCTAGTTGCAGGGGGCGATTTAATGTCTAGTGTCGAAGAAACTGTGGATAGCTTTTTAGCTATTATTGAAAAGAGTTAAAATGAAGAAATTTATAATCATATTTGTTGTTCTATTAATAGGTGAGTTTACATGTACTTCTGCTTCATCCGTTGTTAGAATCGGAACTGTTATGGATGGAAAAAATCAAGAACTGACAAAAGCCCGCACATTGTTTATAGATGAAATTAAGAAAGTAACTCAGGGAGAATTTATTATTAAATTTCCTGAGGCAAAACAATTGGACGCACAGTTCTCAATCGATAAAATGGATGAAGCGATTGATAAATTGCAGAATGATAAAGAGGTGGATATGGTTTTACTCATCGGCAGTATTGCAAGTCAGCTCTCTCTCAAAAAAACTTCTTTACGCAAGCCTACATTTTCTCCATTTGTTTTTAACATATCTCTTTCCGGTTTCAATAACAGTAATTCCAAAAATTTGAATTATTTGACAAGTGAGGCAACTTTGGATGAAGAGATTCAGATATTCAGAAAATTTTCCCTTTTCAAAAATATTGCGGTGCTGATAGATGAATCGCAATATAAGCTTTTTCTCCCTGCTGCAAAAAAAGCTATAACAACTGCAAAAGAGAAAGGGGTGATACTTACTTTTATTACATGTTCGAGTTTAGATAAAGATTTGATGACAAAAATACCGCTGAATACTGATGCTGTAATGATTGCACCTTTGTCATGGATGGATAAAGCATCAAAAAAGAGTTTAATACAGTGGCTCATAGAACACAAATTACCAAGTTATTCACTTATGGGTGAAGAAATGGTAAAAGAGGGGCTTCTTGTTTCTTCTAAAAATTACAACGATTTTCCAAGAAGAGCACGCCGTACTGCATTAAATATGTTGGCGGTGCTTCATGGTGAAAAAGCCTCTAAACAGCCTGTCTTATTTAATGAGAAAAAAAAGCTTCTAATAAATATGGATACTGCGCGCTCCATTGATATGGCAATAAAATTTAGTTTGCTAGAAAATGCCGTACTGCTTAATGAAGTGCAAGAGAAAGAACCGATAATGACACTTAAAACAGTTGCAGAGGAGGCAATCCGTGTAAATTTAGGAATTATTGCTAATAAACTGGGAGTAGAAGCAAACAGAGAAAATATTGTTGAAGTAAGGTCAGTTTTGTTTCCGCAAATTATGGGAGAACTGAGCTATTCACAGTTAAATCATGACAGTCCTTATGTAGAAAATGGATTTTATGCTGAAAAAAGTACTGTCGGTGCATTGAGATTACAACAACTCTTATTTTCTGAAAAATCATTAGCAAGCTTAGAAATTCAAAAGCAGCTACAAATAGCCATAGAAGAGCAACAAAAAATGCTTGAACTCGAAGTGCTCAAACAGGCTACAACTATGTTTTTAAATCTTTTGGTTGCACAAACGTATCACAGCATACAGCTTAGTAATCTTGCATTGACCCGGACAAACCTTGAATTGGCTGATGGCAGAGTAAAAGCAGGAACAGCAGATATATCAGATATCTATTACTGGCAAAGTACAATCGCAACTGTAAAACAAAATGTTTTGCAGACTGATGCAGAAGTAGAAAAAATAAAAGATCAGCTTAACCTAATCTTGAATCGTAAAATAAGTGATAGATTTATTACGCAGCCAGCGTCATTGGATAACTCAAAAGAGATACGAAACGAACAAACTATATTGAATATGATTACGGATAATAAATCATATGATGCCATGGAAAAATTTCTGCTTAATGAGGGGTTAAGTAATTCTCCAAAATTACATGAGTTGAGTGCTCATATTTCTGCACAAAGACGACAGCTTCTTTCAGATGAGCGAGCATACTGGTCTCCAAATGTCGCTTTGATAGGTGAAGCTTCATATGTATTTGATGAAACTAGAAATCCGGTTGCGGGCATAAGTTTGGAAAATAAAGCTGACTGGCAGGCAATGATTAAAATATCTTTACCGTTTTATGAAGGTGGAGCAAGAAATGCCAGAACCTCCCGCTCACAATTAAAATTGCAACAACTAGAAGTGAACTATAATAAAGAAAAATCTCTAATAGAACAACGCATACGCAATGATTTGCATACAATCGGAGCAAGTTATCCTTCGATAGCACTTTCAAGCGAAGCGGCAGAAGCAGCACGAAAAAGTTTTTATATAGTCAGAGAAAATTATGCACAAGGAACGCGCTCCATGAGTGATTTACTTACCGCTCAGAATGCGAGCTTAATTGCAGATCAATCTTCAGTAAATACTGTATATAGCTATATGATAGATAGATTGCAATTGCAACGAGATATTGCCGCATTTGATTTGTTTTTAGACGACTCAGGTAATGAAAAACTGCTTGAACGTATGAAATCTTCTATAAATAATGAAAGAAAGGAAATAAACAAATGAATAATAAAATTTTTAAATGGATAGCTTATGCTGTTATTGCTGTAATCATCGTAGTGGCCGGTAATTTTGCTGTGAAGTATTTTAGTAAACCAGCCCTTGCGGAAGTGTTTGTATTTGGAAATGGACGACTTGAAGCTACTGAATATGATTTAGCAACAAAACTGCCTGGAAGAGTTGTTGAAGTTTTAGCGCAAGAGGGTGAGACAGTAAAAGTCGGTCAAATTTTAGCGAGGCTTGATACTGCTGAACTTGATGCTAGACTTAAACAGGCCCAAGCACAGGTTGAACAGGAAAGACAAAATAAAAACTATACTCTGGCTTTAGTAAAACAATATGAAAGTGAAGTAGCCCTCGCCAAGAAAAATTTTGAGCGTTCTAAAAATTTATATGTAAATAATAACATTTCACTAGTGCAACTGCAGCAAAATGAAACAGTATTAGCAACGATGAAGGCAGCCCTTCTCGCTTCAAAAGCACAAGTAATAGGTGCAGACAGTGCTATTAATGCACTTATCGCTCAGACACAGACTATTGAGGCTAACCTGAATGACTGTATATTATACTCTCCGATAGATGGGCGTGTTTTATACAAACTGATAGAATCCGGAGAAGTGATTGGTGCAGGTGGAAAAGTATTAACCATCCTTGATTTAAATGATGTATACATGACGATTTTTCTTCCTACTTTTCAAGTTGGGCGTGTTAAAATCGGTTCTGAAGCCAGAATTAAACTTGATGCATTTCCCGATACTATCATTCCTGCAAGTGTATCCTTTGTTTCACCTGATGCGCAATTTACTCCAAAAGAGATTGAAACGCAGGCAGAACGGGAAAAACTTATGTTTAGAGTAAAAATCAAGATTGATGCAAATTTCTTGAAATCCGGTACACATCACATAAATAGCGGTGTTCCCGGAGTGGCTTATGTAAGATTGGACGAAACGACTCCCTGGCCGATTTCTTTGAGTGAAGAGCCAGATAATTTACTATCAACTACTTCTAAATAACTATGAATACAATAGCCAGGTTAGTAAGTGTTTCTCACCACTACAGAGAAAATATTGCCGTAGATAATGTCAGTATTGAAATTCCATCTGGTTGTATGGTCGGATTTATCGGTCCAGACGGTGTCGGGAAATCGAGTTTATTGGCTATCATATCTGGTGTCCGTGCAATTCAAGAAGGTACGGTAGATGTTTTTGAAGGGGATATGAAGAGCAAGCGATACCGGGAAGCTGTTTGTCCGCGTATCGCCTATATGCCTCAAGGACTTGGAAAAAACCTCTACATGTCTTTGTCAGTTTTTGAAAATATAGATTTTTTCGGGCGCTTATTTGGACAAGGAAAAGAATAACGTAAATCGCGAATAGAAGAACTCCTTGATAGTACCGGCTTATCACAGTTTAAAGATCGTCCTGCCGCTCAGCTCTCCGGCGGTATGAAACAAAAACTTGGACTATGCTGTGCTCTCATCCATGATCCGGATTTGCTTATTCTTGATGAGCCTACAACTGGTGTAGACCCTTTATCCAGAAGGCAATTCTGGGAGTTAATAGACCGTATTCGCGAACGAAGAGAAGGTATGAGTGTCATAGTGGCAACAGCATACATGGAAGAAGCTGAAAGATTTGATTGGCTTATTGCCATGGATGATGGGAAAGTGCTTGCCGAAGGTACGCCAAAAGAACTATTAGACAAGACCGGTTCTACAAATCTAGATGCGGCTTTCATACAACTCTTACCAGAAGCAAAAAGAAGTGCTCATAAGACACTTATTATTCCACCGAGAGTTATTGATGCCGATTCTGAAAAATCAGCAATTGTAGCCGAAGATTTAACCATGAAATTTGGAAATTTCACGGCTGTAGATCATGTCAGTTTTACTATAGGGCGTGGAGAAATTTTTGGATTTTTAGGTTCTAACGGCTGCGGAAAAACAACTACTATGAAAATGCTCACAGGTTTGCTGTCACCTACAGATGGGGCAGCATGGCTTTTTGGGGAACCATCAAAAGCTAATGATGTACTTACTCGTAATCGTGTCGGCTATATGACACAGGCATTTTCTCTCTACTCCGAACTGACCGTATATCAAAATATGCTGTTACACGCTCAACTTTTCCATATACCCAGTTATAAAATAGAGGAACGCGTAGAAGAGATGTTAACTCGTTTTCGATTGAAACCTTATCAAAACATAAATCCGGATTCTCTTCCTTTAGGAATTCGACAGAGACTTTCTTTGGCTGTAGCTGTTGTGCATAAGCCTGAGATGCTGATTTTGGATGAACCGACATCTGTAGTTGACCCTATCTCCAGAGATAGCTTTTGGGAATTTTTAATAGACCTTTCCAGAAATGACGGGGTAACAATTTTTGTATCGACTCACTTCATGAATGAAGGTGAGAGATGTGACAGAATTTCTTTGATGCATCAGGGAAAAGTATTGGCAAGTGACACACCTAAAGCTCTCATCGCTTTACGTAAAAAAAGTACATTAGAGGAAGCTTTTATTGATTTTCTTGAAGAGGCTGAGTACAAAGATGATATAAAAGAACCAAAAGCAGAGCTTGAACTATCTCAGTATATACATTCTAAAGGAAATCGTTTTTTTAGTTCATTGCGTCTGCTTGGGTATGCTTATCGAGAATCGCTTGAGCTTATGCGGGATCCGGTAAGACTCGTTTTTGCCTTACTTGGTACAGGCATATTGATGTTAATTCTTGGTTTTGGTCTAACTATGGATGTTGAAGATTTACGCTTTGGAGTTCTTGACCAGGACAACACGCCTCAGAGCCGAAACTATATTCAAAATATCGCAGGTTCGCGCTATTTTTTAGAGCAACCAAGTCTGCACTCATTTGATGAACTTGATTTAAGGATGAAAAGTGGCGAGCTGTCGGTTGCGGTTGTAATCCCTCCAGGATTTGGTAAAGATCTAAAGCGTGGACGTTATACTGAAATAGCTGTGTGGGTTGACGGAGCGATGCCATTACGCGCAGAAACTATACGTGGCTACATGCAGGGAATACACTATGATTATCTGCAACAACTTGCACGGCAAACACTGGGGTATACACCTTCTCTTTCTGCGACAAATATTGATATGCGTTATCGATATAATCAGGATTTTAAAAGTATCTATGCTATTGTTCCTGCCGTTGTACCATTGCTTTTAATGTTTATTCCATCTATTTTAATGGCTTTGAGTGTGGTTCGTGAAAAAGAGCTTGGATCTATTATTAATTTCTATGCTACTCCTGTTAGCAGATTGGAATTTTTAATAGGCAAACAACTGCCATATGTAGTTATCAGTATGATTGGCTTTTTGATACTTATTGCACTTGCAGTTGTTGTATTTAGTGTACCTATAAAAGGAAGTATATTTACACTTACTTTAGCGGCTTTGATTTATGTAACCATCACGACAGGAATGGGATTTATGATGTCATCGTTTACTAAGACACAGATTGCAGCTCTTGCTGGTACTGCTATTTTGACACTTTTACCTACCGTAAATTTTTCAGGCATAAAAGACCCAGTCTCTTCCCTCGAAGGTGTTGGTGCATGGATTGGAACAATTTTTCCAGCGACATATTTTATCAATATCAGTCGAGGGATTTTTAACAAAGCTTTGGAGTTTAGTGATTTATATAGAGATTTCTTAGCTTTAGGTGCAGCTGCTATTGTAATTACAATCCTAAGTATGTTATTGTTAAAAAAACAGGAAAATTGATGAAATATTTATATAATATCTATCGTCTTGGCATAAAAGAACTTCGTAGTCTATGGCATGATAAAGTGATGGTAGTGTTGATTATATATTCGTTTTCATTTGCAATTTATATTGGGGCTACAGCCACATCTACTTAATTACATAATGCACCGATTGCTTTTGTTGATGAAGACCACTCAACTCTTTCGAGTCGCATTATCAATGACTTTTATCCACCGCGCTTTAACTCTCCGGAACTTATCTCATCCCAACAAGGTGATATTGGATTAGATGCAGGTTTGTATACTTTTGTAGTTACAATTCCCGTAGATTTTGAAAAAGAGATTATCTCCGGTAAACGACCTATAATTCAGGTTAGCATAGATGCTACCCGCATGACTCAGGCAGGTATCGGTGCCGGATATATCCAAAATATTATAAATGCTGAAATTATGAGTTTTTTAAAAGTAAGCAATATCCTCCCCGTAGGAATAGTTACGAGAATGAAATATAATCCGAATCTTACAAGCAGTTGGTTTGGCGGAGTTATGGAGATTATCAGTATGATTTCTTTATTATCTATTATCCTGACAGGAGCTGCCCTTATACGGGAGAGGGAACATGGAACATTAGAACATCTAATGGTTATGCCTTTAAATGCGATAGAAATTATGTTAGCAAAGGTATGGTCTATGGGTTTGGTTGTATTGGTAGCCACAGCGTTATCTTTAATATTTGTTGTAGAAGGGTTTTTGCAGGTTCCTATTACAGGCTCTAAATTTCTCTTCTTATTTGGGACTTTTTTAGTTCTGTTTGCCACCACTTCTATGGGAATTTTTATGGGAACTATCGCACGCACGATGCCGCAGCTTGGTTTGATATTTATTTTGACCATCCTTCCGTTACAAATTTTATCAGGTGGAATTACCCCGTATGAAAGTATGCCGATAGTTTTACAAAAAATTATGTACTTCACTCCAACAAGTCACTTTGTAAGCATGGCACAGGCGGTACTTTACAGGGGTGCTGAACTTGATGTTGTATGGTTAAATTTAGTTGCTATCTTTGCAATAGGATTGGTATTTTTTACATTGGCTTTATTATTATTTAGAAAAAGCTTGTCAACTTCATTGTAAAAAATTAAGATTTATAACTTGTAATATTTTAGAATAATATATGAATTTGTATATAAAATAAAAAATTATATGATTGTTTATATTACAAAAAAAAATATAATTTATATATGTTATAAGTTATAAAGAAGATAAAACAGTGAAACAAAATTACAGCTTTAAACAAAAACAGTTACCCAGACTTTCCATGCAGACTTGGCTACCTTTATTACAGTGTTCATTAAGTGATTTGGAAAAGCATATTCAAGTTATAACAAACGAAAATCCATGTCTTGAGGTTCAGTCAGGTTTCGAGGTTTCCGAGAGTTCGTCTCAGAGAAGTCACTTTGCATATTTGGAGTCGCAAAATCGGGTCTCTAATGCTTCAAGCGATGAGATTGAATGGATGAGCGTATCAAACGAGTCACTCTATGAAAAACTTGATTTTCAGATAGCTGCACCGCTTTTTCCGACACCTATTTCACAAAAAATTGCGCGTCAGATAATACTTTACATTAATGATGAGGGCTATTTTGAAGGCGATGTTGCAGAGATTGCAAAACAGACAGATACCGATGTTTATAAAGTAGAACAGATTCGTCAGCGTTTTGCCTACTTAGAGCCTTCGGGCGTGGGAGCGGTTGATTATAAAGAGTCTTTTTTATTTCAACTAAACGACTACACTCTCGATGATGAGCTTAGTATTTTGATGAGCGCACTTATTATCAATTTTGAAAAGATTGAAAAGTTTTTAAACCATCCGCGGCTTCATGATGCAAAAGATATTTTAAAACATCTTAAAAATCCTCCTGCTTTGGCTTACATGGAAGAGGAGCAGCAGATACTGCCGGATATGTTTATTGAATATAAAGACAATGATTTTACAATAAGAATCAATCATGATTTTTATCCCGATCTCGTAGTCAATCAAATTGACAAATATGACAACTTCGCAAAACAGAAATTTAAAGAGGCTCGTGAACTTGTAAAGTTGCTAGAGCTGCGAAAAGCAACGCTTTATAATGTAGGACTTGTGCTTATTGAAAAACAATATACGTTTTTTATGGGAGGAGAACTCAAACCCCTTAGACTTCAAGATGTTGCAGACGAACTGGGTTTTAATGAATCGACGATATCACGTGCCATAAGCGATAAATATCTTGAGTGTGAACACGGCGTGTTTGCATTTAAAGACTTTTTCTCAAATGCGATTAACAACGTCTCAACATCGGAGATTAAAAATTTTATTCAGAGGCTGGTAAACTCCGAAGATAAAAACAATCCCTTTAGCGATAAATATCTGCATGAAAAAGTCGAAGAGAGGTTCGGTGTAAAAATGGTTCGCCGCTCGATAGCAAAGTACCGCCAAGAGCTTGATATCCCATCTTTTAAAGAGAGAGCGTTTCTTTATAAGCTCTCAATCGTGTAGTAAAAGCGTAATACATGTACAAAGTTATCAAGTGTCAATTTTTACATAAATATCATGAGATGGCGTTTCTGATGAAAAAAATATAGTGTTTTATCTAATTGTCATGTTTTTATCATTTAAATAAACATTTTTCGTGTTTGTTTAATTAGATGATGAGTTAACCCCTGATCATGTCACTTATTGGGGTGTTGAAAAAGAAACACAGAAAAAAACATCTAGCAAATAAATGCCTTAATGGTCATGTATTGACTAGACTCAAACGGTTGGTATCACATTTGTATTTTCAGTCTTAATATGGTACTATTTAAGGACTGAAGGAGATTATTATGCAAATTATAAATGATATAAAACCCGTTACTTATTTAAAAAGTCGAGCAGCAGATGTGCTAAAACAAATAAATGAGACACATAGACCTATGATAATCACACAAAATGGTGAGGCAAAGGCTGTTATTCAAGATCCAAAAAGTTATGATGATATGAAAAACGCTATTTCTCTTTTAAAACTTTTATCTTTTGCTGAAGAAGATATTAAAAATGGAAATATACATAGCGAAGAAGATGTGTTTAGTTCAGTAGAAGAATTGCTAAAAAAATGAGTAAAACTTATAATCTAAAATGGACTACAAATGCAAAAAATGACCTATTAAGTATTGTCGCTTATATTAAAATAGATAGTCCTAGCATTGCAAATGATATATATCAAAAAATAAAAGAAAAAGCTAATTCAAGCAATTTTTTTCCTTTAAAGGGTCGAGTTGTTCCTGAACTACAAAAAGAAGGCATAACTTTTTATAGAGAGATTATTACATCATCATGGAGAATTATATATAAAGTTGGTAATGACACTGTATACATAATGGCAATTTTAGATTCGAGACAAAATGTTGAAGAGCTTTTACTACAAAAACTAATAAAGGCTAAATACTAACAAAGCATAAATCTCAACATGTGGAATCTTCCACATGTCAATCTTGTTTTGGTTTTTTACTAACTAGCCGGAGTGTCAGTATTTGTAAAGTAGATGCTTGGGCTGCTTTTTGTTCTGCTTATATATGATTGAGTGAGAGCCGCTTCATTTTTTTCGCCTGTACGGATGCGTTCAACTTCAAGCACCGGAATTACCCACATTTTACCCGCTCCGTGACCTAAATCTTGAGTGTTTGCTCTTATAGCCTCTTTTGCCAGCTCTTTAAAGCTATCAGATGAAAGAATTATTTCGATTTTTACTTTAGGATCCAAATCGGGAGTTCCGCCCTCTTCTATGATTCCTATTCCGCCTTTGCCTATAACATCTATAACAGTTATACCCTCTATTTTTTTCTCATAAAGGTCTTCTAATACATCGTTTAGGCAGATTTTGTTAAATATCGCAGTAAGTTGATACATGTTAATCCTTTTGTTTTTTTATTTTCATAAACAGATATGCATATTTTGTTCTAGTGAAAATTCTTATGTCAAGAATAGGAATTGCATTGTCTGATTTAAACTATTTATAAAGAGGATTCTATGGCAAGAGATGATTTAATAGGCGGCGCACTCTGGGAAGAGTACTCGCAAGAAGTACAAAAAAGAATGAATCAACCCTCAAATATGGGAGAGATAACCGAGTCTGAAGCAGGCAAGAACAGACTTATAATCGCAGATTTTGGAGCAGAGAGCTGCGGCGATGCCGTAAGACTGTATTGGTTAATAGACCCAAAAACAGACCAAATTAAAAAAAGCAAGTTCAAGAGTTTCGGCTGCGGCACGGCGATAGCTTCATCTGACATGATGGCGGAGTTGTGTATGAACAAAACAGTTGACGATGCTTTAAAAATAACAAATATCGATGTTGAAAAAGCGCTTCGAGACAATCCCGATATTCCTGCCGTACCCGGACAAAAAATGCACTGTTCCGTTATGGCGTACGATGTTATCAAAAAAGCCGCATCAATCTATAAGGGCGTGGATATGGATACGCTTGAGAGCGAGTTTATCGTATGCGAGTGCGCCCGTGTATCGCAAGATACCCTGCAAGAGGTTATAAAACTGAACAAACTATCTTCCATTGAGGAGATTATCGATTTTACAAAGGCAGGCGGATTTTGTAAATCCTGTATCAAGCCGGGCGGACATGAAAAAAAAGATATATATCTGGTTGATTTATTGGCAGAGCTTTTACAAGAGCGTACCGCAGAAGAGAATGCGCGCAAAATTATCGAAGCAAAAGGCGAGGGAAAATTTGAAGCCATGAGCCTTGTTCAAAAAATCAAAAGCGTAGAGTCCATTTTGGAAGAGTATATCCGACCGACGCTAAAGGCTGACGGCGGCAATGTTGAGTTAATAGACATAAATGACGGGAATTCCGTTTTTAATGTTCTCATCAAATATCAGGGCGAATGTATGAGCTGTTCTATGAATACGACTACTACTTTGGCAGGCATAGAAGACATGTTAAGCTTTAAGTTAAAAGCTCCCATAAAAGTGGTAGTGACATAAGATGAGTGCTTACGCAACAAAAGAGGCTACTTTTGCTTATCTAAAACAGTTCCCCAAATATAGTAAAGATTTTTACCGCTTTGACGGAGATGTCTTTGTATCTTCGCTGGGTCTGGGTACTTTTCGCAAAGAGCCCTACAGAGAAGAGAACTATGTCATCAACTATAAAGAGTCGGTAAAGCTTGCGGTATTAAACGGAATCAATCTTATAGATACCGCAATAAACTACCGTTATCAGATTAGCGAAAGAGAGATAGCAGAAGCTTTGAGAGAGCTTTTTGATGAGCAAAAAGCTACCAGAGAGCAGTTGGTTATCACCTCAAAGGTAGGGTTTCTGCCGCTTGATTTTCCTTTCCCGATAAACCCTTATACATGGATTGAAGAGAATGTGATTGAGAAAAATTTAGCCTCCAAAGAGGAGATTGTTGTAGATCAGCACTGTATGACTCCTGATTATTTAAGATGGAGCGTTGAGAAATCTTTAAAAAACTTAGTGTTAAAAACTTTAGACATCCTGTTTTTACACAATCCTGAAATGCAGTTGGGATATATTGACTATAAAGAGTTAAAAAAGAGAGTCAAAAAAGCGTTTGAACTTTTTGAAAAACTTGTAAAAGAGAAAAAGATAAGAAATTATGGAGTTGCAACTTGGAACGGTTTTTTATATGATGAAACACATACGGAGTATCTATCGCTTAAAGATTTAGTAGAGATTGCACAAGAGGTAGGAGGTGCTAACAACCATTTTAAGTATATTCAAGCTCCCTACAATATAGCTAAAACTCAGGCATATAGTTTTTCAAATCAAAAAGGACCGGATGGAAAATACTATACGCTTATGCAGGCAGTTTACGGTTACGGTTTGAAAATGATAGGCTCGTCTTCGCTTCTTCAGGCAAATGTTTTTCAAAGGAAGTTTGACGCAGATGTAGGCAAAGCACTTGGCACGAAGGATTTTAACGATGTTATAACCGCTTTGCAGTTTGCAAGAAGCAGTAGTGTTGTCAGTTCGCTTTTTGGTGCGATTAATCCGCTACATGTCAAAGATAATTTAACGCTTGCTTATCTGCCAAATGCGGACAAAGAGGCGATATCTAAATTATACGGAGCTAACAATGTTATATGATGTTATAGTTATAGGAAGCGGTATTTCGGGGCTTTATGCAGCGTTATACGCCAAAAAAAGCGGCTTAAAAGTTGCGGTAATTACTAAAAGCAATCCTTTTCGCTCAAACTCATCCGTAGCATCGGGAGGCATTAACGCCGTTATAGATTTGTCGGCTTACGACTCTGTAGAGAGACATGTAAACGATACGGTTGCAGGTTCGGACGGACTCTCTCACAGGGCAAACATACAAAGCATGTGCGCAGAAGCCCCAAACATAATATGGGAATTAAAAGAGATGGGTGTCCGTTTTGACTCAGATGACAACGGAGATGTTAAACAGCGTCCCTTTGGCGGAGCGAGTGCCAATCGTACATGTTATATTGCCGACAGAACAGGCGCTTCAATAGTTCAAACTCTCTTTGTAAAATGTAAAAACTAGGGCGTAGATATTCTTTCAAACCATAAGTTTTTAAACATTACAAAGTATAAAGGCAAACTGTCGGGCATAACGGTTCTTCGCCGCCGTAACTCACAAGTTATAGCCTTTGCCTGCAAATCGTTAGTCTTGGCAGGCGGAGGCTATGCAGGGATTTTTCGCTCTCATACCACAAACTCTCAGGAGAGTTCAGGCGATGTTATAGCCGCCGCACTTCGCGCAAATATGCGTCTCAGCAACATGGAGTTTGTACAGTTTCATCCTACAACGCTGGCAAACAGCGGTTCACTTATAAGTGAAGCGGCACGCGGAGAGGGCGGATATATTGTTGATGAAGAGGGTGTCCGCTTTACGAATGAGCTTCAAACGCGCGACAAACTGTCTCGCGATATTGTTAAGCACATGAATAAAGGTCATAAAGTATATCTGGATTTGCGTCATCTAGGCGAAGAAATCATAGATGAAAAACTTCCCTCGGCTAAAAAAACGGCACTTAACGGAGCGGGTATAAATATTGCAAAAGAGCTTTTGGCTATTACACCTTCGGCACACTACAGCATAGGCGGAATATGGACAAGAGGCGATACCTCTACAGATATGCCTTATGTTTTTGCATGCGGAGAGTGCGCGGTAACAGGTGTTCACGGCGCAAACAGACTAGGGGGAAATTCACTTTTGGAGGGCGCTTACTTTGGCAGACTTGCAGGAAAAGAGGCAGCACATGTAGCACTTAGAAGAGACTTCTTGCCGATTGATTATTCGTATGTCGAAAAGGAGTCGCGAAAAGTAGATTTGATACTAAGCGAAGAGAGTCTTTTTAACATTAACGCCATAAGAAAAAATCTCGGTGGATTTTTGTTTAAAAATGCGGGAGTCTTTAGAAGTGAAGATTCGTTATCGTCGGCATTAGAGTATGTACACTATCTGATGCAGCATCAATACGGACTGCACTGTGTAAACAAAGATTTACATGACAATGTAGAACTGGCTTCGATTATAGAGTTTAAAAATGCGCTTTTAATTGCAGAGGCGATGGTTCTTAGCGCATTAAAGAGAAAGGAGAGCAGAGGTGTTCACTACAGAGACGATTATCCTCAAAAGGATGATAAGCATTTTGATTGTGAATCATATATCGAGCAGATAAATGAAACTAATTTCAAAGTTAGTTTTAAAAATAACACCCGCGAGGGTTTATGGCGCTTTTTAAGCAAATTATTGAATTTTCTGAATAATTAAGTTTTTAGATTGCCGCGCTTCTAAAGAAGCTCGCAATGACTGTCATTGCGAGGAGTTTACGACGAAGCAATCTATGTTTAATCAGAGTATTCTATTATACAAAACAGGGAGTCTATAATGGCAAAAGTTATGTTGAGAGAAAATGATGAGGGCAAGGTGCTATTTTATGTAGCTAAAAAAGATATGGAAGAGATAATTGAGTCGCTGGAGTTTGAAAGCGATGAAAAATGGGGAGGAGATATCAATTTGACTAACGGTGATGTATGGCACATAGAACCAAATATTAAAAAACTTCCAAATGAAGTCAATGCTAAAATAGTATCAAGAGGAGATAGTTAAAATAGACTATTTCATTTGGGTTTTCAAAGTATAAAGTCTTAAAATTCTATATTATATTTTTTGATTTTATACGTAATCTGCCTTGTGCTCATTCCAAGCTGTGCTGCAGCTTTTGTTTTTATGCCGCGGTTATCAACTAATGCTTTAATAATCGACTCTTTTTCAATCTCTAAAATTCTGTTTTTAGTAAAGGTCTGCGGCACTGCATTTTCTTCTCTGTTTTGAGCAGGCAAACTCTCTTTTTGTACTTCTGTTTTCTCACTATCCATGTTCATATGCAATTTTTGATAGTTAAATGGCATTACATGGTTTAACATCTCGGGATTTATTACTCCGTTTGGGCATATTAAAACTATTCTCTCCATTGTATTTTGAAGTTCGCGGATATTTCCAGGCCATGGATAATCAAGCAGAATTTCTAAAGCCTGTTTAGAGAAAAACATCTCTTTTTTATGCTCTTTTGTAAAGCTATGCAGATAGTGCTCGATTAAGAGCTTAACGTCTTCATACCTCTCACGAAGCGGCGGCAGATTTATAGGAATGACGTTTAAACGGTAAAACAAATCCTCTCTAAACTCGCCGCTTTTGACCATTTTTTCTAGATTTCTGTTTGTTGCCGCCACTAACCTAACGTTTGTTTTAATTGTTTTAGTTCCGCCTACGCGTTCAAACTCCTGTTCTTGCAAAATTCTAAGAAGTTTAACCTGAAGAGATGGCGTTATATCGCCTATTTCGTCTAAAAAAAGCGTGCCTCCGTCTGCTAACTCAAATCTTCCTTTTCTGCTCTCTTTGGCATCGGTAAAAGCGCCTTTTTCATGTCCAAAAAGTTCGCTCTCAAGCAGTGTCTCGCTTATAGCCGCACAGTTTAGTTTTATTAGCGGGCCGTTTTTACGCTTACTTAAGTTGTGTACCGCAGTAGCTATAAGCTCTTTTCCCGTGCCTGTTTCGCCTCTTACCAAAATAGTGGCATCGGAGGGCGAGACCGTCTCTAACATGTTAAATATAAGTTTCATTTTAGAACTTTTGCCGATTATATTTTCAAACCTATATTCGCTAAGCGCTTGGTCTTTATAGTATGTTTTAAGCTCAACCAAACTCTCTTTTTCTTTTGCAAATCTCTTTTGCATAGATATATTGCCGCCAAAAAGCGAGCCTACAATTGTCAGCATGTGAACGATATTGTCAAAGTTTATCACGCTTGACTCATCGATGTTAGCGGACAAAACGCCTATAACTCCGCTGTCTTGAATGATTGGAGTAGCTACGTAGGAGATAGATTTTGTATTTACCGTGCCGATTTTATTTAAGTAGTTGATATTATTGTGAATATTTTCTATTACGATAGGTTCTGCACTTTTTGCGGCAAGACCCGTTGCTCCTTCGCCTATTTTATATCTTGCCATTTTCTGTTGGGCAGGCGTTATGTTTATAGAAGCAAAAAGTTCCAGATACTCGCCTTCGTCATTAAGAAGAAAAAGCGTACATCTCTCAAGATATGATTTTCTCTTAAGAAGAAGCATGCTTTTTTCTATGCACTCTTTTGTATCTGTCGTGTTTGTCAACATTACTGCTATTTCGTAGAGTATGCTAATCTCATCATAAGCAAACTTTAATGCACATGATTGACACTGTTCATCATCAGGAATATGATTTTTCTTTGACATGTAAACTTCTATTTTTCAAATTATACTATTTAAATAAGCAATAAACTGTATAAAATATAATCAGTAAGCTCTGCTTTACAATAGAATGGGTTATGCACATGGATTCAGAGTATATCTTGCAAATATGGATGAATTATGAATATAACTGTACACGGAACGCTAAGTGAACTTGAGGGAAAAGAGGTGGCTGTCGGTCGTGAAGCACCGTCTGCGCGAATTACAAAACTAGACGGCAGTAAAAACGTAATCGGGATGATAGCGCCAAACACACAGCTTATTATCTCCATACCTTCCCTTAAAACAGAGGTATGCTCGCTTGGGGCTAAGAAGTTTAACGAGCTTGTAAAGCAGTTTAAAAAACTAGACACGATTATGGTAACAACCGATGATATTGAGTTTGTAAAAGAGTATGTAAAAAGTGAGAATATCGACAGTGCAGAGTTGGTAATAGACGCTGATTTAAATTTTGCAAAAAAATATGGTCTGCTTATCAAAGAGGGCAAACTTAAAAACCGTCTTGCCCGCGCCGTATATCTGATTGACCGTGAGGGGTTGGTAGCATATAAGGAGTTAGTCGGGGAGATAGTAGATGAAGTTGATTATGATGCTTGTATCAAAGCTGTTCATAAAATTTTTAGCGAAGAGAAAAAGGGTCATACGCATGAGAACTGGATGAGTGTTTGATAGTTCAGTTTACAACTTATCCAAACAAAATCTGACAATTTTGTCATTTATAAATACTTAAGAGGGAGATTTATTATGAAAATGGATTTAAAAAAACTAGAAAAAGAGGTTTGCGATTTGCTTCAAACGCATTCGGCAAACTCTTACGCACGTGATGTTATAGCTCCATGGGTAGCACACAAATCATTAGCAATGGGGCATCTATACAGTGATTTGGGGATTGAGAGCAGAACAGAGATGGGCAGGTTTATGCAAAGAAATTTTCCGACTTTAGCACAAAATAAACCAAAAGATAAATTATGGAAAAAATTTATATACGATGAAATAGGCAAAATCGCTCCCGCATGTGAGAATTGCAGCTACAATATTTCATGCTTTGGCTGCATAACAGATGAAATAAATGCAGTAAAACATACTGCTTAAGTGATTAAAAATTCTATTTTTTATTATAAATTGACACAAATCAATAACAAAAATTTTTAAATCAGATAAAATTCCTCCGATTTAAAAATTTAGAGCGTAATGCGTTCTTACCAAAGGAAAAAAATGAAAATATTCATTTTAGCAGTAACATTAACGTTGGGTGTCCTCCAAGCCGATAGTGTCGTACATTACGATACAAAAGATACAAATACTCAGATTGATAAACCAAACCATCCGAGTACAGATATTTATTAATATCTAAAATTTTATTTCTCCTTCTAAAATAGGTCTTACCGTGACCTGTTTTAGTGACCTACATGTAGCTTTTTTCAAACTCCCTTTAACGAACATTTTTGTATAATCCGCCTATGATTACCCAGGACTCTATAGAAGCTCTAAAAGCACGCCTTGATATTGTCGACGTAGTAGGTTCATACGTAGAACTTAGAAAAGCCGGTGCAAACTATAAAGCTCCATGCCCTTTTCATGATGAAAAAACCGCTTCGTTCGTAGTAAGCCCTGCAAAGCAGATATATCACTGTTTTGGTTGCGGTGCAGGTGGAGACAGTATAAAATTTGTTATGGAGTATGAAAAATTAAACTATCCTCAAGCACTTGAAAAACTTGCCTCTTCAACTAATTTCTCTCTTGTATACAGTGAAGGCAAAAAAGATAAACCGCTTTCACGGCTCATGGAAAAAATTTGCAGCCGATATCAATATTTGCTTACAAAAAACCATCAAGCATTGGCGTATCTAAAAGAGCGCGGTATTTATGAGGGAAGTGTAGAGAAGTTCGGCATATGGTATGCAGCTGATTCAAACAGCACGATAAACTATATAAAATCTGAACTCTTAAATATGAGTGAAGCATTAGAGATGGGCATCATCGGCACAGAAGGCGGAAGAACCTATGCTAGATTTATAGAACGCATCACCTTTCCCATTCACTCCGCAAATGGTACTATAGTCGGCTTTGGCGGTAGAACTATAACCGGACATCAGGCAAAGTATGTAAACTCTCCCGAAACACCGTTTTTTAACAAGTCGCGTCTGCTTTATGCGTATCATCATGCGAAACAGAGTATCCATAAAACAAAACAGATAGTTATAACAGAAGGGTATCTCGATGTTATTATGCTGCATCAGGCTGGATTTGACAACGCTGTAGCAACACTGGGCACTGCGTTAACGTCCGAACATCTGCCTCTTTTAAGAAAGGGAGAGCCTGAGGTTGTTATGGCGTATGACGGAGACA
The DNA here is from genome assembly GCA_002899765.1 of Sulfurimonas sp. GTDB lineage: Bacteria > Campylobacterota > Campylobacteria > Campylobacterales > Sulfurimonadaceae > Sulfurimonas. The sequence goes on along the minus strand of PPDH01000028.1, from coordinate 168,677 downwards.
AAGCAGGACGTGCGGCGGCGCTTAAAGCCTCAAAGCTCTTGAGTGCAAGCGGATTTAGCGGCGGAGTCGTTATATTCGGGGCAGGTTTAGACCCTGCCGATATGGTACAAAAGGGCGCAATAGAAGAGCTCTCAGAGATGTTTAGAACTCCGCAGCCCTTTATAGAGTTTGTTATAGATGAAATACTATCTCTTTACAATCTCTCAGACCCAAAAGCAAAAGAGCTCTGCATGCAAGAGGCAATCGGCTATCTTAAAACTCTATCTGCAATGCTTCAAGATAGATATAAAACATATTTGGCACAAAGATTAGGAATCAATACCTCATTTGTCAGGCTGGCTAACCAAACTAACACTAACTATAACAAACCTGTTGATGATAGAAGCCGTCATAAGGATATGTGGGAACTCACGCTTATCAAAACGGTTTTAGAACATCCGGAATTTATAGATCAGATACTAGATGTTTTAGACCCGTCACTTTTGCAGTTTCATTCGCATGAGTTTGCTTTGGCACTTAGAGGAAAGTTTGATGAACCTATGCTAATGGCAATTTCTGTGGATGAGCAGATAAGGGCGCTAAAAAATGAGGAGGCTCTAAAGGCGGAATTAATCTCCTTTTTGATGAAGCACTATGAGAGGGAGTATAAAAAGGTCAACATGCAAAAAGATATCTCTTTTGAACAAAAAGCCTTTTTTATACGTAAATACAGAGATAAAATTTCGCAGCTAAAAAGAGGCGAACTTGTCGCATATAATAGCTAAAAAAGCACTTATGACTCCGGTGTTTCCTTAGGTTTACGTTCTTTTATATATATCTTTCTTCCAACATTTTTAGGTGCTTCCCCAGCCTCTTTAGGTTTTCCGTCATATCTGTGATTTCTCTCTTTGCTTTTGCCCGAAAATTTTGCTTTTCCGTTTTCATCTTTGCCTAGATATTTATTCGGTTTTTTATCTGATTTTGCAAATTTATTAGATTTTTCCTCTTTTTTTTCATCATCTCTTCGAGGTTTATCAAATTTTGGTTTGTCGTACTTCGGCTTGTCAAAAGATTTATAATCAGGTTTTTTCTCATCTTTTTTTGACTTATCGTATTTAGGCTTTTCAAATACTTTGCGCTCTGATTTTTCGCCGTCTCTTTTTGGTTTGTCAAATGGTTTTTTATCGTACTTCGGTTTCTCGCTAGAGTCGGCATTGAAAGCATACTCTCTCTTTTGGGCAGGTTGAGCTATTATCATCTTCTGCTCCTCATACTCAAAACCCTCAACAATTTCTTGCCTGATAACTCTTTTTAAAAGAGTCTCTATAGGATAAAGATCTTTTTGTTCGCTAATATCAAGTAAGATAACCGCACCCTCCGTGGCTTTGGCTACTCTTAAGAGGTATTTTGAAGCATCCTCTGGCAAATCATAACTGATAAGAAGTTCGCATTTTAATTCAGGAATTTCTGAGAGTTCATTATCATTAAAAATTTTAATGTTCTCATTTTTGAGTGCCTCTTTTATCATGGCACTATTTTGCGCTGTTACAACCAAAATATCAAGGTTGCCGTTTTGCTCTATTAGCAAATTAAGAAGTGATAATTTTTTATCATTAGGACATGGATGAATACGGTGTTTGTTGTGTTTTAGAGTTATTTGGCTGATTGGCATAATATGTCCTAAGGAGGGTTTTAAATTTAGCTTGCATTATATCTCATATTAGCATAAATTATGCTATTATGTAGACATATTACAATCAGGATTAGAATGTCATTTAGCACGTTAGGTTTATCAGCTCCTCTACTAAAAGCTGTCAAAGAACAAGGGTACAGTGAACCCACACCAATTCAAAAACAAGCAATTCCGGTAATTTTAAGCAAAAAAGATATTTTAGCAGGCGCTCAGACGGGAACCGGCAAGACCGCAGGTTTTACACTTCCTCTGCTTGAACTGCTAAGTTCTTCAAAACCTGCAAAATCAAAGCAGAGCATAAGAGCACTTATTTTAACTCCCACACGAGAGCTGGCAGCACAGGTTGGCGAGAGTGTTGAAGTCTACGGGAAGTATCTTCCTTTTAAATCGGCAGTTATCTTTGGAGGAGTCAAGATAAATCCTCAGCTTGTTAAACTTCGCAAAGGGGTTGATATAGTTATCGCAACTCCGGGGCGGCTTTTAGACCATGTATCCCAAAAGAGCATAGATTTAAGAGATGTTGAGTTTCTCATACTCGATGAAGCGGATAGAATGCTTGATATGGGTTTTATAAACGATATCAAAAAAATATTGGCAATTCTTCCAAAACAGAAGCAGACGCTTCTTTTTTCAGCTACTTACTCCGATGAGATTAAAAAACTTTCAGATAAATTACTCAACTCCCCTGTGCTTATAGAGGTTGCGCGTCCAAACAGAACTTCAGAGATTGTAAAACAAATAGTTTATCCTGTTGACAAAGAGCGTAAGCGTGAGCTTTTGACTCATCTTATAAATGAGGGAAAATGGAAACAGGTTCTTGTATTTACAAGAACGAAACATGGAGCCAACCGCCTCAGCGGGCAACTTGAAAAAGATGGCATAACCGCCGTCGCCATACATGGAAACAAAAGCCAAAATGCAAGAACAAAAGCACTCTCTGATTTTAAAAAAGGTGAAGTAAGAGTATTGGTTGCAACAGATATTGCGGCAAGAGGGATAGATATTGACCAACTTCCACATGTTATAAACTATGAACTGCCAAATGTACCTGAGGATTATGTCCATAGAATCGGACGAACGGGACGTGCAGGAAAAGAGGGAGAGGCAATCTCTTTGGTATGCATAGATGAGCATGAGTATTTGGCAAATATAGAGAAGTTGATAAAAACCGATATCCAAAAAGTTTGGTTAAAAGATTTTAAACCAGATCCGAGTATTAAAGCAGAGCCTATAAATCAGGGTGGACAAAGAGGTCAGAGAGGTCAAAAAACTTCAAATAAACCGCAAAACGGCAAATCGTCTAATGGCTCATCAAGAGGCTCTTTTGGAAGAAAAAAAGATAAGTAGTGTATAATTCTATCAAATAAAATTATGGATAAATACAAGGAAAAAGATGAAAGCAATCGCGCTATTTAGCGGTGGGTTAGACTCAACTTTAGCAATAAAACTTATAATTGATCAAGGCATAGAGGTCTTGGCGGTAAATATCAATACCGGTTTTGGAAGCACGAAAGACAGACTTGAGCATATGCAGAGCATGTGTGAACAGGTTGGAGCAAAGCTTAAAATTATAGATATTGAGAGTGAATTTTTACAAGATGTACTATTTGATCCAAAACATGGATACGGTAAAAATTTCAATCCATGTATAGATTGTCATGCAAAGATGTTTAGCGTGGCAAAAAGGGTCATGGAAGCAGAGGGAGCTTCATTTTTAATAAGCGGTGAAGTTTTAGGACAGCGCCCCATGAGCCAAAACAAAGATGCCATGCAAACTGTTTTGAATGAGAGTAATTGTGATGGGCTATTATTGCGCCCGCTCTCCGCAAAAGCACTCGCTCCTACTATTGCAGAGATAGAGGGATGGGTGGATAGAGAAAAACTTGAGGGCATTGTAGGAAGAAACCGCGACAGACAGCTGGAACTTGTAAAAGAGATAGGGCTTGAAGATTTTGAGAGTCCGGGAGGAGGCTGTCTTTTAACAGACGAAAATTTTGCTAAAAAGATGTTTGATTTTATTAAGTATGACAAATTTGAGGTAAAAGATATCCCCGTTATGAAATTTGGGCGTCACTTGAGACTTCCCGATGGTGCAAAACTTGTTGTGGGAAGAAACAAAGATGAGAATGTACATCTTCAAGAGATAAACAATGATAAATATTACCACATAAAAACTATCGGTTTGCCCGGTCCGCATTCGCTTCTTAGTAAAAACGCGACTAAAGCAGACAAAGAACTGGCAGCAAAAATAATTCTTACATATTGTAAAACACAAGAGAATAAGACATACACACTCTCTTTTGATCAAGAAGAGGAGCTCCAGGCAACGGCGTTTGACTCTAGAGAAAAGATACAGCCATACACAATAATGTAATTTTTTATTTTTAGATATACTTTGGTGAATTTTTAAAATCAGGAGCAAACTATGGCAGGTATACATTTTGGATTTGATAACTTTAAACAACTTCTTGATCTAAGTATAGGTTTGGCGCAGAGGTTGGATGAGAGTCGTGCCGAGAGTTTTACTTTACTTTATTGTGATTTTTTAGCAGTTGAGCAATCAGTCATAGATAGTTCTTTGGAGCAGATTTTAAGAAATTCAGATGCTATCGTAAATAGCGGTTCAGACTATTTTTTTCTGCTTCCATACACGGATAAGTACGGAGCGCAAATCGTTAAAGATATGTTTGATGAGTTCTTTGCAAAAAATTTGAGTAGTTGCGTAGTAAGTTATCCGGTAGATGGGGAGAACACGAATGCACTCATCGAAGAACTTGCAGATAACATAAGCGTAACATGTAAGAAAGATTTAAAATGTTTGGTCAATTTTAATCTCTATTGAAATCATACTCTTTAGAGTTTTTATAAAACTCTATGGCGTCTGAAATCTTTTGCTCTTTATATACTTTTTTATCACATACAAATCTACATTTAATTTTACTGTTTTTACCCGCACTCTCATTTAACTCATTTTTTTTTTGTCTCATAAGCGGACATGTCAAAATTAATTATTTTTGAATCAAAAGGACTTTTGGCAGCTAAAAGTATCGGAAATAGTAAAAGTAATAATTTCATAATCCAAAATTATATCTATTTTTTCAATATTTTTAATAGTGGAATAATTTATGCTACCACTTTATAAAATCTATGAGTAAAAAAGGTGGTACAAAGTGGTATTACTTGATACTAAAAGTAAAAACAGCCCATCATCGCCCTTATCTCTTGTCACTCCAAAAAATGAAAAGGGCAGTTCATTTTCAGACCTTCTAAGAGGAGTGAGTGAAAAAAAAGAGGGCAAAGGTGTTCAAAACGGTTCTTTGATTTTATCTTTAGGCAGTGACGTTAAAGGCGTTAAATCCGCGCAGGTTGATTTAAAGTCAGAAAAAAACCTCTCTCTTTTAAAGAGCGATGATGATTTAAATTTACTTAGTGATGATGAAGAGTTATCGTTACTAAATTCAAAATTAGCATCTTCTCTTACTAAAGATGAGGTAAAAGCATTGATTGCCGAGGCAAAAAATTACCTCAAAGATAAAATTCAAAACAGTGACGAATATAAAAAAGCTGAGATAAAAGAACTTCCAAAGAGTTTGGGCGGTTTAATCGAAGCTGCTAAAAAATTTGGTATAGATATAAGTAAAATTAGTTTTGAAGAGTTAAAAACTAGCGTTAAAGGGGAAGCTCAATTTAAAGAGACATTCTCACAAACGGGGGTGAATTCTCAAAAAGAGTTACAAACACAAAAAGAAGCACCCTCACAAACAAAACTTAATTCTCAAAAAGAGCTGCAAACCGAAGCAGACAAAGAGACGGTTTTGCAGACCAAAGCAAATTCTCAAAAAGAGTTACACCCAGAAGTAGCAAAAGAGACAGTACCTACTAAAAAAACTATACATGTTGATGAAAAAAAAGTAAATACAGCTGCTGCAAATGCACAGACAACCGAAGCGCAGGTGTCAAATGAGATAAAAAGCAGCGAAAAGTTTGCAGAGGTTCAAAAAGAGGTAAAAGAGACACCTCTTTTTAAAGCACAAGCTCCTCAACAACATGCAACAACAGAGCAGATAGTTCAGGCTAAAGCAAATAACTTGCAAAAGACAGAGGAAAAAACACCTAAAACTAAAGCAGATGAAACGCTTAAACTCCTTCTTCGTGAAGACAAATCATCAACAAACAATTTAGCTTTAACGGCTGATTTTTCCGTAGCTACTGCTAAAGTGATTGCACCTAATCCAACACAAGAGGGCATTAAAACGCTAGAGCAGATTCTTAATGCGGATTCACTTTCCTCAGAACAAAACAGCTCATCTGCAAAAACGGAATCATTAACGACACATAAAGCCGACAGCTTTGAAGTTAAATTAAATGAAGCAAAGCAGATGATTAAATATCTCTCAAATGATGTAAAAAATGCAATTGATGACTACAAATCGCCTTTTACAAGAGTCAAGATTCAGCTAAATCCTGCGCATTTGGGAGAAGTTGATTTGACGGTAGTTCAAAGAGGTAAAAATCTACATGTCAACATCAGTTCAAATAATGTAGCCGTAAATACTCTGGCTATGAATGCCAATGAGCTAAGAACACAATTGAGCAACAGTGGAATAAATAATGCTACACTTAATTTTAGTGATAGTTCACAAAATAGCAATTCAAATACCGGTTAACAACATCAACAGAGACAAAATGAGCAGAGAGCTCATGAAGAGTATAGCTATTTTGAGAACGAAGAGACACATGAAGATATACTAAGCTCTTTGGAAATTATTGTTCCACGATATATATAACTTGTTACGCACTAAACGAACGGGTTCCTTTTGCGGACAAATCAAGGGAAAAGATTCCCTTAAATTTATGAAATAAAATTAAGGAGTTAATTATGGCAATCACATCAACAGGTTTAAATGCTGCGACAAATGCAGAGTATGCTACTTCAACAGCAACTGAGGACAAGACGGCTTTAGGTAAAGATGATTTTATGACGCTTCTTTTGGTTGAACTTCAAAATCAAGATACGACAGAGCCGATGGATAGTGAAAAGATTTTAACGCAGACTTCACAGCTTGCAACATTAGAAGCTACGTAAAATACCAATAAAGCGCTCTCGGACTTAGCAGCTTCACTTGGCAATTCACAGCAGTTTAGTACAATATCTGCTATAGGTAAAACAGCAGATACGGGAAGTAATGCAATTGTTTTTGATGAGGGAAGCGAGACTACTTTTGAGATTTACTTTCCAGATGATATAGAACAAGGAAGCGTTGAGATACTCGATGTAAACGGAAATATATTAAAAACACTAGATGTCGGTACAAATCCTAAGGGAGTATACCAGTTTACATGGGATGGAACCGATGCAAACGGAAACGAACTTGACAGCGGTATCTATTATGCAACTGCCTCTTATAAAAATCCTAACGGTGATGATTTGACCACAAGAATCGGAGCATATCCTATAGAATCAGTTAAGTTTGAGGGTGGTGAGACCTACTTTAAAGTAGGTTCTAGTTATGTAGCTCTCTCTGATGTAGTAGAGATTTACTAAAAAAGAGGTACACACAAATGATGAGCCAGGCTTTTTATACGGGAATAAACGGAATTAAAGCGCATCAGTATGGTATTGATGTCATTTCTGATAATTTAGCAAATATAAGTACGGTCGGATTTCGTGGATATACGACAGAGTTTTCTGCACTTTTTGAAGAGGCTCTTGTTACATCTTCGGATTTTTCAAGTGCTAGCAGCGGTGTTGGAATCGGCACAAAGTTAAATACGGTTGCCATGGATGAGAGCAAAGGTGTTTTTCAACTCAGCGATAGAAGTACCGATTTGGCTATTATAGGTGACGGCTGGTTTGGAATTCAAGCTGAAGGCGAACCCGTATATACTCGTGACGGAGCTTTTTTGTTTGATGAAAACAGAGATTTGGTTACTAATGACGGTTACTATGTTTTAGGAACAATGGGAGACAACATTACTGATGGAGTGCTGACTGAGCAGTTGGCGGAAGTTGAACTAGGAGATGTAAACACACAAGAAAAACTCCGTTTTCCCGAGAATCTGCTTTTTCCGGTTCAGCCTACGACAGAGGCAACTTTTTATGGAAATCTAACTGCAGAAAATGAATCAAGAATAATGAGCGCAGGAGTAGTTGACTCACAAAACAATCGAAATAATTTAAGACTTGAATTTACAAAGAGCGATCCTCAAGTTCTCCCCGGAGTACAGTGGGATGTAACTGCTACGATTCAAGACCTTGAGGGAACGCAGACTTACGGCTCAAGCAGCGGTGTTGTAAGTTTTGATGAGACAGGAGCTCTGCTCTCTTCAACTCTTGCATCTGTAGATAACAACGGTACGGAAGTAGCCATAAATCTGGGCAGCGGATATAACGGTGTTATAGCGATAGGAAATGAATTTAGCAGCTCAAGTTCTGCAAACGGTCTTGAAGCAGGTGATCTTCTGGGTTATGATATTAATAAAAACGCAGAAGTAATAGCAACCTTTTCAAACGGCATGCAAAGCGCAATTGGAATGGTCGCCGTCTATCATTTTCAAAATGACAGAGGACTTGAACGTGTAAGCGGTTCAAGATTTGCAGAGTCTCAAAACAGCGGCAGGGCAATATTTTTTCAGGATGAAAACGGTAAGAATATTACGGGAACGGATATGACAAACTTTAAGCTTGAGGGCTCAAATGTTGAGATGGCAGCCGGTCTTACGGAAATTATTGTTATGCAAAGATCATACGATGCAAATTCAAAGTCTATAACAACCGCAGATGAGATGTTGCAAAAAGCACTTAACATGAGTGCTTAAAAGTTGGAACATAAAATGCTAACTAACTATACCAATAAACAAAAGGATTTCAAATGTTAAAATCACTTTTTGCCGGTGTATCCGGACTACAGTCTCATCAAGTTGCGATGGACGTAGAGTCGAACAATATCGCAAACGTAAATACTATAGGTTTTAAGTATTCACGTGCTAACTTTTCAGATCTTCTTGCTCAGACAAAGGCGATTGCTACTGCTCCTCAAGGTGAGCTGGGCGGTAAAAACCCTGTACAAGTAGGTCTAGGTGCAAGTGCGAGTTCAATCACTAAGATTTTTGCACAAGGTTCAGTTCAAAACTCTGATAAAAATACCGATGTTGCGATTCAGGGAGACGGTTTTTTCATCATCTCACCGGATGGCGGGAATACATATAAGTATACTCGTTCAGGCGACTTTAAATTTGATGCCGGAGGAAACTTTGTCGATAACAACGGTTTTATCGTGCAGGGATGGCTTAGAGACCAGACAACGGGGCTTGTAGATGCTACGGCTCCTATAACAAACATAAATATACCGCCGGGACTTACTACTCCGGCATCTCCGACCCAAAATGTTATTATAAAAGCAAATCTAAATTCAGGTCCTTTAGTTGAGACTTTCTCACCTGCTTATGAGGTTCCTGCGGGAGCTCCGCCGGTACTTCCGACACCGCCTGCATTAGATGAAAACGGAAACCCTGTAGAATCAGGCAATATGGGTGTTATGTTTAATGATTCGGGAGAGGCATTTAGTCTTCAGACTGGTCAAGGTATTTGGGCATCTTTTGTAAACTCTACGGTAACGTCAGGTGGAGCGGTTTCTGCCGGTGTAGCTGAGTTGGATATTACATTTGAGCTGGATGACGGTACGACAAAGCAGATTACGACAAGTGGTGGTGTAGCCGGAAATACGGCGGATCAAAATGGTGCGAGATATGTTTCTGCTATTAATGCACAGAGTTCGATAACGGGAATAAGTGCTACATATGATACGGTAACCGACACTATTACTCTTGCAAACAGCAACGGTGATTCAAATGCTTCGCATAATATCAGAATAAGTGCAGTCGGCGCCGGAGATGATAGTGGTTTTTTAGTTGCTAATTCAGTTACTACGGCTTACAGATATCAGTATGACCCGACGGTAGCTACAACGGTAGCCGGAGGTGATAAAAAATTTACTACTATTGCAGATCTCCGCTATGCTCTTGAGACACAGGCAAATGCTGACGGCGGCGGTGCGACAAGTAATGTAGAAGTAAAAATAAACGCTCAGGGTAAGTTTGAGTTGTCAAATCCGGGCGTAAGTGCAAACGATTATAATATAAATTTATCGATAACTGGAATGGATGCGGGCAGTATTGTGGGCGGCGGTATAACCGAAAATGAGAAGTTTACAAGAAACATGGAAGCGCTAAACTCAACTCTTAATGCAGGAAGTACGGCAACGGCATTTTCGCAAAGTTTCAATGCAGCAACACACTCGGCAAGTATCGATATATTTGACTCGCTAGGTTCAAAGCATACTCTTAGAACAGAGTTTAGGAAAGTTGCTGTCGACACGGCAACTGGAAGCAGTTGGAACATGAAGATAAGCGTTCCCGAACCTGCAACCATTGACTCGGTAGCTCCGTATAATGAAAAAACAGGTTTTGTAAGATTTAATAATGACGGTTCATTGGCAACTTTTAATCCTCCCAATGTTTCTTTTACTGCGAACAACGGTTCGGCATCAAACCAGCAAGTTTCAATTAAGCTGGGTACCTCGAACGGTTTTGACGGTATGACAAGTTTTGACTCTGCTTCAGCGACTTCGGGAATAAGTCAAGACGGTTTTACAGGTGGAGATTTGGTTGGTATCAGAATCGACCAGAGCGGTACGTTAGTAGGTTCATTTAGTAACGGGCGCTCTTTTGGTTTGGCGCAAATCGGTATGGCAAAGTTTACAAACAACGAGGGCTTGTCAAGTGAAGGCGGGAATGTGTATATACAAACTGCCAACTCGGGAGACCCGATTATCGGAACGGCTGCAACGGCAGGACGCGGATTTATGCAGGCAGCAGCTCTTGAAGCTTCAAATGTTGACTTGTCCCGCTCTTTGACACAGCTCATTATTATTCAAAGAGGGTATCAGGCAAATGGTAAAACAATTACCACTTCAGATACTCTTCTTGAGACTCTTATCGGGCTAAAACGATAATTTTTAACTCAGCTCTGCTATAATTCCTTCATATCAATGAAGGAATTATTATGCATTTCTCTGCTCCCCTAAAATCAAACTCAAAAAAAATCATGCTTCTAGGTTCGGGTGAACTCGGCAAAGAAGTAGCAATCGAAGCTCAAAGACTCGGTCTTGAAGTCGTAGCTGTTGATAGATATCAAAATGCACCTGCACACCATGTAGCACACAGAAGCTATGTCGTAAATATGCAAGATAAAGATGCGGTTTTGGAGATTATCCACCGTGAAAAACCTGATTATATTTTACCCGAGATAGAAGCTATCAGCATTGATGCTCTTTTTGCAGCCGAGGATAAGGGGTATAACGTTATTCCAAACGCGAGCGCTGTTAGTAAGACTATGAATAGAAAAAATATCCGTACATTTGCGGCAGAAGTCCTTAGTTTAAAAACGGGTCCTTATGAATTTGTTACGACAAAAGAGTGTTTAAAAGACTCAGCCGAGCGTCTTGGTTTTCCATGTGTTATCAAGCCTGTTATGAGTAGTTCCGGTCATGGGCAAAGTGTCGCTAAGAGTGCAGAGGATATTGATGCATCATGGGAGATTGCAAAAGAGGCGAGGGGTGATGCAAGTGAGCTTATTGTCGAAGCTTTTATAGATTTTGATTATGAGATAACGATGCTCACCGCTAGAAACGGCAAAGAGACTGTTTTTTGCGAACCGATAGGTCATGAACAAAAGGGCGGCGACTATGTCTTCTCATGGCAGCCGATGCAGATGAGCCCGCTTGCAAAAGAGCGCTCGCAGGAGATAGCTAAAAAAATCACGGACGGTCTTGGTGGTCGCGGTCTTTTTGGGGTTGAGCTCTTCATTAAAGGTGATGAGGTCTATTTCTCCGAAGTATCACCCCGCCCGCATGATACGGGAATGGTAACTCTTATTACCCAGTCTCAAAGCGAGTTCGCGCTTCATCTAAGAGCAGTTCTTGGACTTCCGCTTGGGTTTACATTTTACGGCGAGGGTGCAAGTGCCGCGTTTAAATCTGAAGTTCACAGTTATGCTCCTGTTGTAAGTGTTGATGAGAGCCTCTTTAGCGACAACAGTTTTGTTAGAATTTTTTCCAAGCCTGAAGCGCATAAAGGCAGAAGATTGGCGGTCGCACTTGTTTTTGATCAGGCAGATAAAGCGTTAGACAGAGCAAGAGAGTTGATTCAAAACATCAAGGACAGCTAAATGAAGATTGTTATCCTAGATGCTCTTACCTTTGGCGGCACCTCTCTTAAGGGATTCTTTAAGTTAGGTGATGTTGATGTTTTTCAAACAACTTTGCCGCAGCATACACAAGAGCGTATAGCTCACGCAGATGTTATAGTTACTAACAAAGTTGTTATAACAGAGGCTCACATCTCAAACTCTCCATCTTTAAAACTTATCTGCGTAGCCGCTACGGGCATGAACAATGTAGATATAGACTCTGCAAAAAAGAGAGGTATTGAGGTAAAAAATGTTTCAGGATATTCGAGCGACTCAGTAATTCAACACACTTTTTCCATGCTCTTTTACCTCTTAGGACATTCTAGATATTATGATGAGTATGTCAAAGACGGCTCTTATGCAAAAAGTCCTATTTTTACAGATGTCTCGCATCCGTTTTTTGAAATTAAGGGTAAAAAATGGGGCATTATAGGTTTAGGCGAGATTGGCCGCGGTGTGGCTAGGGTTGCAGAAGCATTCGGTGTGGATGTATGCTACTTCTCTACAAGCGGTAAGAATTACAATCAAGACTATCCACATGTAGAACTTGATGAACTTTTAAAAACATGTCATATTATTTCTATTCATGCACCCCTAAATGAGAGAACTGCTAATCTTTTGGGGTATGAACAGTTGTTAACATGCAGAGACTCAGCTGTAGTTTTAAACCTTGGACGCGGCGGTATCATTGATGAAGAGGCGGTTGCAAAAGTGATTGATGAGAAAAATCTCTCTTTTGGGCTAGATGTTCTTAGTCGTGAGCCGATGGAAGAGAACCATCCGCTTTTAAGTGTAAAAAACAAAGACAATCTCTATATAACACCGCATATTGCATGGACAAGTATTGAAGCAAGGCAGAAACTTATCTCGGGTGTTATAGAAAATATAATATCATTTACAAGTAGATAACATAACAGAGCTAACCCTTTTTCTATCGGCTTTTTTGGCGGCTACTATTTTTCCCTTTAGCTCTGAAGTTGCACTCATTGCTGCTCTATCAAGCGGCATGTCGGAGTTAAATGCGCTTTTTTTAGCCTCAAGCGGTAATATTCTCGCCATAATATTTAACTATTTTTTGGGTTATCTGCTTTATGAAAAAACAAAAACAAAACTTTTGGCATCCAAAGCAGGAAAAAAAGCATACAGTTATACTCACACGTACGGCTACTATGCACTCTCGCTTTCATGGCTGCCAATCATCGGCGATCCGCTAACACTTGTTGCCGGTTTAGTTAGGCTTAGGTTTGTTTGGTTTGTTTTAATCGCGGGGAGTTTGCGGATTGTAAGATATGCTCTTTTAACTCTTGTGGTATAATTTATTACAATTAAATAGTTGGAATTTTATGAAATATATATTTGTTTTTTTACTTCTTTTTACCTCTTTACATGCTTTACAAAAACCTTTACGAAAAGTATCTCTGCAGCTTCAGTGGCTTGACCAGTTTCAGTTTGCAGGATACTACATGGCAAAAGAGAAGGGTTTTTACAAGGATGCAGGGTTTGATGTAGAGATAAAAAAGTTTAGTAATAAAACAGATGTAATAGATGATGTCCTTAACGGCAGAACAACCTACGGCATAGGGCGTTCAAGTCTTATCTGGAGCTATGCTAAAGGAAAAAAAATATCTTTGCTTAGTGCAATATTTCAATCTTCGCCGCTTACTCTTATATCTATAGAGTCCTCAAATATATACGGTTTAAAAGATTTTCAAGGTAAAAAAATCATGATAACGGAGGATGCGGTTGAGACGGCATCCGTTCATGCTATGATAAAATCCTCAAAAATAGATGAAAGAAGTATAGAGTTTAAGAATCATACTTTTAATCTTGAAGATTTAGTTGAAGGAAAAGTCGATTTGTATGCAGGGTATGTTTCAAATGAGCCTTTTATCTTAAAAAAAAGAGGGATACCGTATAGGCTTCTTTCTCCAAAAGAGAGAGGTTTTGATTTTTACAGCGATATACTTTTTACTTCGCAAGAGAATATACGTAAAAATCCTCAGAGTGTCAATAGTTTTAATAAAGCTTCTATAAGGGGATGGGAATACGCATTTAAAAATATAGATGAAGCCGTAGATATTATTTTCAAAAAATATAACCCTACCGATAAGACAAAAGATGCCCTTAAGTATGAAGCAAATGAACTAAAAAAACTGGCTTACATAGATGGTCTGCCTTTGGGAAGCATAAAAAAAAGTAAAATAGAGAGAATATTAGATATTTATAGAATTATGGGTTTGGTGGAATCAGAGGTTAATATATATGAGCTTATCTTTAATCCTAAAGAGGGATTTTTAAGTAAAGAGGAGCAGGAGTATCTCAAGAAAAAAGGCGAAATAAAGGCTTGTGTCACAAAATCAATACTGCCTCTTAGCGATATAGAACATGATATGGCTATAGGGATAGGTTCAGATATTTTAAATCTCACAAAAGATAGAGCCGATATTTCGTACAAATATGTTAGTAGTGAAAATTGGGAAGATGCTTTAACAAAGACAGCAAACAAAGAGTGCGACATTTTGCCCATGACGGCAAACATACTAAAAGGGAAAAACATAAAATATACCGCGCCCTATCATTATGAACCGTTGGTGGTAGTTACAAAAAAGCTTCAAAACTATATAGTAGATATTGACAATGCGCTCGATGAAGAGTTTGTAGTCGTTAGAGGAAATCCTTTTGTGCAAGAGCTAAAAGAGAGATTTCCTAACATAAAGTTGAACTATACAGATTCAATAAAAGATGGATTTGCAGATGTTGAAAACGGAAAGTATTACGGATATATAGACACTTTGATTAATACGGCTTATGTTTTTAAAAATATATCTAACGGGCATCTGAAAATTTCCGGACAGTTTGAGCATAAGACCGGCGTCTGTTTTGGAGTAAGAAGCGATGATGAGATGCTTTTTAATATTTTTCAAAAGTTTTCTAAAAATTTAGAACATCCTGACGTACATAAATTTTTCAATAACTGGGTATCAATTAATTATGTAAATAACGTAAAATTTGAGTATTTTAAAGAGATAGTTTTTTTCATTTTGGTTGTTATTTTTATCTTTTTTTATCGTCAACATATTTTAAAGAAAAAAAATAGTGAACTTGAAGAGCTTAAAAATAAACTCCTTGAGTTAAATCAAACACTAGAACTTAAGATTTCTGACGCTGTAAGCGAGATGCAAAAAAAGGATACCTATATGCTGCACAAATCCCGTTTGACACAGATGGGTGAGATTGTCAGTATGATATCACATCAGTGGAAGCAGCCTCTTAGTATCATATCCACGCTAAATATTTCAATTGTAATGGCGATAGAACTTGAACAGTATGATCTCTAAAAAGAGAAGCAAAGAAAAGAATTTTTGGATTTTTTATCTAAAAAATTGAAAAAAATTGAATTTTACACTAACAATATGGGTAAAATTATTTCAAATTTTAGCGATTTTTACAGACCTAATAAACAGCAGGAAGAGGATACCTTAAGTGAATCGGCATTTCAAGCCTACTGGCTGCTTGAAGAGAGTTTGTTATCTCAAAATATAGATCTGCATCTAGAGTTGGGCTCTAAAAACAGAGTTATGCTTTTTAAAAACGAGTTTGTACAGGTTTTGGTAAACATTATAAATAACGCAAGAGAGCAGTTTGAGGAAAAAGGTATAGTTGATGCGCAAATCTCAATAAAAAGTTATGACATGCAAAATATTGCCGTAATGGAGATAAGCGATAACGCAGGCGGAATTGACGAAGAGATAGTAGATAAAATTTTTGACCCATACTTCTCTACAAAGTTTGATAAAAACGGTACGGGACTGGGACTGCATATGTCAAAAAATATTATTAAGCAGCACAAAGGCGGTAAACTTTATGTTGAAAATATTCAAGGCGGGGCAAAATTTAACATAGAAATAGGTATAAGCGGGGAAGAGGATGAAAAATAGAGTTATAGTAGTAGGAGCGGGTGGGGCAGGTCTTGTTGCCGCCTTGAATGCGCATGAAAACGGTGCAAAGGTTAGTGTTATAACAAAAGAGTATCCCACAAGGAGCCAGACATGTATGGCTCAAGGCGGCATTAATGCAGTTTTATCGGGTGATGAGGGTGACAGCATAGAGATACATGTTCAAAATACGCTCAAATCTGCAAACGCTCTTGCGAACGAGAGCGCTGTTAGATATATGTGCGAAGAAGCGCCAAAAGCCGTTGCATGGCTTGATAGTATAGGCGTTCCTTTTAGCAGAACACCAAAGTCTAAAATCGCCCAAAGAAAACTTGGCGGCGCTTATGCCGCCCGCGCTTGTTATGCTCAGGATTATACGGGTTTAAAAATTCTTCACACGCTTTATGATAGATGTTTAGCTGAGGGAATCGAGATTTTAAACGAGAGATATTTGCTTGAGCTTCTTAGTAAACTTGATGAGAGCGGCAAAAAGCATATCTGCGGCGTGAGTCTGCTCAACAAAAGAAGCGGCGAGATAGAGATACATAAAGCTTCAAGCGTAATTATCGCAACGGGAGGTTACAGTAGGCTCTATCATAACTATTCTACAAATTCACTCTCTTCTACGGGCGATGGAATTGCTTCGGCATTAAGAGCAGGAGCGAGAGTAAGTGATATGGAGTTTGTACAGTTTCATCCCACCGCACTCAAGAACTCTTCTATTCTTATCTCAGAGAGCGCCAGAGGTGCAGGCGGTTATCTTTTAAACTCAAAGGGTAAGAGGTTCGTAAACGAGCTTTTGCCGCGTGATGAAGTCTCAAAAGCCATACATGATGAGATTGTAAAAGGCGAAGATATCTATCTTGATATCCGTCATTTAGGGGCAGAGTTTATAGAAAAAGAGCTTCCTCAAGAGGCAAAGCTTGCAAAACTTTATGAAAATGTTGACCCTGTGCATGACCTTATACCCATAAAGCCCGCAGCGCACTATACCATGGGCGGCATAGAAGTGGATATGAACTCTTCTACATGTATTGCAGGACTCTTCGCGGCAGGGGAATGCGCAAACCATAAAGTTCATGGCGCAAACAGGCTGGGAGGCAACTCTCTTTTAGAGCTTGTAGTGTTTGGCAGACAGGCTGGAGTTAATGCTGCTAAATATGCTAAAGAATTTTCTAAAGAGATAAGCCATGTTAAAGAAAAAGAGTTCTTTGAAGATGAGATTGCAGAGATAAAGAGATTTACAAACGAGATAAATTTTTATGAAAAACAGGCGTATTTGGGTGAGTTTTTTTATAAAAATGTAGGAATAAAGAGAGACAAAGAAGCACTCCAAGAGACTCTAAAGCTGGTTGAAGAGATGAGAGATGATTTGCCAAAAATGGGCGTGAGTGATAAAACAAAAGAGTACAACACAAATCTTATAGAATTTTTAGAGTTTAAAAATATGCTCATGTTAGCGGAAGCAGTTTTGCTGTGTGCCATAAGCAGGCAAGAGAGCAGAGGCGCGCACTTTAGGATTGACTTTGCCAAGACGGATGAAAAATACACAGCGCATACAATTGTAGATTCAGATAAAAGGGTAAGTTATGAAAATTAATATTCAAAGGCAGAGCGTTGTAACTTACAATGTGGATATGGAGGGCGCGACTCTTTTAGAGGTGCTAAATGAGATAAAAAGAAGCCAAGACCCATCACTTGCTTATAGCAGCGGATGTAGAAGCAGCGTGTGCGGAAGCTGCGCCGTGAGAGTAAACGGACGGGAAGTTTTGGCATGTTCGTACCATGCAAAAGATGGTGATTTGGTAGAGCCGCTTAACAATACTCCCGTACTTCGTGATTTGGTTGTTGATATGGATGGGGCTTACTCATTTAACGCAAAGGCAAAAGCGTGGCAGAGTTCGCTCGCAGAGAATGTCTCGCTCTCGGAAGAAAATCAGCATATAAACGAGCTTCAAAGCGACTGCATACTTTGTGCATCATGTTATAGCGCATGTCCCGTTTATGCGGTAAATAGCGAATTTTTAGGACCGTTTTCACTAACAAGAGTCTGGCGCTATGTTAGCGATAAAAGAGAGTCAAATCCAAAAAGCAAGATAGACGCGGTGCAGACAAACGGTGTCTGGGACTGTACTTTATGCAACGAGTGTACAATCGTTTGTCCGCAGGGAATCTCAAGCAAAGCAGATATAGAGAAACTAAGGGCAAAAAGTTCTATGTTTGGTTACATGGATCCAAGTTTTGGCAACTTCGGCGGCAGCTTCAATGACGGGAGTCCTGTTTTTTAAAACAACTAACACACTTTAAAATATGTTATAATCTGCAATAATTGTTATAAATATAAATAAAAAGAACTAGTTCTTTGAGCTTTACGCTGAGTAATAGGTGCCCCTTGAGGGTAAAACCAAGCGTTAGCGTAGGTATCGGAATTACTTCCGATACCGTGATGAATAGATAAAGAGTTACTTCATTTTATGAAATAAAATTAAGGAATAGAAATGGCAAAAGAGTATTCATTTGATATTAGCGCAAAGATTGATATGCACAATTTTAAAAACGCTATAAATCTTGTCGATAAAGAGGTTGCAAACCGATATGATTTTAAGGGAACACCTTATGAAATCAACTACAAAGAAAAAGACAAGCTTTTAGTGCTTGTTGCTTCAAGCGACAACAAACTTGATGCACTCAAAGATATTGTTGTAGCGAAGCTTTTAAAGCAAAATCTCTCCTCAAAGGTGCTTGAGGAGTTAAAAACCGAAGACTCAAGCGGCAACAACAGAAAAGTAACTTTTAAAATAGTCGACTATATTGAATCAAAAGAGGCTAAAAAAATTGCAGCAGAGATAAAAAATCTCAAACTCAAAGTTAGCGCTCAGATAGAGGGTGACTCCATCAGAGTCAAGGGAGCGAAACTAGATGATTTGCAAAAAGTTATCGCAACAATTCGTTCTATGGAGTGGGAAGCCCCGCTTGTATTCGAAAATATGAGATAGGGAGCCAGCATGGCAAAACTTAGCGTCTCTGATGCCGCAGAGAAACTTGGCGTCTCAAAAGAGGCAATTCATAACCGCATAAGAAGAGGCTCTTTGCAGAGTGTCGTTGAAGATGGCGTAAAGCTTGTCATATTAAACGCAAACAAAAGTGTGCAGGCAAAAGCAGCGAGCGTGAACGCTAAAAAAACAGCTTCTCATGCAGATGAGAGATACTATAAACTTTTAGAAGAACAAAATGCGAAACTCCAGCAAAAAGTAGAGACTCTTGAGAGTGAAACAAGAAGCTTAAGAGACCAAAAAGAGCAGATGCTTATAGAAGAGAGAAAAAAAATCGAGCAGATTTACAAGGAAAAAGATGAACAGCTTAAAAATATCATAAATGCAATCTCTTCAAAATTTATCTTGAATGCCCCGGAAGAACCGCTTGAAGTAGAGATAGAACATATCCAAAAAGAGGATTCGGCACAAGAGAAAAGACTTGTCTCTCTTAATAAATACCTAAAAAGCAAAGATTTCTCCAAAAAAAAGAGGTCAAAGATAAAAGAGGAGTTTAAAGCAAGGGCAAAAGAGGATCCAAGGGTTATTGAAATAGATAAAAAGTACTACATAGATTTGCAAAAGTACGATTATAGCGATTTTTCACTCTAAATAGAGGCTCTCTTAGAGCTATCCTTAAGGCTTTTGAAGGTAAAATTGCACTTCTTTTACGGACAGCTGGCCGAGTGGTCGAAGGCGCACGCCTGGAACGCGTGTATAGCGCAAGCTATCTAGGGTTCAAATCCCTAGCTGTCCACCACCAACCAACCTAATTTATCATGACGTTTAGAGGTTCCCTTAATAATAGACCTAAAAAGTATTTATATATTTATGTCGATATATATGTTTCTTTACCCTTGGTAAGATACAATACAAAAAAAGTAGAAAGAATGGAAACAGAGTTAATTGTAAAAATTATTATCGGGCTGATTGTAATTCTGGCGATTTTAATATTTTTACTATTTTTAGAACCTAACAAAGATACAAAAAGCAAAGAGAAATCATCCCCTGCGCCAAAAATAGATATACAGCGTAAAGAAGAGCCAAAAAAAGAGGATGACTCTTCGGTAGATATGGATTTGTTTGATTTAGTCAATGTTATAAAAAATAGAAGATCAAATGCAGATACTCTTTCTGAGGCTTTAGAACTTGTTATAAAGCATCATGGAAAAGTACATAAAAAGCTCGGACTAAGACCTCATCCTGATTTTGATACGTATATAGACATCCTTTTTACAATATGCAGACACCCAAACGCGAACAAAGATATGATTATAAACTTTGACAGGGAGCTTGAGAGATTAAATCCGGAATATAAGCAGGAGATAAACGAAGCTATATCTAAAGGACTAAATTCTAGAGGACTTTAATTTAACTCTATAGACTCGGTAACCATTCCTTGTACTATATGAATATCTTTTTCCTTTAGCATCTTTAGCATCTCCATGTCACTAACTCCCACGGCTATTAGCGAGATGCCTACGCTGTCGGTAATCAATCTTAAAGATGAGATTGACCTGTCACTTTGAGTTATGAAATAGTTGCTCTCAGCTTTTATATATACAGGTCTTAAACTTTGTAGATACTGATAGTCGTTACTCTCTGCAATAAACTCAAAGACACCTATTTCTATGCCGTATCTTCTGAAAAGTTCTACGTATTCTCTGATATTTTTTGAGTCTTGGCGTACAAGTTTATCAGGAAGCTCAATAATGAGTTTAAACGGCAGCATTGCAGCATTGACGCGAAGAAGTTCACTAAAGTCATGGTAAGTATCTTGTTTTTCTAAATACTCCTGCGGAAGTCTTAGAGAGTAGGCAGAAGCATTAAGAAACGTAAGAGAATTATTAAACAGCATATGGACTATTTTTTTGTAAATCTCAGAGCTTAGACCTGATTGAATTGCCGGTGCCATAAACTGTGCATAACTATAAGAGCTGTTTTTATCCAAAACAAGATTTATACTAAGAACATTATGAGCTAATTTTCTTTTTTTGGTGTCAATAACACTCCATGAAATAAAACTAAATTTCTCTTTTTCAATAGCGTCGTTGATAAGAAGCTTCCATGCCTCTTTCCCCATTACTTCAACCGCACTCTCGGCTTTTTCTATATATATGTGTTCTTGGTTGAACTTTGCTTGTGCCAACGCATTATCTGAGCGTGAAAAGAGTTTTGATATGCTGTCTTGATGATTGTATTCATAAATCCCTATGCAGATAAAAGTCTCTTTTTGGTCAAGTCCTGCCGAGTCGATTAGGTTTAAACAGTGTTCTTGTATGCTTTTTGCAAGCTCAATTGCGTCACTTCCTGAGTAGTTAGGCAGAAAAAGAGAAAACTCTGTACCGTTAATTCTTGCAACTATAGACTCTTGTATATCTTTTGTATTTTGTTTGAAGATATCTGCAATAGTTACAAAAAGTTTATCAACAAGCTTATGTCCTATTTTCTCATTAGCTTCTAAAATCCCGTTAAATGCGACAAGCATATTTACTCCGCCTTCATAAGAAGCATCAATTTTGAGATAGGCGGGCAGTTTGTCTATAAGATATTTGCGATTTTTAAGTTGCGTGTTTTCATCGGTGTATTCAAGTTCTTTTTGTGCTTTTAACTCCTCATTTCCTTTGTCGAACATAGCTTTTACTTTTGAAATCATATTGTTCATTCCGACAACAACGTCTGCCAGCTCTTTGGTATAAGGGATATTGTCTTGAATGATAAATTCATTTTGAGTGATTGCTGATGCTTGTTTCTGTACTTCTTTTAAAGGTTTCAAAACAGCATGCAAAAGCAGATTTATAGCTATAAGAGAAAGCAAGGCAATAATTACAAAGTAGACAAGTAAGTCTATTAAGATTGAGTGGAGTTGTTTATACGCATAGGTTGAATCACTTTGAACATGCAGAATCCCGACTTGACTCCAACCGGCGGATACATTTGCAGATGCGATAGGTGCTCTTAGGGTTATTAACTGTGTAAACCACTTAGGAACAACAACTATATCACTCTCTAAAACTCTCTCATAAAGCAGGTTGTTTTCAACATCAACAAGTGTTATTTTACGATAGTTTCCGCTGTCAAAGTTCGCATTTATCATAGTTGACATTATAGAGATATCTCCATTTGCTCCTCCAAGTGAAAGGCTGAGTGAAGTTGCCGTATTTTTAGCATCTTCATAGAGTCTGTCTTGAACACCCTTGTTTGCACTTTGGAAGTTTAGTATCAAAACCGTCGAGAGTATAATGAGCAAAAATAGTGATAATATTAAAGCTGTCTGTTTATAGAGTGTCATATTTTTTTCCTTTGCATGTTGAGTTTTAGTTCATCCCATTTTTTATGTGATTTTTCATTGCTTTTGTTTGCCTTGTCAAGTATATCTCCATTAAAGTTGTAGATTGGAATCAAATCTTTTCTTTGTGATGCAGGAAATATCTTGCGGTTGTTGTTATCTAAAATAAGCGGCTCGCTTTTTGGTGTTTCAAAGTAGGTCAGAACCATATGTGGTTCTTTAAATTTTGTAGAACGGACATAGGTGAAGAAGAGTTTTTTATAGTCAACCCCAAGGTATTTAAGCGCAAAGTATTTGCTTATAACATAATCCTCACAATCCCCTTTGTCTTTACCTAGAAATTCCCAAGGAGTCGCCCAATAATCGCTTTTGCCGTAAGTTTTAATATCACTGGAGTATCTTACTTCATTATAGAAATCATTTACAGCTTCAAGTTTTTCTAAATCACTTTTGTCTCTTACATTATCAAGAGTTTCCTGAAGAAGCAAAAATCTTTTTTTCGCATATATTTTATACTTTTTGTATATCTTTTCTAAGAGCGAATTTTCCACATACTGCTCATTAGTATAGGCTATACCTACAAAAAATAGTAATAATATTAAAAGCAATTTTAGTTTAAACATGTAGTGATTATATCCAAAAATCTCTGATATTATTGTTGCCTCTTGTTGAAGCCTGATGTCCCTTGTTTGTTCTTTATGCTGAGGTTATCGGCATATTTTTTTAGGTAATGAGGAGTCGCTCTGCCTTTGAGTTTCATTAAATCTTGAAGCATGTTTTTTGCTACAAATTCGGAATTTACTCCTTTTATTTCACAAAGATATGTAAAGAGCAGTTCCCCAAGTCTCTGCAGAGAAATCTGCCATGTAGAATCAGTTTGGGAATAAATCCAAGCGCTAAAATCATAAAAATTTTTAAATACGCTTCCGTCTTGCCAAATCAGCATTACGCTACGCTTAAAATTTCCGCTGTTATAGGTTAAATCCCAAAATCTTGAAAATCTCTTCATTATCTGTATATCTGCAAATGAGAGCGTAGAAGTTTGAAGAACATCGTAGGGAGGGATGTCGCTATATATCATGCCGCACTCGATATCATGGCGGTTTATGTAGGTTCCTGAGAGTTTTTTTAGGATGCCTATCTGTATTTCGCTATGGCTTAAACGTACTAGTTCGTCAAGATTGGCTCCAAAACTCTCCATCGTTTCTCCGGGAAGCCCTACAATCAAATCAAGATGCATGTGCGCATTTGTCTGCTCTTGTAAAAACCGTATATTCTCTTTGATTTTGTTTAGTTTTAGAGGTCTTGAGATATTTGCAGCAATATCTGCGTTGAGCGTTTGTATGCCGATTTCAAGCTGTAAGGCACCTTCGGGAAATTGTGAGATTTTGGCTTTGAGCGAATCCGGAAAATGATCGGGAACAACTTCAAAATGAGCGAAATATGGAGCCTCTTTCGCTAAGAAAAAGTCTAGCAGCCTGTTGGCAGTTTTTATGTTTAGGTTAAATGTTCTATCTATAAATTTAAAGTTTCTTGCTCCTCTTTGCCAAAGAAGCTCAAACTCCTCTAAAAGTACATCAAGGTCAAAAGCTCTTACTTTTTCATCCATGGAGGAGAGACAGAACTCACACTCAAAAGGGCAGCCGCGAGAAGCTTCAACATAGATATATCTATGTTGAATGTCATCATCGGTGTAAAACCTGTAGGGCAGCGCTATATTTTTAAGAGAGGGCATACTGATTTTTATAACTCTTTGGCTCTCAGAGTCACTTAAAATAGCAACGCAGAGTTCATAAAAAGCGATATCTCCCTCGCCCTGGATGATAAAATCAGCATCATCAAGGTTCACACGAAAAGGCTCATGAGAAACTTCCGGGCCTCCTAAGATGATTTTTGTATTTGGAGAGACTTTTTTGATGACATGTATAAGTTCACTTACATAAGAAACATTCCAGATATAAACGCCGATACCTATAATCTCAGGCTTATGTGCAAGAAGTTTTTCTGCGATGCTTTGTACGGCATCGTTAATACTAAACTCCAGTATCATCGCATTGTCTTGCAGCTCTTTAAGATTTGCATAGAGATAGCGAAGCGCAATTGAAGTGTGTGTAAATCTTGAATTTAGCGTTGTTAAGAGGATTTTTTTCATAAAAGAAGTTTAGCATAATTATCCATCCCTAAAAAGGGGGGAGAAAGGAATGGATAATAAAATAATTTATAGGTTGTATCTGTCTCAAAAATGAAAGGGGTTGAACATAATTGAGATGAATAATTATATTAATTATAAGTTAATCATAGGTAAATAATTTACTTCCTGTTGTATTTGGTATACTGAATAACCATTTCGTCTAGCTTTTTAAAGAGTTCATCAGATGAATCTTCCATCTCTTTAAAGTTTTTAGAAATTATTTTGGGATGGTCTGCTTTTAAAACTGTTCCGTCTTTGACAAACTTGTGATTTCTTAAAACTGAATCATGAACGCTTGCATGTATACTATCCATCTCTTGAAAGGCTTTTGTTTCTCCGAATCTTTCTTTTCCCTCATTCGAATACCACTTACCCATTCGGCAATTTTTATGATCTACAAAAGTTTTATCTGCATGAGAGTTTAAAACGGCAGAGTATGCAGTTGATTTAAAGATGATATGATCTACTTTTATCAATGTAGTGAAAAGTTGATTATTGATTGTTATAGAGATTTCCGATGATTTGTTTGCATATGAATTGAGTTCTTCAAATGTTTTCTGAAACTCGTGTATAACCTCATTTGATTCTGCCGCAATATTTGAAATATTGTCTGAGCTTCCTCTCATCTCATTAGCCTCTTGCTGCAGTGTTGAGATGGTTATTTCTATCTCCTGCGTTGCCTTTTGCGTACGTTCTGCGAGTTTGCTAACTTCATCGGCTACAACCGCGAATCCTCTTCCGTGCTCTCCTGCGCGGGCTGCTTCGATAGCAGCGTTTAGTGCAAGAAGATTTGTTTGATCTGCAATATCTTTAATAAGCCCTACAACATTGGATATATCATTGGATCTCTGTTCAAGATTTACGATAATATCATGTGAAGATGCTATAGAGTCTAATAAGACACAAAGTTTTTGACTAATCTCTTCAACGCTTTGCAGACTTCTTGATGAGAGATTAGCAGTTTTTTGCGAGACTTGCGAAATCTCATCAGAACCGTTTTGAGAGAGAGCTATATCTTTTTGAATTACTTCAAGTCCTGCTCCAATCCCTCCTCCCAGAGAGCTTAAATCGTCCGAGAGTTTGCTTTTTATTCTTGTTTCGTATCCAGTAACAACAGAAGAAATTGCCAGTTTTAATTTTTCTGAAGTTGAACGGAATATCCCATGCAGACCCTGCGGATTTGTTGTTCTGTATGTTTTTCCCTCAGCTGCGCTCTCTATGGATGTCTCAACATCCCGCATAAAAGCTTCAAGCTGATCTAGAGTATCGTTTATGCTCCACGCAAATGCCGCTTCTTTTGAGTTATCGTTTGGAATATTGGTAATTCTGCCGCCGAGTTTTCCTGCAGCGGCATTTTTAAGAATTTTTACGGCTTCATCATGTATTTGTACGTGCCTTGCTTTTTTGCTATTGGTTTTGAAGAGAGATAATAAGCTCATTGTAGCCTACTCCTTTATCGTGTAAAATATCTGTTAAAATCTTAAATGATGCGTCCACCCCGCTGTTTTTTTCTACTTCTAGCA
Organism: Sulfurimonas sp.; assembly: GCA_002899765.1. Lineage (GTDB taxonomy): Bacteria > Campylobacterota > Campylobacteria > Campylobacterales > Sulfurimonadaceae > Sulfurimonas. The sequence goes on along the minus strand of PPDH01000028.1, from coordinate 142,786 downwards.
TTTTTTTATATAACGGAATGATAACTTCAAGAGCTTTGGGATTTGGTCTGCGTCTGACGGAATAGTAGTCAACGATATTTCCCTTCTCATCAAGCGAAGCTGTTATATTTGCATAGACCCAGTAAGCATTGTTGTTTTTAGTTTTATTGATAACATAAGCAAAGACTTCCTCTTTTTTAGGGATTGTTTCCCATAGATATCTAAAAACTGCTTTTGGCATATCCGGATGACGTATAATACTATGAGGTTTTTCCAGCAGCTCTTCTTCGCTGTATTCCGCCATATTTATAAAAATTTGGTTGCAGTAAGTTATACGACCTTTGAGATCGGTTTTTGAGACTATAAAATCTTCATCACGCATTTCTCTTAACAAAACCACTCCTTTTTAAGCTTTTGTGTTATTTCTTATTTTATTTTAAGTTCGTAAAAGTATATCATATAATTTGGTATATATTTAGGTTATAATCCCGCATGTCAATTTTATTAGCAATATTTTACTTTTTTTACTTCTCGATTATTGGTGTTTATATAATCTTTTTACCTAAAGTTCTCTCCATGAGCGGATACGGTGCAAGTGAGATAGGCATCATATTTGCGGCGGCTCCTCTTGTGCGTTTTATCGTCCCTTTTGCATTTATAAAAGGTTTAAAAATAAATGTAGCAAGCTTTAATATATCTCTTATCATAATGTGTATTAGCGCCATATCTTTTTACTTTTCACTAGATAATTTTTATAAACTTCTTTTTTCAAATATCACTCTTGGTGTGGGGCTTAGCATAGTTCTTCCTTATGTTGAACTCATATCGCTTAAATATCTTGGTAAAGAGGAGTATGGCAAGATAAGACTCTTTGGTTCGGTAGGTTTTATTTTGGTCGCACTGGTACTTGTTAAATTTTTAAGCTCCCCAAGTGTTGCGCTTATGTATCTTCTTGCTTTAACTTTTAGTACATCGGCTGTAGCATTTGTAATTGCCAAGAGAGCCGATGCTCTTTTACAGAGGAGCGAAGAGGTTACTAATGATATAAATCTTTTAAAAGATTGGAGATTGTGGGCAGGACTTACGCTTATGCAGGTAAGTTTCGGTTCATTTTACAATTTTTTTACAATTTATGTTACCGACCATGGCGTAATGCTCGATATTGCCGTATATCTATGGAGTTTTGGAGTCGTTGTTGAGATTTTTATGCTCTACTTTCAAGGGACTCTTCTTCGCAAAAACCTGCTTTTGATACTTCAGGCAACAACTTTTATAACTGCTCTAAGATGGTTTATAGTTTTTTTATTTCCTGAGAATGTTACAATGCTTTTCATTGCTCAAGCATTTCATGCGTTAAGTTTTGCGTTATTTCACTCTGCGGCAATCAGCTATCTTTTTTATCTCTATAAGCATAAATCACTTGCACAGCAGTTTTTTTCAGGGATAACTTACGGATTTGGAGCATTTTTGGGAGCCTTAATCGCGGGGTATGTTTATGAGCTCTATCCAAGCTACCTATTTTTAAGTGCGACTCTAATAGCACTTATGGCAACCTACTCCCTATATCTTTGGCAAGAAACAAAGGCAGTTCAAGTAAAATAGATTAATCCTCGCTCTTTTGTCCTTGCAAATGCACGCTTATTTGCGGAAATGGTATAGAGATTCCTTTCTCATCAAATGCAAGCTTGACTTTTTCTAACATGTCAAAGTGAACATCCCAGTACTGTTCTGTTTTTACCCAGACGCGAAATACAAAGTTTACGCTGTTATCTGCAAACTCCCCGACTGCTACAAAAGGAGCGGGGTCTTGAAGTACTCTCTCATCCTCTTTTATGACTTGCATAAGTGTCTCTTTTGCAAGTTTTAAGTCATCACTGTAGTCAATTCCAAAAACGAGGTTTATTCTACGTGTAGGCTTGCTTGAGTAGTTTGTTATATTTGAGCCGATAATCGAAGAGTTTGGAATCATTATGGTCTTGTTGTCGGGTGTTGCCATTATGGTTGAGAAAAGGTTTATCTGCTCTACCGTACCCGATGCGCCTGCGGCATCAATAAAATCTCCAACTTTAAAAGGACGAAATATTATGATAAGTACTGCTGCGCCTATGTTTGAGAGGGAATCTTTTAGTGCTAGACCTATGGCTAAAGATGCGGCGCCAAATATTGCTAAAAATGATGTTGTGTTAATACCGAGTGCATTTAGCGACGCCAGAATAATAACAATGAGTAGGGCAAAATAGATAACGTTTTCTAAAAATTCAACCAACGTAAAATCTACCTGAGCTCTTAGCATCAGTTTTTTTGTAAGGGCTGTGATTCTTCTTACGCCCCATTTTCCTATAAAAAATATTGCTAAAGCAGCAACAATTTTTAAACCGTACTCGCTAGCGTAAACAATGGCAAAATCGCTATATTTCGTAAAATCCATCTTCTACCCTTTTATCTGTTTTTTGATTATAACAAAAGCAGAATTAAAAGTTAAAGATAAAAGATGTGTTTTGAGTAAAGTCGTATTTGGCAACACCTATCGGAGGTTTGCTGTCAGTGTCGTAAGAGAGGCTGAATTTTAGAAAAACATTTTCATATACACTCAATTTCAGTTCAACTTCATGTGACTGCACATCGTCGTTTAGCCGGTCAATCTTTGGCTGATAATATAGAGTATATGCAATTGAGGAGTTTTTGTTTATGTCAACAGAGTAAGCAAAGTATGAGTTTAGTCTTAAATTGTCTTCAGATGGATTTATAAGCTCGTTTTCGTAACGTATATTTTCATAAAATGCACCTATGCCGAAATATCCCTTGCCGTTTTGAAGAAGATCAAAAATCTTAAATCGAACTCCCCCGCCGATTAAAGCTCTGCTGTTTATCTGTTTGAATTTATCATTTTTAAGTTGTCCGAAAGCTTCGGCTCTTAGAGTTTTGTCTGTTATGGCATGTATATATCTTGCATGTAAAAAGAGTTTATTTGTATTCTCTTCACCGCTCGCTTTTCCGTAAGCTCCGGATACTTCTGCCCAAGTTACATAGCTTTGGCTGCTGTCGTATGTTGTTCTTGCAGATGCTTTGTAGCTGTCTGTGTCGGTATTTCCTCTTTTTGTCTCTAAGGCTGCTTCGATAGTGCTTGAGAAACCGGGTTTATCGCCAATCTCTACAGGAGCGATTGAAACTAGGGCAAAAACATATTGTGTTGTTATAAGTGTGATTAGCAGTAAAAATTTCATAACGCAAATTTTACCGACTACTTTATAAAACTCTTCTTGATTCTCTCAATTTCATCTCTGATAAGACGATATTTTTCTACATGTGAAGAGTTTATGCACTCGATTAAATCCCTGTATTTTAGATAGTTGTTCCAAACTTTTTGCGAGGCTTCTGTTTTGCCTTTTTTGTAAAGTTCAAAAGAGACGGAGGCATTTATGAATCCCTTAAGAAGCTTTACTTCATCACAGACTTCAAATCTTCTTTTATACCACAGAACCTCTAAATCTTCATGTGCTTCATAAAAGTCGGCGTTTCGCAAATTTTGTATAAAGCTCTCTAGCTGTTTTTCATATTCAGTCATCAAAAACCGTCATGCTTTTGCGCCAATATCCTCTCCCGCCTCTTAGCGAGATACAGTGATGTTTGGGAAATTTTTTTTTGTATTCTTGAAGCCTGTTTAAAGTTGCTTTACCGCTGTCGCAGTAAAATACAAAGATGCTTCCTTCAGGCTTATTTTTTAGCTCAAAAGGATTATAAATGATTGTATCCGCATTTTCAATCGGCGAGAGAATAGTATCTATAAGAAGTACTTCTATACCCTCGGCTTCAAGCTTTTTTTTGTTTTGTAAAAACTCTTTTTGCGTCCATTCGTTTGGAAATTCCATATCAGCCCTCATGTGCCTTTTTTGATGTTGTCAAAACCGCAGCCGCGGTTAAAGCGGCGCCTAAAAAAACGATACTGTAACCGGTCGGCAAGTCGTAAAAGTATGATAGTATAATCGCGCTTATGCTAAAAAACCATCCAAAAAAGAAACTCCCGAGTAAAGGTTTTTTAAAGTTTAAAGAGAGCGCTACAAACGGCGGTGCTATAAGAAGAACAAAAACGACAAAAACTCCTGCAAGTGAAACAGACGAGGTGACGGTGATGGCAAGAAGCGAGAAGAAGAGAAGCTCTTTTAAAAAACCGCCGAGTCTTGGATAGATAAAGTAGAGTCCAAGAGCGATAAATGCGTAGATAACTCCGCTTTTTGCAACTTCCATGGGAGGAGTGAAGAGTATATCGCTTGCAAGAAGTGACTTAAAGTGCTCCATCCCCTCTGCAGAATGGGAGAGAACCATCATGATGCCGCTTGCACCTAAAACATAAAGTATTCCTATAAACGCCTCTAAATGGAGTTTGCGCGTAGAAGCAAATGCTATAAGAAATGCACTCAAAAGAGCGAAACTAAGCGTTAGGAGGTAGAAATATTCTTCATGAAAATAGCCAAGACTTATAGATGAACCAAGAGCTGCAAACTGCGCAATTGCAAGGTCTGTAAAGATGATACCGCGCTTTAATATCTCCATACCGAAATAGGAGTGAAGCATCACCAGAATAATAACAAGAGCAATTGGTACAAGAAGAATATCTGTCATTTTATTGCGCTTGTTAGATGATCAAAAAGTGAGCCTAAGTCGTCAATATTTTCTAACGCTTCTAAATCATGTGGCATAAGAACAATCTTTATACCTGTTTTTAAAGAGATAAAATCAGCTGTTTTTGTTGAGTGATAAACATCATGGAGGATGCAGCAAGGATTCTCTTTTTTTATAAGCTCAATCGTTTCTATGGTATGTCTTGATGAGGGCGGAATACCGGGAAGAGGCTCGATAGTGCCTATATTTATAAGTCCGTAGGCTTTGTTAAAATAAGCTAAATTGTCATGAAATTGGATAACCTTTAAGCCTTTTTTATCGCTCATTTTTTGGCTCCACTCATTCATCTTTTGGTTCCACATCTTAGAAAAATCAGCATAGTTTTTTTCGTAAACCTCATAGTGTTCTTTATCTATAGAGATTAAAAATTTTTTTATGGTCTGTGCCAAAAACAGAATGTTTTGCGGGCTTAGATGAAAGTGCGGATTGCCATCGGGATGAATGTCGCCGTCTTTTCTATCTACTTCGCTTGGCTTGTTTATAAGCTCTACATGATGAGAAAGATTTAAAAATGTTGCAGAGGAGGGTGAAGTCTTTGGATTTCCTGCACGGTTAATAAGAGGAGGCAGCCAGCCAATCTCAAGCTGCCCGCCGTTCATGATAAGTGCATCTGCATTTCTCACTTTTGTTATAAGAGAAGGACGTGGAATAATAAAATGCGGATCCCAGTTCCCCTTTGCCAAAACCGTAGTCGTAATATGCTCGCCGCCTATTGTTTTGGTAAGCGCGCCAATGTATGGGTAGCTTACCGCAATATTTAGGTGAGCTAACAACGTTAGCGGCAGAAACGTTATAAGTGTTAGTAATGTTAATAATTTTTTCATAATTTGCTCTTTTTATTTTTTACACGCAATCGGAACAAAGTCCCGATTTGCTACGCTAGCCGCTATGGCACTGAAGCTTGCCTCTGCCGAGGCAGATAATTATAGAAACTAGTGTAGACATCTTAAAAACTATGTGCCGCGTGCGCACCGATAGAGATATTTGCTTGAAGAATTACAGTGTCAATTTTTTCTCTTTGGCCATCTTCGTTAAACATAGCATTATCACGGCTGTATTGAAGTCTAAATCTTGCAAACTCGCTTGTGTGGTACTCTACCATTGCCGTATATTTGTCAAGTCCGCTATGTTGTTCTACATCCAAACCGTTTTTTGTTACATCATTTTTTAAGATTGTATCGTATCTTGCGCCCATTCTCCAATTTTTATCATGTGTATATATAAGTTGTGAATATAGACCGCTCTGCTCTTTAAGCATTGAAGGCGAACCAAGAACTGTTCCGTCCGTATCTAGTGCATATTGTGTTCCGTCTAGTTCTCTTTGCAGATACTCACTCTGCCATTTGATAGATTTGTAAGAGTCAAGAGCATGCAGTACTACAAAATCGGCACCGTAAAGTTTTGCATCGCCGCTAAATGCATGTGGATTTTCTTCATCACCGCTGTGGTCAATTCTTGATTTTCCTTGTGCGTAGGAGAGACCGCCTAAAAGCGTCGTGTTTCCTATATCGTGAGATGCTTTTATATACCCTATGTAAAGGGTTGGACCATCTTTGCCGGCTGCTATCGGGTCTTCAACGTCGCCGATAGTCTCATTTCCGAACATCTGCTCATTTTCGCCTTGAAGTACTTCAAATCCTGCCATCAAATAAAACGGAGTCGGAGCCGTCCACTGTATCTGCGCACCTTTTTCATTTATACCGTGCATTCCTAAAAATGCCTCATAAACCAAAGGCATATCCGCAAAATCCCAATAATGGTGGTGTTGCTCATTTAAGTACCCGAAGTTCGAGTTAAATTTTCCGCCTTTGATTTTTGTGCCGTATCCAAGAGCGTTTGAGGTAAAGAAAAGCTCCTCTATCTCAACACCGTTTTCTGAGAAGTGAAATACGCCGTCCATAGTGAAAAACGGGTCTACCGAGCTTGAGAGTACAAGTTCTGCATAGTTTATATTAAATCCGTTTTCTGCGTTATAAGTTGCATGATTGTCATCCCCATGTGAATGAGAACCTAAAAGCCCATGAGCCACACCTGGAAGTTCTAAATGTCCAACCTCGTCATCTTTTACATTTCTGTCTACATAAGAGGCATCTAGAATCAAAGAGATATCGGGAATGAATTTTGACTGATCAAAAGTTCTTTTTTCAACAGGAAGTACATCTGCACCGTAAACTAAAGCCGTACAGAGTACGCTTGATAATAATATTTTTTTCATAATTTTTTTATCCTAAAATTTATTTTTATAATTTTTTTTCTTTTAATGATACGCCTTTTAGAAAAGAGTTATTTTATGAGATTTAAAACAGTAGAAAACTCATTCTTTAAATACGTCTTTACTAAATAGTACAAATCGAAAAAATACTCATGTGTATAATCGAATACTCTGATTAAATATAGATTGCTTCGTCGTAAACTCCTCGCAATGACTGTCATTGCGAGCTTCTTTAGAAGCGCGGCAATCCAAAAACTTAATTATTCAGAGCGCTCAATTTATAGTTTTGACAATAGTAATAATTGTTTATTTTTTAGGATATTTTTGGAGGGGCTCGGTTTTGATTTGAGTATGTTTTTACATGTAGATATGAAACAGGGGCATTGTGAGCAATCGCTTCAAAGTGAAAAAGCTCAACATCTGAAGCAAATTTAACCGCATCTGCAGATACCAAGTTGCTATTGACGGTACAGACTAAACAAGTAGAACTGTCGTTATGTTCAATATGCTCTACTTCATGGATAGCGGCAAAGCTTGTAACAATAGCAAAGAGTATTGATAGCAGTACGTTAAATTTCATCGGCGCAATTTTATCATATTTTTACTGATATTATTAAAATTTCTTAATCGTTATGTACTTCACGCAATCGGGGTAGACTAGGTTTTTAAACACTATTTGATACTGTCAAAATCGTATATAAACTATAATCACAATAGTTTAAATTAAGCTCATTGGGACTATGATATAACATATAAACTTAAAGGATTTAAGATGATTGACAAGAGAAAAGTTCAAAAAATCGTAAAAAAAGAGTTAAAAGCGATACTGAAAAAAGAGCTTAAGCAAGAGGTCAAAAAGAACATTAAAGACTTTAAAAAGAAAGAAAAAGCAGAAAAAAAGAGTATTAAGAAGAAAAAGTAGCTTTAAGTTGAGTAAACTTTTTTTGAAATAACATCGTATGTTTCATACAAAAAGCGCAGAAGAGACGCTTAGGGATTTAGAGTGCAGCATCGACGGATTAAGCAGTGATGAAGTAGCTTTGCGCGCTCGGCATTATGGTAAAAATATTTTGCCCGAAGGTGAGAAGCGTACTCTCTTAAATATATTTACCCAGCAGTTTAAAAGTCCTGTTATTTATGTTCTACTTATCGCTGCCGTTATATCTTTAGCCATTAAAGAGTTTAGCGATGCCGGTTTTATTATGGCGGCACTTCTTGTAAATGCCGTTGTGGGAACATATCAAGAGTATAATGCAGGCGAGAGGGCAGATGCTCTTAGAAAAGTAATCAAAACTTATGTGAATGTCCTAAGAGACGGCAACAAAGTCGAGATACTCAGCGAAGATGTGACAGTCGGTGATATTGTCTTTTTTGAATCAGGCGTAAAGGCTCCAGCTGATATACGTCTTATAGAAACGAATGATCTGCAGGTAAACGAATCGCTTCTTACAGGCGAGTCTATCGAAGTAAGCAAAAATCCGCAATATATCTCTCAAGATGAAGATGAGCCTATAGGCGAGAGGCAGAATATGCTATACGGCGGCTCTTTGGTTACAAAAGGGCGTGCAATCGGAGTCGTAACGGCAATAGCCGAGCTGACGGAAGTTGGTAAAATCGCCTCTCTTTTAGCAGAGGTAAAGATTGCAAAACCGCCGCTTATGCTGCGTATGGAGAAGTTCTCTTTCAATATCTCAAAAATTATCAGCGGTGTTGCGCTGCTTATTATCATGCTCGGTGTCTATCAGGATATGCCGCTAAAAGATATATTTTTTCTTACGGTAGCACTTGCGGTATCTGCCATTCCCGAGGGGCTTCCTGTCGCAATTACGGTTGCGCTTAGTGTTGCAAGCAGTGTGATGAGCAAGAGAAATGTTATTGTGCGCAAACTCTCCGCAATTGAAGGACTTGGCTCATGTACGTTTATTGCGAGTGACAAAACAGGAACGATGACGCAAAACTCTCTAAGCGTTGAACACTTTATAAGCCCTGATAAAACATATAGCAGCAGTGAAGCGGTAGATGAACATGTAGTTCTAAGTGCTCTTTTGTGCAACGAATCAACTCACCGCAAAGAGAGTGATGAGTTTGTCTTTATAGGTGATCAAGTTGATATAGCCTTAGCTAGATATGCTCTCTTGCTTGATGAGACTCTTTTTAAAAAGTATGAAAACACAAAAGCCCTTGCACTAACTCCCTATGAACCTCTCAATAAATACTCGGCGGCAAGTTATGAGATTAATGGCAAAAAAGTTGATTTTATCAAAGGCTCACCAGAGGTTATACTTACTAAAAGCGCACTTGGCAAGGATGAGAAAGAGTTTGTGTTAAAACAGGTGGATGAGTGGGCGGCAAAAGGATTTAGAAATATAGCCTTAGCATACAGAGTTAACGACGGAAGCGACATTGCAGAGGATGGTTATATATATCTTGGATTTGCTGCTATAACCGACCCGTTGCGAGAGGGAGTCAAAGAGGCTCTGCGCAGTGCAGAAGAGGCGGGGATTGAAGTGGTTATGGTAACAGGGGATCACCCAAATACGGCATTTTATATAGCAAAAGAACTCGGTATAGCAATAAGTAGAGATGAGATAATGGACGGAGTTGCGATTTCTCACTGGAGGGAGCGCGGAGCCATAAAAGAGGAGATTGCAAACAAACGCGTATTTGCAAGGGTCTCTCCCGAACAAAAGCAGCTAATAGTAAAAACATTTCAAGAACTTGGTCACTTTGTAGCAGTTACGGGAGACGGCGTAAACGATGCACCCGCACTCAAATTTGCAAACATAGGTATCGCTATGGGTAAAAGCGGTACGGATGTCGCACGTGAATCTAGTGATTTGATACTAACGGATGATTATTTCGGCTCTATCGTTAACGGTGTTGAAGAGGGACGGGTTGCGTATGACAATATCCGCAAAGTTATCCATCTTCTTATCAGTACCGGATTTGCAGAGATAGTGCTTGTGCTTCTCTCAATCATATTTTTCATACCTATCACGCTTCTGCCTGTGCAGATACTCTGGCTTAACCTTGTTGCAAACGGCATACAAGATGTAGCATTGGCAGTTGAAAAAGCGGAACCAGGAGTACTAAAACGTAAACCGCGCGACCCGAAAGAACCTATATTTAACAAAACTATGATTAGCAGAGTCGTCGTAGGCGGTTTGCACATGGGCATCTCGGCATTTGCTCTTTTTTATACTCTGCTTGAGTTTGGATATCAAGAGGAAGCGGCGAGAAATATTACACTGCTTATGATGGTACTTTTTGAAAATGTTCATACCTTTAATTCACGAAGTGAAAACAACTCCATCTTTAAAATCAATCATGCTAGAAATATACTCTTATGGATATCGGTTATTTCTGCACAAGGTATTCATATGATAGCCATGTACACACCTTTTATGCAGTCTATACTTAGCGTTGAGCCTGTTAGCATAAAGATATGGGCAACACTGCTTCTTATCGCTTTAACGCTGGTCGCAGTGATGGAAGTTGAGAAGTTTTTTAGAAAAAAATTCCACTCTTAGTTTAGTGCAAGTTTCTGATTAAACTTTATATGAATAGAGCTGCATAAAGTAACTCATTGACATAATTAAAAATAGTTTAACTATTTGTATAGCAAGGATAAGCTAAGATACAAGCAACAATAAAAACAACGGAAAATTATATGCAACAACTTTCAAGAATACAACTTCAAACAAGAGTGGCAAGCCATCTTTGAAAATGACAAAGCACTTACATGTAAACTAAAAATAGAAATAACCAAAACCTACAAAGAGATAGATAAAATGGTGTATGAACTTTACGGGTTGAGTGATGAAGAGATTAGGATTGTGGAAGGTATATAAAAATATTTCAATTTGCAATATTTTGAAAACTAGCTAAAACATATAGATATAATTGAGCAAATTTGAAAAGTGGAGACAACATGGATTTTAACGCATTAGCATATCCAGATATAGTAGTAATTGCAGGTAGTGAATATAAGTGTAACCGTAATATAAAAGAGAATAAATTATTAATTCCTTATACTGAAGAACCTGATATTGGAATAGATGATATCATTAAAGTTAAATTAGGTGCAAGAGAGCATGAATATAAAGTAACTGATTTAAAATTTATGAAAGGCGGAACATTAGGTCGTGGCACAAAACATCATCATCTGCTCACATTGTATTGTGAGAATGATTTAATGCAGAAAAAAAATGATTCAAGTAGTTCTGTGATTAATATTGGTTCAGTGCATGGAGAGCAATTACAAATAGTAAATCATAATTCACAAACTGTAAATATTACAATCAATGACTTAGTAGAAAAAGTATCAAAAACAAATGATGAAGAAGCAAAAATTTTATTAAAACAACTTTTTGAGAATTCAACTGTCGCTAGTATCATAGGTGCTGGAACTAGTGCTTTATTTGGAATATTATAAAGTTATATATGAATATTCATAGTAGTTAAAAATCATCTCAATTTTTTGAGATGTCAGATTTAATCAATCTTTTGGAGAGTGTAACAATGAATTATCTAGGTTTCAACGATTTATGGGAAAGCATTCAAAAAAACTTTCCTATTGTAAAAGAGGTTTCTGAAATTGCTTCAGACGGAAGTAAGATTATTTCTCTTCTGAGACAAGTAAGAACTTTTAATATAAATATGAAAATAAACACATTTATCAAAAGCTTTAATAAAATCTCAAATATAGAAATAAATGAGTATATAAAAAATATAGAAGATGATGAAAATAAAAAAACCTTATTTGTAGAGGCATTAAATAAGGTAATAGACTTGGATGATGATTTACAAATATACATGATGGCATATCTAGTGAAAATGTTTAGTGAAAACAATGGACTCAACTATTACGAAAAACAGCTTTTTTATAATTTAGCAACATTTTCGAGAGATGATTTTAAAATTTATTATTGTGTGTATTATGACAATATAGAGAAAAATGGGGACTCTTTTTCTCTTAGTAATTATGTAAGCAGTAAAACAGAAATTATGTCTATATCATTAAATAAATTTGCTCATTTAGGTTTAATTCATATTAAAACTCGAACAAGCCAAGATGAACATAAAAATATAAGCAATCATACATCTTACACGCTAAGTGAATATTCTGAAACTTTATTTTCATGTTTAGAAGCATATTTTATGAATGAATCATGTGATGATATAATCGAAAAAATAAAGTATGCAAAAATAAAAGGTGGATTTATTAGATAATAAGGAGTCACATGTTTCAATTCATAAAAAATATTTTTCAAAAGCCGATTCAAGAAGTTAAATCAGTAAAAACAGTCGGGGAAATTCAAAACAAACCTTTAGAAGAGTGGGACTGTGGAGATTCTGAAGTTTTTGATGGGATGCGATTTTCTGTAACCTTGCAATTAAGAACTCCTTTAGATGTTTTAATCCATCACAACGAAATTTATAGAGGGGAAGATGCTCCACCACAATATGCCAAAGAAGAGTGGCATGGAATATGGCTTCCTTATATTAAACCTGAGTATTCACTCAATATAGACAGTGAACATTCATCGGATATAGGTTATGTTGATGATAAAGAATATATCAAATTTTTAATTGTATTTAGAAAAATTGTTGAACAAAGCATAGATACAGATAAAAAGATTTCTTTACTAGAAAAAGCGGTAAAAGAAGACGAATTGTTTGCAAAATATTGGGAAAAACATAAATTTATTGATGCAGATTTTCCTTATTCGTTTTTCTATAAGCAACTTACAAAATTAGATGGCGTTGGTATAAAAACAGCAAAAAATCTTTATGAACATGGACTAAAAAGCATCAAAGAAGTGCAAAATGCTTCAGAAGAAGAACTTTTAAAAATTCAAGGTGTCGGTAAAAATACTATTGAAAAAATAAGAAAATCATCTCAAAAAACGCACCTGAGAATGAATCTCCACTTTTAACAAAGAAAAAGAAACAACTCTACATGTAGAAACCAAAAATCTGCATTGACATATAATACTTGACGTATTGTCGAGAATAAAGTACAATAAACCTATGAGAATTATTTTCAATAAAACACTGAAGCAATTTTATGAAAATCCTTTATATAGTGACAGTAAGTCTTCACTACAGAGTTGGTACCATGAAGCATTAAAAGCTTCTTGGCAAACTCCAAATGAGATAAATGCTCAATATAAAAATGCAAGTATTATTGGAGAGGGCAGAGTTGTGTTTAATATACATGGAAATAAATATAGATTGATAGTTAAGATAAATTATTATGCTTCAATTATATTTATAAGATTTGTCGGTACACATAAAGAGTATGACAAAATCAATGCAACGGAGATATAAGATGAATATAAAACCTATTAAAAACGAGCAAGATTATGAAAGTGCGCTTCAAAGAGTCGAGGTTCTTATGGATGCCGTGCCAGACAGCGAAGAGTTTGATGAGCTTGAAGTTCTTACGACACTTATTGAAGCTTATGAGGCAAAACACTACAAAATAGACGCTCCAGACCCGATTTCAGCTATAAAGTTTAGAATGGAGCAGGAAAATCTTAAGCAAAAAGATTTAGCCGCCGCACTCGGAGATGAAACGAGAGTCTCTAAGATTTTAAGCGGACAAAGAGAGCTAACAGTAACAATGATAAGAAATCTGCACGAGCAGTTTAAAATACCTTTTGAGAGTCTGTTCGGGAAAGGGCAGCTCGCGCATTAAGCAGTTTAATATCCAACAACACTTCTGAGAATGAATCTCCACTTTTTTACACTACAGGAAATGCAATACTCGCTCCCATGCTCCTGCGTGGGAGCGAGTGGAAAAATCAGCTCTATTTTATTTAAGAGAGTTTTTCTTCCAAATCACTTACAATCTGGCGCATTTTAAAGAGCGAGTCTGGATTGAGCGAGATTGAGTCTATGCCCTCTTGTACCAAGAACTCTGTAATCTCTGGGTAGTCAGATGGTGCTTGTCCGCAGATGCCTATGTATTTGCTTCTCTCTTTGCATGCTTTTATCGCCATTTGTAACATTCTTTTTACCGCCTCGTTTCTCTCGTCAAATATATGGGCTATTTTTGCGCTCTCTCTGTCAACTCCGAGGGTGAGTTGCGTGAGGTCGTTTGAGCCGATTGAGTAGCCGTCAAACAGCTCTAAAAATTTGTCGGCTAGTATGACATTTGCGGGGATTTCGCACATGGCATATATCTCAAGTCCATCTTTGCCTTGAGAAAGAGCTTGCTTGTTCATAATCTCTATAACTTTTTTTCCCTCATCAGGCGTGCGGACAAAGGGAATCATTATTTTGATGTTGCTAAGCCCCATCTCTTCTCTCACACGTTTTAGCGCCTCACACTCCCACTCGAATGCTTCGCGGTAACTCTCGTCGTAGTAGCGGCTTGCCCCTCTAAAGCCTATCATAGGGTTCTCTTCTTCTGCCTCATAAAGAAGTCCGCCTAGCATATTGCGGTACTCGTTGCTTTTAAAATCACTTGTTCTGATAATGACAGGTTTTGGGTAAAAAGCTGCCGCAATCATTCCTATGCCTTCGCTCAGTTTTTGCAAAAAGAACTCTTTTGTGTCACGGCACGGAGTCATAAAAGCGCGTATCTTCTCTTCGTCTTTGACGCTTTTACCTTTATACATGTCAACAAGCGCCATCGGATGGGCAGCTATCGAGTTGTTCATGATGAACTCCATTCTAGCAAGCCCGACACCGTCGTTTGGCAGTTTTGCAAAAGCAAAAGCCTCCGCGGGATTTCCTACATTTACAAAAATTTTTGTTTTGGTCTGTTTTAGTTCTTTCATATCTATGGTTTTAACACTAAAAGGAACTCTTCCCTCATAAATATATCCTTCGTCTCCCTGTGCGCAGCTAACAGTTACTATCTGAGCGTCATGAAGCACTTCTGTAGCGTTCGTGCATCCGACAACGGCAGGAACACCTATCTCACGTGCAACAATCGCCGCATGACATGTACGGCTTCCGCGGTTAGTGATAACAGCGGAAGCTTTTTTCATGATAGGTTCCCAGTCGGGATTTGTAGAGTCTGCAACTAAGATATCGCCCTTATTAAAACGTTCAAACTCTGTCGTGTCGTTTATGACTGTAACTTTTCCGCTTCCTATCTTATCGCCGACCGCACGCCCCGATGTCAAAATTTTTGCATCTTTTACTTCATCAAGTGAGTAGCGCTCGTTTGTAAGACTTTTGTTCTCTCTGTTTTTCACGGTCTCAGGTCTTGCCTGAACAATGTAGAGTTTAGAGTCATCACCGTCTTTTGCCCACTCAATGTCCATAGGGCGACCGTAATGCTCCTCGATTATTACCGCCTCACGTGCAAGCTCCATAACCTCATCATCGGTTATTGAAAAACTGTTTTGTTCCTCTTTTGTAGTTGCGATATTTAGGGTGCGGGATTTTTTATCGTAGAGCATTTTCTCTTTTTTGCTTCCCAAAGAGCGTTTTAGTATGGTTCTTTTGCCCTCTTTGAGCGTAGGTTTAAAGACAAAAAACTCGTCCGCATTGACGCGTCCGCTCACAACATTCTCGCCCAATCCCCAGATAGAGTTTATGAGTATGAGATTTTCTGAGCCGCTTTCTGTGTCAATCGTAAACATGATGCCGCTTGAAGATATATCGCTTCGCACCATTTTCTGTACACCGACCGAAAGAGCTACTTTAAAGTGGCTAAAGGAGCGGCTTGTTCTGTAGCTGATGGCACGGTCGGTAAAGAGCGAAGCAAAACATTTTAAGACACACTCTAAGAGTTCATCTTCACTACTTACATTTAAAAACGTCTCCTGCTGTCCGGCAAAAGAGGCATCGGGCAAATCCTCCGCCGTTGCCGAAGAGCGAACCGCTACGTCAACGGTATCTTTTTTGTACTCGTTTGAGAGAGTTTTGTATGCCTCTTTGAGTTCACCGACAAGGGCTTTTGGAAGATGGGAGTTTAGAATGAGATTGCGGACTTTAAGCCCGCGCTCTTGAAGATTGTTTGTGTCATGTATATCTAAATCACTTAAAGTAGAGGCTATCTCATCTTTTATACCGTTTTCTTCTAAAAGAAGCCAGTATGCCTCACTTGTAGTTGCAAAACCGTTTGGGATAGTTACACCTTTTGGAGTGAGCTTTTGATACATCTCTCCAAGCGAAGCGTTTTTGCCGCCGACGATAGGAACATCGTTTATATTCAGCTCACTAAAAAATCGTATATATTTCATAAAAAAGCCTTTTTTCGCAAAAATTGCCTATATGTTAACATAAATTGATGATTATTTAGGCATTAAAAAGAGCTATAGAACTATCTGCTCAGTTATAATAAAGCAGTTACAAAATGGAGGTTTTTTTATGAAAGAATACATGGAAGTATATGCGCAGAATAGGAAGAAAATAGAGTCTTTTATAGAAGAGAGCATAGAAAATCTCGCACCTCTTTGCAGTCATGAAGAGAATAATTTTAAAACTCTCTTTAGCACTTTTCCGTCGCTGGAACTTGTCTATGTGGTAAGCAGCACTACGAAAAAACAGACATCGGCAAATATTTTTAAATACAGAGTAGACGAGAGCGAAAGAGACAAAGACAGAAGCTATCTGCTTGAGAGACTGGAGATAAAAGAGAACGACTTTGCTTTTGCACAGCCTTACCAAAGCTCGGCAACATCAAACATCTGCATAACGGTTTCTAAAAAAGAGGGTTCTAGTATTGTCTTTATGGATTTAAGGCTTTAGATGATTTTAGAGAGACTCGGTCTTATAGAAAAAGATAAATTTTTCAGCAATGTAACAAAACTTTTCTATATTTTTGCAGGTTACTTTATGATGTTTCTCTCAGGTGCGGCTATAGTTTATGCGGGGAGTGATTTTTTTACAAATCTTATGGCATCAAAACTGAGCATAGATACGATTTTCAAACCTATAATCGCAGCGACTTTGGGGCTTGCGATTTTTGACCTCTCTAAAACCATTTTGGAGCAGGAAGTTTACTTTAAAAGTTATATAAAAAATGCAAAGATTGAGATAAGAACACTTACAAAATTTTTGGTAACTATTCTTATAGCGCTTTCTATAGAGACTCTTATGGTTGTTTTTAAGATTGCTATAGAGAACCATGACAAAATGTTAAACGCACTCTATCTGATGATTGGAACCTCTCTTTTTATTTTGTCTCTCTCGGTACTAATCTACATGACAAAAGAGAGAAGTTAACTACTCTCTTCTTGGGTCAAGCGAAGGAGACTCTGCGCCTGAGATACTTGGAATATTGACAAAAACACTCATATTCTCATCAGCTACCCTCTCTCTTGAGAGCGAGTAGAAACCTAGAAAAAGGCTTAGAAGCAAAAAAGAGATAAATATAAAATTATCAAAGAAATATGTTCCTACTCCTATGATAAGCGGTGCGGCAAAAGAGCCTAGACCATAAGCAAAAAGCAGTGTTCTGCTTATCTCCATAATATTCTTATTTTCAGAAGCGACATCGTTCGCACGTGCTACGGCTAAAGGGTAGAGGCAGAATATCCCGACTCCAAGAAGTGCTCCTAAAAAATAGAAATAGTTCTCATCGTATACAGAGAGTAAAAATAAGATAGAGACAAAAGTGATGAAAAAACTGCTAAATGCAATCATCTTTCTTCTTCCGAGTTTATCGGAGAGGATCCCTATGGGCCATTGAGAGAGCAGCGCGCCTATGATGGTAACACTCATAAAGATGGAAACTGTCTGGATTGAGTTAAAAGTCTCTACTATAAAAACCGGTATCATGTTAAAAAAACCGCCGACAAAAAAACCACCTATGAAACTGCTTGCAAGCGCTAATGGTGCAATACTAAATATTTTAGGGAGGCTGTATCTCTCAAAAGGTTCTAAAGCAGGCTCTTTTATCTTTGTCATGGAGATAAAGATAACCGAGAAAAGAACCAAAATCGAGCCGATTACAAAAAAGAGCGAACCGCTTTGGTTAGTAATGTTTAGCAGAAGCTGACCGATTGCAGTTGAGAGATAAAAGATAATCGTGTAGATTGCAAGAATCTTCCCCCTGTGCGTTGTCTCGCTTTTTTCATTAAGCCAGCTCTCTAAAATGATGAGCAGTCCATAATATGCAAATCCCGACAAGAGTCTCAAAATCGCCCAAAATATTTCGTTAAAGTAGAGACTATGACCTAAAAAACCTATAATCATTATTGATGCAAATGTGGCAAAACTTCTTATATGCCCCACGCTCAGTATTATCTTCTGGCTGAAGATAGAAGCACCGATGGCGCCGAGAAAAAAGGATGCGTTGATGAGACCGATAGCGATATTGCTTGAACCCGTCTCTTTTAGATGAACACCGATAAAAGTTAAAATCATTCCGTACCCGACAGCCAAAAACCCTATTGCAAAAAAGAGGGATGATATGGGCAGTATGGAGAATCTATCTTTTGTGGTCATATTTTTTTATCCTTTTTTTATTTTTACTAAAGTTTGTAAAAGCCCTTTTTTAGCAGAATAGAAATCTTCTTTGCCGCATTTGTAAGAATCATTTTTTTGTCGCTCTCTTGTTCGGGCGTAGTTGTAAAGCCCAAAATTTTGGACTTATTTATGACAAGCTCGCTTTTTGTCGTAGCGCTTACATCTTTGCTTTTGTTGTACGCATAAACAGAGATTGTCATAGAGAGAAGTTCTTTTATCTCTTTTTTAAAGATGTTTTTTTCTGAGATTTCTTTTTCTCTAAAGAGAGCAGCTTTTGTATCAAGCAGATACTCATTCTCTACATTTAGAGACTCTTTATCCCTTTTATCTATAGAAACCCTAAAACATTTTGTCGCTTTAAGAGAGACCGTAAGTGCGTCTCTAATCTCCTCTTTGCTTATGTGAAATGATTCATCACCGTTTTTTACTTCAATGTCGTTTAGATAAATGGTTGCAACGGGAGCCGAGCAGAGTCCTTCGTTTTGGATATTTAAAACTCTTTTTTTATCGACGCAGCCGGATACAAAGAGAAGCACAAACAGTGCTAGTAAAATTCGTTTCATGTGGGTACACTCCATTTTTTTATATGCGGCAGTATAACATAACAGAGTTATCTCAAAAGTTCTGCACACTCTCTTGCAATTTCGAGTTCCTCATCCGTTTTAATTACAAACACTTTTATTCTGCTTGACGCACTTGAGATAAGCGTGGCATTTTGGAGGTTTGCTTTTGTGTCTAAAACAATTCCAAAAAGTTAAAGATTTTGTAAAATTTCTGCTCTAAGAGATGATGAGTGCTCGCCTATTCCCGCCGTAAAAACCAGCGCATCAACCCTTCCTAAAAGAGCCATATAAGAGCCTATGTATTTTTTAATCCTTCGCGTTAACATGGAAAGAGCCAGACGAGAGAGCTCATCATCTCTTTTTTGTATCTCTCTTACATCTTTTTGCCCGCAAATGCCTAGAAGTCCTGAGTATTTGTTCAAAATATCATCCGCTTCATCTACACTAAGACCAATCTCTCTTTGAAGATAAAGCACGACGGCGGGGTCTATATCTCCGCATCTGCTGCCCATGATAAGCCCCTCTAAAGGAGTAAATCCCATAGAAGTATCGATACTTTTGCCATTTTCTATGGCACAGATACTTGAGCCGTTTCCAAGATGAAGTGTTATCATGTTAAGCTCTTTAGCATCTTTTTGCATCGCTTTTGCAGCTTCTCTCATAACAAAAGCATGTGAGGTTCCGTGAAAACCGTATTTCCTGATTTTATGCCCTTCATAGAGCTCATAAGGCAGCGCGTAGAGATATGCCTCTTTTGGCATAGTTTCATGAAATGCAGTGTCAAAAACTGCAACTTGCGCTACGTTTGGAGCCTTTTTTTGGCTGATGCGGATTCCCTCAAGATTAACTTCGTTATGAAGCGGTGCTAATGGGATAAGCTCTTCTATCATTTGCAAAACCGCATCGTTAATTACAACGGCTTTTTTAAAATGCTCTGCTCCATGAACAACTCTATGCGCCATGGCATCAAGTGAAGCAAAGTTTGCGACAATATCTTGTTCGTTTAACATGTTATTTATCTTCTTAAGTGCTTCATGATGTGTTGCTATAACCTCTTTTTGCGTGAATGTTTTCTCTTTTTGCACAAAGGTTATAAGAGAGCTCTCTTCGCCGATTTTCTCAACAACGATATGCGCTAACATCTCTTCACTAGGCATAAGAAAAACTTTACACTTTATAGATGAGCTTCCTGAGTTTATCACTGCTATTTTCAACTTGTCTGTCCTGCTTGAATTGCCGTAATGAGGATAGTATTTACAATATCTTTTACGCTGCACCCGCGGCTTAAATCATTTACTGGTTTTTTAAGTCCTTGCAAAACCGGTCCTATTGCTATTGCATTTGTAGAGCGCTGAACCGCCTTGTAAGTGTTGTTTCCCGTGTTTAAATCAGGGAAGATAAAAACATTTGCAACTCCGGCTATCTTTGAATTTGGAAGCTTAAGAGACGCAACACTTTTGTCAATCGCCGCATCGTATTGGATAGGTCCTTCAATCTCCAACTCAGGCTCAATGTCTCGTGCTATTTGTGTCGCTTGGCGCACTTTATCTACATCCTCCCCGCTTCCGCTCTCACCCGTTGCATAAGAGAGCATTGCCACTTTGGGCTTCATCCCAAAGAGACGTGCCGTTTTCGCGCATGAGAGAGCGATTTGTGCAAGCTCTTCGGCATTTGGGTCTTGATTGAGCGCGCAATCGCCGTAGACCAAAACCTTTGTTTTTAGACACATAAAAAAGAGGCTTGAGACTATGTTTACATCAGGTGTGGTTTTTATGATTTGAAGAGCCGGTCTTATGGTGTCTGCGGTTGAGTGCACGGCGCCGCTTACCATACCGTCTGCATAACCCAGATGTACCATCATAGTTGCAAAATAGTTTACATGTATCATTGCGTCCTTTGCATTTTGTTAGCTTAAACCCTTCTTTTTTCTTAGCTCATAAAAAACATTGCTAAACTCTTCCATAAGAGCTGATTCGTTTGGATTTACTATAGAAGCTCTGCTAAGGTCTAGACCAAACCTTTGATAGCTCTCTTTTATCTCCTCTTCATCTCCTAAAAGTATGATGTCCGCTACGTCACGGCGAAGGATTATCTCTGCAGCTCTGAGTATTCTCTCATCCACACTCTCGGGTAAAACAATCTTTTTTCTATTTTGACGAGCCATCTCAAAGAGTTTATACTCAAACATCATGGGAGTCATAACTTCACTCTGCTGCGTTTGAATCCTCTGCTCAATAGCTTTTATATCCACCGAGAAGTTAAATAGCCCAAGTGCCAGAGCAATTTTTCTCTCACTGCTGCCTCTTAGTTTTGAGTATACATGAGATAATTTTTTTGCACTCTCATAACTATCAAAAGGTACCGATAAAATAGGGATATTATAATCTTTAAGCCCTAGAACTATTTTTTGAATATTTGGATGAAGTTTTGTGTTAGAGACAAAGAGAATAGCACTTATGTTTGCAAACTCTTTTGAGTAAAAAGCAGCTACTATTCCAAGCATAATCTCAGACCTATCCGCCTCAACGATAACAAGATTGTCTTCTTCTATGGAGCCTAAAAAGGTCTCAACTGAGTTTGCGGCTATTTTAAATCCTCTTACGGCTCTAGTGTTGCAGGCATTGAAACAGTGCGCGATTTTAGCATCTAAAACCTCTACAACATCCTCTATAGTTGGGATGTCAAGCTCTTTTACCTCTTTTAAAATATAGATGTTTTCGCCGCTGTCTTTTAGTTTTTCTTTTAGTTTTAGATAATCTCTCTCATCAACTCTGTTTATGAATGTGGCAAAATGAGAACATTCATGAGAGAGCAGATTTTCTTTCTCTATCAATATATTTTCGTAAATATCCTGCACCGATTTATCTTTTGCATTTATAATGTTTATGATTGATGAGCCGAAGTTTTGGGCAAGAAGCATATTTAAATCATACTCTATCGTAGGTGTCAAAAACGCTTTTCTAATCCCCTCGCAAAGGATAAAATCATAACTCTCTTCGAGCTTTTTAAACTTTTTGATAAGCTCATTTATAAGCTCGTCGCTGCGCTTTGATGCAATCATATTTTCGATGTAATCCACGTCAAAACCGTAAGCATCTTCATACTCCATGTCAAGTTCATATTTTTGTAAAATAAAGTCGATATCTTTGTCGCGAATGTTTTTACAAAGAATTATAGGGCGGAAAAAAGCAACCCTGTGCAAGTTTCTCTTTAGCACTTCCATCATGCCCATAGAGACAAAAAGAGCACCTACATTTTTCTCACCCGCAGATATATAAAGCGATTTTATCTTCATTAATTTGCCTAAAAACTGATATCCTAAATCTTATGATGTTTTTTGTTAAAAGCGGCTGTAATCGTAAATATAAAAAAGAAGGAGATATTGCACAAATAGTGCGGCAGAGCACTTTTAAATGAAGTTTTATTAACTGTTTTTTAGTACAATGAGACTATGAATTTAAAAAAAATATGGCTGCTTTTACTTTTATCTGCTATAACTTTCTCAGTAACGCATGATTATGCTTTTGCCGCTTTAGGGGAAAATCACTGCTCCGTAAACAGCTGCATTAGTGAAACCTCGGTTATTGACTTAAATGAAGAAGCAGATACCTTATGTAAGATACATGTAGAGTATCATGCAGCATATCCGTTTACGCAAAAGTTGGTTTATATTCCAACTATCCAAAAAAGAGACTCACTTTTTAAATACAACAAAACATTTCTATCTTTGGACTATTTTAACTTCTTTAAACCTCCTATCGCATAATCCTTTTTAACAAATACAACTTATAAATTTTAAAACATACAAGCATACGCTTATGTACAAAAAAAAAGGAAAATTATGAAAATTTTTATATTATGGATTATACCGTTTGTCATTTTTGCTTCGGGTCAGAGTATGAGTGTTTCGGATACTCTCTATTTTGAGAGAGCAGATAAACAGCCTCTTAAACTTAAATATCCGCAAAAAGCTAGAATGAATCAACTCTCTAAAATAGATGAAGAGAAGGCAAAATCTATAATCAAAGAGTTAACGCAGCAGGAGACTCAAAGTATTAAATTGACAACATCGGGTAAATATTTAATATATAATGCCTCTACACGGAACTACAATCTTGTTATTAATGCGCTTGATGGCACATTAATACAAAAGGAGTCTAAGTGAAAATAATATTGTCTCTTTTAGTCGGTGTTTTTTCTTTAAGTGCTGCAACAATCACTTTAGATGAAATCTTGCAAAAACTGCAAAATGAACATCCTCTGGCAAAATCGATAGAGGCGCTTAAAAATGCCCACTCTTCACAAAATAGAGCTGTCGGACTTAATGAACCTCTTGAGTTTTCGGCAGAGGGGGCGTACGCAAAGCCTGATTTGGACAAATCAGGATATGAGTACAGCGTCGGAGTAGCGCAAAATATAATGCACCCGAATGTAAAAAAAGCTGCAATGCAATCTCTTAAATATCAAAACGAATCAGAGATTTTAGAGCTAGAGCATGATTTTTTTCTTTTGCGCCAAGATGTAAAGCTTCTCTATCATGTTAACTGCTTAAACCAAAAAAGCAGTCTGCAGTACAGAGACTCTTTTTTGGCTTTTGAAGAGTTTTATAAGAAAAAAAAGAGAGCCTACGAGTATGGCGAGATTTCTAAAAAAGATCTTTTATCGCTTCAAATAGAGCTAGATAGAATTAAAACCGAGTATAAGCTTTATGAAAATGAAGTAAAGATTTCTCGTGATAATTTAGAGTCCAAAACTCTTTTGGCTTTTTTTAGAGAAAAAGAGTTGTCTTGCAAAGATACTATGCCTATTATAAAAGAGCTGCATTTTGATTATAAAAACGAGACGCTTAAAGAGCAATCGCTTGATAAAAAAATCTTAACATACCAGAGTGATTTTGAGAGATATAACGTCTCTTTTGATTCGTTTACTCTTGGAGCAGCCTATCAAAATGAGCTTGATACGGATAGATTTGTCTTCTCATTATCTATGCCGCTTAATTTTACAACATCTTTTAATGAAGATAATCGCGCGGCGGCTTTGCATAAGAAAAGTGCACTCATGTATGAAAAAGAGGGAGTAAAACTTCAAAAGAGTTCCCATTCAGAGGCGCTTAAAAAAGAACTGGCACAAAATTTTGAGAATATAAATTCATATCAAGCCATGGTACAGAAGTATGAAAATGAACTAATGCCGCTTGTAAAGAGTGCTTATGATTTGGGGGAGGCTTCCGTAATTGAATATCTTTTGAGCCAAAGATAACTTTTTGGTCTTAAAAAAGAGCTTATTGAACACTATAAAAAATATTACAAAACACTATTTGAACTCTATAGCGTTTTACAAATGAAGGAACAATTATGAAAAAAATTATTATGACTCAGATGATATTTGCACTTTCTCTGATGGCAGATATTACGTTTACGTCTCAAGAGGAAAAAAGCTGGCAGATTCAGAGTGCTAAAGCAAAAGAGGTTACACATGTACCTCTTGATGCTTACATGATGCAAGTTACTACTCCGCCAAAGCTTCTGCATACAATCTCCGTGCCATATCAAGCGCAAGTACTGCAGCTGCATAAAACGGAGTTTGAGCATGTTGAGAAGGGTGAGGTTCTTGCAATTTTGAGTTCAGAGCAATGGATAGAAGCACAAAAAGAGGCAATTAACAGTTGGGTAGAACTCTCATACAGTAAAAATGAAGCAAATCGTAAAGCACAACTCTGCAAAGAGGAGATTATCGCTCAAAAAGAGTGTTTTATAGCAGATGAAAAGATGCAAAGAGATACTATAAAACTTCAAGCTGCAAAAGCGCTGCTTCAATCTTATGGAGCAACACAAGATATGATGCAAAAACTCTTCAAAGAGCTTGTTATATTTTCAAATATAGAACTTCGCTCTTGGGTAAAAGGGGTAGTTTTACAAACGGATATCCAAGTGGGTAAAAATATCTCTCCCTCAAGTGCTCTTTTTGTTATTAAAACGGATGGAGATAATTGGTTAGAGGCAGATATTCCTCAAGCAGTTGCAAAAACTCTGCAGCCTTTGCAAGATGTCATCTTAAGAGTCGGTGCAGATGAGATAAAATCAAAGATACTGCTCATGTCTCCTACTATGCACTCTCTTAATCAAACGAGATATATTCGTTTTTCTCTGCCAAAAGAGGCAAATCTTGTGGCGGGGCTTAGAACAAAAGTTGAGCTTAGTGTTGCAAAACGCGCTTTTATGATTGATAAAAAAGCTCTTGTTAGACAAGATAACGAGAGTATTGTATTTATTAAAAAAGGTCAAACATATAGCGCTCTGAGGGTAGATGTGCTTGCCGAGAATCGTGAAGTTTGTTATCTTGAGTATAAAGAGGAGCTCAAAGAGCCAATTGCCGTAACTGCAACGAGTATATTGCAAAATAGACTCAAAGAGGACGAATAATGCGCAATCTTATCTCTTTTGCACTCTTTCAGAGGCTTTTTGTATCTCTGCTTGCGCTCGTACTTTTGGGATTTGGTATAAAGTCATACAATAATCTTCCCGTTGACGCTTTTCCCGATATCTCGCCTACACAGGTAAAGATAATAATGAAATCAAGCGGAATGACACCCGATGAGGTTGAATCCCGCATAGTTATTCCGGTTGAGATGGGTATGCTTGGTATTCCTCATCAAACCATGATGCGCTCAACGTCAAAATACGGTATTTGCGATATTGCAATAGACTTTGAGGAGGGAACCGACATATACTGGGCGCGTCAGCAGGTAAGCGAGCGTCTAAACTCCATTATGGATGAACTGCCTACAAATATGGAAGGAGGATTAGCACCAATCAGTACGCCTCTTAGTGAGATACTGATGTTTACAATAGAGTCTAAAAACCTTAACTTAACGGAAAAACGCTCTCTTCTTGATTGGGTAATTTCACCGAAAATACGCTCAGTAAGCGGTGTAGCGGAGGTAAATGCTCTTGGCGGAAAGGTGAAAACTTATGAGATAACGCCAAAGTTTGATGCTATGCGTACTTACGGTATAACTTTAGAGCAGATGATGTCAACTCTTGAGAAAAACAATCTTAACGACTGCGCAGGAAGAGTGACTCAGGGAGTAAACAGTATTCTTGTGCGAAGCGTCGGACGAATTAACGACATATTTGATATCCGTAAATTAAGCGTTGTTTTAATAGATGGAAAAGTAATCACGATAGATGATATTGCAGATGTACATGTAGGGTATCTTACGCGTGCGGGCTTCTCTTCTAAAAACGGAGGCGGAGAGGCTGTTCAAGGAGTTGTTTTAGGATTAAAAGGTGCGAATACCCAAAAAGTTTTAAACGAGGTAAAAGCAAAACTTAGCGAAATGGAAGCGATGCTTCAACAAGATACAAAAATAGATATATTTTATGACCGTTCGCAGCTGGTTGATTTGGCAACGGACACAGTAAAAACATCACTTTTTGAAGCTGTTATTTTAATCATTATAATACTGTTGCTTCTTCTTGGAAATTTTGCTTCTGCCCTTAGTGTTGCGATTATTTTACCGTTTGCACTTCTTATGAGTTTTATAGCTATGGACTATTTCGGACTTAGTGCTAATCTTATGAGCTTAGGAGGGTTGGCGATAGCCGTGGGTATGCTTGTGGATTCTGCGGTAGTTATGGTTGAACACATAACGGCAAAACTTGGAGATGAAAAGTATAAAAATGAGAGCAAGCTCCATATTATCCACACTGCTGCCATTGAAATGGCACCTTCAATCGTAACGGGAGTGCTTATAATCATCATCGTTTTTATGCCTCTTCTTACTTTAGAAGGCTTAGAGGGGAAACTGTTTAAGCCCGTTGCGCTTAGTATAGTATTTGCACTCTTTAGCTCTTTGATTTTATCTCTTACTCTTATTCCGGTTCTTAGTTCATTTATATTAAAAATCCGTCCTGATAAAGAGTCTTGGTTAATCACTCATCTATTAAAGTTGTATAAACCCTCTCTTGATTTTTCTATTAAACACACTACAACCGTATTTGCAACGGTAATACTTCTTTTTGCAGGCTCTTTATATCTTGCTTCAAAAACAGGAAAAATTTTTATGCCGACGATGGATGAGGGAACTATGATTGCCATGATAGAATCTCTGCCGTCTATAAGTCTTGAAGAGAGCATAGAGTTAAACAAAAAGATTCAGACAAAACTGATGAGCGACGTACCGGAGATTTCATCAATTGTTGCACGTACAGGAACCGACGAGCTTGGACTTGACCCGATGAGTCTTAACGATACAGATACTTTTTTCATTTTAAAACCGATGGAGCAGTGGCGCGTGCCCTCAAGGACGTGGATAAAAAACCAGATAAGAGAGTCTCTTGATAGTATGGTCGGTGTTGAGTATGTTTTCACTCAACCCATTGAGATGAGAGTATCAGAGATGCTGACAGGTGTCCGCGGTGATTTGGCTATAGACATATTTGGAGACGACCATGGTGAGCTTGAGCGAATAGCTTCCGAGATTAAAACTCTCTTAGAGAACATAAAAGGAAGCAGTGATGTTTATAAAAAGAGTAACGAGGGAGTCGAGTACTTTGAACTGGAGTTCAATCAACAAGCACTCGGTTACTACGGAGTAAATGAACATGAGATAGCAAATTTTATGAAAGTAATGGTTACGGGTGTTCAAGTAGGCATTGTTCAAGAGGGCATGCGCCGCATCAACATGATGGTAAAAGGTGAGGAGAACATGTATAAATCGCTGGATGAGCTGAAAAAACTCTACTACATTTTAGAAGATGGGAAAAGTATCCCGCTCTCTAATCTGATAAGCTTTAAAAACACAACCGGACCTGTGCAAATAGTACACGAAAACGGATACAGAAAAACCGTAGTTCAGAGCAATGTAGAGGGTCGTGATTTGGTAAGTTTTGTTGAAGAAGCAAAAGTGCAAATCGAGCAAAATATTGAAATGCCTGCAGGCTACTATGTAACTTATGGAGGAGAGTTTGAAAATCAGCAACGAGCTGCTGCAAAACTTACCTTAATCATACCGATAGCACTTTTTTTAATATTTATTTTGCTGTTTGTCTCGTTTAACTCTATAACTCAAGCCATACTTGTTATGATAAATGTACCCTTAGCTCTGATTGGCGGATTTGCAGGATTGTACTTTAGCGGCGAGTATATTTCTGTTCCCGCATCGGTCGGATTTATTGCACTTTTGGGTATTGCTGTATTAAACGGTGTCGTGCTTGTAAACTATTTTAATTATTTGGTTAAAGAGGGACATACTATTTTTAATGCAGTAAAAGAGGGTTCGCTTAAACGGTTTCGTCCCGTTCTTATGACGGCTTCCATCGCTGCATTGGGTCTGTTGCCTATGTTGTTTGCCACGGGTCCGGGTTCTGAGATTCAAAGACCTCTTGCTATCGTGGTTATAAACGGCTTGATAAGTTCTACACTTTTAACGCTTATCGTATTGCCACTACTTTATTTGAAATTTACTAAAGAGTCTGATTTGCAGAAACCGTAGAATCAAAATTTTTTTCTATTTTTAAACCCTTTTGGCTACAATTTTGCATGGCAAAGAAAAATAAGAAAAATACAAAAATAAACCAAAAAATTAGAAAATATTTTGATGATGACCCGTTTGATGTAGGAGTTGCAAGAGTAAGTTCGCATACGTTAAGCGAGATGTTTAACACACTTGGAATCTATGATATAGACCAGAGTAAAGATATGCTTGTGAAGCTCTCAAGAATGCTGTGGAGCGAGGGGAATGGAGATTTTCGCTCTGACATTTTAAACTTTTTTGCAAACGAGGGCAAAGTTTATAAATCAACTACGCCAAAAGAGCCGAATCTTGATAGGGATGATAAGATAGAGGCTCTTATAGGCGAGCTTAATGTGACACAGGAAGAGGCAGTGCTTTTACATGAGGCTTTTTCCGATGTCAGAAGCAAAAAAATAACTATAGAGAAGATGGAGTCAAAACTCCGTCACATCAGATACAACCTCAAAAAAGAGAGAGTTGAGAAAAAAGTTGACGCTTTTTTTGACATTGACGACTCTTTGGAGTTTAACGCTTCTCTTCATTATATTTTGTATGGACAGAGTTTTCACAAGATACTCACGCTTAACACGAAAGTTTACGAGTATGAGTATCTTCAAGAATGCGATGAAGCACAGCTTGTAGAGGAAATTTTAGAAGAAAAAGAGCGAGTTACTCTCAAAAAACAAAAGGAGATTGACTCTTTCATAAAAAATCTCAAAGAGCCTCACCCCTATCTGAGTCAAAAAGAGATAGTGGGCGCACTCCGCGCAACTCCGCCAAAGACAAAGGTTTCTTACCCGCTTTTAAAAGAGGGGATTTTGTCTAGTATTATCGCTGGCGAACTTGGAGATGTGGAGATAGAGCTTCATGACGAAGAGCTTTTGGTAAGAATGAAAGAGAGTCTGAAACTCCCTTATGCCGAGATTTCTCAAGAGTACATTTTAGAGCTACATGTAGAGCTTAACTCTCTTTTAGAAGATATCTGGGGGGCAAACGAGCTTGATTTCAGCGAGGCAGTAAATGAGTCAAAAAGAGAGCATGAAGAGCAGTTTTTAGCAGATTTGCAGGCTCTTGTAGAGGAGTGCGGCTCGTATGCTGAGCTGCTTCATTTAAGCAAGGAGGCTCTTCATGACAAAGTCTATACGGTGCTCTTAGAACTGCTGCCTTCTTCTCTTGACATTTCGCCAAAAATAGTGCGAAAGAGCGTGAGACGATTTGTTCACAACATACATGACGAGATACTTAAAAAGCAGAGATATTAGTTGTTGGCACGCACCATAAGAGACTTTAAAAATCTCTTTCCGCTTGCACGTGACATGAGAAGAAAGCTGACTCTTCACATAGGACCGACAAACAGTGGAAAGACATATCAGGCGATGCAAAAGCTTAAAAATGCCGATACGGGCTACTATCTGGCACCGCTTAGACTCCTGGCACTCGAAGGGTATGAGGAGCTAAAAGAGAGTGGGATTGAAGTCTCTTTAATAACGGGTGAAGAGCAGATTGTAAGCGAAGATGCCTCTCATATAAGTTCAACTATCGAGATGGTAAACTTTGATGTGGATGTGGATGTCTGCGTTATTGATGAGGTGCAGATGTTAGATGACCGCGACCGCGGCTGGGCATGGGCAAATGCTATCATCGGCGCACCTGCAAAAGAGATTATCATGACAGGTTCGCCAAATGCGAAGGAAGCAGTTATCGCACTAGCCGCGTATCTGGGAGAAGAGCTTGAGATAGTAGAGTTTGAGAGAAAAAATCCGTTGACACTTCTAAACGAGCCTACTTATGAAAAGGATGTAGAACCTAGCACGGCAATCATCGCTTTTAGCAGAAAAGACGTGCTAAAGCTCAAGCAGGTTTTTTCCAAATACTTCAGTGTTAGCGTTGTTTACGGCAATCTCTCTCCCGAAGTAAGGCGCGAAGAGGCAAGAAGATTCCGTGCAGGCGAGACGCAGATACTCGTGGCAACAGATGCCATTGCAATGGGGCTGAATATGCCCATAAAAACTATACTTTTCTCAAAAGCCGAGAAGTTTGATGGCGTAAATGACAGAAATCTGCTCCCAAGCGAGATTCATCAGATTTCGGGTCGTGCGGGAAGGTTTGGTTTGCATGAAAACGGCTATGTCGGAGCTTTGAGCGGTGATGTTTTAAACATTATCAAAAAGAACTTTTATAAAGAAGCAAAGACTATAACCATACCTTTTAAAGTGATGGCAAACTTAGAGCATATAAAGCTTGTCGGAAGCATACTTGAAGAGAAGTCGCTTCATGAGATACTAAAGTTTTTTGCAAAAAATATGGAGTTTGACGGCCCTTTTATAGCTACAAACCTAGATGACATGTTAGAAGTTTCCGTTTTGGTGGATAGTTATGATCTCGATATCGCCACAAAGTACCATCTGGCATGTGCGCCGCTTACGCTAAAATCGCCATATATAATTGCAGCATATGAAAGTTATTTAGGAGCGCTTGAAAAAAATATGCCTATTCCATACACTGCTCCGCCTTTAAGCGGAAGTTATGCGCTCACAACGGATGAGCTTCTGCGCGCCGAAGATATGGTAAAGGAGATTTCACTCTATCTCTGGCTCAGTTATAGATTTAGCGACTATTTTGTAGATGCAAACAGAGCTAGAGCCGCAAGAGGAGTTCTGAACAAGTTCATAGAAAACTCGCTTCAGCAGAGCCAGCTCGCTACAAAGTGCAGAATGTGCAACGCGCCTCTACCGCCAAACTCACCTTATGGAATTTGCCAGTCATGCTTTAAGAAAAACTACGCAGGACGCGGGATAAGCAACAAAGGGTATAGAAAAAGGTAAAGAAATGCTCTAGTTTTTAAACTGCAGTAATTTTTCTAACGGTTTTGTCTCTTCCTCTTGCATATTGTTGAGCATTGTCATGATAAAGGTGTCTATCTTTACAGAATTTACATCTTTATTTTTCAACTCCTCCTCCATCTTCTCTTTCATCTCTTCAATAAGGTTCTTTTTGAACTCATCTACAAGTTTTGCGATTTTCTCCATAGCTTCGGGAGAGTCGCCCATCTCATCAATGAGTTTCTGTTTATACTCTTCGACCATCTTGTCTATCTTCTCTTGATTTAAGTCGGCTAAGAATTTTGCAGCTCCTTTTGTGCGAAGGTCATATAAAAATTTCTCTACCGCGCTGTTTTCTTCGCTTTGACTTTGTGAGCTTTGAGTTTTGTCTCCAGTATAAGCGGCATCAAAAGCGTTCCAAAATGCCGTTATGCTCTCTTTTGCTTCAACAGATGTATAGCCCCCGTTTTGAGGATTTAGCATATTTTCGACTCTGCTTTTGAGGTAGTTGTAGTCCATATTTGTCGGAGTATAAGCTTTGTTGTTTATAACCGAATCCAAGTGTGCGGGGTCAAATGTCAGCGTCATCGCCATAAGTTTGTCTTTGTCGCTAAGAGAGTTCATAGCCGAAATATACGCTTCTTGAACGTCAGCAGGCATATTTTTAGGTACAGGCAATATATGTTTGCCTATTCCCACTTCCGCAGTTCCGTTGCCGTCAAAATCATACTGTTCATTGTCGTGCATCAGCAGATTGTACGCACCCTCTGCAGAGAGCGAGTTTACATTGATAGAATCTGCAAGACCAGAGTATTTTTGAAGTGTTCTTATTTCACTTTGAGAGAGTGACTCCAAAAAGTTTTTGGCATTTGAGAGTTTGATATCCTCTTCCTGCGCTTTTGAGTAAATAAGCTCAAAACTCTCGGCAAAAGGAGCCTGATAATCCTTGCGCCCTTGCGTTGTTTGGTAATTTTGCATTACATTTAAGTAGCTTTGATAAGCAGTAGAAGTCTCCATAACCACTCCTTTACAGTTTAAATGATAAACAACAAGCAAAAACGATACCAAACCTTATGTGACTTTTGTCACATAAGGTCATTTTGTTTGTAAAAAATTAACAAAAAAAGGAGAAATTATGCAGATAGATGTTGCTATAAAACATTTTTAGGAATCATTTTTTATAGTTTGGCATGTGGGAATTATCGAAGCTCTTGAATAAGTTTTATCCAACCGCGACCGAGTGAAACAACTCCTTCTTTTTCAAGATTCTTTAAAATTCTGCTTATCACTTCTCTTGAGGTTCCTAAAATAGTTGCTATTTGTTCATGGGTTGTATGTATGGTGTCTCTTCCTTGCACAAAAAGCCAGTTGAGTAGTCTTTGATCCATTCTTTTAAAACGAAGTTCTTCAACAAGTTGAAATATCTGTCCGAGTCTTTGAGCACAAAAAGCAACTTTAAATTCTCTGTAGGCAGGAGAATTTTCAACAAGCCACTGCATCGTTTTTGCAGGAACCAACCATCCTGTTATACTTTCATCTACAATTGCCGTTGCAGTTGCCGGAGTCTGGGAAATAGTGCTTAGTGTATTGACAAGGCACTGCTCTCCAGGGGTTATGTAGTAAAGGGTGATTTCCCCTTTGCCTATTTCGTCGGAGTGTAAAAAAACTTTGACAGAACCTTTTTGTAAAAATAAAATCCCGTCATTTATATCGCCCTGATAATAAAGAAAAGAGCCGACTCCGACAGAGACTTTTTTTACATCTTCTAACACTTTTTGCATGACATGTGGTTCTAAGGATTTAAAAAACTGGTAATCTTGAAGTTGCATGATTGCTCCTAGTGTTGAGGTAACATGACATGAAAAAATCATATCATGTTTTACAGTAAAAATCACTGTATGAAAGAGTTAGAAAGTCATCGCTTTGGTATTTGGAGCGTAAAGTGCACCTGCTAAATCAGCAGGAGATGAGACACCGACACCATCTAGCATATCTGACTTTTTAATACCGCCAAGTTTTACAAAACCCTCACAAATCTTGACTTTACCGCCTTTTTTGATGAGTTGTGCTATCCACTCTTGCGCAGAACTTCCTGCAAATTTTTCAGGATTTCCGTCTTTGAGTGCGAAATCGACTGCTTCGGCGGAGACAAAAACCGTACTTTGAACTCCTGCATCTTGCATCGCATTTGCAACTGCTAAACCAAAACCCGATTTTACTATGGAACTATCTGTGATAGTCACGACTATTTTTTTCACATTTTTATTCTCGTTTGTACCTGCGTTTACACTTGATACCAACAAAAAGACTCCAAGAATTCCTGCAACTAATTTTTTGAGGTTCATTTCAACCCTCCGTTAAGATAATTTTGCATTTTTTTTTATGCATGTGAGAATTGTAGAAAATTTGAGTACTTTGTTGTGTGACAAGAGTCACACAATTTTTCTTTAAAATTCGACATAAATTACTGTATTTAGTTTCAAGACTATATAGTGTCTTTAAATGAAATTGGTGAAATAAATAGAAAATGGTTATGTCTTTTATAATTTAAATGATAAACAACAGGCAAAAACAGTTCAGAAAAAATATGGTATTATTATTTTTTATATTTTTTACAAAGTATTTGGATGATAATCAAACACAAATTTTTAGACCTTTATCCGCTTGTCGGTAAAAAGATACTTATCATAGGAACATTCAATCCCGATGTGACATGTAACGATGCCAAATTCTTTTACGGCAGGGCTAAGAACTTCTTTTGGAGACTGCTTCCCGAGGTGTTTGGCAAAGAGAGTCTAAAGGGTGATGTGAAAAGACAAAAAGAATTTTTAAAAGAGCAAGACATAGAACTAAGTGACCTTATACTAAGCGTGGAGATGAACCAAAAAGATGTATGCAGTTACGGTGACGATAAGTTAATACATGTCATAGAGTATAACACTGAAAATATCATAAAAACTCTCTCAAACGGCAGAACAAAAGAGGTTTACTTTACCAGAAAGTCGTTTGAAAAAAGCGTGCAAAACATAAGAGACGAGATATATAAGATAAAAGAGTTTTGCGATAAAAACGGTATAAAGTTTGGGTTTCTTCCTACTCCCTCACGCTTTTACAGCCAAGAAAAGTTAGAGGAGTGGAATAGAGTTTTTCATTGATTTAGTTGAATAAAGTTATAATAAAACTTTAAATATTTAGGCTAAGGAAAAGCAATATGCATCTAATTGCCGTAAGTACAATTATTATTTTGACAGTCATATCTTTTTTTCACTTTTACTGGGTGTTTGGCGGAAAGATTGGCTTAGATAAATCACTTCCTACAACTCCAGATGGAAAACGGCTTTTAAATCCGGCAAAACCTTTAACCTTTCTAGTAGGCATCGTTATACTAAGTTTTGCTTTTGTTGTCTATAAACTTTATTATGATTACAGCAATGATTTATACAGCTTTTTGGGATGGGCTATCTGTATAGTTTTTTTACTAAGAAGCATAGGAGAGTTTAATACGGTCGGGTTTTTTAAGAGGATAAAAAACACTCCTTTTGCAAAATATGATACGCTGTTTTACTCACCTTTGTGTTTATATTTGGCTTTAGCTTATGCTTTTTTAGCGAGTAATATATAACTATAAATCTAAAATTTGAGAGGATAAAAAGATGAATTTTAAAGAAATGGATAGTTACTTACTTTCAAAAAAAGGTGCGACTTTTGATTATCCGTTTGATAAAACGGTGCGGGTATATCGCATCGCCGACAAAATATTTGCCCTTACGGCAGACGAAAAGCCGCTATCTATAAACCTAAAATGCGACCCCATCTACGCCATGGAACTCCGCTCTTTGTATGAGTCCATCAAAGGCGGCTACCACATGAACAAAAAACACTGGAACACCGTAACACTCGGCGGCGATGTGGATGATGCACTTTTAAAAGAACTTATAGACCACTCGTATGAGCTTGTTTACGATAAACTTACCAAAAAACAAAAAGAGTTACTTGGTAGATAAAGATAAAAGGATTTTCTATGGATAAAATTAAAAAAAATACACTTGTGTCAATGCTCAACGCAAATCATGAACTAGCAGGAATCGCACTCG
Organism: Sulfurimonas sp.; assembly: GCA_002899765.1. Classification (GTDB taxonomy): domain Bacteria; phylum Campylobacterota; class Campylobacteria; order Campylobacterales; family Sulfurimonadaceae; genus Sulfurimonas. The sequence continues at coordinate 107,483 of PPDH01000028.1, read as the reverse complement.
TAGCAAGCGGCAAGATTTTGGAGACAGAACAGCTCACGGATGAAGCGGTGGAAGAGATTTTTAAGGCTGAACATCAGCATTGAGTAAGAGTAAAACTTTATTAATAGTATCATACATGATACATTTATTGTAATATTATGATAACATTATAGTATTAGAGATGATACTATAAGGAAGTAGTAATGTATAAAACTTTAATTTTAAATGAACTCAAAAGTCAAAAAGAGGCACTCTCTATTCCTTATGAATCAATTGCAACTCGTGCAGGTATAGGAATCGCTACTGTTAAGCGAACTTTTGCAGGGAGTGATATTTCATTTGACACACTCGAAAAGATTGCTATGGCTTTAGATTGTGAACTCTCTATAAAACCCAAACACTCTGCTAAATCGCTCTATAAATCTCAAGTTCAAAAGAAAGCGCAGGAGATTGTAGAACGAGTGCTGCAAACTTCTGCTTTGGAAGACCAAGCCGTTGATAGTGAAGCACAGAAAAAGATGCTAACACAAGAAAAAGTGATGATAGCTAAAATGCCGAAATCGCAGATATGGGGATGATAGAGTTTGATAAAGAGGGGGAAACTCCTCTTGATGATATATCTGGCTTAAAACTTAAAAAAATCACTTCGCGTAAAGAGCTTGATGAAGCCGAAGCGCAAAATATTTTAAAAGCGTACATTCACTACACATTAACACCCTCAATACTTAAAAAGATAGAGTTCAATATTAGCTTTTTTCGTAAACTGCATTATGATATGTTTGGTGATGTATGGAGCTGGGCAGGTGAGTTTCGCACTACTCAGACTTCCATAGGTGTCGAAGTAAATAAAATCCACCAAGCTTTGTATCAGTTGCAAGATGATTTGAAATACCGGGAAAAAGAGTGGGATTACAAAGATACTGCCGTAAGATTTCATCACATTCTGGTCAAAATCCATCCGTTTGCTAACTGTAATGGCAGATGGGCAAGGCTTGCAACCGACTTGTGGCTACTGAAACATGGACGTGACATGCTAAGGTGGGGTGGAGATATTACTGAAATTTCTACTGCAAGAACAGAGTACATCGCTTCACTCAAAGAGGCGGATGGTGGAAGGTATGAACGGTTGATGGCTTTTATGTTTGGAGAGAAGAAATGAAACTAAAATGGAAATATGAAATCAACAATATTGACTGGGATGAACTCTCATACCTCTACAAAATAGCTCCACTTGGAGACAAAAAAGCAGAGGATTTAAAAACAGTTTTTACAAACAGCAGATACAGATGTTTTGTGTATGATGATGCGAAAATAGTCGGTGTCGGCAGAGCTTTGGCAGATGGAGTAGATGTCTCATACATCGCCGATGTAGCGATTCACCCTGAGTATCAAGGGCAAGTAATCGGCAAAGCTATAGTGAGTAAGCTTGTAGAGTTTTCAAAAGGCTACAACAAAATCCTACTTTTTGCCAGTGTAGGAAAAGAACCGTTTTATGCAAAACTAGGGTTTGATAAGATGAACACTGCTATGGCAATCTTTAAAAACCGCGAGAAGGTTTTGGAGTGGGGCTTGGTTAGTGAGATGGAAGTTGAAAAATGAGAATTGAAAAAGAATATGTAAAAACAGGTTATTTTTGGTTACCAGAGCAAAAAGACAATAAAATTCCTGGGGTATTAACTATTCATGATGGTGGGAGTATTGAACTTGAAGTTCTTGGGTCATTTGATAGCACTATTCATGAATTTAATAATTTAAACCTTATCAGAGTTATTGGTCATATTGAAGATGACGGCTTAGTTACACTAGAAAATTGTTTTTATACTAATAAAGATTTCTCATTTGGTGGAATATCAAAATCAAAAATTATTGTAAATAAAGTTTTAAGCGGGGTTGCTTATGATAAAGATGAAGAAGTGACTTTTGATTCGTTGTCATTTTCTGTTGATTGTATTGATGAGTGGATTGGTATTGGTGGTTTTCAAATGAAAGATTATTTTGAGTTAAATACAGTTACGATAAATTATACACAGCCTCAAAATATTTTATATCTCTTAAATAATGGAATACAATTAGAAATTTGTTTTGGTTCGTCTGTCCCTATACCTTCAAATACAACTACTGAAATAAAAATAACACAAAATATGTATTTTAAATTAAAATCTAATGTCTTGAAACCTTTAAAAGATTTTACAGATATAGCATATAAATTGACTAATTTCATGTGTTTTGCTGTTGATGATATTGTTACCTTAAAAAACTTAACGGCAACATCACTGGAAATACAAAGAGAAGTTATCAAAGGTAAGCCATCTTCTGTGCCAATTTATATTTATTATCAAAGCATTCCACATTCAGAAAAAATTCCAAATAAAAGTATGCATAAAATGCTCTTTACTTATGGAGTAATAAAATCTAATGCTCAAGATATTTTTAATAACTGGTTAAATGCCTACGAAGATCTATCTCCAGCCATAGAATTATACTTTTCAACCAAAACAGATTCATATAAATATCTGGAAGGAAAATTTTTAGCTTTGGCTCAAGGATTAGAAACATATCATAGAAGAACCAGTGATGAAACGCTTATGGATTTAAATGAATTTGATTCTCTTGTTAAGATGATGATTGAAAAATGCCCAGAAGAACAAAGAGACTGGCTTAATGGACGGTTAAAGTATGGGAATGAAATTAGTTTTAGTAAACGAGTACAACAAATAATAGAACCGTTTAAAAATAAGTTAGGCAATAGCAAAAAAAGAACTTCAATTATCAGAAAAATAGTTGATACAAGAAATTATCTTACACACTATAATGAAGATTTAAAAAATGTTGCTGCAATGAATGGTGATGAACTGTGGTCTCTCTGCCAGACAATGGAGGTAATTTTTCAGTTGCATTTTTTGAAGGTAATTGGATTTAATGATAAAGAAATTAATAGTGTTATTGAAAACTATTATCCATTGAAAGAAAAGCTCAATAAAGTTAATAATAAAAAAAGAATATCATGAACTTGAACACATAGAACAAAAGGTATTAAAATGATTTTAAATTTCTCAACCCTAAGCGAATCAAAAAAATACAGCGTGATGAGCAATACAATTTTCCCTCGTCCTATCGCTTGGATAACTACAGAAGATGAGGGTGTTGTCAACCTTGCACCGTTTAGTTATTTTTCCCCTTTGAGTTCCGAGCCGCCTCTCGTGATGGTCTCCATCGCAAAAAAAGAGGATACGCAAGAGTTCAAAGATACCTTTGCAAATATTCTCAAGAACAGGCTCTGCACCATAAATCTGGCTCATAAAGAGTTGTTGCAAGATTTGATAAAGACAAGCGAAAATCTGCCAAAAGAGATAAGCGAATGTGAAAAATTCGGCATTAAAACAAAGAGCGTTTTAGCGGATTTTACACCGATGGTTGAAGATGCAAAGTGTGCTTTATTTTGTGAATTTGTCAAAACAGTAGAATTAAATAACAGATACGAGCCTTTGATTTTAGAGATAAAACATGTATATGTGAATGACGAAAATATTGATGAGAAAAATCATATTCATTTAGAGAACATTGGACGAGTTGGGATGGAGTTTTTAGTCGATACTGCAAGGGTTCACTGATTAATATGACAAATTGCAATATTTTTTATTACTATCTGTTTTTCTTGCTAATATGTTTGTAATTATTTGATCTTTGGAGTGCATCGATGATAGAAAAAGAAGTTATCCATAGTCTGACTAAAAATTTTGAAGATTTTGCAAATCAAACAGATGACAAAGTTGAGTTTTGGTTTGCAAGAGATTTACAACAGCTACTTGGTTATACCGAATGGCGTAATTTTCAAAATGCTATCTCAAAAGCAAAAACTGCTTGTGAAGTCTCGGGTCAAAATATTGCAGACCATTTTGTTGATGTCAACAAAATGGTTGAAATAGGTTCTGGTGCAAAAAAAGAAGTTGATGATATCATGCTTACCCGCTATGCGTGTTATCTCATAGCTCAAAATGGTGACAGCAAAAAAGAGCAGATTGCTTTCGCACAAACTTACTTCGCTCTTCAAACAAGAAAAGCCGAACTTATTGAACAGAGATTACTGGAAAACGATAGAGTAGAGGCTAGAGTTAAATTGGCTCAAACGGAAAAAGAACTCTCAAAAGTGATTTATGAACAAACGGGAGGCAATGACAATTTTGCACTCATCAGAAGCAAAGGCGACCAAGCACTTTTTAATCGTACAACGGCACAGATGAAAGAGAAATGGAATATAAAAAACAAACCTTTAGCCGATTTTATGCCTACAATTTTACTCAAGGCAAAAGAGTTTGCAACGGAAATCACTATTTACAATGCAAAAGAAAAAGGCATGAAAAGTGAAAATCAAATTTCAAACGAACATGTAACAAACAACAAAGCGGTAAGAGATACGCTCATCTCTCGTGGTATAACCCCTGAAAATGTAAAACCTGAAGAAGACATCAAAAAAGTAGAGAGAAAGCTTGCCAGCGAGAAGAAAAAAACTTTGAGCAGTAAAGATAGTTTGAAATAAGGAAAAGACAATGAATAATCAAATCAAGTCAGACATAATCATCTACAAAGATATAAACGGAGAGATAAAGCTTGATGTATCACTTGAAAATGATACTGTATGGCTGAGTCAGAAGCAGATGGAATTGCTTTTTGATAGAGATAAGTCTGTTATCTCAAGACATATAAAAAATATTTTCAAAGAGGGTGAACTTGATAAAAAATCAGTTGTTGCAAAAAATGCAACAGTTCAAAAAGAGCTTAAAGAGTTAAACGAGACTATATCGCTACTACAAATCCAAAGATACAATGAATACTTATTATATGTAAACATTGAGCCAAAAGAAGCAAAGTTCGTTTTGGATTTTGATGACTGCCAAAAGCGACCCGCAACAAAAAGAAACCGTGATAAATCTGATAGTAAATATCTTGGGGGAATAGATGGATAAACAACTACAACCAACAGAGTTTTTACTCTATAAGTCTGAAAATGGAAAAATCAAGGTAGATGTTCTAGTGCAAGACGAAACGGTATGGCTTACACAAATACAAATGGCATAACTTTTTGGACGAGATAGAACAGTTGTCACAAAACATATTAATAATATTTTTAAAGAGGGTGAACTAGAAGAAAAAAGCAATGTGCAAAATTTGCACTTTGCTCATTCAGACAAGCCTATAAAGTACTATAACCTTGATGTAATTATCTCTGTAGGCTATAGAGTCAAATCACTTCAAGGGACAAGATTTCGTCAGTGGGCTACAGCACACCTCAAAGAGTTTATCATCAAGGGTTTTACCATGGATGATGAGCGACTCAAAGACCCAAGGCAGATATTTGGTAAAGATTATTTTGATGAACAGTTAGAGAGAATTCGAGATGTACGAAGCAGTGAAAGAAGACTTTATCAAAAGATTACCGATATTTATGCACAGTGTAGTGCGGACTATGACCCAAATCATGAGATAAGTAAGGAGTTTTTTGCAACCGTGCAAAATAAGCTCCACTTCGCAATAGTTGGTGAAACAGCCGCTGAAATTATTTACAACAGAGTGGGTAGCAATAAGCAAAACATGGGGCTTACAAGTTGGAAAAATTCACCACATGGAAAAATCAGAAGAGCCGATGTGGCTGTAGCCAAAAATTACCTCTCGTTAGAAGAGTTAGACTTTTTCAATCGAATCGTAACGATGTATCTTGACTATGCCGAGTTTCAAGCCAAAAACAAACAAGTAATGTACATGAAAGATTGGGTGGCAAAACTTGATGCTTTTTTACAGTTCAATGAAAAAGAAGTATTAGAACATAAAGGCAAAATCTCTCATGAAGTAGCGGTTGCGCTAGCTTTGGATGAATATGAAAAATATAGAGTTGTTCAAGATAGAGAATATTTAAGTGATTTTGATAAACAACTTTTAGAATTGCAACGCGAAAAATAACGAAGGAAAAAAATGGTTTCAGTAAAATATCTTCATCAGGTTCAGGCACTTTTGCTCTCGGGTTTTATGAGTTTTATCATGTCGGGAGCGATTACATTTATTAACTTAGGGTTAGTAGATAATTTTGTCTCAATTTGGATACATGCATGGTTAGTCGCGTATGCTATTGCATTTCCGACTATATTGCTTGTATTTCCTTTTGCCCGCAAGCTTGCTATGAAGATAGCATCCAAATAGATTTTAAATAAACACTCATTTTTTAGGCATAAAAGTTGCTTAAAAATAACGGAAATGATTATTTGTAGCAAGGAGATGCAACATGACTGTGAATAACTCAAACAACATGTACAATGCTTATAATACTTATTCTCGTAATAACGGCTCAAGCACCAGAGATATGGAGTCATCGCAAGATGTACATGTAAAGACTGATAGCGTTACTATTTCAAAAGAGGCAAAAGAGTTGGCAGAGGCAGATACTCTTCCTCTTGAAGCTTTTTCTCTGCCTTCATGGTTAAACGAGTATATCCCATCCTCTAGTGTGGTAGGCGGAATAAACCGTGATTTTTGGAACTTTGTCGGAACCATGACTAATGATAATACTCTCTCTGGAGGTGAAAAAGCACAGATAAAAGAGTATCTGAAAAATGACCCCACACATCAAGAGATGCTTGATAAAGAGAAATTCACAACACAGCATAACAAAAAAATTACCGATTATATGACATCTTTGCAGAGCTATTTCAAGGAAGCTTTAGAAGAAAATGGCATAACATCCAAACAAGACTACTATGAAAAGGTTATCTTGAACGACTCCTACACTCAAAAAGTGCATCAAAGCATGATGCAAAAAATGGACAATGACTCTAATATACAAGAGTTAATGAGTATATTGGGCGTAAAAAGTTAAGTTTTTAAAAAATAGAAAGTTTGTAGATTTTTCACATGTCAAAATTATTGATTTTATTTATATTTATTTTACCGCTTTATGCTTTAGAGCCGAATTTCGGCAAGTATGACGGAAGTGCGGTTATATTGGATTTGAACAGTTCAGAAAAAACAGTTTTTGGAATAAGGGCAGATGAGAGGTTTAGTCCGTGTTCTACTTTTAAAATCCTTAACTCTATGATAGCTCTTGATAGCGGAGTCGTTAAAGATGAGAATGAGGTTATAAAGTGGGATGGGGTAAAACGGGAGTATGAAGTGTGGAACCGTGACCATACTATGCATTCTGCCATAGCCGTATCTGCCGTTTGGTTTTATCAAGAGTTGGCTAGTCGCATAGGCGAAAAGAGGATGCGAGAGTATGTGAGCAGAGCTCAGTACGGCAATGCGGATACTTCCAATACTATTACGGACTTTTGGCTTGGAAATGGAAGCCTCAAAATCTCTCTAAACGAACAGGTTGATTTTCTAGCGCGGCTTATGCGTAATAACTTAGAAATGCCGCAACATGTAATGGAGACGGCTAAAGATATTATCACTTTAGAAAAAAGCGATACTTATAGACTCGGTGGAAAAACAGGAAGCTGCGGCGGAGCAGGTTGGTTTGTGGGTTTTGTGCAAAACCGTGATAAAACTACCGTTTTTGCTTTTAACATAAAAGGCGAAGGCGCAAACGGAGCGAAGGCTAAGAAAATAGCTTTGGAGTATTTGAAAAGATAAGCGGTTACAAAATTGATGTAAAATTAGAAAAAAGATATAAAACAATATGACACCGTGTATAGACCTTCTTAAAAAAAGTAAAATAGAGCATAAAGTACATCACTATACTCATGACAGCTCTTGTGACTCTTACGGCGATGAAGCGGCTGAGAAACTCGGCATTTCAACTCAAAGAGTGTTCAAGACTTTGGTTGTTGCTATCGATACAAAAGAGTTAGTCGTTGCCGTAGTTCCCGTCTCTTCAAAACTAAGCATGAAAGCCGTTGCAAAAACATTCGGTGCAAAAAAAGCGGCTATGGCAGATGCGCAAGACGTTCAAAAGACGACAGGCTATATTTTGGGCGGAGTCAGCCCGATAGGGCAGAAAAAGAGGTTAAAAACTATCATAGACTCAACCGCACGCGATTTCTTAAGTATTTTTGTCAGTGCAGGTAAAAGAGGGTTGGAAGTCGAACTAAGAGCAGATGATTTAAAAACACTTACAAACGCTAAATTTGAGGATATAAAAAGTGAATAATAGAATTGATTTTAAAGATTATAATGCAGCTATCTGGCGGGCAAAAAAAGAGTTTTTAAAACCCGTAAAATACATAGAAAATATCATATTTGACGACTTAGTTGGAATAGAGAGGCAAAAAGAGGAACTTATTAAAAATACGGAGCGTTTTTTAGGCAATTTGCCCTCAAACAATGTACTTTTATGGGGAGCAAGAGGAACCGGAAAATCTTCACTTATCAAAGCTCTTTTAAACAGTTATGCCTCCAAAGGATTGCGTCTTATCGAGATAGACAGAGAGGATTTGGACGATTTGATAGAGATATCCGACATGATTCGTCATCTGCCGTATAAGTTTATAATCTTTTGCGATGACTTGTCGTTTGAAGAGGGTGAAAAAGGGTATAAGGGTTTAAAAAGAATTTTAGAAGGCTCTATAGAGTCTCCGCCTGAGAATGTAAAAATATATGCAACATCAAACAGAAGACATCTTATTACAGAGTATCATAGCGACAACGAGGGCACGAAAATAGGCAATAACGGTGAGATACATTACGGCGACAGCGTAGAAGAGAAGATTTCGCTAAGTGACAGATTTGGACTATGGCTCTCTTTTTATCACGGCTCTCAAGCAGAGTATTTAGCAGTAGTTGAGAGCTACTTCAAAGAGTACAAAGGCGATAGAGAACTTCTACATGTAGAGGCTCTTCGCTTTGCACAAAGCAGGGCAAGCAAAAGTGCAAGAACGGCAAAACAGTTTTATAACAGTTATTTTAAATGATACTCAAACATAAACAGTAGGCGGAAGTGTTATCTATTAGGCATAAATATTATCAAGCCGCTTTGTTGATAAGGGGTAGTCTTGCATCCAGTCGATTTGATGTGATAAATATCCACGATTTGGCGCATCGTTTGGTGCATAAGTTTGGGCATCGACACCGGAACCGTATTTTGAAAAAGCTTTGTCGATAATTTGTGCAAGTTTTTCTGTTAAAGCTTCACCCTTTAGGTTTTGTAATTCATTAGAATTATATGCATTGTTTATAGCTTCGCTTGCTACTGATGAATTACTGCCAAAACCGACACTCCCATCAGCCCAAAGTACTCCTATAATATTGTTTCCTGAGCGATAAACGGTATGTGCTTTTGTTTGCGCCTGTTGTTCAAGTGCCTGTTGCCTTTGTGATTCGCTAGGCTCTTCAAGGGTATTTTTAATATCTTTTATGTTTGAATCAAAAATTTTCTTTTGAGGCATATCAAGTGCTATTAATGAGCTAACGGGAATTGACTGGATATTCATTTCTACTCCTTTTAGTTTAAACGATTTTATTAAAATATAACAAGCAATAATAATTCCAATATTGTTATAATTGTTTAAGTCTAGGTTGGCTCTTGGCGGAAAAAGCGGTCTTGATAAGGCATTGCTTACTAATGATGGTGTGCGACTTCTCAATCCTTCCAAGCTTTTGATATCTTTGGTTTAGATTTTATAGTTTATATAGGATGGCTATTATCGGTTTTATTTCTTCTTCGAGCTATTGGAGAGGTTAATGCCGTAGGTTTTTTCAAAAAAATAAAAAAGCAAATTTAAAACAAAAGATAGTAGTATGCTGAATCAGAGTTATTTTATTTAAGGTCGTTAATGTTTAAAAAGTACTATTTTCAGTTTTTTTTGCTTTTCCTTGCATTTGTGGTCTTTTACAGCGACGACTACAAAATCATTATAGCCGGGGTTGCTATATTTTTGGTCGGTATGCTTTTTATGGAGGACGGTTTTAAACTCTTTAGCGGAGGGGTGCTTGAAAAAGCTTTACAGGTTAGTACCGATACCCTGCCAAAAGCTATAGGTACTGGGGTTATCGCAACTGCTCTTATGCAGAGTTCCTCTTTAGTTTCGGTTATCATTATCTCATTTTTAAGCGCAGAGCTTATCACACTTAGCGGTGCTATCGGGGTAATATTCGGCTCAAACATAGGAACGACGACAACAGCCTGGATAGTTTCGTCATTTGGCGTAAAGATAGACATAGCGACTTATGCAATGCCTATGATAATCTTTGGCGCAGTACTTAAGTTTGCTGATAGCAAGAGTTATCAGGGAGTTGGAAAGATACTTCTTGGGCTTGGATTTGTTTTTCTTGGGATTGATTACATGAAAGACGGTTTTGAGGTCTTGCAAAAGACTCTTGACATGTCAAAGTTCGCGGTTGAGGGATATTTGGGTGCTTTGGTGTATATCTCTCTTGGAGTGCTCGCAACCGTAATCATGCAGTCAAGCAGTGCTACCATGGCGCTTATCATTACGGCTCTTGCAACAAACCAGATTGTGTATATCAATGCGATTGAGCTGGCAATCGGTGCAAATGTCGGTACGACGATTACGGCGGTTCTTGGTGCTATCTCATCAAATTCAAACGGTAAGAGAGTCGCGGTTGCGCACTTTATCTTTAACATCATAACCGCATCTGTAGCGATACTTTTCCTATATCCGCTGAGTAATTTGACGACATTTTTGGCATTTAATATTGGTATTAGCGAAAATGATTATGCCATGAAGCTTGCACTTTTCCACACTATTTTTAATCTTATCGGGGTAATAATAGTATCTCCTTTTACTCACAGACTTGTAAAGTATTTAGAGACGCTTTTTATAGAGGTGAATATTTATGCGCTAAAGCCTCTCTATCTTGACAATATCGTTATCAACGTGCCCGACGCGGCGATTGAGTCTATAAAAAAAGAGATAAGCCACCTCTACAACAGCGCTATTGAGGCAATCTCGCACTCCATGTTTTTACACCGTCACGAGTTTATAGGAAACAAAGATATAGAAGGGGTTGTGAAAAATTCGGAAATAGCTATAAATACGGATGTAAGCGAGTTTTATGCGAGCAAGATTAAGTCGCTCTACGGCGATATTATTCACTATGCAACGCTTTCTCAGGAGAACATGAACGAAGATGACCAAAATAGGGTTTACGACTTAAAGCTTGCTTCACGCGAGATAGTAGAGGCTTTAAAAAACATGAGAGATCTGCAAAAAAACATCTTTTACTACTCCAAATCAAAAAACCAATCTGTTAAAGAGGAGTACGACAACTTAAGGGTTTACATTGCTAAGACCATTGATGCTATAGAGAAGTTAAAAGAGCATGACGATGATTTGGATGTTATCTCTACTATCGAGCTTCTAAGAGAGAGCACAAAGGCGTTGGATAACATAAAAAACAGCAGAATTGACACGCTCATACGAGAGAAGAAGATTGACTCCAAGATGGCGACATCGCTTATCAATGACAGCGCATTCGCCTACGACGTAACACAAAAGTTGCTGCAAGTTGCTACAATATTGTGGATAAAGGATATAGATATCAGAACACTGGGAGCAAAAGAATGAAGATTGACAAGGTATTTAAAGGGATAGAGAAGCTCTTCTTTAGTGAAATAGAAGATGAAAAAAAGCAAGAAAAGCTAAGAGAGAAGCTTCATGAGAAGATAGAGCAGACAAAAAAAGAGATAAAAAATACAGAGGATGAAGAGGAGACTGAAGATCTAAGAGCGAAACTCTATATCTTAAAGAAGCTTCTTGAGAGGGTTTAATATAAGAAGCAGAAAAAGCATCAAAAAAGGAGATGTTTTCACGCTCCTCAATTCTAAAATATATTTTTCTCCGCTAACACTCCGCTAATGCAATAAGTTCATAATACCGTTATCAAAAACAAAAGGATAAGTTATGAAGAAGTTAAGTTTGATTCTCTTAAGTGCAGTTGCTGTTTTTGCAGTTGATTATAGTGCTATGAGCACAGAGGAGCTTAGAGCAGCAAGAGGAAGCGTCGCAGAAGCAGATCGTAGTTCATTTCAAAATGAGATGCAATCTCGTATGCAGGCGTTAAGTCCGCAGGATAGAGAAGCCGCATCAAGCAGTATGCGTCAAAGCAGAAGCGGTGCACAAGACGGCAGCGGCTCACAAATGCGTCAAGGCAGAGGCAGATAATGTTTTTTAATGAGCTTGAATGCTGGCTTGAGAAAATAGCGGAAATAATATTTTAAGTAACTTACACAAGGAGATAAAGATGAAAAAAGTACAAAATAAACAGATGCAAAAAATGGGAAACGGTGCAGAGATGCAAAAGAGTTCGGTACATGCTTTGATGGTTCAAGACGGAGAGATTCAGGACATTACTCTTAATGAAGCGGAGGTTGAGTCTCTTCTTTACATGATTGAAGAGGAGAAGATGGCTCGTGATATTTATGATGCACTTTATGAGCTAACCGGCATAGAGAGTTTTGATGTTATTTCAAATTCTGAACAGAAACATTATGATAAACTCCTTGAAGTAGCTTCAAAAGCAGGAGTGGATACAACGACTATAAGCGATGAAGCAGGTGTTTATATAAATAGTGAGATTCAAGATCTCTACACAACGCTTTTAGCGCAAGGCTCACTCTCATCCGAAGATGCGCTAAGTGTGGGTATTTTGATAGAGCAGACGGATATTGCAGACTTGCAAAGTACGCTAGAAGAGACTGACATAACGCTCTTAGGACAGGTTTACTCTCATCTTTTAGATGCTTCACAAAACCATTTTGCAGCGTTTGAGTCGATTGCATAATTGAATATTTTGAATAAACAAGCCCTCAGATTGCCGCGCTTCTAAAGAAGCTCGCAATGACGGTCATTGCGAGGAAGAATGACGAAGCAATCTGTGTTTAATAAGAGTATTTAATTTTTGGAAGAGTTCTTATTTCGCTGTAGTGTTTCAAATAAAAATGATAAAAAACGGCTATTTTACTCTTAGAAGACGATACCATTCTTGGCGAAACCATTCATGAGATGTTGCTTGAGAGCGGGTATGAGGTTGATTGGGTTATGGATGGCAATGCAGCTTGTGAAGTATCGTGGCAAAAGAGGTATGACCTTTACATTTTCGACGTAAACGTACCGCAGATAAACGGCTTTGACTTGCTTGAGCAGCTTCGCAGTGCCGATGATTTTACCCCCGCCCTTTTTATCAGTGCCATGACCGACCTTGATGCCATGACAAAAGGGTTTCGTGTCGGAGCGGACGACTATATAAAAAAGCCGTTTTATCCACAAGAGTTGCTGCTGAGAATTGAAGCGAGATTTTTAAAAAAGCAGACACTCCTTTCCTATGGAAAAATCAGCTACAATCCGCAAAATGACGAGGTAAAAAAAGATGCGAAGCTTCTCTCTTTAGGAGATGTTCAACTTCCTCTTTTGCGGCTTTTTATCACAAATATAGGCAGAACATTAAGCAAAGAGTCTCTTTTTGATGTAATGGAGCATCCAAGTGAGAGTGCTTTGCGTGTGGCTATCAACAAACTTAAATCTATTACCGAGTGGGATATTATCAATATTCGTGGCATAGGATACCGCATTGAGAAGAGCTGAAAGAGAGTCGTTTTTAAAGAGTTTTGGTGTTTTATTTTTCTCTTTGTCTCTTTTGGGCGGAGTACTTGCATATCTGTACTATTTGAAACAAACACATGAGTTTCAAGAGAAGGTGTACTCCGAGATGCAGCTGTGCAGTTATACGCTCAAATGCGAGGAATATCTGTTTGATTTTGTAGAACTTGAGCCTAAAAAACTCTACCGTTTGATGGAGGATGGAGGCGAGCTTTTTGCCCACTTTTCCATTCCTAAAAATGACAAATATGCACTTAAGCTAAACCTTGAGAGAGACAAATACCAAAAGTATCTTCAAGATATAAAAATTACGGTTTTAAAACAGTATCTTTTAGCGCTTTTAGCACTCACCGTACTCTCTTTGCTTTTTTCACTTTATGCTCTTCATCCTCTAAGAAATGCGCTGCGTCTCACGGAGGAATTTAGCCGTGATATACTCCATGACCTCGGCACGCCGCTTGCTGCTTTGCGCCTTAATGTAAGCCTTTTGCATGTCATGAGCGGTGATGAGAAAAAAATCAAAAGAGTCTCTCAAAGCATTGATACCATAGCATCACTTGGGGATAATTTGCGAAGTTATCTTGAGGGGCATGCCTGCCAAAAAGAGGAGATTGACCTTCTTGAGCTTTTAAAAGAGAGAGTTGCGCTCTTTGAAAAACTCTACCCGAACATCACTTTTTCGCTCAACGCCTCAACGCTTTTACTTGAAGCAAATCATGATGCCATAGTGCGCATTATCGATAATATCTTAAGTAATGCCGCAAAGTACAACAAAGTAAACGGTTTTGTAAAAATAGATATTGATGCAAACCAAAAAATGCTTAGGATTGAGGATGGCGGCAAGGGAATGAAGAATCCAAAGATGGTTTTTGAGAGATTTTACAAGGAACAAGAGAGAGGGATGGGAATTGGTCTGCATATCGTAAAAAAGTTTTGCGATGCGCTAAAAATAGGCATTGAACTTGAGAGTGAAATTTCAAAAGGAACTGTTTTTATGATTCATTTAAACAATGTAGTAAGAGGATAAAATGAACAAGCAAAAATATATATTTACCGTTTTGCTGCTTCTTGGAGCTTTTTGTCATGCAGACGATATCAGTTCGCAGATAGAGGCGATGAAAGAAGCACCGCCAAAAGAGAGAGTTGAGATGATGAACCGTCTCAAAGCGCAAATCGCCGCTATGAATGAAGAACAGAGGTCAAATGCACTTAAGATGCTTCAAGGCGGTATGCAGCAGGAAAAAAATACAAATAAAAATTATTTTGAAAATAGGATTAATCAAAACAGAATGATGGGTGCAAGGCAGCTGCAGCAAAGAGGCATGCAACCATCCCAGCCGAAACATCAAGGCGGCAGATATTGAAAAAAATAGTGTTGCTATTTTTTGCAAGCGTTGCACTTTGCATGGCATATATAGATAGTGATATTGACGGCGTGGAGGACATGTATGATAAGTGTCCGCAAACACCTTTTAGTGATTTGGTTGATTATAGTGGATGCAGCATCAATAGCAGCGCAAAAGAGTTCCATTTTGATATTATTTTTGGCATGGGATTTTCGCAGACAAACTACACTATGCAAGAGAGTGCCGATACGATAAACACTTTTATGCAGAGTGATTTTTACATGGACAAGATAACGCTGCAAGCCGTCATCTCCCGCTATCACTCTGATACTCAAGATGGCAGCGGATGGGATGATGCTACGCTCAGCCTTTTTTACAAACTCCCCACAACCGAGACCTTTTCTCTCAATCTTTTAACCGCGCTAATTTTCCCGACATATAAAAGCCCTTACGGCAATGAGGCGCTTGACTACAGAGTAGGATTTTAGTTTAGCTATTTTGCAGATGAAAAAAACTATCTCTTTGGAGGTTATAACTATACTTTTGTAAATGATTCGGATTTTGGATACGTTTCATATCAAAACACTCAGACATTTCATATCGGGATTGCTCACAAACCAAACTCAGACAAGAGTTATACACTCTCATACACGGCAGATGAGAGTATCTATAGAGATATAGCTGCCATTCAAATACTCGGAATCGGCTACTCTTTAGATATAAATCGGCACTGGTTCATGGGCGCATACTATGATTATGGACTCAGTGACTCTGCAGGTAAACACTCTTTTTCTCTCTCAATCGGATATTTTTTTTAATCCGAGCGCTCATTTTTATTTATAACACCCTGCTTTAGAAGCTCTTTTATAACCGTCTCGGTCATATCGCTTTGGAGGGCAAACTCATAGCGTATATCCATTACATAAGCTTTTAGTTTCATCTCCAGATATGACTTGTTCTCATTCATCTTATTTTAAAAAAGTACGACAATGGGTTCGTTAAGATAGATGTATTTTGATACTTGAGCCGCTTCAATAGCGATTTTACGGATTTTATCCATGGGCGCATCAATGGGGAGCATAATTTGGGCAACAACTTGGCAGTAGAGCTCGCCTGAGTTGCTGTTTGAGACGGAGGTGTTCATAAGCTCCATGTTTGGGACTACAACCATCGAGTCATCAGGAGTCACAATCCGTGTAGCACGTAGACCTATATTTATAACTTCACCGTAATTTTTACCTACTTTTATCTTGTCGCCGACTTTAAAAGGGCGGTCAAAAAGAAGCATGATTCCGCCAAATATATTTTTCAGCAGATCCTGCGTTGCAAAACCAACAGCAAGAGCGACGGAAGCCAGAGCCGTCAGAAGCATCTCTTTTGGAAGATTGTAGATTACTTTGATGATGATGATTACAAAAGCTGTCCAAAGAACTATTCTTATAATCGGAACGAGCCCTTTTATTGGTATTCTCAGCCGAGAGCTCTTTTCTGCAAAAAATTCCAGAGCTTTTGTAAAAAGAGTTATGGAGACGTAAGCAAGAGCAAAAAAGAGGAGTGTCCAGATAACTTTTGAGAATGATATGATTGTTAGGATGCTCATGGGGTCTACGTTTGAGTTGTTATTGTCTTGTGAAATATCTGCATTTTGCAAAATATCCGCGGCAAAAAGTATCTGTGTGAAAAAGCTCATAAAAAACAGTGTTATAAATTTCATTCGTGCGCCCCGTTAGTGTATATAGTTTTTAGAAGAAAGATAGTCATGTATGTGCTTATAGATGGCTGGATTTATGTTGTATTTTTTATGCGGCTGGATTAAAAGCCCTTTTTCAAGCATAGGCATCAGCATATTGCGGCTCTCTTCGTCCGAATCACTCATCACAATGGCAAAATCATGGAGCGTTAAGCCGTCGTGGAGAATGAGCGCTTGGAGCACAAAGAGAGCTTCAGAAGGTAGGGTTTTAACAAAGGAGTAGTCAAGGTCCTCTATCTCTTTTACATAAACGATACTCTCCTCTATCTTCTCAATTGCGCGCACCCAGTAAAGCATGGCAAGAGAGATGTTTGCGTTTGAGAGCTTATGCAGTTGTTTAAAAAATTTATCACTTAAAAAAAGCTGTTTCTAATCATCTTCGAGCTTCTCAAATGCTGCACCTGCAAGACTCTCCTCTTTTGGAAGAAACTCTATCTTTAGATTTTCATACTCATTACGTTTAGAGATAGTCTCTTTTATGCTCTCTTGGCTTAGAGGCTCCATAAAGATTTCGCTTGTAAAGTAGTTTGAGAGGGAGATGGTTTTGTAAAGAAAATTCCAGGTCTCAGGAGTAAAAACTCCAATCCAAAGCACCTTTTTTGTCGTGTAAGAGATAAGCTCAAAGAGCATCTTAATACTCTCAAATCCACCCACTTTTTTTAAAAACATATGGTGGAGATTCTCTAAAATTATGATTTTTGCACTTTGGGTATTGTTTAAAAAATCGATAAGTTCTTTGTTTGTAGTAATCTCTTTAGTCCCCAAAAGAGTGTTGAAATATTGAAAATAGTCCTCTTTTGTAAATATTTTCTCATGCAGTTCGCCTCTTATCGTTTCGGTCTGAGGGATTGTAGCTAGGAACGAGCTTAGCATCGAGCTGACTCCGCATCCCTTTTCGCCGATTATCGCACATGTGACAAAACGGTTTTTTGTCCAGTTTGTAAAAGATTTTTGAAGTTCTTTTATCTCTTTTTCCCTGTTTACGAAAAATTGTATTTCAGCAGGATGAAGCTCATAAAGCTTTTTATAGTTTTGGGGAAGATTTTGAAGTGCAGACTCGGTCTCTTGTATAAATTCGGAAAGTTCAAAGGAGATAAGCACTTTTTTATCTACTATGCCCAAAGCTTTTTTTAACCGTGCAATCTTGTTCTTTAAAAATTTTAAAATGGTGTTCATTTCTCGACCTTGCTTCTTAAATCTTGGTTTATTCTAGCATATTTCAAGTATGCTTAACGAACCATTTTCAACTTTTATGCCAAAAGCCTTCTCTAGTGTTGTAGAGTTGATGATAGAGAGTAAAACTCGGATAATTCCTGCATGTGTTATAACTAAAACAGACTCTTTTTTTAGTGAGGGTAAAAACTCCAAAAAAAATTCATTCACTCTCTTTACAAACTCTTTGTAAGGCTCGCCCTCAAGCGCTTCAATCCACTGCAAAAAGTCAAGATACTCTATCTCGCCCTGCGATATTATCTCATCAAAACTAAGCCCCTCATGTCTGCCCCAAGACTTCTCTCTTAACTTATCTGTATAGAAGGCATCTTTCGCATGTAAAGAGTGTTGAAGCGTCTCTTTTGCACGTCTCAAATCAGAGCACAAAACCGCATCAAACTTTAATGCGTCAAGCTCTTTTGCAAGCTCTTTTGCCTGAAGGGAGCCTTTTTTTGACAAACCGATATCGTTGTGTCCGTTGTAACAACCATGATATTTTTCATCAACCTCTGCATGTCTGACTAGCGTTACTCTCATGTAAAAAAACCAAAGAGCAAAATGTTTAAAAGAATCAGCTCCGTCACCTCAATAGTAAAGCCGTAAATATCCCCGCTAAAGCCGCCGTATCTTTTGATGAAAAAACTTTTTATAACAAACAAAACTAACAAAGCGCTAACAAAAAGGAGCAGTTTGTTATATGCCAGAACTATCAAAAATGAGTAGAAAAGTGCTATGAACATCTGTGGTTTTGTAAACTCTTCTTTTGCTAAAGTTCCCATTCCTCTTTGGCTGATATATGGATAGAAGTAGATTGCCAAAACAGCATTTAATCTTGAGAGAAGCAAGATGAGAGGCAGAAGGTAAAAGAGTTCAAAATGAGCCAGAGATGAGGCTTTTGCTATTAAAAAAGTAACACTCATTATCATCCCCATGCCGCCTACATGTGAATCTTTCATAACCTCCAACGCTCTCTCTTTTTTTACATAAAGCCCGTCAACCGTGTCGCTAAAACCATCAAGATGAAGTGCACCTGTTAGCAAAACCCATAGAACAAAGATGATAATGCCTACATGTAAAGATGGGGCATAAGGAGCTAAAAGCAGGTAAACGCCCCATAAAACAGCTCCTAAGATAAAACCGATAAGAGGATAAAACATAACGGCATAACCGTTTATGCCTTTGTTAAAGTCGTGAATCTTGAAAAAAGGAAGAGTCGTTAACATCGAGATGGCAAGGGCAAAACCTTTAAAAATATTTCTCATTTTATCCTCGTCGATATACCTGCTATCGTGTGATAGACTTCATCGCACTTTGAGGCTATAAGCTGTGATAATTTTCCGCCGATATCTATAAACTCACGTGCTAAAGCGTTGTCTGGGATAATGCCGCTTCCGACATCGTTTAGAACAAAAACCACTGTTTTATCAAGCGTCAAAATTGCTTCAAGTTCTTTTTTCATCTCGCTAAAATCAAAACCATGATATAACATGTTGTTTATCCACATACTGACGCATTCGATTAAAACGGCATTTTTTTGTTTGGAAATTGTTTCATAGAGTTTCAGAGGTTCTTCGATAGTTTCAAACCGGGCACTTCTTTGGAGTTTATGAGCGTCTATGCGTTTTTGCATCTCATCGTCTATAAACTCTGTGGTCGCCAGATATATTGGTTTTTGCAAAGAGTTTTTAAGTGTGTATATCTCTGCATTTAGAGATTTTCCGCTTTTAATACCGCCGATAAAGAGTACTTTTTTTGTTTTCATCTTGAAATTTTATCTAATGAAATGAAAAAGTGGGGTTTTATAAAGAGATTTGTGTTTAAAGAAGAGAAGAAGAGTGTGAAAAAACTCCATCCAAAAGTGGATGGAGATTAAGACTTAGTAAAGGTCTTGATTTGGGTGATTGGTTTTAATACCCTCAGTGCTATTTCCGTTGTTTGTATCGTAAGTTACGATGTTGTCAGCTTGAAGAGCACCTAGTGTTAATCCGATTAGTAAAATCAATGTTTTCATTTTTTATCCTTTGGTAAGAGAGCTTTACCCTCTAGTATTTTTAAATCAGAGTAATTTTATCTGATTTAGCTTTTAAGCTTTTTATGGATTTACATGTAGGTTTGGTTTTTAAGGTTGGGTTTAGGTTTACAAAAGAACTTCAAGAGCTGAAATTTTTAACTGTTTTTTAGGAAGCGATGGCTTGCCTTCGCTAAAGAGAAACTTTAAAAGCAGTGGCTTATAAGCACTCTCATGCCGAAGGCAAGCCATCGGTTCCAAAGAGCGTGAGTTTTTTCACGGTTTGTAAAAAAGAGTGCCAAATATTAGCAATCTCATAACTTTAAAGTAAATTTTTCGCAGCCAGCTCTTTTATTATAAAATCAACATCTACATGCTGCTCTACATGTTCGGCAAACTCTTTTATGGCTTTTGCTTTGTACTCTTTGAAGTTGTAACCTGCATAGTTTTCGTCAATCTTTGAGAATAATTTATATCTAAATTCATCGCTCTCAAAGATGCCGTGAACAAAGGTTGCATAGAGATTTTTCTTTTTCATGACTCTTTTTTTAGCAACACCGTTATGTATCTCATATCCGCAAATCATAGAGCCGAAAAGATGGTAGCACCCTTTTTTGACTATCTTCTCTTTCGCAAATACTATCTCGCCTTTTATGCGTCCAAAACCTTTTACTTCTTGAAGTTCAGACTCGACTCCGTCTGGGTCTAGTATTTGTTTAAACATCATCTCGTAGCCGCCGCAGATAGCGACTACCGTTTGTTTTTTTGAAGTTAAAATCTCCTCAAATCCGCGCTCTCTTAACCATGCTAAATCTTCCACTACTCTTTTGCTTCCCGGAAGAACAATCAAGTCACATGTAGAGGTTTGAGCGGGATTTGAGACAAAGGAGAGTTCTATCTCTTTGTCGGCTATAAGGGGCTCAAAGTCGGTAAAGTTGCTGATGTGCGGAAGCTTTATCACTCCCACTTTTATCTTTGCATTTTTGCTCTCTTGAACATAGTTCATCATAGACTGGCTGTCTTCAAAGCCTAGATTGAATGGTTTGTAAGGCACGACACCCAAAACTTTGATGCCGAACTTCTTCTCTATAATGGCTCTGCCCTCATCAAAAAGAGTTATGTCGCCTCGAAATTTATTGACGATTACGCCTATGACATTCTCACGCAGTTTTTTTGGCAGCAGTCTGTAAACACCGTAGATGGAGGCAAAAACTCCACCGCGCTCAATGTCTGCAACTAAGATAATCTTTGTATTAAATTCACTTGCCACGTAGATATTTGAGAGATCTTTATCCATAAGATTTAGCTCAACAGGGCTTCCCGCTCCCTCGGCTATAACAACATCATACTCTTCTTTGAGTTTTAAAAATGCCTCTTTTACGATGGGCTGGAGTGTTTTTATGTCACGGTAATACGCATGTACATCCTTCTCCCCCACGCTTTTGCCGTTGATGATAAGATGCGCGCTGTTTTTTGAACCCGACTTTAGCAAAACAGGGTTCATGTTTGTAGTAGTTTTAAGTCCGATAGCTTCTGCTGCAAAGTATTGAGGAATGGCTATTTCGCCGCCCTCATCCGTTACATGTGAGTTGTTAGAGACATTTTGTGCTTTAAACGGAGCGACGCTGATGCCGCGATGGTGCAAAAGATAAGTAAGTGCAAAACTAAGAGTTGATTTGCCAGCATCGCTGCTTGTACCGAATATACTAAGTGAGTTCATTCAAGGACTTTTTATAATTTTTTTTATTTTATCTAAAATAATATTTCATGATATTGAGTTTATAGATAAGAAATTAACGTTACTCTAAATTAAGATTAGTTGCAATAAAATAGGGTAAATCGGCAGAGTTGTGGGTATGGCTTGCATATCGGTTAATTGTTTAAAGCAGGAGGTAACATGTTATGAGTATGAAAGATGCCTATAAACAAAAGATAGAAGCAGAGTTGAATTTGGTTCAAGCCAAAATAGAAGAGTTTAAAGCAAAAAGTAAAGTATATGCTGCTAACGCTCATATAAAATATATTGAACGGGTTGAAGAACTTGAGGATAAGTTTGAGGTTACAAAAGCAAAACTGAAAAAACTTGATGAGGCAGGTGAAGAGAAGTGGGAACATTTCAAAGAAGATGTGGAGAGTGCGTGGGTAATTCTAAGCAAAGCTCTAAAAGATGCCGCAGCTCAGTTTAAAAAGTAAAATAGGGCAGTTGTTTTAATACCTTCTAGTTCGCGCAATCTCTTGATGGGAACTAGAAGCTTCGATTTAACTTTTTAGCCTTTATGTTTTCCACTCTATATTTTTTTCAAAAACCGATATCAAAATCTCTCTTAGGCTCTCTATCATCTGAGGTGTAAGCTCTTCTTTGTTGCAGTAGATAAAAAACGGAACGGTGTTTAACATCGACTTTTTTAGTCTTTTTCTAAGCGTTGAGACTTCATCTATGGGAATTAGATTTTTGCCGTTAGAGAGCGAAAAATCTTTTGAGATACCGAGGTTAAAAGAGACGATTTGGTAAGAGAAAAAGAGGTTGTGACTGCTCTTTTCATAAAATGTAACAAAATTTTGAAGCGAACTTTTTAAGATAAATAGTCTTGCTTTGCTGATATAACCGAAACTTTCGCGAAACTGATACTTTTGCGTAATGCTAAAGCCCAAAACATCATAAAAATCATTAAGATTTTTCCAAAGAGAGTGGAAATACTTTTTGCCAAATAGCACCTCTTCAAAAATCATAAGCATCTTTTGCGTCTCTTTTACTTTAGAGTATCTAAGCATGAAATACTCCTCTTTAAAGAGTGAAATAAGCCAGTTCTCATCAAGCATACTGATTGTATCGAGCCTTTTTTGGTTGGACGCAGCATCTAAAAAACTCCATAGCATAGAGATGTCATTTCGCTTTGAGCTCGTCTGTTTAAGAAAGTGTTCTGCGGTGAGATAAAGGATAAGGTTTTCAAGCATGGCATCTTTTTTTGCTATCTCATGATTAAAAATTACTTTTTTGTAGAGGTTAAAACGCATCTCAAGCATATGTTCTATATCTAAAATGGCGCCCTCAAAAAAACTAACTTTAAACTCTGCATCCCTAAGGCATAAAACGCTCTGTTTTGCTATGCGCAACAGGTCAACCGCTCCGCCGATATAGCCGCTTGCAAGCATATCACGGTTTATGTAGTCAAGCCTGTCGGCATCTACGGTTGCATCAATAAAAGAGTGCAACACGCTAAAATCAAATCCGCCAAATTTAGTATCTTGAAGGATATAATCAACTATTTTGTAGATAAGCGAGATGTACTCTCTGTCATTCTTAGCGGCAAAATCTTGAAGCAACTCATAGGTAAGAAGCATTTTTGCAAACTCCACGCCCATCGCCTCATGAAGAACATTAGAGTTTTCATCTGTCAGTTTCTCATAAAAGGCAAGAAATCTTTGTTCTTCCTTGTTTAACTCTTTTAAAAGAGAGAGCTTCTCATAAAGGCTCTGCATCGCGTATTCGCTTTGATGTGAAAAAGGCAGATGCCCCGCGTCATGTAAAAGAGCTGCAAGGCGCAGCGCTTGAAGAGAGATAAGATAGGCATACTTCTCTTTTGAGTTTTTTAGCGGGATGAGAAACTGGTAGAGCGTATCGTCTTCAAAGAGGGAGCATTTTTTTATCTTATTTTCTAATGAGAGGAAGGATTCAATCTTTATAATCGCTTTGTAGAGATCTTTAAAAAAGAGTGAACGAATGTCACTTTTTGCATTTAAGAGAGCGATTTTGTACATGTGAGAAGCAAGGTGCATTGTTCCCAAACTATGTATATATCTTTTAGTATTGATGGAGGGAAAAGCAAAGTAGGCAAGCGCATTTTGAGTGATAAACTGCAGGCGGCTGAGTATCTTGGTTTGAAGGATTTTGCCTTCAAGCTTTGTATACTCTATGTGACTGTAAATCGTATCGTTGATAAATCTATTTGTCATGAGTCTTTTCAAAAACGCGTTCGCTAAACTCCGCAAACTTTCCGCGCACCGCTTTTTCAAGCTCTATGGCAAACATACCCAGCTCCGGGTGAATTGTTCTTGTCTGTTTTAAAAGCGTTGTCAGACCGTTGTTGTACTTGTTGAGATAAAGGTTGTCTATCTGTCTGTTTGAGCCGATAACGATTGCCATGCAGCTCTCATCAAGTCGTGAGAGGATAAGCTGTGTCGTCTTTTCGCTACTGTTTTGCCACTCATCCATTATAACGATAGCTTCACTAAGTGTGCGTCCTCTTGCTTCTCCCGGCCAGAGTGTCTGGATGTCATACTTTGCGATAAGCTCTTCTGTTTTAGAGCGGATGGACTCGGTATTTTCGGCATTTACTCCCTTTTTGAGTCTTTTTTTGGCTATAAATTCTATGGTATCGCTCAGTGCCATATTGTAGATGCGGAACTTTTCGTCATTGCCTGATAAAAAACCAACTTCTGCTCCTCTGTCGATAGATTCTATGGAGTTTCGCACATAGACTATTTTGTCGTAAAGTCCTTTATCCATAAGCCTCATCGCTGCCACAAAAGACATAAGCGTTTTTCCGCTTCCTGCTTTGGCATCAATTACAAGCAGGTTATAAACATTTTCAATGATGGCTTTGACAAAAAATTTCTGCTTCAGGTTTGCAGGTTTTACGGCAAGAGGATTAAAATCGCTCTCCTCCATAATCATCACGCGCCCATTTGCCACAATGCCGTACGCGCTGTTTCCGTCACTCGACTCAAATGTATAGCAAAAATTCTCCGGTTTGTATTCACTGTCTATCTCTTTAATATTTTGAAGATTTAAGTTGTTAAAGTATATAGACTCAAGCGGCGTGCTTTTTACAAAAGAGAAGTCGGGAACTTCGCTTTTGTCGTCATTGAGTGTTTGTGTCTTGATATTTTTAAAGAGCGCAAATGTTCTTGCATAGATGTCGATAGAGATAAAGATGACTTTTTGCCCTTTGTAGTACTCTTTTGCAACTTCGGCAACTTCTATAATCCTTTTGTCGTTGCTCTCGGAGATGTGGTGCTGTTCTATTTGCGTATCGTAGCTCTCTTTTGAGATGATATGGATGACTACGTCGCCTTTGTAGAGTTTTACAACCTTATAATTTTTTTTATAATCTATCTCTTTGATTTTGGTGGAGGCTAAAAATCTGGCAAATTCTCTTGAGTAGTAACCAAGTTCGTTTGTGAGTTTCTTTTTATCTTCAAGTTCAAGCAGTACCGTCTCGGGTATTACGACTATGTTAGAACCATTATCGCTTAAGGTCTCTATATTTTGCAGATTTTGCAAAATAATGTTGGTGTCTATGACATAAACTTTATCTTTTTTCATGCCAAAATAGTAGGAAATATTTATTACAAGATGGTTACTTTAGGTAAAAGTAAAGATGGTAAAAAATATTATTATATACTTTAATATGCTATTCAATAAAAGAAAGATATTATTTTTAATTATAAAAAAATGCTAAGGGGTTAGAATGTTTTTTGGAAAAAATGAGAAAGATAAAGCAGAGCTCGATGCAAAAGACAAAGAGATACAAAGACTCGAAAAAGAGCTGCAAGAAACCAAAAGAAAAGTAGAGGAGCTTGAAAAAAAAGCAACTCAAAATAACGATCAGCAGATTATGAATGATCTCATAAAAGCATTGACCGAAGGTTTAACGGAGGCATGTGCGAGTGATATGCACCATCTTCAAGATGGACTGACGCAAAATCTAAAGGCTCTTGAAGAGGTAGACAAGAGAAGTCATAGCAATGCACAAAAGGCAGATGATTCACTTTTGGATGCAAACTCTCTTATGCAGACCATGCACTCTTTGCTCGAACACATTACAAGCACTTACGATCAGGTCAACACTCTTAATACAAATGTTGAAAATATCTCAGCGGTTATCAATCTTATCAAAGATATAAGTGATCAAACAAACTTGTTGGCACTCAATGCTGCCATAGAAGCAGCACGTGCCGGCGAGCATGGAAGGGGATTTGCGGTTGTCGCCGATGAGGTTCGTAAACTTGCAGAGAGAACACAAAAAGCTACAAGCGAAGTCGAGATAACCGTGCAAAGCCTCAAGCAAAATACGCAAGAGGTACATGCACACTCTCAATCCATGGAGGAGCTCTCAACGAGTTCAAACGAGCAGATAGGGTCTTTGCAGTATAAGATAAGTTCTCTGCGTGATAGTTCCGTAGAAATTGCGCAGAGCAATCAAGATGTAACAAATGAGATATTTATGGTTTTAGTTAAACTAGACCATCTTCTATTTAAAGCAAACGGCTATAAAACAGTCTTTAAAGGAGAAGCACATACGAAATTTGCTTCTCATAAAGAGTGTCGTTTGGGCATGTGGTATGAGAGTGGAATCGGTCAAGAAAAATTTAGCAAAACTCCTAGTTATGCAAAACTTGATGCGCCGCATGCGCTTGTACATGACAACATCAAAAAAGCGGTCGATTGTGTGGCGCAAAATACATGCACAAAAGAGGCTAAAAACGTAATGACTTATTTTAGAGATGCAGAAAAAGCAAGTCATACGGTTATGGAGATTTTAGATGCAATGCTAAAAGAAGAGATAAATAGCAGACACAAATAAAATAAAAATCTAAGCAGAGGTTACTCTGCTTTAGACTCTTTCATGATTTTTTTCCAATCCAAATCAAACTTCTTTTTTACGTATGCTCTGTGATGGGGTACTGTGCATTTTGAACACTCTTGATGGATGGCTCCTCCGCCTGCGAGTTTTGAGCCGTTGTTGATGTCGCAACGGCTTAGTATTTTTACGCCGTTGTATTCTCCAAGCCCTTCATCGTTAAATCTAAAGTTAGGGCATCCGCAGAGGTAGCAGTTTAGCTTTTTGATGTCATGACACTTTTTACTCTCTTTGTAGAGCGGGCAGAAATCATTCTCCTCTTTTACCATATTTTCAAAATCAAAATACTCTATAATCTCATCTTCGCTTAAACCGCGCTCTAAAAGCTTATCTACTATCTTTTTATGTTTTGAGGCATGCTGTTCAAACCACTCTTCATAACTCATGTATTCATCCCTTTTTTTTCACTTCGAGTCTGTCATATAATGCTAACATGTTATGGTAATCGTTATGAAACCCCACATCTATAAAAAACTCCTCCGCATCCAAAATCCGTACCGCTTTTTCAACTTTTGCTTTTGTAAATACTGCATAAAGCCCCTCTTTGTGCTCTTCAAAAGAGAGTCTCGCTTCACGCATGCGTATAAGCTCTGCGACTACATGTCCAAGTGAGTTTTCTCCAAACTCTAAAAGTTCAAGTGCCTCTTCCAGTTCGCCCAGAAGGAGATGGTTTTGCGCTTTAAACTCTGCCATCGTAAAGTTGTTTTCAAAGATAACGCCGATATATTTCTCCATGCTCAAAGAGTTGTCAAGTGATGCAACTTCATCCAAAATATCTTCAGGGTCATATTTGCTAAAGTTTAAAACCATATCGCGGATGATTTTACCGCTGTTTTTGTTGTTATAGACTAAATCCTCTATGGGATAAACTTCAGAGATACTCGGAATAAGAATCTGGCATGAGTAAAATCCTAGGTAGTCGTACTCTCTCATGTAAATCTCTCTGTCCATCTCTTTGGCGATGTTTGTTAAAAATTCAAACTCATCCTGAGTACCGTTTCCGTTATATCTCCATGGCGTAAATTCAAAGCTCTTTTTTGCGCTTAAAAATCCAAATCCCAGCTTTCCGTTTGAATCTACAAAATGAGACTCTAAGTTGAAGCTGTCTGCGACTATGCTCATGTCAAAAGTAGGAGTCTCAAAACTCTCAAGATTATCCAAGTCACGCCCCTGCATAAGCTCCGTCATAGTTCTCTCCAAGGAGACTTCCAAAATCGGATGCGCACCGAAAGAGACAAAAAGAGTTGCATTTTTTGGGTTTATAAGAGAGATGGCAGTCACGGGAAACTCTCCGCCGAGCGAGGCATCAAGAACCTCTACGATATAGCCCCTCTTTCTTAGCGCCATGACATCGGCAGATACTTTTGTAAACGAGGCAAGAACTTCTTTAGGAAACTGCGGCAGTGCGTAAGCGTTTTTGATGATTTGGAGTTTTACGTAACGCTCGTAAATCTCGCTGAGCGCTTGAACTTGTGCCTCTTTTGGCGTATTGCCTGCCGCCAAACCGTTGCTTACATAGAGATTGCTTAGAATATTTAGAGGAAAATAGATGCTTTTGTTATCGGAAAATCTTTTAAAAGGCAGAGTTACTATTTTGTCTGAGTAGTCGCTGTTGTAGTCCACCAAATCCTCATCGCCGAGTTCGCCATGAGGGTCGTAAATATTTAGAAGCTCATCATCTAAAAAATCTCCGCCAAACTCAAAAACCGCTTCATCGGGATAGAGTTTGCGGGAGGGAAGATAAAAATCGCTAAAAAAGTTGTTTGTCTGAAGCCGCTCGATATATTCGCCCAAAGCGCTTGCCATGGATGCCTCGCTTGAGATTCCTTTGCCGTTTGAGTAGATGTGTTTTGGTACTTCTGCTGAGCTTAGATTAACGGAGTAACAGCTTTGTAGCGGATGTTTCTCTTGTGACATTTTAGTTTTGCAGCCGACATCCTCCAAAACTTTTTGCATCTTTGCGATGGACTCCTCCAGCGGAGCGGTTTTTGATAAAAGATTCACTATTTTTTCCTCATTATAANCGGTCCGCCGATAAGCGCTGTTATTATCCCGATGGGCAGTTCGCTCTGCGTGGATAAAGCCCTTGTTATTGTGTCACAAAAAACCAAAAAAAGTCCCCCGAAAAGAGCGGTTTTCATTATGCGTCTGTTTACGGTGCAGGGGTGGAGCTTTGCGACGATATGCGGTGTTATAAGTCCTACAAAGCCGATAGGTCCGCTTATGCTTACAAGCGTGCCGATAGCAAAAGAGGAGACGACAAGAAGTACTCTCGTTGTTTTTTTGGTATCCAAACCTTTTAGTTTCGCGCTCTCGTCCGAGATGCCCAAAAGTTGAAGCTCAAAGCGGTACATGTAAACAGCGCTAAGCAAAACAGCGGCTATAAAACCCACTATAATTGGATTTTGCCATCCGATGACGGAGAGCGAACACATGGTAAAGCGGATAAGCATATCGTTTTGGATAGCACTCCCCAAATAAAAGATAATCATAAGAGAAGAGGTGTAAAAGAGCGAAAGCGCGATTCCAAGCAGCAGGAGCGACTCATGGTGTGCATTTTTTAGAAATTTTGAGAGATAAAGAAGTAAAAAAACACTAAAGAGCGCGCCGAAGAAACCAAATAGATGAATGGCGCTAAGACCAAAAAAGAGACTTCCCAGACCAAGTTTTATGGCAACTCCCGCACCCAAAACCGCGCCGCTTGAGATGCCGAGCGTGTAGGGAGTCATAAGCGCATTGCGAAAGAGTGTTTGAAACAGCAGACCACTGAGAGCAAGGATGACGCCTGCAAAAAAAGCAAACAAAACCCGCGGCACTCTAAGCTCAAAAAAGATGCTTGAAGCAAGAGTAGAAAAATCAAAAATCTTGCCTATCTCAAGCTCTACCGCGCCGACAAAAGGAGATAGGATAAAAACAGAGATAAGCAGAGACCAGAGTAAATATTTACCCATACTTTACCGCCAGTGAGAAAAACTCAACTCCCCAAAGCTCTTTTAAAACCTCGTCGTCGAAAAAATCTCTTCCGTAGAGATGCGCTTTTTTATCTTTAATAAAAGCGATAGGGCTGTCAATATAACATGCCAGATGCAGGTCATGTGTGATGAGTATGACCTGATGCGTCTCTTTTAGCTTTTTTATATATTGTGCGATTACTTTTGAGTTGTGCGGGTCAAGGTTTGCAGTCGGCTCGTCAAAGATGATGATTTTGCTCTCCTGCGCTAGTGCCGCGGCGATGAGTGCGAGCTGCTGTTCTCCTGAGCTTAAAGAGGTAAGAGTGTGCTCTTTTAGATGTTCAAGCCCTAAGAGTTTTATTTTTTGTTTAGCTATTTCTCTATCCACATGTGAATACTCAAAAAAGCTTTTTTTATAGGCAAATCTTCCAAGCAGCACAAAATCCTTCACGGTTATAAACGAGTCGTAAATCTCAAGTTTTGCGGGGATGTAAGAGATAGTTTTTGCCATCTCCAAGAGTGAGAGTTCTTTTGCGTCCACACCATCTATGTAGACTTCTCCCCCGTGAGAGACAAGAGCGCAGATAGCACGAACAAGGGTGCTTTTGCCTGAACCGTTCGCGCCGAGTATGCTAAGATGCGACTCTATCTCCATGTTGATATCTTGCAAAATTATATCGCTGCCGTAACTGCATGAGAGGGATTTTAGCGCGATCATCTGTTCATCTCACGGCAGAGGCGCTCTATAGTTAGGGCTACCCTATGCGAAGGTATGTGAATATAACTCTCATCCACTACCGTTATGCGTCTGTTTTTACTCGCGTTAGTAGGAAGTGAGTGCCATGCACTCAAGGCTTTTTCTTTGTCAACCGAACTGTTTGAGGCGTCTGAGTGGAGTATGATAATCCGGTCGGGGTTTAGAGCTATAACATTTTCATAACTTAAAACGGGTTGGTTAGTTTGGTTAGCGTTGTATGCGTTAGTGTTGCCGCAGAGCGTGATGATGTCGTCAAAAAAGATGTCGTTGCCCGCTATATAGATACCGCTTCGTAAATCTTCATGCAGACCGTAAACTATCATGACTCTATGCGGTTTTTTGCTCTTAGGGGCATTTTTTATAGCATACTCAATGCTTTTTATAACCTCTTTAGAGTTTACATGTAGTCTCTCTGCTAGTTCTGTGATGGAGCTTTTTATATCGTTAATGGTTTGGAGTTTGAGCATTAAAGTTTCTATCTTAAATCTTTTGAGTTTCTCTAAAGTCGCATGATTGAAATCTTGACCGATAACCAGAGTGGGGGAGAGCGCTATGATTTTTTCCAAGTTAGGATTTGAGTATCCGCCTATAACAGGCAGATTTTGTGCCTCTTTTGGATAGAGTGAAAACGCACTCGTTGCAACCAAATCATCTCCCTTTTGCAAAGCATAAACTATCTCCGTAATAGAGGGGCTAAGAGAGATTATTCGCTCATAAGCGCCCAGCGTGAGCGTAAAAAACAGCAGTAAAAAAAGAGTTTTTATGCTCACGGCATTATCCTTAGAATCTTAGTTTAAATCCTGCTACGGCAGTAGTTGCGAAGTTTAGAGGGTAGATGGCGTCATCCTCTATCCATAAACCGTTCTTCTGGTTAAAGAGATTGTTTATTTTAGCGAAAAGTTCCAAACTATCTTTTGTGTAGCTTATGGAAATATCCGTACTTTTGTAGGCATTTTGTTTTTGTGCAAAGTTGTTGTTAAAATCGTTTGCCGCATAAGCTTCTGAGCGGTATACCTGAGACAATGCCAAAGTAGTGTTTTTGTTTGGGAGGTAGCTAAGTATTGCTTTTATGTTATGGTCTGAAACACCCGGCAGTTCATTGCCCGAATACTCTTCGCTATTTTCAGACTCCTCATCTATTTTAGCTTGAACATAGTTGTAGTTGAGCGTTATATTGAACTTGTCGCTAAGAAGCCATTTGTCGTAGATATCCAAACCGTATTTGTATGATTTGTCTATGTTCGTGTTTTTAGAGTTTACATAAGCCGGATCGGCATAGTAGTAAATCTCATCTTTTAAATCAATGTAAAAAAGAGAGATTTTGAGCTTGTTGTTTGGCATGATGTAGTTGAACCCAATCGTAAAACTATCTGTTTTCATCGGATTTATGAAATCATTGAAAGAACCGTAGCTGAAAAATCTGTCAATATCGGGAGCTTGATAAGCATGAGTATAGTTTGCAAAAACAGATTTCTGCGCATCAAACGTGTAGTTATAGCCTAGTTCTGCGCCGTAGAGAGAGTGGCTGTCTTTGAGTAATAAAGTCGTATCCTCATACTTATATGACACCTCTTCAACTCTCACTCCTGCTTTTATAGAGTGGTTTTTGAATGCAAAATTGCCTATAACAAAACCCGCAATGTTATCTTTGTCTGTTTTATTGCCGTAAGCCGTGCGTTTGCCCTCAAAAGTGTCAAATCCTGCAACAACCGTTATTTCTTTGCCCTCGTAATTAAAAGCGGCTTTTGCAGAGTTGTATACATAATCGGCGATAGATGCGTAAGTTATATAGTTTGAACGCTTCTCTTCACGGTTTACGTCAAAATCAAAAGATGTTTTGTCGTTTATATAGTAACTAAATCCTCCGCTAAGAGTATCCGTATCAAACTCCTGCTCAGTTGCGCCCCAGTTTGTTTCTCCTGCTTGTTTTGGGTCGCTAGTGTACTCATCAAGGCTTAAATAACCTCCATAAATAACGTTAGTTCTAGCAAAGGACGCGCCCGCTCTAAGCTCCACTTCGTTTATCGGAGCGTAAGAGACACTAAAGACTCCGCTTCTCAAAGAGTTATCATCTTTATCCCCGCTGCTGTTTATATTGCGCCCTGCGTTGCTTTCTTGCGCTTCAGCGCTTGCGGAGACGGAGAGTTTCTCGTCGCTGTGACCAAGATAAAAAGAGCCGCCTGTCAGGTCATGTGTTCCCATATACAGAGTTATCTCTTTGGCACTTTTTTTCTTTGTGATGATATTGATTGCACCTGCATTTGCTCCGTCACCCGAGGTAACAATACCGCTTGATTTGATAATTTCCAACCTCTCTATCGAAGCGGCAGAGATAGCGCTGAGCAGAGGCGCGACCATGTCTATGTTGTTGATTTTTCTGCCGTCAACTGTTACGACTATGTTTTGGTAGCCGTCCCCGATGCCGTATCCTCTCATGTCAAGCCTTTGAGAGAAGGGATTTCCGTAAGAGGGCATCGTGATGACCGAGGTTTGCTGATTTAAAAACTCATAGAGATTTTGTACATGTGCATCTTCTATATCTTTGGCACTATAAATTTCTACCGCATCGGTTGATTTGATTTCATCCGTCTTTATGGCGGTTGAAGATATTTTTAGAGGTTCTAGCTCAATATTTTGAGAGACTAATACGGTTGAAGCCAGCAGTGATAAAAGTATCTTTTTTTTCATTTTTTTTCCATAATTATTATTTTTGTAATTCAGACTGCCGCGTCACTCCGTTCCTTGGCACGTGACGGCACTTGTCATTGAAAGGAACTTGTTACGCGGCAATCTCTTTATTTGCATGAAATAGGGAGGAGATATAGCGTTGTTCAGGGTTTTAAAATAGTCAAAAAAGTAGTTTTGATTTGGGTGAAGCAGAAGTGATTTACGTGTTTTCTTTAAATAGTAACAGTTACAATGGCAAGGCTTTGCGGATAGCTCTAACATGCAGAGAGTGGCGGCTGTCTCTTCTTCGTCCATTTCTGCTTCAAGTTCGTCACTCTGAAAGTTTAACATGTGAAAACTCTGTACACGCGACGTATTGGCATTTAGGCTTACCTGATTTACGGTTGCGGTAATTGCGCGCAGAGTAAAATAGTTTTTGCCGAAGCCTTTTGGAAGTCTCACAAATCTATCACATGTGTTTATTTTTCGCAATTATAGCAGGATAAATCTGAAATAATTTTTTGCAGCCATTGCATTTCTTGAACAATCATGTATAATAATGTCTCTAAAATGTTCCAATTTAAGGATATATAAAGTGTATGATAACTATTTAAAATGTCGTAGAAACTCATTTTACATCTCTTTTATATACCTTATTTTCGCCGTGCTTTGGATAGTTTTGTCTGGTTACGGGGTTGGGCTTGTAGCTAAAAATGCAGATAAAGTTGTTTTGTTAGAGATATATAAAGGCATATTTTTTGTTTTAGCAACAACTATTCTTTTGTATTATTTGACCTATAAATTTTTTCGCATTATGCGGTCTCAATACGATGCAAATCTAAAACGTATCGCAAAACATCAAGAGACTAAAGAGAATCTAAAAGTCTCTCAAAACGAACTCTCCAAATATGATATGCTCCTAAATACCATAGTAAACAGCTCACCCGATGCCCCATATATGCAAAAAATTTAGAGGGAAAATATACACTTTTTAACGAAGCTGCGGCAAAGATGGTAAACGCGGACGTACAAAATGTACTTGGGAAGAGTGATAAGGAGATATTTGATACACAAGATGCTCAAAAGATTCAAATAGCAGATAAAGTCACCGTTCTTAATGCTAAAGTCTCGACTAGTGAACGTATACTTACGATGAAGGACGGTACTCTCAAAACGGTTTTGGCTACCAAAGGACCTTTAATCGATAAACAAAACAATGTTTTTGGGGTTTTTGGAATATCCAGAGATATAACAAACCAAAAAGAGTATGAGCACTTTTTGGAGGAGTCAAAAGAGAAGTTTTATAACCTTTCGCATATAGACAAGGTGACAAACTTGCCAAACCGACTCCATATCAGTGAAATTCTGGTGCAGATGTGTTCTCAAGAAGCTCCGTTTTGTCTCGTGCTTATTGATCTTGACGAGTTTAAAATTGTCAATGATTCATACGGTCACCGTTTCGGGGACAAACTGCTCTTTGAGGTCTCCAAAGTTCTTATGGAAGTTTTTGATTCCAGTGCTTTTTTAGCAAGAATGGGCGGTGATGAGTTTGGGATAATCGTAAGTTCAAGCGATAAAGAAGAACTAGATGTTTTGATGCAAAAACTGCATAGTAAATTTAGCAACCCGTTTAAAATAGATATGATAGATGTTTATATTACGGCAAGCTCGGGAATCTGTATCTATCCTGATGATGCACAAAACATGGAAGAGATATATCAGGCTGCGGATACGGCAATGTATAATGCTAAAAAATTTGGAAAAAACAATTTTAGCTTTTATAGTGCAGAGTTTAAAAATGAGGCTGTGGCATATACGCAGATGGTAACAAATCTAAAGCAGGCTATCCAAAAAAGTGAGCTTGAACTCTATTTTCAGCCACAAAATGATGTACATACAGGCAAGATAATAGGAGTAGAAGCTCTTTTAAGATGGAAGCATAAAGATGCGATGATACCGCCCGATATTTTCATTCCTCTTGCCGAGAAGAGCGGGCTTATTATCGAAATAGGCGATTTTGTACTTAAGAGCGGTTTTGAGAAGGCAAAGAGCTGGCAGGAGAGAGGAATATTGACAAGTAGACTCTCCATCAATATTTCTGCGCGCCAGCTTACTCATTTGGACTTTATAGTTACTTTAAAAAATATGCTCCAAGAGAGCGGATGTGAAGCATCTTGGATAGAGTTGGAGATTACGGAGAGTTCCGTTTTAGAAAATCCTGAGCTGGTAATAAGCCTGCTAGAGCAGATAAGAGAGTTGGGCTTTAGTATCTCGATGGATGATTTTGGAACAGGTTATTCATCACTCTCTTATTTGAAAAATCTCCCTATTGACAAGCTTAAAATCGACAGGTCTTTTATCGTAAACATACAAGATGAGCCAAAAAACCAGATAATCGTTAAAACCGTTATATTTTTGGCAAAAGAGCTTGGCATACATATACTTGCAGAGGGTGTAGAAACTGAAGAAGAACACACCTTTTTACTGCAGAACAGGATAGACTCTATTCAAGGTTACTACTATTCAAAACCGCTTCCAAATGATGAGTTTGAGATAAAATTGTTTAATCGTGAAGCATCTTTATAAAAGTATCTATAATTTTTACATCAACATGTTTATACATATATGTTTTCATCAAAAAGATAGCATCGTATGAGCGTAGAGCCATCTTGTATGAGCGCTGTGTAGTCAACGCATCAAATATATCACAGATACAGATTATACGCGGAAACAGCGTAATCTCTTCTCCTTTGAGTTTATCAGGATAGCCGCTGCCGTCAAGTTTTTCATGATGATGGCGTATTCCGTCTAATATATTTTTATCTTTTATGCCTATGTTTAGAGCTATGTTATATCCAAGCGCAGGATGTGTTTTCATCCTCTCAAATTCATCTTGATTTAAAGAACCCGCTTTGTTAACAATATTGCGGTCTATACTGCTTTTACCAAGGTCATGCAGCAGAGCCGAGCATCCCAGTGCTCTTAACTCTTTTTCTTCTAAGCCAAGTTCTGTGCCTAGACAGAGTGAATATATGCTTACGTTTAGCGAATGTGTATGGGTATAGTAGTCATAACCGATAATTTTAATAAATGATTTTATGGTATTTTCATTATGGAAAATAGTCTGCAAAATCGGTTCGACAACTTTTTTGGAACGCTGTACGTTTTCAAGGGCATCAGGATTTTCATAAAGTGAGTTTGCTAATTGTGCCGTTGACGTATAGATAATATCTACTTTTTCATCAAGCGGTATTGCTTCGTCTTCAATGGTGAATCGAAGTTTTTCTCCCATAAAAGCTTCATACTCGTTTTTTTGAGTGTGGTGGATATACAGCTTTTCTATCTCTTTTAGCTTATCCTGATGCTCTTTTTCTATTGCGCTGTTGCTTTGTAAAAAAAGTGACATGTGCGTCAGTTTATCATTAAAAAAGAGACTGAATTTTATATGGTCGTCGACTCCAAAAATGCGCTTGTCGATTAAAATATAAGAACTCGCTACACTGATGGGGAGATCAATATAATTAGTCCTCACACTACTTTGTATAATTTTCTTACGTTTCATTTAATTTCTCATTATTGTTTGTTGCCGTTTTTATTTTATACCAAAGAGCCTTTAAAATTGTTTTATGTTTATTACATCTAAAATCGGCTGAATGTATAATATATAATCAATTAACATTATTATTAAATATGCAGATTTTGTATAATTATCAGATGAAATATTTGGAGTTCAAATGGTAAAGTCTGTATGTGGATATTGCGGTGTCGGTTGCGGTATAGAGTTTAGTGATGATAAACTAAGCGGAGACAGACAATATCCCGTAAACATGGGGAGTTTATGTCTAAAAGGAGCTTCGCAGCTAACAAGTATAAAATCCTCTAATAGACTTTTAAAACCGCAGATAAGAAAAAATATAGCTGATGAGTTTAAAGAGTGTTCGTGGCAGGAGGGCATATCGGCTGTTGCAGATAAGATAAAAAACACTCCAAAAGATAAAGTTGCTTTTTATCTATCAGGGCAGATGTTGACCGAGGATTACTACGTAGCAAACAAGCTAGGCAAGGGCTTTATAGGTACAAACAACGTAGATACCAATAGCCGTACATGTATGTCTAGTGCGGTTGTGGGATACAAAAAATCAATAGGAGCGGATTTTGTTCCTCTTAGAATGGACGATGTTCAAAAAGCAGATTTGTTAATATTGGCAGGTTCAAACACCGCAGAATCACATGTAATCTTTCATAACAAAATAAAAAAAGCAAAGAAAAAAGGCTTGAAAGTGGTGGTTGTTGACCCGCGTTTTACGGACACCGCAAAGAGTGCTGATATGTATCTGGGCATAAAAGCGGGAAGCGATATAGACTTTTTCAATCTTATATCAAAACGTCTTATTGATGAAAAATTATACGACGAAGAGTTTGTACAGAATCATATAAACGGTTTTGAAGCCCTAAAAAAAGGCTTAGAGACTCTAAATAAAGATGACATGTTAAAAAGAACGGGGCTCTCTTTTGAAGCATTTGAAGAGTTTTTTACTCTCTATAAAAATTCTCAAAATATAATAACAGCTTGGACAATGGGGCTTAACCAATCTTCTCAAGGAGTAGATAAAAATCTCTCACTCATTAACACGCATCTGCTTAGCGGTAAAATATTTAAAGAGGGAAACGGTCCTCTTAGTCTTACGGGTCAGCCAAATGCTATGGGCGGACGTGAGGTCGGTGGGCTTGCGACTATGCTTGGAGTTCATTTAGGGTTTGATGAGCAGAGCATTAAAAAGGTGTCTGAATTTTGGAACAGTGACAAGATAGATAACAAAGCGGGGCTTAGTGCAACACAGATGATGGATGCAGGGCTTGAAGTTTTGATAATCTGCCATACAGACCCAATCTATCATCTTCCAAACAGAAATAAAACAGAGGAGCTGATGAAAAAAATAGCGCTTGTCGTGGAGATAAATGCCTATGATAACTCCGAGACGTCAAAATTTGCACATGTAAGGCTTCCCGCGGCTCCTTGGGGAGAGAAAGAGGGAACCCAGACAAACCTTGATAGAACTATTACAAAGCAGGAAAAATTGATTAAAACGGCTGATGGCGTAAAGGCGGATTGGGAGATATTTCAGCTTTTGGCTCAAGAGCTGGGGTATGAAAAAGAGTTTAATTTTAAAACTCCTAAAGAGATATTTGAGGAGTATCAAGCTATGACAAAGCTGAACTCTTACATGGATATAAGCGAAGCCTCTTACGAGGAACTTTCATGTAAGCCCTTTGTTTGGGGAGAAAAAATCAAAAACTTTTTAACAGCGGATAAAAAAGGAAATCTATTTTTTGTGCAAAACAGAGAGCTTAGCGAAAAGACGACGCAGGAGTACCCTTTTATTTTGTTAACAGGCAGAACAAGAGACCAATGGCACAGCGGCACTAAAAGCACAAATGCACCTTCACTGCTTAAATACAAAGAGCTTAATTTTTGTCAGATTCATCCAAACGACGCAAAAGAGTTAAATATAAAAGAGGGCGAGGAGATTAAAGTTGTCTCAAAAAGGGGAGAGCTGCTTACAAAAGCCTCAATAACAGAAGATATTTTAGAAAAAACAATTTTTATCCCCATAAGTAATCGTGAAATAAATTATCTGACTAATGATTTGCTAGACAGCCAATCATTTCAGCCTGATTATAATCATGCGGCGGTAAAGATAGTTAAGCTATAAACTATTTAGCATTCATAAAGATGAGCAGTATAAGGTTTAAAACCACCATGACGATAAATCCACTCTTATAAAAAGTAAGAGGCGAACGTTCTAAAATTGAGCTCTCTTTTGCAAAAAACGGCGCTACCTTTTGCGGATTTTTAAGCTCATATACCATCTCTGAGTAGTGCATATAACGGTGTTCCTTATCCAAAGCAATCGAGCGAAGAATTACGCTCTCAAGCCAGTGAGGGATGTTTTTATTGTAAAAGCTCGGTTTTTTTGCCTCTTTGAACGATGGAGTCTGAAACGGTTCTATCTCTCCGTATGGATATCTATTTGTCAAAGAGAAATAGAGTGTGACTCCTATTGAAAAAATTTCGCTTGATTCGCTGATAGCCTCGCTTAAAAACCTCTCTGGAGATAAGAAACTGGGAGTTCCTGCTTTGGAGCTTATAGAAAATATCTCCGTAATAGAGCCGAAATCTATGATTTTAAATGAGATGTTTTGTTTATCTATCTCAAGCATTATATTGTGAGGTTTTATATCTCCGTGGACAAGGTCATATCTTAAAAGGTACTGTGACATGTCAAGCAAAACTTCGCCGAGTCTAACCGCATCATCTATGCTAAGAGCTTTTGATTTTAATGACTCGTCAAGATTTTCGCCTACTATATGCTGCATAACATAGTATCTTTGCGTTCTGTTTTTGGGGATAACGGCTTTTGGAAAGAAGTCTGCTTTTAATCTCTTTGCATTCCATGCTTCTTTAACGAAAAAGTCCAATATCTTTTCATCGTAAATCGCTTCAACGGGCGGGAATTTAATCACATATTTTTTTGTTTTTTTCGAGCATAGCCAAGTTCTGTCGTTGGCGATGAGCGATTTTTCAAGTTTGTAACCGTCTATAATCTGCTCTTTTTTTACATGTGAAGAGATAGGCAGTTTTAGATGTTTTAAAATATCCAGCTCGCTTGTCTCTAAAACCTCTACGACTACCGCCGTCGTGTCGTCGGGTAGATTGTCCTGCATAAGCTGACTCGCTTTTTTTACAAGCGAATGAGCACCTAGAGATATCCCGTTCTCAAGGCGGTTTTGGCTCATAACAGTGTAAAGACCGTCGCTGCAAAGAAGGATTTTATCCTCTTTTTGTATTATATTTTCAAAATAGTAGGGCTGTATATCGTTGCTGATTCCTATAGCCTGTGTCAATACGTTTTCATAGCCCGCCTCTTGCATGTTATGATCAAAAGAGAGTTTGGTTATGCTTTTATCTCTGCATAGATAAACCCTGCTGTCTCCCACGTTCGCACCGTAGAGTCTGTTTCCCTCTATGACAATCATAGCAAAAGTAGTAACAAGCTCGGCTCTTTCATAGTTTATCATTGATTCTTGATATAGTATAGAGTTGATTGATTTTATAAATGTTTTGATGGACTTTTCAATACTCCAAGCTTTTGGACGTATCTTAAAGTTGTTTAACAGGTAGCTTGTCGTGCGTTTTGCCGCTTCTGCACCTGCATCGGCGCTTCCGACCCCGTCGCATACGACGGCTATTGTCAAGTTGCCGATATTTCTGGTGTCGTAAAAATCATCGCCTGTCAGCTCTTTACCCTTTGCAAGCGAAAACCCTGATACTTTTATGTTGTTTTGAAACATTATAAATCTTTAAATTTAGATATAGCGGATATATTATAACAACATATCCGCTAGGCGGACAATCTATTATTAATCATCTTTTGCAAATTTTTCGTATAAAAAACTCAAAATCGCCTCTCTGCATCTGATGTATTCTGGGTCGCTTTGAAGCTCAACCCTATTTCTGGGGCGCTCAAGATTTACCTCTAAAATTTCGCCTATAGTTGCCTCAGGGCCGTTTGTCATCATGATAACTCTGTCGCTTAAGAGCACCGCCTCGTCTATGTCATGCGTAATGATTATAACGGTGTTTTTAACACTCTGCTGAATCCTCATAAGATGCTCTTGCAGATTTGCTCTTGTTAGTGAGTCAAGTGCACCGAACGGCTCGTCCATAAGAAGGACTTTTGGTTTTATAGACAAGGCTCTTGCGATGCCCACACGCTGTTTCATACCGCCGCTTATCTCACCCGGTAGTTTATCTTTTGCATGGTCGAGATTTACCATTGAGACAAACTTTTCAACACGTTCTCTAAGCTCTGCGGAACTAAGAGAAGGCATTACTTTTTTTACAGCCATCTCAATGTTTTGGTAAACACTAAGCCAAGGCAGAAGCGAATGATTTTGAAAAACAACGGCACGTTCAGGGCCGGGTCCTTTTACCTCTTTATTCTCAAGCAAAATATGACCTTCGCTTTGGGCATCAAGTCCTGAAATCATATTTAAAAGCGTACTCTTGCCGCATCCGCTGTGCCCGATTATAGAGATTATCTCATTTTTCTTTATCTCTAAGTTTACGTTTGTAACGGCTATATAATCCTCATGACCTTGAATCTTGAACCTTTTTTCAATGTTGTCTAAACTTAAAAATTTTTCATTCATTACGCTCTACCTTTTTTTGTATAATCAAAATAATCTGCGATTTTGCCCATTATAATATCTAGGAAAAAACCTATCAGACCGACAACTATAATTCCTATAATGATGTTGTGGTAGTTTAGGTTGTTATACTCATCCCAAATCCAAAATCCTATGCCGATACCGCCCGTTAACATCTCTGCGGCAACTATTACAAGCCATGCTATTCCCAGCGAGAGTCTCATTCCCGTAAAGATATATGGAACTGAAACAGGCAGAATTATCTGAACAATCTTCTCTAGCGGAGAAAACTGTAAAACTTTTGCCACATTCATGTAATCCTGCGAAACGCTTCTTACTCCAAGAGCCGTATTTATTATAATAGGCCAGATTGAAGTGATAAAAATGGTTGAAATTGCCGTCATATTTATATCTTGAAATATAAACAAAAGCAGCGGCAGCCATGCCAAAGGCGATACGGGTTTAAATATCTGTATGAACGGATTAAGTGCATACTGTGCATTTTTGCTCATTCCTACAAACAGACCGACTGGAATACCTACTAAAATAGCTAAAACAAACCCCGCAAAAACTCTCTTTAGAGAGGCTATAATCTGCCAAAAGATACCCTTGTCGTCTTGATTGTTAACGTAAAAAGGGTCTGAGAGTACGCCCTTTATCGTCTCGCCGTCTTCATTTATACCGCCAAAAGCCGCTTTATAAGTCTCACTTGGCGTCGGAAAGCCGCTTACTATATTTGATATTTCATACCAAAATTGGATTATTATCATAAAAACCAATAGAGGCAATACAATTTTTTTTACTGTTTCGCTGTTCATGTTATCCTCCGGATGTTTTATTTACATCAGTAAGTACCTAAAGTATTTATTTTTAGGGAGGGAATAAATTAGGTACTTACGGATATAAATTATTACTGCTTAAGCATAGATTGCTTTGTCAGACTGCCACGTCGTTTTACTCCTTGGCACGTGACTATCTTTGTCATTGCGAGCTTCGTTAGAAGCGCGGCAATCTAGTTAGAACTACTCTAGTTTTTTATTTCGTTACATACTTAGGGTCTGCACATCCTGCTTCTCCATAAGGACATGTATATTCGGGTTGTTTTGTCTCTACACTCCATTTGTTAGCTTTTAAAAGCTCCTCTTTTGATACTTTAGAGTTGGTAACTTTAAAATCAAAGATATAATCAACTGCCTTGTTTGGATCATAAACTTTGCCGTCCATAAACATGTTACTGAGCTTTCGCACCTAATTTTAATCGATATGCTTTCTAAAACAACTGTAAGTAGGGCATAGTAATAAAATACTCCATGGTACTTGACACTAGTNAAACTGAAAAATACATGTCAATAGATATGACAAATGCTGAGAGAATACCGCTACTACCGAATGTAACACTATAAAATTAGGTGCGAAAGCTCAGCATGTTATATTTATCAACACCGTCTTTTTTCCATGGGCTTGGAGGAAGAGTGTAGCCTACCTCTTTAGCAGCCTCTGCAAATAAATCAGGTCTGTAAACAGACTCGATTACTTTTTTCATGTCAACTGCTTTATCAAGCTGACCCCATCTGTACATCTGTGTTATAAACCACATTCCGTGCGAGTAAAACGGATAAGCGGCATAATAGTTTGCAAATACATTAAACATTGGATTTGCTTCCGAGTTTTGACCTTTTAGATACTGAAACGTTCCAATCATTGACTTCTCAAGTACGTCAACAGGAGCATTTACATAGTTCTTTTGACTTAAAAACTTTACAGCCTCTTTGCGGTTTTCCCAAGAAGCATCCAGCCACATTTGCGCTTCGATAATCGCTTTCATCACGGCTTTTGTCGTTTGTGGATTTTTAGTGATAAAATCCGCTCTTGTTTGTAAAACCTTCTCAGGATTGTTGTTCCAGATATCGTAGTTTGTAACAAGCGTTGAACCTTTTTTCATCAGAACTATTCTCTAATTCCACGGCTCTCCTACACAATAGCCTTCGATATTTCCTGCAATAAGGTTTGAAGGCATTGTCGGCGGCGGAAACGGTTTGATAGTAGCATCTGCATCAGGCTCTATACCTGAACTCGCCATCCAGTAGCGAAGTTCATAGTTGTGAGTCGAGACTGGGTGCACCATTCCAAAACTAAGCGGCTGATATGCAGCACCTTCTGCTTTGTGTTTTGCGTCTATATATTTTTTCAGTGACTCAGAACCAAGAGGACGGGTTTTTTCATCCATTCCGTGCTCTTTCATCTTCTCTATAATGTTGTTTCCAAATGTTATCCCGTTGCCGTTATAGTCAAGACTGAGAACTGCCTGAAGATTTGCATCTCCGTTGATTCCAAGTGTAGCAGCGATTGGCATACCTGCAAGGGCATGTGAAAAATCATACTCTCCGCTTATCACTTTTTGCTGAATCCCCGGCCATCCGCCGCCCTCTTTAACGACTCTAACATCAAGCCCGTGTTTCTCAAAAAAACCTTTTTCTTTTGCAACTACGATAGGAGCACAATCAGTAAGAGCTATAAAACCGATAGTTAACTTTTTTTTCTCTACATCAGCCAAAAGTGAAGTAG
This sequence comes from Sulfurimonas sp., assembly GCA_002899765.1. Taxonomy (GTDB): domain Bacteria; phylum Campylobacterota; class Campylobacteria; order Campylobacterales; family Sulfurimonadaceae; genus Sulfurimonas. The sequence goes on along the minus strand of PPDH01000028.1, from coordinate 63,849 downwards.
CAACAATTGACAACCCTAATCCGATACTTACAATCTGTTTTAACATGTAAATCTCCTACATCTAATTTGTTATAGGAAAATTATATATGATTAATGACAAAGTTATGACAAGCCATTGTACTATTTTTAATCAGTTGTATGTTTTAAAAGTAAGCATTTGTATTAATGGGGATTTTTTTGATAATTATAGATTGCTTCGCTTCGCTCGCAATGACGAAAGGGATTGCTTCATTTCGTTCGCAATGACGAAAGAGATTGCTTCGTCATTGCGAGGAAGCCTCCTTGTCATTGCGAGCTTCTTTAGAAGCGCGGCAATCTGACTAAGCAATATAAAAAGAGATTTAGTTTAGATTCTTCCGCCTGCGGCAACGCCCCATGTAGTTCTCCATCTTGTTTTTACAAGGCTTATTCCCATAAGGGCTACAAGAACAACTCCCGCAAATATCATAAATCCTGCAGAGTAACCGTCAAACGCGCCTTTGCTCCAGCCGAGAGTTTTTATAAGAGCAGTACCGCCAAGACCGCCTGCTGCACCGATAATACCCGTCATAATCCCGATATCTTTACCGAATCTTTGCGGTACAAGTTGAAAAACTGCTCCGTTAGCCATTCCAAGATTTGCCATGATTAAAAACAGAACCAAAATAGCAACGCCAAAAGGAAGAGTCATGGTTGCATTTAAAATTGCAAGCAGCGTAACCGTTCCAAAGAAGATATAGAGTGATTTTACACCGCCTAATCTATCCGCGACCGCTCCGCCTACAGGACGAAGAATGGCACCTGCAAAGATACACAAAGCGCCGAAATAACCCGCAACGACTTTAACATTTCCCTCATTGATGACATCTAAACCAAAAGCACTCATATCTGCTTGATAAGTGTTCATAAGATAGACTTTCATATATCCCGCAAATCCTACAAATCCGCCGAAACTTACTGCATAAAAAAGGTTAAACCACCAAGTGTCTTTGTCTTTAAGCAGTTTGCCGTAATCCTTGAGTTTTTTAGGACGAGCCGTGTAAACATCGGCAGGAGCATCTTTAGCCATAAACATGTAAGTAATAAAGATTATACTGAGCTTTCGCACCTAATTTTAATCGATATGCTTTCTAAAACAACTGTAAGTAGGGCATAGTAATAAAATACTCCATGGTACTTGACACTAGTT
>PPDH01000028.1:0-62675 GCA_002899765.1 Sulfurimonas sp. | reverse complement strand
AAAAACTGAAAAATACATGTCAATAGATATGACAAATGCTGAGAGAATACCGCTACTACCGAATGTAACACTATAAAATTAGGTGCGAAAGCTCAGGATTATAGTAGATAGAACCGCACCGACTAAAAAAACTGATTCCCAGCCCCAAAGTTCCGCGATTTTTGGTGCAAATAAAAAGTCGATTACCACGCCTATGTTTCCTGCACCCGCTATTCCCAAAACCACGCCTTGAAGTTTTGGCGGATACCATTGACCTGCCTGAGGAAGAGCAACCGCAAAAGAAGCACCCGCAAAACCAAGACCCATGGCAACCACTAAAAGCTCATTGTAAGTAATCCCTGCACCGCGAAAGTATGCGTAAAACAAGACACCGATAACTATGGCTTGAGATACAAGAGCCGTTTTTTTTGCACCGAACTTGTCAACTCCGAAACCAAGAACGATTCTAAGTAGCGCACCTGCTAAAATAGGAATGGAAAGAAGAGTTGCTTTTTGCGAAGCACTCATAATAAATCCGCCGATTGCCAATGCTTCGCTAATCTCTGTAGAGAGTGGCCCAAGCATAGTCCAAACCATAAAACTAAAATCAAAATATAAAAATGCTGCTAAAAGCGTCGGCCAGTGACCTTGGCCTTTTAATGCTTTAAATCCCGCCATGTTAATCTCCTAAATAAATTTATAATAGAAGTATAGTGGTATGAAAGCAATCTTTTTCTATTTTATTGTTTAAAAAACACTCAGTTATAAAATATATTTTGAGTAAAAAATACTCAAAGCTTTTAATAAATAATATTTTAAAAAAAATTGTTTTATATGTGATAAAATCTTACTATGAAACTATCACATTTAAAACAGATAATAAGCTATCTACAAAAATTTACAAAAATTTCTGCTATTTACAGAGTCAGCGACACTATCATAAAGGTTGCGTTTGATAGAGACGATGAGGTCTATTTTGAGATGCAGCGCTCAAATTCCAGAATCTTTAAATGTTCTGCGTATGCACGTTCAAAAGTCTATAATGCACCCTTTGACGTAGTTCTGGCAAAAAGGTTTAACCGTGCAAATATCTTACATGTAGAGCTTTTAGGCGGCGATAAGATTGTACGCTTCAAAACCTTGGTAGCATCTGCTTATAAAGAGGAGATTACTTATCTGCAGTTTGAATTTACGGGAAAATATACCAATGTGATTATTTTGGATGAGAACAACATCGTTCTTGAAGCACTTCGGCATGTTGACCTTTTTTCTTCATTTCGCGAGGTAAGAGTAGGACAGAAACTTTTAGATGTTCCGCAGGCTCCTTTTGAGGCAAAAGAGTACCCGGTAGAAGATGTTGAGCAGTTTTTATACGATGAGTACCAAAAAGAGATGGACGATAAACTATTCTCTCTTAAGAAGCAGAAGATTTCTCTTCTAAACAAAAAACTAAAAAAGCTGCAGAAACTTTATGAGAGTTTGGATAATGAAGCAGAGCTTGAGGCCGAGGCTGCAGAACTAAACCATTTCGCAAATCTTCTTTTGGCAAATATGCATAAAATCAAATCTTATCAGAGAGTTGTAGAGGTCGATGATTATGAGGGCAAAAAGGTCAAGATTGAGTTGCACAAAGAGTTTTCATCAGTTCCCATGATGGCAAATTCACTCTTTGCTAGAAGCAAAAAAGCAAAGCAGAGAGCTTCACACCTTCACATAGAAAAAGATTCGCTGCTCTCAAAAATAGAACACATGAAGCTTTTTATCCATACGGTGCAAGAGGCGAATGATATTGCAAAAATCCAGCTTCTCTTTCCAAAAAATATTCAGGCTAAAAAAGTAAAAATAAATGACGCAATTGAGACTTTTTGGGTGGAGGGTTATAAAGTGAGCCTTGGAAAAAACGAAAAAGGTAATATTGAACTGCTCCAAAAGGCGCGTGCAAAGGATATCTGGCTTCATATGAAAGAGAGACCATCGGCACATGTCATTATCACAACCGACAAACAAAATGTTCCTATGTACGTAATAGAGAGTGCGGCAAGACTCTGTGTTGATTTTACGATGTTTCAAAAAGACAGGTATTTGGTCGATTATACTCCAAGAAGAGAAGTTACGATTCAAAGCGGAGCTAATGTACTTTACAATAAGTATAAAACCATAGAAATTGATACAAGATAAGATATCAAATAAATATCTGACACGAAAGTGTCAAGCTTTAGTGCCACAGCGGCTAGCGAAGTAAAAGGGAGTTGTTCCTTTTACGGACAAATAAATGAAGGAAACCCTTCATTTTACAAAGTAAAATTAAGGGATATGTTATGGCAGTAGGATTAGTTGGGAATGCGATTTATGTCAATAAGCAAACAGCAACAGCTACCTCTTTGCAAAATGCTCATAACAACCGTGTGGAGTTTCAAAATATGGTAGCTCAAGCTGCCGCGCAGGAGAAAGAGAAAGAGGTTCTTGAGGTTCGTCCTGCCGAGGAAAATCACGAAGTCAACCCTGACCGTGAACATGAAAAGAACGAAGCCGATCAAGAGACTGCAAGAAACGAGAAGCGCAAAAAACCAGAAGAAGAGGAAAAAGAGACTCCTCCTTTGCATATACTAGATATTAAAGTCTGATTTGATATAATCGTTCATAATATTTATGCAGGATTTTTTATGAGTATATTTACGGCTTCTAAAGAGAGGATAACTACAGGCTTGGCACTTGTAGCGGTGGTGCTTGTTTTAGGTGTAATAGACAACTTTTTTCTTATGTGGTTATTTTTTGGGGTTGTTTATGTTTTAGCCTTTAAAGAGGCGATGAATCTTTTTGATATAAAAAACAATGATTTAATTTACTACGCCGTAGGTATCTGGCTTCTTGCGGCAATATATCCTTACGGTGATGACCTTTTTGTTTTGGCAGGCGTTGCTTATGCGAGTGCCGTCGCATACAACAGAGAACTTACTTGGAAAAACTTCTTGCCGTTTATTTACCCGACAGCCGGAATGCTTTTCATACTAACTATGTACATGGAGTACGGAGTCATCTCTCTTTTATGGCTTTTAGTGGTCGTTGCCATGACTGATGTCGGAGCATATGCCGTTGGAAAAAGTATCGGTAAAACTCCTTTTAGCCCCACATCCCCAAACAAAACCGTCGAAGGTGTTGTCGGTGGCGTAGTTGCGGCAACCATAGGCGGTATGTTTGTAGGTTTAGGCATAGTTGATTTGGGTGTGTCGTTTATCATCTCATTTATGGTCTCTATAGGTTCGATTTTCGGTGACTTGTTTGAGAGTTCGATTAAGCGCAGCGCAGGTATAAAAGATAGCGGAAATATTTTGCCCGGTCATGGAGGAATGTTGGACAGAATAGACGGTTATCTTTTTGGAGCCATCGTTATGCTTGTACTTCTTAGAGGGCTTGTTTGATAGTTCTTGGTTCTACAGGCTCTATAGGTGTAAATACGCTTGAAATTGCCAAAAAGTTTTCTATAGAGATTGAGGTTTTAGTCGCAGGAAACAACATTGAACTCTTAAATAAGCAGATAAAAGAGCACAATCCAAAAATAGTCGTTGTCGCTAAAGAGGAAGATGTTTACAGAGTAAATCATAAAAGTGTTTTTTTCGGACAAGATGCCATCTTAAAAGCCATAGAAGATTCAAAAAGCGAGCTTGTGGTAAACGCTCTTGTGGGCTTTTTGGGACTTCGTCCGACACTTACCGCTCTTACATGTAATAAACGGGTAGCACTTGCAAACAAAGAGTCACTTGTGGCATGCGGAGCTTTTATAGATACTTCAAAGATTCAGCCCATAGACAGCGAACATTTAGGACTTTGGTATCTTATGCAAAACAGACCCGTTGAGAAGATGATTATCACTGCAAGCGGAGGTGCATTTCGCGACTGGGATATTTCAAAACTCCAAAATGCGACTTTAGCAGATACCCAAAAACACCCAAACTGGTCAATGGGGCAAAAGATTACGATAGACAGCGCGACAATGGTTAATAAAATGTTTGAACTTTTAGAGGCTAGATGGCTCTTTGGCGAAGGCAAATATGACGCTATCATCGAGACAAAATCACTTATCCATGCACTTATAGACTTTAAAGACGGCTCAACTACTGCGCACTTTGCAAATGCCAGTATGCAGCTCCCTATTGCTTTTGCTATTGATAAAACTATGCAAGAGAATATACTTTCACATGTAGATTTGCTAAAAGTCGGCTCTTTGTAGTTTCGTGAAATTACTACCGATAGATATCCCGTTTGGGAGATAAAAGAGGAACTTTTAAAAAATCCTGCGAGGGGTGTAGTCGTAAATGCGGCAAATGAAGCTGCCATAGAGAAGTTTATAGCCCGCGAGATAGGCTTTATGGATATAGCAAAAACTATTATCAAAGCGTATGAGAAGTTTGACACTTCACCAAAAAATGTAGATGATGTTTTTGCTCTTGATAGAGAGGTAAGAGCGTTTGTTTTTAGCTCTTTTTAATTTATAGTCTAAAAATCTTTACTTTTATACTATGCTGTAGTATAATATCTCTATTAATTATACTTTAGGAGTATATTTTGGAAGAGATTTTTTACAGATCAAACCCTTGGTGGGAAGAAGATTATATATTTGAAGGTAAAAAAAGAGAGCTTTATTTAAAAGAGATAGAGAACTATTTTTTAAGCAAAGATATTATTTTTTTAACTGGACTTAGACGTGTAGGAAAAACTTCAATACTCAAAAGTTTTATATCAGAACTTTTACATGTAAAAAAAATATCCCCTAAAGATATCTTCTATATTAGTTTAGACCTTTTAGCGTTAGAGAAATTAAGTATCACAGAAATCTTGCAAGAGTATAGAAAACTTCATAAAATAGCCTCTAATCAAAAGATTTACCTCTTTTTAGATGAAGTGACTTCCAAAGAGCATTACAGCCAAGAGCTGAAAAATATATATGATTTAGAAGATGTAAAGATATTTGCTTCAAGTTCATCGGCTTCTATTTTAAGAGATAAAAATGCTTATCTTACGGGAAGGCAGAGAGTTATAGAAGTAATGCCTCTGAATTTTGAAGAGTATTTGGATTTTAAAGAACTCAAAATTAAAAAATCAGACGAGTATCTGCTAGAGAGTTACTTTGAAGAGTATATGAGTGACGGCGGAATGCCGGAGTATGTGTTAAACGGCGATATAAGTTATCTTCAAAACTTGATAGACAACATCATATATAAAGATATTATCGCTTATCACAATATAAAAAATGAGCAGGCAGTTCGTGATTTTTACAAGCTTTTGATGGAGCGAAGCGGTAAGCAGCTAAGTCTTAATAAAATAGCAAATATTTTAGAGATAGGGGTTGACAGTGCTAAGAGATATTTGGCATATTTTGAAGATACATATCTTATATACACGATTGAAAAGTACGGTAAACTAAATGAGAGGCTTAAAAATCCTAAAAAGATTTATGCAGGGGATGTCGGGTTAAAAAATATCGTTACGGGTTTTCGCGATAAGGGTGCTATTTTTGAGAATCTTGTTTTTTTAAAGATTAAAAATCTTCGTCCGTCTTATTTTTACGAGGGCGGTATAGAACTTGATTTTATGACCCAAAACAAAACTCTTATAGAGGTTAAGTACAAATCCACTCTTAATGAAAAGCAGCAAAAACTTTTTGATGAAACTAAGGTAGATAAAAAAATAGTAATTGACGGCTATAGAGCTTTTTTGGATATGAATAAACTATGAACTACATCGGCTCAAAGTACAAACTCTCCGCCTTTTTAGAAGATGAAATAAGGGCTGTGGTTGGCGGCACTTTGAACGATAAAGTCTTTTGCGATATGTTTGCGGGAACGGGAGTTGTAGGACGAATATTTAAGCAATATGTAAAAAGCGTTATCAGCAATGATATAGAAGATTACAGTTATGTTTTAAACAAAAACTATATACAAAACTACGCACAACTGCAAGATAATAAGAGTTACATAAAAGAGCTAAATGAGCTTCCTTTGCGAGATGACGGGTTTATTTATAACCACTACTGCTTAGGAAGCGGAAGCGGCAGGCAGTATTTCAGCGATGAAAACGGGAAAAAGATAGATACTATCAGGCTAAAGATAGACGAGTTAAAACGTAGCAAAAAGATAGATGATAACATGTACTACTTTTTACTTGCTTCGCTTATCGAGAGTGCCGACAAGGTGGCAAATACAGCCTCAATGTATGCGGCATTTTTAAAAACTTTAAAAAAACCTGCACAAAGAAAGCTTATCTTAGAGCCTGCATATTTTGAGCAGAGCCATAACGGACATGTAGTCTATCAAGAAGATAGCAACTCTCTTATAAAGAAGATAAAAGGCGATATTCTTTACCTTGATCCGCCTTACAACCACAGACAGTATGGAGCGAATTATCACATTTTAAATACGATTGCTCTTTATGACGAGTTTGTACCGAAGGGAAAAACGGGGATGAGGGCATATAGCCGTTCCATGTACTGCAAAAAAAACAGAGTGCGAGAAAGTTTTGAAGAGCTTATAAAAAATGCGGACTTTAAGTATATCTTTTTGAGTTACAACAATGAGGGTATTATGAGTAAAGATGAGGTAAAATACATCATGTCAAAGTACGGGAAATATGATTTAAAAGTAAAAGCGTACAAAAAGCTCAAGGTTGATAAAAAAAAGAGCATAAATAAAAAGTCTGATTTTACTTACGAGTACCTGCATATATTACAGAAGGATTAGGATTGATACTTAGCATAGAGAGTTCATGTGACGACAGTGCGATAGCTATTACGGAGATAGCTACAAAAAAGCTTCTGTTTCACAAAAAAATCTCCCAAGAGATAGAGCATAGCGTTTACGGCGGAGTCGTACCCGAACTTGCCGCAAGACTTCATGCTGAGGCTCTTCCTAAGATATTAGAGGAGTGCAAGCCCTACTTTAAAGAGCTTAAAGCGGTGGCGGTTACTTCCTCTCCAGGTCTTACGGTAACGCTTGTAGAAGGTGTTGTCATGGCAAAAGCAATCTCTATAGCACTAGATATTCCCATCATCGGGGTAAATCATCTTATCGGACATATCTACTCGCTTTTCATAGAAAAAGAGACGCTGTTCCCGCTGACGGTTCTTTTGGTTTCAGGCGGTCATACGCAGGTTATGGAAGTAAAAAGTCTAGATGATATAAAGACCGTTGCAAAAAGTATGGATGACAGTTTTGGTGAGAGTTTTGACAAGGTTGCTAAGATGATGAATCTCGGTTATCCGGGTGGTCCTTTGATTCAGGAACTTGCAAAGGACGGAGACAGAAAAAGGCACAACTTTACCGTTCCTCTTCATCAATCTCCGCTTATTGCATTTTCATATTCGGGCTTAAAGAACTCCGTGAGACTTGCCGTTGAAAAAGCTGATGAGAGTGACTATAAAGATATAGCCGCTTCGTTTGAGCATGTAGCTTCGGCGCATATCATCCAAAAGCTAAAAAAGTATTTTAAAGAGGTTCCGCCAAAAAGATTTGCCATAGTCGGCGGTGCAAGTGCAAATCTATATCTGCGTTCGCAGATTGAGGAGTTGTTAAAACCGTATAAGGCAGATTTACTTTTAAGTGAGTTAAAATATTGTTCGGACAATGCGGCGATGATAGGAAGAGTCGGGGTTGAGATGTATGAAAAGGGTATGTTTAGCTCGCTTAATGAGTTAGAAGTTTGTCCAAAAAGTGTCATTTAGCTTAAGAAGTTCTTAGCAATAAGGGCATTTTTTTTGATTAAGAGCAAAGTTATCCGATTTAAAATATACTACTGCATACAAAAAATAAAAACAAAATAAAAGGAGCCGGTATGGCAACTACAAAATTTAAGGGTACAGACGTAGAATTATTAGGAAATGAAGTAAATGTAGGTGATAAAGCACCTGAAGTTACGGTTGTAAACTCAGACGGTTTAGGCGATGTAGTAGTGGGCGGCGCTCAAGGGGTTAAGCAGCTTATAATCGTTGTTCCGTCTCTTGATACAGGTGTTTGTGCTACTGAGACTCGTAACTTCAATGCAAAAGCATCTTCGCTAGAGGGTGTTAAAACTACTGTTGTATCTATGGATTTACCATTTGCATCAGGAAGATTTTGTGCTGCAGAGGGAATTGATAAGCTTACGGTTGCGTCTGACTTTAGAAACAAAGATTTTGCAAATGCTTACGGTGTTTTACTTGGCGGCTCTGTTCTTGCGGGTGTTACATGTAGAGCAATCTTTGTGGTTAATGAAAACGGTGTTGTTACTTACAAAGAAATCGTTCCTGAAATCACTGAAGAACCAAACTATGACGCTGTAATAGCTGCAGTTAAATAATAATTTTTTCTCTTCTTCCTTTTTTTATAGGGCTTTTGCCCTATACCAATCAAGCAAAATTTTGATACAATAATCCTATTTTACAAAGAAGGATTTTATATATGAAAAAAGTTTTATATACCCTTGCATGCACAGCTGCTTTGACTTCTAGCGTTATGGCTGATTTTACGCGGGTTGAAATGGGTGCTGGAGCTTGGATGCAGACTCCAAAGGGTAATGCTACTTATACTGACGGCGGAGCTGACGGTCTTTATATCTCAAGCGAAAAAGAGAATACACAAGCTTATGTTTGGATGCTTATAAAACATCCGGTTCCTGTTTTACCAAACCTCAGAGTCGAGTACGTTTCTATAGATGATGACGGTGTTGCAAGCGGTCAATTTAAAGACTTTACGATTACTTCGGCTTCAACTTCTCTCTCTTATGATATGAAACAGTATGACATTATTCCTTACTATAATATTCTTGATAACACGGCTTGGATAACGCTTGATTTGGGCTTAGACATTAAAATAATCGACGCATCTTACACGGCGGCACCCTCAGCTCCATTTACAGGATACAGCGACAGTGTAACTTTTGCTATCCCTCTTCTTTACGCAAGAGGCAGAGTTGAAATTCCCTCAACAGAAATTGGTCTTGAAGCCGATGTAAAGTACATTACAACGGGTGATTCTACAGTTTATGACGTTAGAGCAAAAATTGATTATACGTTTGATTTTGTTCCTGCTATTCAACCTGCTTTAGAGATAGGTTACAGAGTCCAAAAACTAGATATCGACGAAAGCAGTGTCGATGCAAAACTAGACATTGATTTCTCAGGTTTTTACGCAGGATTTATGCTTCGTTTTTAAGCTAATCCATCCATTTTTGAGGGTCGTAGCCGTCAGTCGGTCGCACTACCCTCTCTTTTGGCAGCTCTTTTACCATTGTTACAACTTCACTTCCATCAGTTGGACTCTTGCCAAAAGAGTTTTCAACCTTTACAAACCCATGCTTTTTAAAAAAACTGAGTGCTTTTTCACTGTTTAAAACACTAACGCTCATGTACTCAAAGAGTGCGCCTGCTTCTAAAAAGAGCTGCTCAAGCATTGCAGAGCCTATACCTTTAGCTCTAAATTCCGGTTTTATCCCGATTGTAATAACAGGCGTTTTCTCATCTATAAAACCCTCTGCTTTATCATCTTCCCTTAGCAAACGCAGCCATGCAGCGCCTGCAATTTTGTGTTCACTCAAAGCGTAAAGCCCTAAATCTTTGGATGACAGTCCGTAAAATTTGCTGTAACTCTCAAGTTGCATGACATCTTTAAGCGTTTTGCCGACTTCATCAAGACGGTAGGCATAGTGAAGCATATCGGTTGCGATTTTTTGCTCTGAAGATCTTAGAAAGTATAGTGTTGGTTTCATTATGTTTTATATCAGACTAAGTCCGACTTTTCCTTTTTCTTCATCTATTGAGACAACCTCGATTTGAGGCAGGTACTGGTTTAGAGAGAGCACTTCAAGCGGATGAGAAATTTTTGTTGCGCTCATCTTTGAGATGTGAATCATGCCGTCATTTTTCAGCCCGATATCTACAAATGCCCCAAAATCCGCAATATTTCTGACAACCCCTGAGACAAAACTTCCCACACTTAGCATTTTAATATCCGTTATGCCGTCTTTAAACGGGATAGGCGGCAGCTCCTCTCTTGGGTCAAAACCGGGTTTTTGCAGCTCTTTTATGATATCTTTTAGCGTCTCTTCCCCGATATGCAGCTGGGCAGCTTTTTGTTTAACATCAACAGTTGCCAGATCCAAACCGAGAAGTTTTTTAGCAACTTCGTAACTCTCAGGGTGGATTCCGCTGTTGTCAAAAATGTTTTTACTATTTTTGATGCGGATAAATCCTACCGCCTGCTCATAAGCTTTTTTACCCAAACCCTTTACTTTTAAGAGCTGCTCTTTTGTTGAAAATGCCCCGTTTTCTTCTCTAAAAGTGATGATATTTTGAGCAACTTTTGCGCCTATGCCTGCTACGTAAGAGAGGAGCGAAAGAGATGCGGAGTTTATATCAACACCTACACGGTTTACCAAATCCTGCGTAACATCGCCCAGTTTTTTCTCTAAGAGTTTTTGGTCAACGTCATGTTGATACTGCCCGATTCCCAGCGATTTCGGGTCTATTTTAACAAGAGCCGCCATAGGGTCTTGGAGTCTTTGAGCGATTGAGATTGCGCCTCTTATGGTTACGTCAAGGTTCGGGTACTCCTGCGAAGCTATCTTTGAAGCAGAGTAAACGGATGCACCTGCTTCTGAAACAACCGTATAGTTTAGTTTTGCATTCTCATCTCTGTTTAGCCGTGCAAAAAACTCCTGCGTCTCTCTTGAGCCTGTTCCATTCCCGATAGCTACACCCGTAATGTTATACTTGTTTGTTAGTGTTATAACTCTGTTTTTAGAATTTTCATAATCTCTTTGCGGCTCAGTCGGATAGATGACACATGACTCCAAATAGTTGCCGTTTTCATCAATAACCGCCAGTTTACACCCTGTTCTAAATGCAGGGTCAACGCCCAATATGACTCTTTTTGTAACAGGAGGAGTCATAAGAAGCTGGTTTAGGTTTTTTCCAAAGACCGAAATTGCGGCTATGTCGGCTCTCTCTTTTAGCTCGGCTTGAACTTCTCTCTCTATGGATGGAAGTAGAAGCCTTTTTAGCCCGTCTTTGTAAGCTTCAAAAAGCAGTTCTTTTGAACTTGAAGCGTTACGGGGGATTTTGTACTCTTTTATATTTGCTTCTATGTAATCAGTGTCGATAGTTATTTTTACCGAAAGCTCTTTTTCTTTAACCCCGCGCATTACGGCAAGATAGCGATGAGACGGTATGTAAGCTACTTTTTCACTTTTACCCGCAAAATTTTTAAAAGTTCCGTTTTCATCAAAACTTTTTGTTTTTTTAATCTCTAAAACTCCATAACGCAGCATGTTGTTTCTTATAGCTTCACGCTCACGAGGCATATCGGCATATCGCTCTGCCAAAATATCCTGCGCTCCTTGCACTGCTTCATCTACAGATGTAATAGCGCCTTTTACAAACTCTTTGGCTTTTGTTTTGAACTCGGCTTCGCTAAGCTGCGCTTTTTCTAAAATATCCGCAAGAGGAGTCAGACCGTTTTCTATGGCAGTTGCCGCACGGGAGTTTTTCTTCTCTTTGTAAGGGCGGTAAATATCCTCTAAAACACGCAAACTTTCGGCATCGAAGATGCTTTTTTTGAGTATCTCGCTGAGGGTTGCCCTCTCTGCAATAAGTCTTAAAATCTCCTCTTTTCTCTCTAAGAGTTTTTTGGCACTTATGTATATAGTTTCAAACTCACGGAGCACTTCATCATCCGCTCCGCCCGTCATCTCTTTGCGGTAACGAGCTATAAAAGGGATAGTAGCACCCTCATCAAGAAGCTTTAAAATGTTTTCTATATGCTCAGCTTTGAGAGCAGTTTTTTTGGCTAATAGATTGATTAAATTATTAATATTTTTTTCCTACGCACTCTATAAAATCTTTTTCGCTCAAGTCTTCTATTAGTGTTTTAAAGTTTTTAAGTGCAAAAAGTTTCAGATCTTCGCCCTTTAAGGCTTTTAGTTCATTTTAAAAGCCTCCTTTGGAGACAATAACATATATGTTAGGCGTTAGTTCGGCTTGGCGGCACTGCTCTTGAAGTTTGCTCAGTTCACTCTTTTTTGCTTTTTGGTTGGAGTATTTACATATTCCCGCAACGACTTTGCCCGACTTTGTCTTTGCCAAAATGTCGATTTGCGTATTTCTATCCCAATAACTTCCAATTTCTACAATCACATAATCTTTGAGACTCTTTTTTATAAGCTCATGTGAGAGTTTTTTAAAGGTAAGTTCGTAAAACTCGCTTTTGCGGTTGGCAAAGGATTCCATCGCTTCTTTAAAATCTCCCTCTTTGATAGTTTTAAAATAGGGAGAGACAAAAGCAAACCAAAAACGCATAAACGCAGTACTGAAGTTTAGTCTCTCATCTATCTTCTCATCTTCGCTCGGCGGAGATTCAAGCGAGTATTCACGTTTGAGAATGTTTTTACTACAAAGTGTATCAATGGCGTCTTCGCCCTCTGTTCTTGAGATGCGCGCTCTTTTTAGCGCAGAGTGAACTCGTCCGTCACCCGTTGCTGCGGCGCTTAAAAGTGCGTGGCTTATTTTGTCGCTGTGAGTGATTTTTGTAATATCGCCATGGATGTATGTATAGTTTTTTAAAACCTTATTCTCTATCAGTTCTTCAAGGCTTTTTGACATGTCAACACTCCAGCTCATCCCGCCAAATACCGAGAAATACTCTATTGCCTTCTCTAAATCCTGCGGCTTGTTTTGAAAACAAAAAGAGCGGAACTGCTCTAGGAATGAAGGGTATTTTGCCATGAAGAAGCCTTTGGTTGTTTTTTGGAATTATACTTGAATAAAAATTATAAAAGTGTATGGCATTTACCTATTGAGAGTTTTTAATGCTAAAATTTCACTCTTTCTTACTTCTCCTCATCGCTTAATAGGATAAAGCAGTCCCCTCCTAAGGGATAGCTCGAGGTTCGATTCCTCGTGGGGAGACCACTTTTAGACTATTTTCAAAAACTCATTCAGCGGCGAAGAGTCCAAATTTTTGTTTATTTCTTTGTTTTGCCGTGCAAAATCTATCTGCGACATTATCCCGCTTGTACCGTCTTCATTTAGAAAAAGTCCGTTTGCTCTTATGCGTCCAAGTATTTCGTTTTTCTCATTTTTTATATCAAATTGACCGTTTGCGCTGCCAAGATAGACAGCTCCAATACCGACCTCTCCAAGAGCAACAAGACGATCCTCATCTTCGGTTTTTAACCAGATGCGAAGAGAGTTGAAAATAGAGTCGTTTTCGTCTATCCAGCCGTTATTGTCGCTGTCATATCGTCTCAAATCTGCAAATCCGTCACCGTTAAGAGTGCCAAAAAGCTCTAAGCCGTCATCGATTTTATTGTTAGAGTTTTTATCAAGCGCTAAAAAACCGCTCCCTTTTTTAAGCATAGAAATCTGGTCGCATTCTCCGTTTGCATCTATGTCAAAAGAGAAGTTTGTATTTTCCAAATCAGGCAGTTCGCCATCAAAGTTAAGCACCAGCGGATCATAAAATTGCTGCCGCACAATCTCATGATTTGACACAAATGAGTGTGACATCGAGATGTCGATATTTATCTCTACTTTTTTGCTTGTGGTATATATAAAACCGCTCATGCTTACATCAAGCTTTTGAGACTCTTTGTACTCCTTCTCAACAGAGACTTCACGGTTTGTGAACTCGCTTGCATCTACCTTTTTAAACTTGCATGGTTTTGAGTTAAGTGCAAATATAAGCTGCTGAATCAACTCAAACTCAAGGCGTTTACAAAACTCTACCTGACGGTTTATCGCTTCAACTTCTTTTAGGCGTTTGGAATTTTGGCTCTCAAGTTCGCTTACAAAAGTTGTGATAGTGCTACTGCTGCTCTTTAATGATTCTGAGTGCAAATCAAGTGCAAAATTTTCTATCTTCATAACTTCTCCTTTACATGTGTACAAAAGTTAAGACAAAAAAAGCGGAGCAAAACTTATACCAAATTCAACTTTTTATTTTTACTCGATAAATGATATACTTTAGCATGATTAATATATCTCTTAATAAGCAGCTTGATATCATTTCTCCAAACACTAACAAAGCGTTAGCTGTTGTTTTAAAAGAAGCAACGCCAAAAGAGATAGATGCGATTTTAAAAGATAAAGATTTAAAGTCCGTAATAAACTCGCTGCTCAAAGGGAGTGCTCAAAACTCAGACTCCGATAAGGCTCTTTTAAATCTTGCAAAAAACAATCCTACATTAAAAGATTTGGGCAATGTAACAACTACGGTAAAAGAGCTTCTTAGTGCGTTAAAGAGCGAAAAAAATCCTCTTAGTATTGAGACTGCCCTTAAAAAGTTTCTTGTCGATATCAAAGAGCTGAGCGAACCCGTTTTAAAGCAGAAGCTTGAAAATTCCGGTGTTTTTTTAGAGTCCAAATTAAAAAATGTGCAAAATCCTCAGCTTGAGCTTAAAAGCCTGCTGACCTCTCTTGAAAAAAGCATAGCAAAAAGTGAGATTCCGAGTGCAAAACTGCTTAGTAAAAACATAAAAGAGATGTTAGCGACACCGACTCTAAAAGAAGCGGCAAACAGCGCTCTTTTGCAGGCTCCCAAAAATGATAAAGCTGCTTTGGTATTGTTGGCAAAAGGTGTTGAGAATATCGTCTCAAAGTTAAACGAGCAGCTGCGTAGCACAGACGTTATAGCAAGCAGAGGTTTTGAGAAACAACTCTCAAAAGTGCAACATCTTATCTCTGCAAAAATGCTAAGTACAGAGAACTTCAAGCCTGCTATATTGCAAGAGGCTTTGGGGCAATTGAGCACACAGGCTGCACAAAGTGCGCAGCTCATGCAAAGTACAAAACCTGAAGCAAAAGGGTTGTTTGACGCATTTGCAAAGATTATAGAGTCGCTAAAAGTTATTCAGCAGGAAAGTCCTATGCCAAAAGCCGCATTAGATATGCTGTTGGAGAAAAAAATACCCCAAGAAGTTCGTACGGTAATCGATGTTTTAAAAAGTGCAGTTGAAAAAGTCGACCCGATGTTTTCAAAAGAGACTGTCGCTTTAGTTCCTAAACTAGTCTCTTTTACCGCTCCTCAAAAGTTGATTGCCGAGAATAATATCAAAGAGATTCTGTCTGGGGATTTAAAGTCTGTTTTACTAAAAGCGGGCGAAGAGATAACAAAGTCACAGCATCCTAATCAGCAGGAAATTTTAAAACATGTAGATAAACTGCTGCTTCAGATAGATTACTCCCAGCTGCTCTCGCACCTCTCAAACTCCTCGTCGCTCTATCTTCCTTTTTCCTGGGATAGTCTGCAAGAGGGGAACATTAACATTAAAAAAGATAAAAATTCTACATTTTACTGCGATATAGATTTGAAGTTAAAAGAGTATGGAGAGCTGAAGTTAAAACTTGCCCTTTATGAAGAGAATCAGATAAATATCCATATATATTCGCATAACATAGAGTTTAAGGAGATTGTAAAAGAGAGTATCGCTTCTCTGCGCTCTGCCTTGATTGAGGCGCAAATCACACCAAGAGAGATACGTATTTTTGACATGCCAAACAAAAGTCCGCTCTCTTTGTATGAAACGCCGCAGCGCGAAATTGAGATGGGATTTGAGATAAAAGTATGAAAAAAGCGGCTGCTCTACGATACGATACCACAAAAGAGAAAGCACCGCGTGTAGTTGCCAAAGGGCAGGGAAGGAGTGCCGAGAATATTATAAAAATAGCCGAGCTTCACAATCTTCCCATAAAAAAAGATGAAGACCTTATAGAGCTGCTCTCAAAAGTGGAGCTTGATAAAGAGGTTCCGGAGGCTCTTTATAGAGCCGTTGCAGAGGTTTTTAGTTTTATTTATAAAGTGAGTAAAAAGAGTTAGAAATCTTGATACTCCTCTATCTTTGTTACATCTATCCCTTTTTCTTTGAGTTTATTTCCTATCTCAAGAACTATTTTATTATATTTTTCTGTCTCTAAAAATCCTTCATAAGCGTCCAATTCTCCCCTTTGAACTCTTGTTGCGATATTGCTTATATTAGAAAGTGCTGCTTTCATCTCTTCATCTAGATGTTAAATGGTATCTTCTAAAATTTCTTCTTCTATCATTGTTTCTCCTTTTATTTATTTGTTTGTGAATTATATACTATCTTCATTGGAATCAGTGAAAGATTTAGGCAAATTTTTACTGTTTGCCGCTCCAAGTTTTTGGAGTTTTTGAAACTGGCTTGTTATGCTTCCGCTGCCTGAGTGGAGTTTGGAGAAGGTCTCATCGTATGTCTTTTGAACCGTCGTTATCTGGTTGCCTAGTTTTTCTACACTCTCGATAAAGCCTGCAAATTTATCAAAAAGCAGCCCTGCACGTTGTGCAATTTCCTGTGCATTTTTTTGCTGGCGTTCATATTTCCAGCTATTTTCAACTGCACGAAGCGATACCATCAAGGTTGTCGGTCCGACTAAAATAACATTTTTTTTAAAAGCATGGTCAAAGAGTGAACGGTCATGTTCCATTGCCATAAGCAGTGCACTCTCAATAGGTATAAACATAAATATGAAATCTAGCGTTTTAATACCTTTTAGATTTGTATAATCCTTCTCGCTGAGTTCTTTAATATGCTTTTTTATAGAAGCCAAATGTTCTATAACAAATTGCTCTTTTTGTTCCTCGCTCTCAGCTGAAGAGTAGCGCTCATAAGCGTTAAGAGAAGTTTTTGCATCTATGATAATGTCTCTGCTGTCGGGTAGGTGCACTACTACATCCGGGCGGTAGCGGCTGCTGTCGCTCTCATGCTCTAGGCTGACTTCCCTTTCATACTCATGTCCAAGCCTTAGTCCTGAGTTTTCAAGTACGCTCTCTAAGACCATTTCGCCCCAGACTCCCTGTTTTTTGTTTTCGCCTTTAAGCGCTTTTGTAAGATTTTTGGCGTCTTTGCTCATTTTATGATTTATCTCTTTGATGCTTTTTATCTCGGCTTGAAGCATGGAGCGGTCTTTAGCCTCTTTTATATAGACGTCGTCAATCTGCTTTTTGAACTCTCTGAACTGCTCTTTCATGGGGTTTATCATTTTAGAGATATTTTCTTGATTTTGCAAAGAGAACTTTTGTGAATTGTTTTCTAGGATGTTTTGGGCAAGCTCTTTAAACTCAAGCCTCATCTGCTCTTTGTTCTGCTGTAGTAGTTCAAGTTTTTCTCTGTTTTTCTCATTTATGCCCTCAATCCTCTCTTCTAAAATGGCATTTTTGCTTAAGAGAGCGGTTGATTTTTCAGCTTCTTGACGCAGAGAATTTTTTAAACTATTTACAGCCGTAATCCAGACGCCAAGCGCGCCAAAGAGCAAACCTATTATTACATAGAGGGTTTCAAACATCTTACATATTCTCCAAATTATTGCTGTATTGTAGCATAACGCATAAAATAGATATAATTGCATATATAAAACAGAGGATACTCCTATGGACGGTACAAAAAGAGCAGAGATTAGAAGCGGGATGAGCGTAGCGATAGTTCTCAAAGAAGATCAGGCGACGGGAAAACTTACCGACGGCATAGTCCGCGATATTTTGACAAAATCATCTTCACATCCACATGGGATTAAAGTTCGTCTGATGAGCCGTGAAGTCGGCAGAGTAAAGAAGATACATTAATGAATACAAGAGATTTTTCAAACCTTCTTCTTAGCAAAGAGATGCTCCATAACCTAAATGAAATAGGTTATAAAGAGATGACGCCTATTCAAGAAAAGAGTCTGCCATATATACTTGAGGGCAGGGACGTAATCGCTCAGGCAAAGACGGGAAGCGGCAAAACTGCGGCTTTTGGTATCGGACTGCTTCACAAACTTCAAGTCAAAAAGTTCAGAGTCCAGTCTCTGGTACTCTGCCCGACACGTGAGCTTTCAGATCAGGTGGCAAAGGAACTTAGGATGCTTGCGAGATTCGCTCATAATATAAAAATTCTGACACTTTGCGGCGGAACAGCTTTTGGGCCGCAGCTCGGTTCACTTCGTCACGGTGCGCATATTGTTGTCGGAACACCCGGACGCATTTTAAAGCACCTCAAAAAAGAGACTCTTTCTCTTGAAGATGTTGACATGTTAGTTTTGGATGAGGCGGACAGAATGATGGATATGGGTTTTAGCGAGGAGATAAACGAGGTTTTGGAATTTGTTCCAAAATCGAGACAGACGCTTCTTTTCTCCGCTACCTATACGGATGAGATTTTGGATATCAGTGCCCGCATACAAAAAGATGCTCTAAATGTAAAAACTACTTCTACCGAAGCAGCAAATAAGATTACGGAGCATTTTTACGATGTGCCAAACTCACAGAAGATAGAAGTGCTTATAAATATTTTGAGCAATTTCAAGCCGGATAACGTTATAGTGTTTGCTAACACAAAGGCTGAAGTTCAAGAGATTGCGGATACTTTGCAGAAAAATAGGATTGATGCGCTCGCTATTCATGGGGATTTGGAACAGTATGAGAGAAATGATGTGTTAGTCCAGTTTGCTAACAAAAGCTGTAGAGTGTTAGTGGCAACGGATGTCGCAGCACGCGGGCTTGATATTAAAGAGCTTTCAATGGTTATAAACTACGACCTTCCTCATTCACAAGAGATATACACGCACCGTATAGGCAGAACGGCTCGCGCAGGGGAAGAGGGATTGGCTTTTACTCTCTTTAGTGCTTATGAAGCTCCAAAGGCAGATGAGTACAGAAATGAAGAACGTCTTTTTGAAGATGCAAGTACTCTTAAAACAGTACACGGGTTTGAGATGAAACCGCAAAATATAACGCTGGTTATTGAAGGCGGTAAAAAAGATAAAATTCGTGCGGGAGATATTCTCGGTGCGCTTACGGGTGAAGCGGGGCTTAGCGGGAGTTCTATAGGAAAGATAGATATCTACGATAGACAAAGTTATGTTGCCATAGAAGCTCTCAAGGTTGATGAGGCGCATGAGAAGCTTAAAAGCGGAAAAATCAAAGGGAAGAAATTTTCGGTTTGGATTCTTTAAAATATATAAACCACTATTCAGAGACGACAAAAAAACAGGTGCTAGAACTTATAAAGCAAGAGAAGTTAGGGCAGCACCTTAAAAAAAAGTATCCAAGTGCGCACGCAATTAAAACCGACAAGGCGCTTTTTGTTTATGTTAATGAACTTAAAAATGCCAATATGAAAAATGTAGCTCCGCTAAGCAAGGCGCTTTTTGATGCAAAGATAAATGTGATTCATAACGCTTTGGGTACGCATCATATAATCTCAAGAGTTCAGGGTGCAAAACTAAAGAGTAAAAACGAGATTATAATAGCTTCTATATTTAAAAATGTACCTTTAGAATTTTTACAGATGATAGTCGTGCATGAGTTGGCGCACTTTAAAGAGAAGGAGCACGGCAAAGCCTTTTACAACCTCTGTGAATATATGCAGCCCTCTTATCATCAGATAGAATTTGATGTAAGGCTATATTTGACACAGATGGAGATTTTCTCCAAGATAGAGGAGTGGAATTAGCTCTCTTGGCTAAAAAAACAGTATCTGTTTCTTCCTTTTTGTTTTGCCCTATACATTGCCGTATCTGCATTTTTAAAGAGAGTTTGTTGGTCAAATCCGTCTTCAGGATATATGGTAATACCTATTGAAGCCGTGACAACCATATCGTTTCTGTTAAATTTGCACGGCGTATCGATGATTTTAAGAAGTTTATCCGCTATGTGTGAAGCGCCTGAAATACTTGTATTTGGCAGTAAAAATATAAACTCATCGCCCCCTAGACGCGACACAGTATCAATCTTACGTAAAATAGTGTTAAATCTTCTTGCAAGTTCAACAAGAAGAGCATCGCCTGCATCATGCCCGAGGGTATCGTTTATCTCTTTGAAACGGTCAAGATCCAAAAATATAATGCTAAATTGTTCACTGTTTCGTTTTGCCGCGCTAATAGTATAATAAAGACGCTCTTCAAGTTGAAATCTGTTTGGAAGTCCTGTTAGGGAGTCAAAGTTTGCAAGAAAATGTATACGCTCTTGCGAGAGTTTTTTATCAGTGATATCCTCTTTTATAGCCATATAGTGAGAAATAGTTCCATCAGCTTGAAAAATAGGCGCTGCCTTTACACCCTCAATATACTCTTCTCCGCTTTTATTTTTGTTTATAAACTCTCCATGCCATGTTTTCCCAAGTTTTAAGGTGTCCCACATATCGTCATACACTTTGGCACCTGTTTTGCCCGATTGTAAAAAGCGCGGGTTTTTGCCTATGGCTTCGCTTTTTGTATAACCTGTAGTTTGTGTAAAAGCTTCATTTACATACTCTATATTTCCATCTAGATCTGTGATTACAATTGTGCTAGGACTCTGTTCAACGGCTTGAGAGAGCTTTGTCAGCTCTTTTGCTTGGATGTTGAGTATATATCTGCTTTTAAATAACATCAAAATAATAAAAAGCAGTAAAAATTGAACTGCTAATCCGGCAGATGTCATCAAAAGAGGATAAATTACATCCACAGAGTTATCAAACTCTTTGGTACTTGAGAAGCGTATATGCCATGTTATATTATTTAGCTCAACGGTTTTTTCGGTTTTGAATTTTGATTTATATGAGTTTGGTTTGAATGACATGTAAAGCAGATGTTCTTCGGAGATATCCTCACCGTCATATATTTCAAAGTTCAAAATTGATGATTTTAAAACGATTTTATCCATAAGGTCGTTCATACGAAAAGGGCTGTACACAAAACCGACAAGCGCTTCGCGCCGCTCTTTTACGCTCTGAGGCTTTGCCCCTTTTTTGTATAACGGAAGATACATTAACATTCCGGACTGAACATTCTCGTCAATCTCTTGAACAAGGGTCACTTTTGCTGATATTGATGCCTCTGCGGTGTCTCTAGCTATCTCCATTGCAGCTCTTCGCACGGGCTCTGAAAACATGTCGTAACCGATTGCCGCCTTGTTTCGCTTATCCATAGGCTCAAGGTAGAGTATAGAGCTGTATAGTTCACGTTTACCTGATGGTTTGATGGAAAATGATTCAAATCCGTCGTTTCTCATCTCCTCTTCTATCTGTGCCATGTCTGAGGGGCTAAGCATTTTTGAGAAGCCGATACCTTGAATGCCTGGGTAACTGTTTTTAAGATTTAGCGCCTCTACGAAATCATGCCACTCTTGGCGGTTTACATGTTTGCTACCGTGAAAGAAGCCTACTCCGCCATGAAGGAGTGTTTCATACATTAACATTCGTTTGTTGATTCTGTCTATATTTTCATTTACGGCGGTTTCGAATTTTTCTGCAGCTAGGAAATGGTAGTAATTATTGGCGGCATTCCAAATAACAGCTCCGACTATAAAGGAGAATATAATTGCCAAAGCGATGGTTGCTCTGTTATAGACAAAGCCATTTCTTAATGGCAGTGAGGAGTGATTGCAATTTGTCAAGCCGCTACCCCTTTTTGTTTAAAATATATATTACTGAGCTTTCGCACCTAATTTTAATCGATATGCTTTCTAAAACAACTGTAAGTAGGGCATAGTAATAAAATACTCCATGGTACTTGACACTNNAAAACTGAAAAATACATGTCAATAGATATGACAAATGCTGAGAGAATACCGCTACTACCGAATGTAACACTATAAAATTAGGTGCGAAAGCTCAGATATATTACATACTAGCATAAATCAATAATCTCTCTATTGCAGTTGCTCAACTTCTGCAATTTTTTTGTCATAGTCGTTTGTAATCTCATCAAACTCGCTTTGTAAAATCTCTAAGAGTTCAAACATCTTCTCAACCTCTTTTTGTTCTAAAGATACAAGTTTTGAAAACTCTATGATTTTAAAACTATCTCCTTTGCTTGAAGCTTCAAGCAGTTTCTTCTGATGGGAAGCCAGAGTCTCTTCAGACTTGATAATAGAGGCTTCAAGCTTGTCAATCTTTTTTCTCATCGGTGAAGTAAGTTTGTTTTTGTCTCTGATAAGGTCGGCTTTTACTTTTTTGTTGTTTTTAAAGTTTGCTTTTGGTTTTTGTTTGACTTTTTCTTCTTCCTCTTCATCCCAGCCCATTTTTTCTAAAAAGAGGTCGTAACCGCCGTCAAAATATTCTGCACCGTTTTTTGTAAATATGATAAGCCTGTCACATGTACGGCGCAGTAACTCTTCTGAGTTGGTTACGATGATTACGGAGCCCTTGAAGTTTTGGATTGCCACCGTCAGTGCTTCTATAGAGTCCATGTCTAAGTGGTTTGTAGGCTCATCCAAAAATAGGAGATTTACATCACGTGCCAATATCTGCCCTAGCATGACACGACTTTTTTCGCCGCCTGAGAGAAGCGAGACTTTTTTATCTGCACTCTCTCCGCTAAACATCATGGCACCCGCAATACCGCGGATATTTTGTGCGGAGAGTTTTGTGTTGGCAGAGTGAATCTCATCAAGCACCGTGCTGTTTGGATGCAGCCTTGCGATATTTGTCTGTCCGAAGTGTGCAAAAGCAGTACTTGTGTGCATCTGAACTTCACCGCTAAGAGGCTTTAACTCTCCTGCAATTGTATTTAGCAGGGTTGATTTACCTTTACCGTTTTTTCCGATAATCCCAAGACGCTCACCCTTTTGAAGTACAAAAGAGATATCTTTAAACAGAATGTTATCTGGTGTGTAACCGAAACTTAGGTTTTTAACATCAAGAAGAACTTTTGCAGGCGTATCTTTGTAGTTAAAATCAAATTCCAAAGATGAGTCGTAACCTAAATCTTCAAGCAGATCCATCTTCTCAAGTTGTTTAACTTTCGACTGCGCAAGAGCAGCAGTTGAAGCACGCGCTTTATTTCGGGCAATAAAATCTTCAAGCTCTTTTACTTTCTTATCTTGTGCTATTTTTTGTTTTTCATGCAACTCATCATTGGCTTGGAGTTGTTCGTAGTATTTGTGCGTATCTCCTGCAATAACCCTTAGATTTCTGCGTACAATCCCCATAGTGTGCGTAGTGACGGCGTCCATAAAATCTCTGTCGTGAGTGATTAAAATAACTTCGCCCTCAAAAGCTTTTAGAAAATTTTTCAGCCATCTGAGCGAGAGAATATCAAGGTAGTTTGTAGGCTCATCTAAAAGCAGCAGATTCGGCTCTGTTACCAGAAGCTTTGCAAGGTTTATACGGATTTGATAACCGCCCGAGAAAGAGAGAGGGTCTTTTTCTAAATCCTCTTGCGTAAAACCCAAACCAAATAAAATCTTCTCTACGCGGTAGATGTCATACTTCATATCCTCTTCAAGTGCTAGTGCCGCCTCTTCTCTAAGGGTACTTTCACTAAATTCCAGATACTGCTTAAGCGCGCCTATTTTATACCCTCTTGGAATGATTACTTCCCCTGTGTCAGGAGTGTCTTCGCCTAAAATAAGTTTAAAAAGCGTAGATTTTCCGCTTCCGTTGCGTCCGACCAAACCGACTTTGTTACCTGGGTTGAGCTTAAAGCTGAGGTTGCTAAAAAGCTCATGTTTGCCGAAACTTTTTGAAATGTTTATAAGTTGTATCATGCTGCTTCTTCTGTTTTTAAATTTTTATATTTTTTGACTCTATTTATTTAGAGCATTTATCTCTTCTAATATCCAACGCCATTCGCCGTAGCCGCTGTTTGTATTTATATGCCCCGCATTTTCTAAAACCTTCATCTCTATACCGAGTGTTCTTTGAAGCTCTATAGCTTCATCTTGCGACATGTAAGGGTCGTTTGTCGAGGTAACGAGGATCTGCTTTTTTGCATAAAGCTTTGCTGGGATTTTGCAAGGAAAAAAACTCTCCAGCTCTTTTATGGCGCACTTCAAACTTGGAGGAGCAACAAGAAAAAGGTTTTCTATCTCTTCTATTTTGCCCTCATGGCATAGATGAAACCAGAGTGTATTGGCTAAGGAGTGACAAATAACAATATCGGGCTTAAAATCTTCTAACTCTTTAGTTAACTCGGCTAGCCACTTATCTTTATTTGGAAAGTTAATATCGCTAAACTTTAAAAAACTTACACAACCGTAATCTTTTGCAATTTCTCCTGCGAGCCAACTCTGCCAGTGCGGAAAATCACTCCCGCCCCAGCCGTGAAGGATTAAAACCCTCTTCATTTTTTATGAGTGCTTGGCAATAGCGTTTGCGATGCGCAGCATGGTCTCGTCTCTGCCGATAATCGCCATAACGCTATCAAGCCCGGGACCGCTCATTTTCCCCAAAAGTGCCACGCGCAAAGGCTGACCGATTTTGCCGAAGCCTATCCCCATCTCATCAACCACTTCTTGCATAAGATGGTGATAATCGCTTGGAAGATGAAGCTCTTTTGCGGCAAATACTTTTGTTCCGAAAATATTTAAAATCTCCAGCGCATTGCCTTTAAAAGCTTTTTCTACAGCTGTTTGCTCATAATAAGTCGGCGTGCTGATAATCTCGTACACAAGGGCTGCCATCTCTTTTAGGGTCTTTGCACGCTCTTTTAGGGCATCTAACAAAATCTCTTTTTTGTCATGAGAAGTTAGCAGCAGACCATACTGTTCAAGCAGTTTGGCAAGTTCGCTGTTTGGAGTATTTTTTATATAGTGAGAGTTTAGCCAGTCAAGTTTTTCAGTGTTGTAAATAGATGCTGACTTGTTGATGTTTTTAGGGTCAAAAAGCTCTTTCATCTCATCCATGGAAAAAATCTCTTGATCTCCATGGCTCCATCCAAGACGTACTAAAAAGTTTAAAAGTGCTTCGGGAGTATATCCCATCTCTTTGTACGCCATAACGTCTGTCGCGCCGTCACGTTTGGAGAGTTTTTTCCCCTCTGAATTATGAATCATCGGAACATGATGAAAATTCGGCATGTCAAATCCGAGTGCTTCATAAATAATAATCTGTTTTGGTGTATTTGAGAGATGGTCATCTCCGCGGATAACCTCGGTAACTCCCATAAGATAATCATCAACCGCTACTACAAAGTTGTATGTCGGCGAGCCGTCGGCTCTTGCAATTACAAAATCATCTAAGATATCTTCGGCTCTAAAAACAATATCGCCCTTAACACCGTCATGAACTATAATCTCTCCGCTAAGAGGAGCTTTTATGCGGATAACAGGCTCTATGTCCTCAGGAGGAGTACCTGTAAAATCACGATATTTGCCGTCATACTTTGTACGCTCTTTGTTTGCCGTCTGCATCTCTCTAAGTTCTGCGAGCTCCTCTTTTGACATGTAGCATTTGTAGGCTTTGCCTTCTTCTAAAAGCTGATTGATATATTTTGCGTATATCTCATCTCTTTGAGATTGATAGAGTATTTCGCCGTCATGTTCTAATCCAAGCCAATGAAACGCATTGACAATCGCTTCTGCCGCTTCTTTGGAATTTCTCGCTTTATCGGTATCTTCAATACGAAGAAGGAACTTCCCCTCATGTCTTCTTGCCCAAAGATAGGAAAAAAGAGCCGTTCTTAAACCGCCGATATGTAAATAGCCCGTAGGACTTGGAGCAAAACGAGTAACAACCATAAAAAGCCTTTAGTAAATAGTTGTGCAATTTTAGGCTATAATTTGTTAAAAGCGGGTAAAATACTTTTTTTAAAATATGATGATATAGCAATAGGATATAAAATGTATAAAATATTTTTATCTCTTTTTTTTAGTGCATTGCTTAGCGCAGAGCTGATTAACGGGGTTAGCGTTGTAGTAAAAGGAGAGCCGATTACTCTCTATGATATAAAAGAAGAGATGCGGATATCTGATGTCGATGCAAATATTGCAACCGATATTTTGATAAGAAAAAAACTAGAAGCCGCAGAGATTGATGAGAGACAAATAAGTGTAACAAGCGCTGAAGTTTATGATGACATCAAAAAAATTGCAGCTGCAAATAAAATGAGCATAGATGAGTTTTATGAAGTAGTCAGAAACTCTAACGGACTAAATTCTGCAGAATTTAAAGAGAAGACAAAAGAGAAGATCTTGTCACAAAAACTCTACTCTGCAATCGCTTACTCTTCTATTGATATTCCGGGCGATGAGGAGTTAAAAGAGTATTTTGAACTGCATAAAGAAGAGTTTTTACGTCCTAGTGCTTTTAATGTTTCCATATACAGCTCACAAAACAGAACTGCTCTTGAAAAAAAGATAACTATCCCTATGTTTCACTCAGACGAAGTTCAAATAGATGAGCAGGTTTTAGAGTACAATAAAATATCGGCTCAACTCTCAAGACTTCTTGAAAATACAAAAATAAATAGTTTTACCCCCGTAGTGGCTGATCCAAACGGTTCATTTGTGAGTTTTTTCCTAAAAGGGATAGAAGCTCCAAGCAGCGTAAATTTTGAGAGTGTAAAAAACGAGATTATAAATCTTATCATGACACAAAAGAGAGAGCAGGTTTTGAGTGATTATTTTGCGAGACTTAGAAATAGCGCGGATATAAAAATCATTAGAGAGCCGTAAAGGATGTTAAGTGATGAAAATTTTATAAATATCGCGCAAGAGATAGCAACTGCTTCAAAGTGCGTCTCTAAAAAAGTGGGCGCAGTAATCGTTAAGGACTGAAGAATACTAAGCACGGGTTATAACGGAACTCCTGCTGGATATATAAACTGCCGTGATCACTGGGAAGACGAGTATACTTCAGATCATCACGAGTGGTCAAAAACATACGAAATACATGCAGAAATGAACGCTATAATCTGGGCGGCGAGAAAAGGAATCAGTATTGAGGGTGCAACTATCTATGTCACGCTTGAACCATGCAGCGAATGTAGTAAAAACATAATAGCCAGCGGAATTAAGCGTATAGTTTATCTCAAACCTTACGAGCACAATCACTCTGCAATAATCTCAAAATTTATCAAAGACAACAATGTAGTAATTGAAATGCTAGGTCAAAAAGGAGTAGAGTATGAATGAAGAAAAAGAGTTACAAGCAGAGATAGGAAAACACCTTATGCAGCCCGAAAATTACGGGAAGCTTGAAGATGCGGACTGTGTCGGGGTGGGGATAGATCATGCAACAAAAAGTTATGTGATTATGTATATCAAAAGAGATGAGAACTCTATTTTGGATGTGAAGTTCGGTACAAACGGAAATCAAGACACTACTACGCTTGGCTCGATATTTACCGAGATGATAAAAGGCGAGAGTATAGAGGAAGCGCTTGAGATTACTTCAAACCTGCAAAAGGAACTAGAGGAGAGTTATGCGGCTATTCCTGCTCCAAAAGTAGATACAAGCAAACCAGAAGATGAGCAGGTTGAACGTGTCTCAACCGAGCATCAAGACAGCGCAAATATGGTTCTCACGGCGTTTCGTGCTGCAATGCGCAACTATGAGAGAAAGCTCGGCGGCATAGATGAAGAGCAGTTTGAGATGAGTATAGTTAAAACATGTCCATACTCGACAACCGAGTGTCATTTAGTGAAAAAAGAGAGTAAATAACACTACTTTTAAATATTTTATTTTCTTGCATTTTGACCTTTTTGGTGTTTACATTTTATACTATAATCTAAGAATCAAAATTTAGCGAGGAAAATTTTATGGTAGATGTGGTGCTTTATATTCATATACTTGGAGCGACTGCTTGGATAGGCGGCTCGCTCTTACTGTTTGCTCTTGGCATATTGCTCAAAGGCAAAGAGGCGCAGGAGCAGACCTATGAGTACTTGGGTCCTCTTTATGGATATTTTGAGACTTTCTGGCTTGTCGTGCTGCTTAGTACGGGAACATTTCTATTTTTTAATTTTAATCTGATTGATGTCTTAACGCTTGATGTCGATGAGTCAAAACTCGGTTACATGATGAGCAATAAACTCTTTTATGTAAGCGCGATTACACTCTTTACCATTGTTCACATGAGGATTGCACTAAAGACACATAAGAGTAATCGTACAACCGTTCAAAAAATAGTATCACGTGCTAGTTCTATGATGATTTTTCTTTTAAATCTTATAGTGCTTTGGTATGCAATGCAGCTAAGACATATTCTCTCTTAGCCTTGAAAAGGAGTAAAAAATGGTTTACGAATTATCAAACCCCGTTACAAAAACCTTGATTGCGCATCTAAGAGACCAGAGCAGCGATGCTCTTCGTTTTAGACATACTGTCGGCGAACTTACAAAACAGCTTATGTATGAAGCGTTAAAGGAGCCTGTTTTTGCGCAAAAGAGTATAACGACATGGCGCGGCAAAGAGAGTTACATGGTTATAGACGAGGACAATATTGTAGTTGCAACGGTTTTGCGTGCAGGTATGCCGATGCTTGATAGTGCTGTAGACCTTTTGCCTGGAGTATCGGCGGGATTCTTGGCGATGAAGAGAGACGAGAGTACTCACAAAAGCGTTCTTTACTATGACAGGCTTCCTGAGTGCAAGGGAAAAACCGTTATTTTGGTTGACCCGATGGTTGCAACGGGCGGCTCGATGATGGACGCCATAGAGCTTATCAAAGGCAGAGAGCCGCTCAAAATTGTAGCGCTAAATATTATAGGCTCGCCTGAGGGGTTAGAGAAAGTAAGCAAGACGTATCCTGAAGTAGATATCTACATAGCGCAGATAGACGAGAGGCTTAACAGCGACAAGTTCATCATACCGGGGCTTGAAGATGCCGGTGACCGCTCTTACAATACCGTAAAACAGTAGATGATTCTAAATCTGCGGGGTAAAACCTCAAATGAGATACTCGTTGTTTTTGAAGCTTTACATGTAGAGGGCGGTGAAGTTGTTGAGGCTGAGGTTTTAGAGTCCGATATAAAAACTATCGGATATAAGGCTTTTGCAGATTTGGCACAGCTCTATTTTATGAGACTTCTTACCCCGGTAAAAAAAGATGAGACGACTACTCTTTTAAGATTTCAAAAGTTACGCCTCAACAGCTCTTTTCATAACTCAGATGATGAAAGTAGTGAAAAATATGGCGTAGAGAGCGCATTTTTCAGTATTGACAAAACAAAAGAGTTAAGCTTTTTATACCACTACAAAAAAGCACTTGAATTTGTAAACGTCAAAAACAAAAAGAGGATTTTAAATCTAGGCGTAAACCGCGGTGATGAGTTTGAGGTCATAAAAAATATGCTCTCGTACAAGGAGTTTTGCACTGTTGAATTTGTGGGCATTGACTATTCGGCATCTGCTATAGAGTTTGCAAAAAAAGAGTTTTCACAATATGAAAATGTCAAGTTTATCTGCCATGACATAAACTCTCTTGAGGAGCTGGAGTTAGGAAGATTCTACCTTATAATCTCCATAGGAACGCTTCAGAGTTCAAACATCGCCTTTAACGCCGCTTTTATGTCCATATACCAAAACTACTTGGCAGAGGGCGGTGCAATGCTGCTTGGTTTTCAAAACTGCAGATGGATAGACGGCGAGATGATATACGGTGCAAAAGCCCCTAACTACTCATTTAGCGAACTTAGTTTGGTTCTAAAGGATATACACTTTTGCAAAAAATATCTTCAGCAAAAAAAGTACAGAGTTGTGGTGAGTGGAAAAGATTATCTCTTTTTGAGTGCGAGGAAAATCACTTAGCTCAAAACTTTATAGAGAGGTAAAAGCTTATATCAAACATACCGTCTTCTGAGAGGTAGTTGTTCTTTTTGTAGATGACATATGGCGGTTTTGTGGTAGTCTCATATTCGCTTTTTGGAAGCCACTCATGATATACCCACTGGATGAACTTTAGCATATCTCCTTGTTCTCCCTCTAAGTCAAATCTTGCGTAAATCCCGTCTGAGATGTTAAACTTGGGCAGTCTGTCACTTTTGATTTTCACCCCTTTGTCTACCGCTATACAAGCCACATATTGACACTCTTGCAGCGGTGTTATAGTAGGATTGTCATGGAAAAGTGCAATCTGTCTGCACTCTAAAACATCATTGCTAAAAATCCAAGTTTGAAGCTTTTGCCAAGCAGAGCTTATTTGTGCGTTGTAGCCGCTATGTCTGATATAGTAGCTCTGTATAAGCGGCATTTTGACTATAGTAGGCTCCAGATGGTCAAACTTCGCCGTAGATTTTTTGGCTTTTTGATACTGTTCGATGATGTGTTGTGAAAACTTTTTATAGCCGCCTCTTTTCCACTCTTTGGGCGTCATTCCAAAGCGTTCTTTAAAGACGCGAAGAAAAGAGGACTGCGAGCTGTAGCCGCAGATACCTGCTATATCGTTTATGGTCGAGTATTTATTTGTAAGCAGTAGGTTGGAGGCTTTTTGCAGTCTGATGGATTTTATACTCTCATAGATATTTTTGCCGAAAATATCTTTAAAAATTCTGTGCATGTGAAACTTGGAGATATTCAGATCGCCGCTTAACTCCTCCATATCGATATTTGTTTCTATATGCGTATAGATATAGTACATGATAGCGTTGGCAATCTGCACCCTTTTTTGAAGCGTCTCTTTTTTCATGAGAATTATTATAGCAAAAGAGAGTTGTTTTGATAGCAATTATAAAATATTTTTTTAGCAATAACAGATAATTTTATAAGCATAAAAAGTAAAGAATTTATTTTTTTAAGACGATAAAATTTTGCTTTAATTTATCCGTGAGGTCTAAGAGATGAAAAAAATTTCTAAGGTGTTGGTAGCAAACAGGGGTGAGATAGCTCTACGAATTATTAGGGCATGTAAAGAGCTGGATGTAAAAAGTGTGGCTATTTTTTCAGAAGCCGACGTTGAGGGTATTTGGGTGAAAAAAGCCGACGAGTGTTATCCCATAACAGGTGATGTGCTTCAAGCGTATCTCAATTATGAGAGAATCATCTCTTTAGCGCTCAAAGCTGGATGTGACGCTATTCATCCGGGCTACGGTTTTTTGTCTGAAAATGCCGAGTTCGCTCAGGCATGCCAAGACAAAGGAGTAATATTTATCGGTCCAAAACCTGAACATATCGCGCTTTTTGGCGATAAAATGGCTTCAAAGGTTGCTATGAGGCAGATAGGCGTACCTGTTTTAGAAGGAACGGATGAACCGATAGTAGATAAAACACAAGGTGCTAAAATCGCCGCAGAGATAGGTTTTCCCGTAATTATCAAAGCAGCGTTTGGCGGCGGTGGTCGAGGCATGAGGATAGTAAAGAGCGCGAAACTTTTTGACGAGATGTTCGATTCCGCTACAAACGAGGCTAAAAAATATTTCGGCAAAGGGGAGGTATTTGTAGAAAAGTACGTTGAGAACCCAAGACATATAGAGATACAAATAGTAGCGGACAAGTACGGTAATGTAGTGCATCTGGGAGAGAGGGATTGCTCCATTCAGCGCCGTCACCAAAAAGTCATAGAGATAGCACCTTCACCGAGACTAAGTTCAAAAGCCAGAAAAGAGCTTTACAGGATATCGACTAAGGCTATGATGAAGCTGGGATATGAAAGTGTTGGAACGGTAGAGTATCTGCTTGATAAAGACGATAACATCTACTTTATAGAGATGAATACGAGAGTTCAGGTTGAACATCCCGTAACTGAGATTATCTCTGGAGTAGATATTATTCAAAGAATGATAGAAATCGCGGATGGAGACAAGCTCAAATATCTTCAAGAGGAGATTAACTTTCGCGGATATGCCATCGAGTTTAGAGTAAACGCAGAGAATCCTCAAAACAACTTTATGCCCTCAATAGGTACTGTCACAAACTATATAATTCCGGGCGGTCCGGGAGTAAGGATAGACTCAAGCGTCTATAGCGGATATGCTATCCCGCCTAATTACGACTCGATGGTCGGTAAACTTATCGTTTGGGCGCTTGATTGGGAAGGTACCGTAAAAAAAGCTTCAAGAGCTTTAGACGAGTTTTACATTGACGGTGTTATAACAAACCTCTCTCTTCACAGAGAGATAGTAAAGGATATGGATTTTATGCAGGGAAATTTCGACACGAGCTATCTTGATAAAAAAATGGAAATCTTCAATCTAAAAGCTACAAAATCTATAGCCAAAGAGGAAAAGAAGAGCTCTTTTATCGCGGATATTATAAATAAGATTAAAGAGCACAAGCTTATAGTAAGACATTAATGATTACAAAATGCAGGTTTTAGAGAAATTGAGAGGTTTATTTTCTTTAGATATAATTTTGCCTCAAAAGACAAAAGGTTTTACCATGACTCACGACAACATTATTCAGGGGAACGAGCTCTTTCGTAAAAGTTATTTCAAGGCTCATGAGAAAGAGTTTTTGGAACTTGCTACAAAGGGACAGACGCCAAAAGCCCTTTATATAGGCTGTTCTGATTCAAGAGTCGTACCCGATTTAATGACAAACAGTGCACCGGGCGACCTTTTTGTTGTCAGAAATATAGGTAATTTTGTCGCACCGTATAAGCCTGATGAGGATTTTCACTCTACCGCATCGGCTATTGAGTATGCCGTGAGCGTTCTTAAAGTGAAAAATATTATAGTTTGCGGTCATACAAAGTGCGGGGCGATAGAGGCTATACATACGAAAAGCTGCAGCGATGACCCCGAACTTGTCCATACAAAAACTTGGCTCACGCTAGGAGAGAGCGCAAAAGCACAGGCTATTTTGGCGCTTGGGCTTAATGCGGATAAAGAGAAGCTTTTGCGACTTACAGAAAAACTCTCCGTAATCTCTCAGCTTGAAAATCTCTTAACTTACCCCTCCGTTAAAAAAAGAATCTACAGCGATGAAATTGCGATTCACGGCTGGGTTTATGATATCGAGAGTGGAGAGATAGAGTACTATGACCCTGAGATATCACAGTTTTTACCGCTTAGTGCTCTTAAAAAAGAGAACTAAGCTATAACAGATACTTTTTTATCCAGACACTTAAAACGTAAAGCCCCCAGACATGCTGTTTAAAACCGCCTTTTGAGGCTTTTTGAATATACTCCTCGATAGCATCTTTTTTAAACATCCCGCTTTTGTCGTTTACCTCTCTGATGAGCTCAATCTTTTTACTCTCTACAAGATACTCCATGTAGGGGTTAGAAAATCCTTTTTTTCTACGTGAGAGAATTTTTTCGCCAAGATATGGTTTTGCAATTGATTTGAGAAGCGATTTGGTGATACCCTCTTCGTAGCGGAGTTTCGGGTCGATGCTAAAGAGAGCGGATGCAAATTTATGGTCTAAAAAAGGGGTTCGTGATTCGATAGAGTGTGCCATGCTGATACGATCGAGTTTACTCAAGAAGTGTTCGGCTTGAAAAAGATTCAAATCAATATAGCTGTACCAGATAGTCTCGTCTGTATGAGAAGAAGCCTCAAATCTGTCACGATATTTTTTTATATATTTAAGCGATTCGTTATCTCTGACATTTCTTCTCATGAGCATATTTTTTTGCAAATCACTAAAACTCTCGCCCGTGGTGCGAAAGAGCAGCGTGTCGTCAAAAACCCTCTTGTAGCGTTCCCACTCTCTGTTCATAGAAAAGTTGGAGTGAAAATAGTTGCTAAGCCAGTTTTTGTTTTTGAGTTTTGTAAGTGACTGCACATCCAAAAATTCAAAATATTGCCTATACCCTAAAAAAAGCTCATCGCTTCCCTCTCCGCTCAAAACCACTTTGTATCCGTCCTGTTTTATGCGCTCAAATAGGAGATAAAGAGGAACTGCTGCAGGGTCGTTTAGCGGCTCATCAAGCGCATCAAGAGTTTTATCAAGCGCATCTATAAAGTCATTTTGTGAAATCTCGACCTCTTGGTTTGAGACTCCTAAAAACTCTGCACTCTCTTTGGCATTTTGCCTCTCGTCATATTTTGAGAAATCTTTGTAGCCCAGCGTATAGGTCTGCAGTTTTACGCCGCCCTTTAGCGCAAACGCATTTATAAGAGCGCTGTCGATTCCTCCTGAGAGCAGCGATGCCATGGGAACGTCTGCGCTAAGTCTCAAGTTTATGGACTCTTGCAGAAGATTTTCTAAAATGAAAATGGCTTCGTCTTTGTCCGTGATGAGGTTTGCTTTAGCATCAAGCAGGTCAAAGTAGCGTTTTACTTCAACTTTGTTATCTTTAAAAGTCAGGTACTCTCCTGCTGCTAATTTTTTGATATTTTTAAAAAAGGTAAAAGGAGGTGTGGGCGCCAAAAATGACAAGTAACTAAGAAGCGCATCCTCATCCATCTCAATTTTTTGCAAAAACGGCAGAAGCGCTTTTATCTCAGAAGCAAATACAAAAGCTTTGTCATGAAGATAAAAGAGCGGTTTTTTGCCTAGTCTGTCGCGAAAAAGATAGAGTGTCTCATCATCAAGCAGTGCAATTGCAAACATTCCCTGCAAATGGGAGACAAAATCAACACCCCACTTCAGATACGCCGCGATTATGACCTCGCTATCGCTCTGGGTCTTAAAATCAAAGTCGTTTTTCAGCTCATATTTTAGCTCTTTGAAGTTGTAAATCTCTCCGTTAAACGAGAGCAAAATCTTCTCATGACGCAAGGGCTGGTTTGAGCGTGCGTGTGTGTCGATTATGCCGAGGCGCTGATGCGCAAAAAAGAGATTTTCTCTCTCAACTATACCGCAAAAGTCGGGTCCTCTGTGTGTAAGTCTGCCAAGAGCGGCTCTTGCAACAGTTGCATCATACTCTCCTAAAATTCCAAAAACCGCACACATCAGATAGACTCTTTTAGAAAAAGAGCGGTTATATCGTCTTGCATGTAATCATCTTTGAAGAGAACTTTTTTAACGCCTAAATGTGCTGCTATTTCTTCTATTTGCGCAGTTGTGAGGTAGTTGTATGTTTCACTTTTTTTCTCCCCATGAAGAGCGTTAAATATAAAACCTACTTTGCATGCGTTAAAGCAATTTTGCATAAAAAGATGTGTTTCAAACTCCTCGAGTACATTCATAGCACCGCTGCAGACGTAAAAGTCCGCAGGAGGGAGAGAGTCTTTACAGATGTCTGCTATAAGGATTTCGCAGCCGGTCCGCTCACTGGCTATGGAGTACATGTCTACCAAAGAGTCTATGCCGATATACTCTTTTGGAACTCTTTTTTTCTTTATCATGTAGAGGTACAAATCCCCAAATCCGCATCCTGCATCGGCAACGCTGTATTTGTCCATATCTTGCGGTAACATTTTAAATATAATGTCAAATCGTAGTTTTTGAGACTCTTTTGAGTGCCAGTTAACGCCTTTTGCGGTGATGCCGTATTTCTCTATCGCGGTCGAATAAAATGTTTTGTTATCGATACGAGGCATGGGTAAAAAGATTCATAATGAGAATTTTCCAAAAAAGAGATTTAGTTTTGAAATTATAGTACAAAATATATTTAGATTATTTTTTTGTTATGTTATTATACCTTTATTAAGCAATAAGGATTTATTATGAATCACATGTACAATCTCGCTATTATAGGTGCCGGTCCGGCAGGAATCGCTACGGCTGTTGAGAGTTATCTGCAGGGGATTAGAGATATCGTTTTGATTGAAAAAGATGAAAATCATAACTCTACTATACGCAAATATTACAAGGATAACAAAAGAGTAGATAAGGATTGGAAGGGGCAGAAAGTCGAGCTTGACGGTAGAATCTATTTTGTAGACGGAACAAAAGAGAGCACTTTAGATTTTTTTGACGAGATTTTAGCGCATCATTCGGTAGAGCTTAAGACGCATACGGAAGTGCAAAAGATAGAAAAACGAGACGGATATTTTGAAGTTTTTATAGCAGGCGGGAGCATTAATGCAAAGTACGTAGTCGTCACAATAGGCAGGATGGGAAAACCAAATAAGCCTGAGTATAAAATACCGTTAGAGATTAAAAAGAGAGTAGGGTTCACGCTTGAAGGGTGCGGGGGCGGCGAGAGCGTTCTGGTTGTCGGCGGCGGAGACAGTGCAATTGAGTATGCGGTTGATTTGAGTGCGAAAAACGAGGTCTCTATCTGCTACAGAAGAGAGACTTTCAGACGTGCTAATCCGACCAACCAAAGAGATATAGCAAATGCGATTATGCATAAAGAAATAGAGCCGATTTTAGGCGTTGATATCGTTTCATTAGAGAGTGACGAAGGCAGAGTAAAAGTTAACTTTGACACGATTGAACCGCAAGTTTATGATAGAGTTATCTATGCCATAGGAGGAACGACTCCGAGCGCGTTTTTGGCAAGTTCGGGTATAAATGAAGAAGACGGTAAGCCCGTACATGATGATAACTATGAAACAAATATCAAAGGATTGTTTGTTGCGGGAGATATTACGCAAGAGAGCGGCGGAAGCATTGCCCTTGGTTTAAATCACGGTTATGCAATCGCTTGCCACATACAGGAAAAAAAGCTCTAAAGAGGACTATTCTATCTCTTTTAAGAGCTCTAAAAATTATGTTTTATTGACAAACCCCATTCTCTCATAGTAAGCCTTCTGCTCTTTTGGGTCTATAAAATAGGTTGTTGGAACTAGAGGAGTGTTTAAGTATGGCGGAAATCCTCCCTCCTCTTTGTTTATGATTAGGGGAATATATTTTGCCTTGATAGCTTCATCTACCTTTTTGTCCGAGAGTGTTTTTTTCTCAAACTTAGAGCACCATGGACAGTAGTTTGTTATCATTAAAACCATTAGGTTTTTTTGCTCTATTTTTGCCTTTTTCAGTGCAGCATTGTAATTTGTCTCATACCCCATCTCTTTGGCAAAATCCTTGTAACCCTGCGCGGAGGCAATTAAAACCGTAAGTAAAAGTGTTAGGATTGTTTTCATAAGTTGTCTTCCTTATATTGGTCTGCAAAACTCTCAAGCAGACTCTCGGCTTTCTCAAGGAGTTCTTCTTTATCTTCGGGAACAAAAATACTCCCGTTTAAGTAGGAGAGGACAAAAACATCCTCTTTGGTATCATTTCGTTTCATAGTCTCTCCAAGCATAAGTTCGAGTTTTATCGCCAGTTCATCACCAACACCTATATAACTCACCA
This sequence comes from Sulfurimonas sp., assembly GCA_002899765.1. Classification (GTDB taxonomy): domain Bacteria; phylum Campylobacterota; class Campylobacteria; order Campylobacterales; family Sulfurimonadaceae; genus Sulfurimonas. The sequence continues at coordinate 25,903 of PPDH01000028.1, read as the reverse complement.
AAAAAGCTAAAGATCTGGATGAAAAGTTCTCTGTATTTATACAGAGTTCTTTTGAGGTCTCTTTTATCATATTTAGAAGTATGTTTTTGTATTTGGCATCGATGCGCTGGGTGTTTATTTCAACTACGGGGTAGTAGCTTTTCACACCTCCAAGGTCAAAAGGTGTCTGTGCATAGCTAAAAGTCGCTAAAAGCAGAAGAATCAAAGTTATTTTAAATTTTTTCATTAGAGAGTCCATTTTTTATTTTGTAGTTGTTTATCAGCTTAATAATTATCATGATAGCAATAGCCTGGAAAAGCGACGCTAAGATAAGTGCATAGTAATGAAGCTCATCTATGCTGTTTGCATGGTAGGCGAGAGTCGCCATAGCGATTAGTAGCGTAAGCGGCATAGAGTGGGATAATCCCATAAGCAAAGAATCTATAAGACGAAGCTCTTTTATAAACACTAATGAAGCCACGACTCTCATGAGTGTCATAGCAAGCGTGATAAAGAGCGCTTTTGTTATAAGACCTTCCATAAAGAGCATTTCCAGATTAAAAGAACTTCCAATGTGGATAAAAAATATAGGCACTAAAAAACCAAAGCCGAAGGAGGCAAGTTTTTCAGGCAGCTCATGTTTGTGTTCAAAAAAAGTGGGGATAAAAATTCCTGCTAAAAATGCACCAAAGGCAAGCTCTAAATCAAGATAGAGCATTGCGCCTACAAGAAGAAAAAATATCCCCATGGAGAGCCTTATATCCTGCTCTTTGTTGTCATTATGCGGCATAAGAGATGTGGAGACTTCGGGAAACAACCAAAAGAGAAGTTCCATGGCGCGAAAGAGCAAAAACATAAATATTAAAAATAACACAAGTGCAAATATGGTCTTAAGAAGACCCAAGCCCAAACCTGACTGCAGTGCTGCAGACGTGAGAGTCAAAAAACCTATGCTTACTATCTCGCCGATTGCCCCCGCCGTCATAGAGAGCGAGAGCCATGGAGTTTTGCCGTACTCTTTAGAGAGTGTTGCAATAAGTCCGACGGAGATAAGCGGCATAAGCACCATAAATATTTTTCCGAGATTAAGATAAAGAGAAAGGGCAATGGAGAATGCGTACAAGATAACAAGGTAGATGATGATTTTTTTCATCAACTCTTTTGGCGTTTTTAGAGTGTTTTTTAGATTTATCTCTGTTCCTGCTATAAACATCAGATACAAGAATCCAAGTTCGGCGACTATTGCAAAAAGGTGCTCTTCATGTAAAAAGCCGACATAGGCAAAAATAGCTCCAAATATAATCTCAATCGGAGTGGTAGGAAGCTTTAAAAGCTTTGCAAAAAATGGCGAAAATATGATGATAAGAGAGATAGTTACTACAAGTATGACATTTTCATTCATTATTTTATCGTACCGCTTTTGCTATTTTTAGACCCAATGATTTTAACATATCCAAATCTTTGTTTATCTCACGTCCGCTTGTTGTGAGATAATTTCCTATAACTATTGAGTTTGCTCCATGTGAAAAAATTTCGCTTTGTCTCTTGCCAAACATAAGCTCTCTTCCCCCTGCGACCATAATCCGCTGGGCATCAGGAATCATCTCCCTCGTCAGTTTTACCAAAGAGAGCGCCTCATCCACACTGAGAGGATTAGGATGCAGCTCTAACGCTTCATTGTGATGATAGAAGTTTATAGGAACTGATATCGGACGCAGTGACTTTAGAGACTCAAGCATCGAGAGCCTATCCTCTAGCGTCTCTCCAAGTCCGAAAATCCCGCCGCTGATAAGTACTAAACCTGCTTCATTTACATTTTGACATGTAGCGTATCTCTCATCCCAAGAGTGTGTTGTGCAAATTTGTCCGTAGAACTCTTTTGAGGTTTCAAGATTGTGGTTGTAGGCTTTTATGCCCGCTTTTTTTAGTATAAGAAGCTGCTCAAGCGTTGCCGTGCCGTTACATGCTATGAGCCTAAGCTCTGGAATCTCTTTTGTTAAAATCTCAGCGATAGAGCAGACAAATGAGAGCGTTTTTTCGTTAAGCCCTTTATCGGCGCTAACAAGACAAAATCCTAAAGCGCCGCTCGCATAAGCTGTTTTTGCCTCTTTTAAAATAAGCTCCATCTCTTTTTGCTTATAACGCTCTATATCTGCTTTGTAACGTACGCTTTGAGAACAAAACTTGCAGTCTTCATTACATGTACCGCTGTTTATATTACAGATTGCGCATAAAAATATCTCTTTATTCATGGTTTTGCCTTATGTAGGTAAACTCTTCTTTTTTTATCTCATCACTCTTGTTTGCTCTTGTATATCTCGTAACTATAAGCGTACTCTCTTGTATCTCTAGCATCGCCCACTCCGAGAGCGGTTTGTTTCTGGCGCAAACTTCCCCGGAATTTAAAAAGAGAGTGTTGTTTACAAACTGCAGCGAAAACTCATGCGTATGACCAAATATAACAACATCTGCATCGGGAGTCATATAAAAAGGGAGGTGCATAAGTTTAAACTTTGTATCTGCAAGCTTAAAGTAGTATGGTTCTTGAACGAGATTGAACTGTTCATGAAACATTGATAAATGAGCATCATTATTTCCGTAGACAGCTTCATATCTCAAGCCGCTTTCATGCAAAAGACGGAGAACTTCAACATCCACTATATCGCCTGCATGCAGCATAAACTCAGCACCGTCTGCTATAAGGGCATCAATCGCTCTTTTGGCTTTTTTCACCTTTGTGTGAGTGTCGGAAATGATACCTATTTTCATAATCTTTCTTACTCTATATCTTCAATCGGAGTTCTGGTTTTACACTTAATGCACTCGTAAACCTCTTTGCCTCTGTAAGTTCTTCTAGCTAAAGCGCCGTCACATCCTTTTTCTTTTCATTTGATGGTTGTGGGTTCAAATTTGGATATAAATTTACATTTAGGGTAGTTTTCACATCCCCAAAACGGACCGCGTCTTGAATTTTTGAGGCTTATTTTGCCGCCGCATTCAGGACATGGAGTCTCGCTAGTTTTCTCTTCTATATTGATGCTTTTTGTATTTTTGCACTCGGGGTATCCGCTGCATGCTAGAAATTGACCGTTTCTGCCGCTTTTTAGAACCATCTCTTTGCCGCATTTATCACATATCTCATGAGTTGATTCGGAACTTGATTGCTCTTTATCCTCTTTGTCGCCCTCAACCTGCTCGGTATATTTACACTTTGGAAAGCCGCTGCATGCAATAAACTCTCCAAATCTGCCTGAACGAAGAAGCAGCTCTTCCCCGCATTTAGGGCAGGCATGACCAAGAGGTTTTGCAACTTTGAGTGATATTATCTTCTCTTTGCCCTCTTCAACCTGTTCTAAAAACGGGAAGTAAAAGTCACTTAAAAGTTTCTGCCAGTCATTTTGCCCCTCTGCAACTTCATCTAGCTTCTCTTCCATGTTTGCGGTAAAAGATACATTAACGATGTTTGCAAAATTCTTCTCCAAAATCTCTGTAACGGTAAACGCCATCTCTGTAGGAATAATCTGTTTTTTCTCGATAGTTACATAAGTTCTGTTGCTAAGAGTCGCAATAGTCGGAGCGTATGTTGAAGGACGTCCGATTCCTTCGCTCTCAAGTTTTTTGATAAGTGCTGCTTCTGAGTAGCGCGCAGGCGGTTCTGTAAAATGCTGCTCTTGTTTTATTTTTTGTATCTCGGCACCTTCGCCCTCTTTAAGAGAAGGAAGAAGTTTGTCTTTGTCTTCGGCTCCTGTAAGTGCGTAAAAACCGTCAAAAATCAGCTTTCTTCCGCTTGCTCTGTACTCATTCTCTTTGCCGCTGAAGATGATGCTTTGTTGTTCAAATACGGCATCATTCATTTGACATGCCATGAATCTTTCATATATGAGGCGGTAGAGTTTAATCTCATCGGGTTTGAGAAATGATGCTGCGACTTCGGGAGTAAATTGAAGCATAGTAGGGCGGATTGCTTCGTGTGCTTCTTGTGCTCCTTTTGCTTTTTTGGTATAAACCTTAGGTTCGTCAGGGAGATATTTTTTGCCGAATCTGCTCTCGATTACGCCGCGAACAGCACTAAGCGCTTCATGTGCAAGGTTTAGTGAGTCTGTTCTCATATAGGTAATAACACCGCTTGTTCCGCTTGGAGTTTTAACGCCTTCATAAAGTGCTTGAGCGACCATCATAGTTTTTTTCGGGGTAAATCCGAGTTTGCTTGATGCGGTCTGTTGAAGGGTTGAGGTCATAAACGGCGGAGGCGTAGCACTTTTTCTCTCTTTTGTCTCAATCTTTGATATAACAAACGAGTCGGCTTTTACACTCTCTACGATAGCATCAGCCTGCTTTTTATTTGTGATGGATAGTTTTGAGAGTTTTTCTTGTTTATGGAGTATAAGAGTCGCTTCTATATCTTTTTTAAAAAGAGTATCTATGCTCCAGTACTCCTCAGGTATAAACGCTTTTATCTCTCTCTCGCTGTCTACTACAAGTTTGAGTGTTGAGGATTGAACACGACCTGCCGAGAGTCCTTTTTGGATTTTTTAACTAAGCAAAGGGGAGAGTTTGTAGCCCACGACACGGTCAAGTATACGGCGTGCTTGTTGCGCGTTTACCATGTCCATATCTATTTTGCGGGCGTTTTGTAAAGCGTTGTTTATAGCAGTTTTTGTTATCTCATGAAATACTATTCTAGGGAGTGTTTCGGGGTCTCTTTTGATAGCATGAGCTATATGCCATCCGATGGCTTCACCTTCGCGGTCCTCATCGGTCGCGATATATATAGTATCACTCTTTTTTGCCAAAGCATTTATCTCTTTGACTGTTGCGGCGTTCTCTTTTGCAACACTATAAGCGGGAACAAGATGGTTGTCTTCATCCACACTGATTCCAAAACGGGATTTTGGAAGGTCCCGTATATGACCTTTTGAAGCGATAACCTCATAATCTTTGCCGAGAAAGTTTTTAATGGTCTTGGCTTTAGCAGGTGATTCGACGATAATTAAATTCAAATAGTTTTCCTATTATGCTATACATTATATATAGTGTAGTAATTTTTAAGTTTGCAAGTGTAGCAAAAAAAGTATAAAAAGAGAAAATAGGAGGAAGAGACCTGTGTAAATTAGATTTCAACCTAAGTTGAAATCTAGCTTATGGTCTTTAAGGCAGAGAAAAAAATTAGTTTTTGTTTAACTCTTCATCTTTCCAATATTTAGTTCCTTGAATGGTCGCCTGCAGGGCCAAACCATTTTGCGTCATCTTATAGAGTCGTATCCCAGGTGCAACCGTAATAGCCGCATTTAGGGAACCTCCGCTCTGTTCATATTTGGCAGCGGCGTCAGCCTGTGCATTTGCTTCCCAGCCGGAGTTGACAAAAGTATTGTACACTTTTTGATTTTCAAATAAAAAAACTGCTCTGAAATCTTTGACTCCAAGACCAAGACCAACACCTCCCGAAGCCATGTTCATGTATGTATTTCTTCCGGTTTTGTTGTTATGCGCGACTCCTTTTCCTCCCTCTGCCGAGAAGACAACAAGGTTTACGCCTACATTGCTAAATGTTGCATATCCATAAGAACGCTGTACTATTTTCTTTGCTTCGGGTGCATATTTGTAGAGCAGCTGCAACGTCTCATTGCTGGTTTTTAAGCGTTCAATTCTCTCAGTTCTATTCTCTTCTCTAATCTCTTTTTTACTTTTTCCCGACCAAAAACCAGAAAATAGAACAACTATAAGAAATAAGCTGAAGATTAATTTTAAATGTTTCATTGTATCTGCCTTTGAGTATGTTTTTTTCACTAATAATGATATCATAATTTACAACATGGCGAAAGTTAATCTAAAATGATACTATTATGAAAAAAAAAGAGTTTAAAATAATGCCCCTGCAGATTGGTTGGAAGTATCTCCCTTTTAAAGAAATAAGAGTAAAAAGCAGTTCTTTTTGCAGTTCGTTAAACGGACTTCGTATTGTTCAGCTCTCGGACTTGCATCTTACAAAACGGGTAAAACTGGACTATCTTAAAAATCTTGTTGAAAAAATCAATGAAATAAAACCCGATATTGTCCTCTTTAGCGGGGATATAATACAAACTTCGGCTTTGAAAGTAAAAGAGCATTTAGAGCACTTTAAAAATTTGGAGGCACCTTCATACTATGTGAGCGGCAATCATGATATAGTTTACGGGCTAAAAGACCTTAATGAGATAATGTGTAAAAACGGGGTTGTCTGCTTAGATAATAAAATAGTTTGCATAAATGTAAAAGGTTCTACTCTGCAGCTAGTGGGCTTAAGCGACAGGTACAGTTTTGTGCGCGGAATTAAACGACCCATAAAAGAACTCTTCTTAAAACTAAATCCTGATTTATCAACAATACTGCTAGCCCATCAGCCAAAGGATATCTCACATGTAGATGATTTTCGCATTGATGTTCAACTAAGCGGGCATACGCATGGCGTACAGATTTTCCCTATTTCTTTAATGGTAAAGTTGTTTCAACCATACTTCAGCGGGCTGTACATGTATAAAAAAACAGTTTTATATGTCACAAACGGTCTTGGATACTGTGGTTTAAACATTCGGTATAAAGCTCAAAGCGAAATAGCGGTATTAACCATCAATTAGTTTATTCAGAGCATAATAAATTTTTATTTTAAAGGATTTTTATGTATAAGCTATTGTTATTATTTGTTATTGTAATCTCATCTCTTGATGCAGATTTGGCTAAACTTGTGAAGTTTAAATATGTGTCGCCTCATGGAGAAGAGATAAAAATTTCAAAAGATGTAAAACTTATTATCGCTACGTTTGAAAAAGATAGCGGAGCTTTGGCAAACAGCTATTTTGATGAACAAGAGCCGACTTATCTGCAACGTCATCATGCTGTTTTTATTGCAGATATTAATAAAATGCCTACAATCATTACAAAAATGTTTGCACTTCCTAAGCTTAGAAAATATAAGCATCCTATATTTATAAACTATGATGAAAAATTTGAAGAAGCAGCTACGTCAAAAGAGGGCAAGATTACGATTTTGTATATAGAGGAAGAAAAAATCAAAGAGATATCTTATGTTTCGACGCAACAAGAGCTAAAAGAGGCGATTGAAAAGTGACGGCAATAAAAGCACTTCGTAAAAATCCGCTTAAGAGTCTTTTGATATTTTCATCCATTACCATTGCTGTAATGGCTATTTTTCTCATCAGTTCCGTATCTCAGGGTGTAATCGGAATGTACTCCAAGATGATTAATAGTGACGGGGATATTATCGTCACACAAAAGGGCATCTCGGATACTTTTTTCTCCAATGTAGATATCGGCTTGATTCAAAAGATAAATGAGCTAAAACATGTCTCCTCAAGTTACGCCATGATAGTGGGAGCTTCCCCTGTAGGTCATATTCCGATTGCAGGAATCTACGGTACGACCGCCAATCATTTTGAGCATTATAAGCTTCTTAGAGGGGTTTATCCTAAAGAAGGCGAGGTGATACTGGGTGAAAATCTTGCAAAGCAGTTTTCTACCTCAAACATAAATATAGGAAATAAAAAATTTGAAATATCTGGTGTTTATAGCAGTGAAATAGGTTTTGAAGAGGGCGGTTTGGTTATGAATATATCCGATGCGGGAGTGCTGTTTAACCGCTCTGCCTCCATGCTCTTTGTTTCATCTTCCTCTCCAAATGAAATAGAGAGTATTGCCAAAAAAATCTCTGATTTAAGTAGCGAAATAGAGGTAAAGACAACGCAAAATTTTGTCAAAGAGTATAACCAGTTTAAAATCATCGAAAACTCATCTCTTGTTATCTCAACTCTTGCTTTTGCTATGGGGCTTATGGGGATTGCTTCAGTCATGAGCATGATTGTAAACTCCAGAAAAGAGGAGTTTGGTATTATGCGTGCATTGGGGAAAAGCCGCTTTTTCATTATAAAAAATTTATTTTTTGAAACACTTATAATGAGTATTTCAGCATACATCTTTGCACTTCTTTTAAGTCTGGGTATTTTGGCGCTGCTGCCGCATATTGAGATGCTTCAATGGTATGTAAACGGCACACTCTCGTTAAGTACCGCTTTGTATGTTTTAGCCTCTACTATTTTTATGGCGCTTTTGGGTTCGCTGCTTCCTGCATGGATAGCATCTAAAACAGACCCGATACTTCTTATAAATCAAGGATGTGCATGATACAGGCATCACATGTTTCACACTTTTACGGCGCGGAGCAGGTTCTTTTTGACCTCTCGTTTGAGATAAAAAACGGCGAATTTCTCTTTTTAAGCGGAGAAAGCGGAAGTGGAAAATCAACGCTTCTCTCCATTCTCTCAACTCTTTTAAAACCCTCAAGCGGGGAACTTTTCATAGAAGGTGAGTCTGTTCTTGAGATTAAAAACATAGACTATTTTCGCCAAAGCAAGATAGGGTTTGTTTTTCAGTTTCACTATCTCATAAACTATCTCAATGTTTATGAAAATATAGCTCTGGCTGCATTAGAAGATAAGAAACAAAATATAAACAAGATACTTGAAGAACTCGGTATTTTAGAGCTATCATCGCGTTATCCAAATGAGATTTCAGGTGGGCAGAGGCAGCGCGTGGCACTTGCACGTGCACTTGTAAATGAGCCAAAAATTATCTTTGCTGATGAGCCTACCGGAAGTCTGGATTCGAAAAACTCTAAGATAGTTTACTCTCTTTTAGCCCAAGCGGTACAAAAAGGTACGACGGTAGTCGTCGCCTCTCATGACATGCAGATAGAAAATTATGCAACTCAAATAATCAGGTTAAAAGATTGACAAATTTTATAGATTAATAGATTCGGTTATCCCAGTTTGGGCTTTTATATTTTTAGGTTCTATTGCAGCGGGTGTTATATATGCTGCTCAGATGTTGGGATTTTCCTATTTTGACAATACTCTGCTTAATGCACCGACTACTCGTTCGCTTCATATTACGCTGATGCTCTACGGTCCGGTTATGCTCGCTCTCTCTTTGCTCCCTTTTGCCCTTTTTGCAAAAGACAAGTTGGACTTAAACAGCGCTGTAGAGCCACTTAGAGCCTACTTTTTGCTATGGCATCTCTTTTTGTTTATGGCGGTTATATCTATCTCTTTGGGGGCTCAAAGAGGTTTGCCCTTTTATTATTTTGCTTATGAACTCAACTTTATACTTGCGGCTTCGGGTATTTTTTACATAGTCGGTATCTTTAAAACTATAAAGCAGTACGAGATAACGCCGCTTTGGGTAAAAGTGTCAAAAGCGCTTCTTTTTGTGGCACCTATATCGCTTCTGGTTTTGATGAATCCGACTTACGGGCAGGTTGAAAAAACTCTTATCGGACCTCATGGCGATAATACTTTGGGCATGAGCTTTACGCTTATACCGCTTTTTTATCTTATGATAAAACTACATGCAAAAGAGAATTTCACGGTACGCTGGCACATCTTTTGGCTTCTTCCGCTCGCAGGATACGCTCTCTCGGTTGCGACGCGTATCTTTGCAGGAGAACTTTCATACAATGAAGAGTGGGTTTATCAGTGGCTGACTTTTGCATACGCTCCGCTTTTACTAAAGTGGTATAAAGATGCAAAACTTACTTTGAAATCAACACCTTATTTGGTTATATCAATCTGGGTGTTTTTGTTTGTCATGATTCAAGGCAATATCCTTTTTATCCCCGAGATTCGCTGGCCGTTTCATAGAAATGATTTGGTAGTAGCTCATGCTCATGCCGCTATCGGTTTGGGTATATTTTTTATGTCGCTTAGTATTTTAAACTATTTTTATAAGCTGCCAAAGAGTTTTATGCACTTTTGGCTCTCTGTTATGGGGATTATTTTTATCTCGCTTACGTTAGCGGGTTTTGATGAAGCGGGAGTTTTTAAAGTTGATGTCGTCTTAATGTGGTGGATTCGTCTTTTTGGCGGTATTATCGGGGTTGCCGGCTTAGTCTATTACATAATTAAAAAGATGAACATAAAGAGAGTTTCTCTGCTTCAACTCTACCATTTAAACGGCTTTGCATCGGATGGTTTGGGTGCGCTTATTCTCTTTTTATCCGCACCGATACTCTTTGAATTTTTAGGACTTCATTTTACTCCGTACTACTATCTGGTTTTTGGTTTCATGGGCTTTGTCGGTATCTTGCATCTCGTGGGAATAACCAAAGAGGCGCATCTTTTTGCCTATTTTACCTCAATTGCCCGTCTGATTACCGGAACTATCTTTCTTTGCCTCTTTTATCTAGGGACTATAGATATGCTCGGGCTTCTTGTAGGTCTTTACGACATCTCTTATGCTCTTTTATATCTCATCTTTAGAAGCCGCCTATGATTCACTCTGCGGCTCTTGTTTTACTTCTTGGGTTTGAACTTTGTTACTATCTTTTGATAGTTCAAACCGGAGTTGCCGAGCACTACAACTCTGATTTGCAAACACTTTTTCCTATGTTTATAGGGGGTATTTTAGGAACGGTTTTAGGGGGTTTTTCTTGGGGTGGAATCAGCAAACCCATTCATAAGATAATAGTTGCGTTATGTTTGCAGTTAGCACTCTCCTTTTCCTATCCCGACTACAATATAGTTACCCTTGCTCTTTTGGGTCTATCCGTCGGCATCATGGCTCCGCTTGGTATCTATCTCTTTAAAGCAAAACAGCAGCGAGAGCTACTTTTTGCACTTGCTATAGCCTATACGATAGGCACTTACTTTTTTACGTATGATGCAAATAACAGAGTTTACATGGCAGTTCTTTTTAGCCTAATTGCGCTTTTAAGTGCATTTGCACTTAGAGATTACAGGGTTGAGACGGATTCTAAAGAGGTTTCGCACCCTTACTTACAGTATTTACCTCTTATGATATGGATATTTTTAGACTCAAATCTTTTTGAAACTCTCTCTATACATTCGGACATAGATATCTGGTCAGAGTACACATTTACAATCATAATATTTCATCTTTTGGGGCTTCTTGGCGCATATTTTATCAATATCTCAAAAACAAAGAAGCATATTTTAATAGCGGCGCTCTTTATAGGAAGTTATGCGCTTTCTTATTTAGAGTGGGCTTTTGCGCTTGCTATGCTCTACCCTTTTACCATTTCATACTACAATGTTGTGGTTTTTACGACTTTAAGCAAAGAAGCTAGTATGCTAAAACTCGCTTTTATGATGATATTTGTCGGTTGGATAGCATCCGGACTTGGTTTGGCAGTCGCACTCTCAGGTGTTCTGCATTAAAATAAAATATATGTTAAAATAGTATTCATTTAAAAATAGGCATGTTCATCATGAAAAAGATATTTACTATGTTGCTTTTAGCACTTCCTCTCTTTGCAATTAGCTTAGAGTTAAAAAGCGGTTATGTTGCTGCACATACAGAGATGTTGATGGATAAAACCATTGATCCCATAAACAATCATCTAAAAGCAGATATAACTATAGAAAACAGTGATATTAGTACCATTAAGGGTAAATTTTGGGTTGAGATGACTCTCTTTACAAGCGATAAGAGCGAGAGAGACGAGCATATGTATAAAGAGGTTGAGGCAGACACGTTTAAGCTTGCAACGTATACCATAGCAAACGTCACAAAAACCGAGGGAGAAAATAGCTACATTATTAACGGCACGCTTGATTTTCATGGAGAAAAAAAAGAGCTAAGTGCGAAGGCTAAAATAACTTCGACAGAGGGCAGTTTGAACATAGATGCAGCCTCTATGATTTTGATGAGTGATTTTGGTATTGAAATGCCGTGTATGGTATTTATGTGTGTACGGGATCAGGTTGATCTTTTGGTTAAAGCCACATTTTAAGATAAGTTGAGAAATGAATAAACTACAAGAGTATTTAAACGCTCATGAGCTAAGTGAGATTCACCCCTCAGATATTGCAAAGATACTCAAGCAGCTTGATGATAGTGAATTTGCCGCATCTCTGAAACTTGTACCAAAAGATTTAATCGGTGATGTTGCTCTTGCTCTTCCTGATAGATATTTTGACGATGTTGTAGAAAATTTTAGCGTTGAAGAGTTAAGAGATGCGGTATCTGCACTTGAGTCAGATGATCAAGTTGATTTTATGCATGAACTTCAAGAGGTTGATGAGAGTGTAGCTTCTAAGGTTTTTGATACGCTTGACGAAGATGATAAAAAAGAGATTATAAAGCTTCAGACTTATGATGAAGATGAAGCCGGCGCCTATATGCAGCTTGAGATTTTTACTGCATACAAGGATGAGATTGTTCATGATGTCATAAAGAGATTTGCGGAGCTTAGACATGCTAAAGAGATAGAAAATATTCAAAATCTCTTTATTATAGGCAGTGATAAAAAACTTCTCTTTACTGTCGGTTTAGATGATTTGCTTGTTTTTGATTTTGAGAAAACCCTTATAGAAAATATAGAGCAGAGCGAAGATAGTTTTGAGCCAAAAAGAGCAGAGGATAGAGAGAATATTAGAGATGTTGTTCACTATTTTGAAGAGTACGATCTCTCTGTTATGCCGATTGTCAATGCGTACGGAGTTTTGCTTGGGCGTATAACTTCTGATGATATCTATGATATTATCAATGAACATGCAACGGAACAGATGTACCATCTTGCCGGAGTTGATGATGATGCCGAGGAGTATGATGAGATATTTAGAGCAGGCAAAAAAAGAGCTTCTTGGCTTGGGCTTAACCTCTTCACTGCCATATTTGCCTCCATCGTCATAGGTTTTTTTGCCGATACCCTGCAAAGTATGGTAGCCCTTGCGGTTTTAATGCCCATCGTCGCTTCAATGGGCGGAAATGCGGGAACACAGAGTCTTACAGTTGTTGTAAGACAGCTGGCTCTTGGAGGAATTTCACAGGGTGATGCCATGCGCATTATCAAAAAAGAGGTTTTAATCTCTTTAATGAATGGAGTTGTTTTTGCGGTTGTTATGGGGATTGTGGCAGCGGTTTGGTTTAAGATAAATATGCTTGGCGTCGTAATCGCCCTTAGTATGGTAATAAATCTTTTAATGGCAGGTCTCTTTGGAGCCGCTATCCCTCTTTTTCTTAAAAGAATGGATATTGACCCTGCCATAGGAAGCGCTGTTATTTTAACAACGGTAACGGATGTTGTAGGATTTTTTAGCTTTTTAGCTTTGGCAACATATATTTTGTTGTAGAGCCAAAGATGATACAAAAAATTAAAAAATACTCCACAACAAACAGACTGGTTCTCTTAGGCATAATTTTAGGAGTTCTTTTTGGGATTTTTCTTCCTCAGCTAGCGTTAAAACAGCAGGTAATAGGGCAGATTTTTATAAGTTTTTTAAAGATGCTTGTTGTGCCGCTTGTCTTCTCTAGTATTTATGTCTCGATAATGGGGCTTGGAAATCTGCAAAGTTTAAAAGAGATAGGGATTAGAACCGTCAGTTTCTATATTTTGACAACTGCATTGGCTGTTTTTACAGCTATTTTGGCAATGAATCTTATACCTATAGTAGAAGCGGTGTCTGCTCATGGTTTGGAGTATGCAAAGGCTTCCGAGGTAGCACCTTTCTCTTTTGGCGCGATGATTTTAAGCTTTATTCCTGCAAATATATTTCATGCTTTGGCAAATGGCTCTATGATGCAGATTATAGTTTTTTCAGCCCTGTTTGCCATAGCCTCTTTGCACCTAAAAAAAGAGAGACAGCTTTTAATGCTTGATTTTTTCACGGCTGTTACAAATGCTATACTCATAATGGCAGAGTGGGTTATCAAAATGACTCCGATAGGCGTTTTCAGCCTTATCTCATACGTTATAGCCGAGCAGGGGGTTCAGGTAATAATGGGGTTATGGAAATATGTAGTGATGGTAGTAGCCGTTTTATTTATACATGCCGCAGTGACTCTGCCTGCCCTGCTTGGTCTTTTTGGGCGAATTAATCCATTTAGATATCTAAGTGATGTACGCGAAGCGCCTATCATGGCTTTTTCTACCGCATCGAGTACGGCAACTCTGCCAGTATCTATGCGTGTTGTGGAGGAGGTCGGAGGCGTTGATAAGAAAAATGCCTCTTTTGTGCTGCCTCTTGGTGCTACCGTCTCCATGGATGGAACCGCCGCATACTTAACGGTAGCGGTGCTTTACATATCCCATCTGGCAGGAGTTGATTTGAGTTTTATGGATCAGCTTCTTTTGGGGGTAACAGTTGTGGCATTAAGTATTGGTGTCGCTGCACTTCCGAGTGCCTCTTTAGTTATGATGGTTGTGATTTTAAACCAGCTTGGGTTGGCGGTTGAGTATATAGCTTTGATTGTTGCGGTAGATAGGCTTTTGGATATGGCAAGAACATCCTTAAATGTTACATCTGACTTGGTTGTTGTAAAAATTGTCGATCAGTTGCAAAAGATTAAAAAGCAAAATGTATAATAGCGTATTGAAATAAGAAGGATAGGGATATGTTTAAATTTATAATTGTCGCATTTATGTTACTCTTTAATCTACATGCAGATAACAAAGCGGCTTTAGAGGCTTTTAAAAAGAGTGATTATAAGAAGGCGTTTGAGATTTATGAGAAAAATGCAAAGGATGGCGATACAACAGCCCAAAGTGCACTAAGTTATCTATATGCAAATGGTTTAGGTACGCCCAAAGATATTGAAAAATCTATATATTGGCTTGAGAAATCTGCAAGCAACGGCAATGCAAATGCACAGTATGATTTGGGAATGTTTTATCTGCGTGGAAATAATGTAGAGCAAGACAGCAAAAAAGCCTTTGAGTTTCTTAGTAAATCCTCTGAGCAAAATAATGCGAATGCTCAGTACGACTTAGCACTTATGTACTATAATGGTGATGGAGTGGATCTTAATGTAACCAAATCAGTCCAGCTCTTAGAGAGTGCGGCAACATCAGGACATAAGATAGCACAGCAAAATGTCGGGCGTGTCTACATGCAGCTTTTAAAGTTTGATGAGGCTTCAAAGTGGTTTGAGAAAAATGCAGCAGAGGGAGATACTACTGTTTATCATTTTTTAGCAGAGATATATTGTGAACTAGAAGATTTTGCTAAAGCTAAAGCGTGGGCGCAAAAAGCTATAGATGAAGGAAATAAAGAGGCGGTGGAGTTATACAAGAAGTATGAATTACAAAAGTATTAAGAGTTTTTAAAACTCTTAAACCGGAGTGACTTTATAGCCTAATCCATATATATTGTGGATTATTCCGTCTGGCAGTTTTGTTCTGATTCTCTTCATAAGAGACGTTATGGCATGTGATGAGAACTCTTTTTCCTCTTTGCCGGTATGAAGATATGTAAAAATATCTTGACTTGAAAAACAGTTGTTTGGTTCAGAAAAGAGCAGTCTCAATAGTAGATTTTCCATTTTTCTAAGTTTTATCTCTTTAGTGTTTTCCCAAAGTGTATTTGTATCATAATCCCAATATATAGTCTCGCTTACATAAACTCTATTGGCAGTTTTTCTTATAAGGTTTACCGTCTCTAGCAAAATATTCTTGAGCGTATCCGTTTTTATAGGTTTTATAAGATATGCTTCAAGATGAAGCTTGATGGCTTGAAGAAGTTTTTCTTGATCTGAGTGCGCACTCATAACGATAATTTTTGTCTCTTTATCGTTTTTCCTTATTTTGGCAATCATATCAAAACCGTCAAGATTTGGCATGTTAATATCTGTCAAAATAATCTCAGGTTTCTTCTGTTTGTATATATCGTAAGCTTCATTTCCGCATGATGCAGTATAGACTCTGTTAAAAAATATCTGTAGATACTCAGTCAAAGTTTCACGAAGTTCCGTCTCATCTTCAGCCAGCAAAACAGACATATCTCTGATTTTTTCAACTTTCATTTTTTACCTTTATGATGAATTCTGCCCCAATTTTCTTTCCATTGCCGGAGTAGATGTTTTTAGCGTTTAAATTGCCGTTTAAGTTATCTTCTATAATCATTTTTGCTATATGCAGACCAAGTCCGGTTCCCATCGATTTATGCTTTGTCGTAAAATATGGATCAAATATTTTACTTAAATTTTCTTCTTCAATTCCGCCGCAATTATCTTTAATACTAAGAGTTATAAGACTATTTTGTTCATAGAGTGAAATTGTTATTTCGGTACCTTCTATTTTTTTGATTGCTATTAAGTCATTGATATTTGAGAGTATTGAAACAATAACTTGGATAAACTCATTTATCTGCCCGTAGATTTTATGCGTATCACTGAGTAAAAGATTTAAATGAATATCTCTGTCCTCAGATTTTAAATTAACTATATCTAATGCTTTTTCTACAGCTTCTTTGATGCTAAAGTAAGATTTTTCTCTATCGGGAGTGTAGTAGTTCATAAAATCTTCTATAGTTTCAGACATGTAGAGTATACGTTTTTCCATCTTTTGGAGTTTGTCTGCTATTTCGCCTTTACTAAGCATATCTGCTTTGTTTTTCTCTTTTAGTATTGCAAGGGATGTGTTGATTATTGCTAAATGTTGACGCCATTGATGTGCAATATTTCCAATCATCTCTCCAATTTCCGCTCTTTTTGATTGTTCTAAGAGCAATAAGTTACGTTCTTTTAATGCTTGTTCTTTTTTTTTCAACTCTTCTATGATGTCGATAAGTTCTTGATTATATTTTTTTTCTATGTATAGTCCGCAATCGAGGTTTTTCATATCTTGTATGAGTCTTGCAATATACTTTTTCTCTATTACGGAGCCATGCTGAGGAGCGATCATCTCTATGTCAAGTTTTTCAATCTTGCTTAGCGCATAGTTAAAAATATCTTTACTAGGCATGTACTCCTGATGAAACTGTTTCGCTTTTTGGAAGTAAGTCTCATCCGCATAAAAATCCCAAGATTCCTCAATCCCTCCAAAGATATCGCCTGAAAAAAGAATTTTTGACTCAGGGTCATAGCTGACGAATGCTCCTGGAGAGTGACAGTATGGAGTCAATAAAAATTCAAGCTTAAAACCGCTAGAGGTTATTAGTTTGTAGTCATGTTTATCTATTTCATAATAACTTGAAGTTACAAGATAGTGTTTGATTAAAAGAGACATTCTAGAGTGCGTTACTATTTGAAGATCATCTCTGTTTATAAGTTTTTCTATTTCTGGAACTGCCGCTGCTAAATCAGGGTCTTGATGATGAAGAATAATGTATTTTATGGAGCTTATATCTATAAGAGTCTTTACCTTTCTAACAGTCTCGCTAAACTCAAGCATGGAACCGTGATCGATGAGAATGGACTCATCGCCGTTTATAATTAAGTATGGATGGCATTGAAAGGGGTCGTTTTTTAAATGCATGCCGACCCAGTATATATTTGGTGCGATTAAAACCGCTTGAGACGTATCGGGAAGTTTAGGCATTTTCCTCAAACCACTGCAGTTGTTCTCTAAGCTCTACAACTTTTCCCACAACGATAAGGGCAGGTGTAGGCAAATCTTTTGCTTTTATAACGATATCTTGAAGAGTTCCCGTAATAACAATCTGCTCTTTTGTTGTTCCTTTGGAAATTACGGCACACGGATAATTCTCTGCTTTTCCGATTTCAATAAGTTTTTTACAGATTTTAGGAAGATTGTGAAGACCCATTAAAAAAACGATAGTATCATCTGTTTTAAACGTCTCCCAAGGAATCTGAGACTCTTTTTTATGAGGAGACTCATGACCTGTTACTACTCTAAAACTAACGGCAACTCCTCTGTGTGTTACGGGAATGCCTGCATATGCAGGGGCACTAATCGAAGATGTGATACCGGGAATTACTTCAAATTTAACACCTCTTTCATGTAGATAAAGAGCCTCTTCTCCACCGCGTCCAAATACAAAAGGATCTCCTCATTTGAGGCGGACTACATTCTCATACTTGAGAGCATTTTGGTAGATGACTTCATTGATGTCATCTTGAGGTACAATATGCTTTCCGTCCTCTTTTCCGACATATACAAATTCGCAGCCGTTTTTAGCTTCTTTTAGAATGTCCGGATTTGCCAAACGGTCATAAATGATTACATCTGCCTCTTTAATTACCTTTAGTGCTTTTATAGTCAGTAACTCGATATCTCCGGGACCTGCTCCCGTTAAATAAACCTTACCCATTAATTTGCCTCTTCATAAATAAATATACCTGATGGTTTTTTGATATTGTACATTTCACGTGCAAGGTACCACTCTTTTGTATGTATGACGGCGACTTTATTGGTATCGTTTACCGAGATATAGAGATTTGGTCTAACATTTGACCATCTTACATGAAGTACTTTTCCGTCAAATTCAAATCTTTTGATGATTTTCAGAGTCTGTGTATCTATAATCTGAACAACCGGAAATTTATCACCGCTAAAGGTGACTGCCATATATTTTTGGTCAGGACTTAGAGCAGTAAAAACAGGAAGACCCTCTGTTTCTATGCTTTTTACAAATTTAAAGTCAGGAGTGTAGACAAGAACCTTGTTGTTTCCGACAGCAGGTATAAAAACATGTCCATCACTAATGCTCCAAAAGCCAAAGTGAGGAACCTTAAGTACAGGCTTTCTATCTTCAAGCAGAATATCGATTTTTGAGTAAGTCATGGTGTCAAGATCTACGACACCGAAGAATGGGCTTTTAAAAAAACCGGTAATAAAATTGTTATTTTTTATCATCGCATCAAAGGGCATAACACCGACATCTTCAAACTCTTTGTATATCTCAAAATCAGGCACTCCTTTGCCTTCATTTTTATCTTTTAGCACTGTGATTTTGTCATTGTCCATTTGAGAAAATACAAGATAATTTTTATACTGTTTAATTCCAACATTTTTTGAACCCGTCTCAAATGATTTTATAGGATTTAAATCTCTATCAAGGATATCAACGCTTTTTTTAGCGTAGTTTGCAACAGCTATATAGTTTTTGGTTACACTAAAGCCGATCGCGCTATCACTTGTTTTATACTCTTTGAGTATTTTTTCTTCAACAGGGTCAAATTTGATGATATATCCATCACGAGAAATTACATAGCCGTCTTTGCCATAAAATTTTACAACGCCATGGTTCATGTCGTGCATTCCCTCTATATGTCCTCTTGTAAGCCCTTGTTCTATAACTGCTAGAGATTGATTCTCTCTCTCGACAACAAAAATTTTTTCGTTAGCTTTGAGGGCTGCTAGTACAGGATTTACTCCCTTTGCATGGGCATTTATAAAAATGGAGGCCATCAAAAAAACTCCCAATATCACTTTGTCTATTTTCATTAGTTTTTCCTTCTTTCTTGTTCACTTAAGTAGCATGATGGATCTTCGCTCCATAAATCACCCGTGATTGCATAAGCTCTCGACCTTGAGCCGCCGTTACATATATCTATCTGCTCACATTCCCCGCAGATACCGCTAATTTGTTTTCTCGGATGAACTCTTAGCTGCTGAAGCAGTTCGCCGCTTTGCCAAATATCGCCAAAGTTCTGCTCTGTTATATTTCCTATAGTTAACGGAAAAAATGGGTCAGGTCTTACATCGCCTTCGCTATTTATATTTAAAAGTTTACGACCTGCGCTATTACCGCCCCATGCAACAAGGCGCTCTCTCATTGTCTCTTTGAGGTGCGGATATTTTTTGGCAAATCTCTCTAAAAACAAGATTGCATCCTGCTCCATATTACCGGTAACTATCTCTATGTCTCTGCCCGTTTCATAATACTCAAATGCTTTATTGAGTATAAATTCAACGGCTTTTCTTCGTTGTTCTTTTGAGAGATCCATTTTGAGGTTATCCAAACCGCGTCCGGAATAGACTAGATGAGAGATATAGATTTTTGGGATATTCTCTTTTTCTGCAAGGTCAAAAATATACTCTAAAGAGTTGATAGTGTCTTTTGTCATTGTAAAGCGTATGCCGACTTTAGCTCCTGTTGCATTTGCAAGCTGTACGGCTTTGAGAGTCTCTTTAAATGCACCTTTTAGTCCGCGAAAGTAGTCATGTGTCGGCTCATCACCGTCTATGCTTACACCGACATAGTTAAATGTATCTACTATGCGTTGTATATTTCCTTTTGTAAAATAGAGACCGTTACTTGAGAGATATGTGATGATTCCATTTTCTTTGCAAAAATCTGCAATCTCAAAAAGGTCTTTTCGTGTAAGCGGCTCTCCTCCTGAGAAGATGATAAATTTAACGCCGTTTGCTTTCATCTGTATAATTGTTTTTTTTATTTGCTCGGTTGTGAGTGTATCGACTTCATCAAGTGTTGATTTTGAGTAGCAGTGAAGACATGAGAGGTTACAACGATTTGTAAAGTTACATATTGCGATAGAACCGTTAAGAATTCTTTCCGGTTTTCCCTCAACTACGGAAGATATGAGATTTGATAATCTAAACATTTATTTACCTTTGTATGAAAGAATATATTTCGCGATAGTTTCTCTCTCTTTATCAGTTAATTTTAATTTTGTCATGACCGTGCGTTTGTATCCAAAAGCTTTATACATGGATTCTGGATCTAGTATGTATGCTTGAATCTCTTCATTTGTGCGCTTAGAAGCAATTTCGCTAAAAGAAGGACCGAATGCTTCAGAGTGCTGATGATGACATCCCCAACAATATTTTTCAAAAACTTCTTTACCGCTTGGCTCACTTGCTAAAAGTAAATGTGTAGAAATAAGTGTTATTAGTATATTTTTTTTCATAATAGTCTTTCTTTGTTAAAGTTTTATTTTAGCCAAACTAAGCTTGAAATTTGGCTTATAATTGTCAAAAATTATTAGTTTTGTATAGTGCTGTATAACTTGGAAGCTTTAAGTGTTGCTATAATTTGCGAGTATTTTTTAGTTGAAAAACTTAATAATATTGAAAAGATTTTCTCTCTCAAAAGAGAGAGAAAAAGTGCAAATTATGCACCTGGAATAGTTTGTCTGTGCTCAATTGAGTAAGTAAATGTAGGAGTTGTTAAACCAGTGATATATTTAACAAATTTACCAGTCTCAGCTTCATAAATACCGATACGTCCAGCATTCCACTCAGAAATCATAGTCCAGTGACCGTGATTTGCAGGCTCTGCATGTAAGATTCTAGGAGTAACTGCGTTACCTTTGTCATCTTTCACAGTTGGAACATCCCAGCTATAAAGAACTTTATGAGTTACAGGATCTGTAACAGTACCTTTAGTTGTACCTACAGTAATAATTCTGTCTAGTTCAAGAGTTTGTTTGTTAATCAAGTGAACTTGATTCCAAACATCTGAACCGCCAAGAACGTTATCTGCCCATAGGAAAGGAGTGTGCTCAGATGTACCGATGAATAATCCACCGCCGCCGATTGGAATTTGACGAATAACATCAAAGTTGTCATCCCAAATAGTTACTTGACCTAAGTTCATGTTAACTGTTGCTCCAAGTTGTTGACCTAGAGTTTCGTTAAACCAAGAAGAACCTTGACCTGGGTGTGGTTTAGATGCAGGACCTGTATAGATTTTAGTAACTGAGCTTTCGCACCTAATTTTAATCGATATGCTTTCTAAAACAACTGTAAGTAGGGCATAGTAATAAAATACTCCATGGTACTTGACACTAGTTNAAAAACTGAAAAATACATGTCAATAGATATGACAAATGCTGAGAGAATACCGCTACTACCGAATGTAACACTATAAAATTAGGTGCGAAAGCTCAGTTAGTAACTAAAGATTTAGTTTTAAAGTCTACAACACCAACAACGTCACTTCCTTGAGAAGCGATAAATAGGTAACGACCAATCTCTTTACCTTCATTTAAGAAACCATCATGAAGAATATCACCGATATTTGGAATATCTCCAACGATTGGGTAGTTTGGTTTAGAGTAATCTACGATATAAACGTGTCCACCGTCTTTGAGTGCGAATGCAATATAAGGACCGTATGGAGTATCAAAAATACCTGCAACACGAGATGAATCGATGTCACCGTTTGGCTTGATTACGCTTGAAGTCGGGTAAACTTTTAACGGCTCAAGAGTCATAGCGTCCATTAAGATAGCGCCGCCCGGAGTGTAGTTACCAGCCATTAGGTATTTACCGTCCGGAGATACTGCAAGACCACGAGATTCACTACCAACTTGACATTCAGCAATTTTTTGTTGACCAGGAGTGTTAAGGTCGAACATTGTTACTAAACCTGAACGAGAGATTGAGTAAGCATAACGAGGTTGACGTTTGTTTGTAACTGTTACGTGAACAGCAAAACCAGCCGGGTGTTTAGATAAAATTTTACCTGTCGTACCATCAACGAATGCAACACGCTCAGCATCACGCTCTGTTACGAAACAGATATCTGTATTTTTCTTAACATCTGCAGCTTGTGGGTATTTTTTGAAAAATGCCATTCTGTCATTAAGAGATTTCCAACCAGCTTTTACAGTTTCAAGTGTAAGTTGCTTGATTTTTTTACCTTTAAAATGTTGAAGATAATCAACCATTGCATCTGCATCCGATTTAGTGAATTTATCTTTAAATTCTGGCATAGCAGTACCGGCTTTACCGTTTAAAATAGTAGAAGCAAGCTCATAAGAGTTTTTCTTACCGATTACGGCAGGACGAAGATCTGAACCAACACCACCTTCGTGGTTAGGACCGTGACAACCTTGACACTCTTTTTCAAAAACCGCTTCAACGTCCATCTTTGACGTATCGGCAACTAAGCCTGAACCAACTACTGCCATTGCAGCAACAGACATAACTAATTTGTGTAATCTCATTTTATTTCTCCTTCTAAAATAGATAAATGTGCGGGCCCGAGGGCCCTGCACGACTAATGGTTAAATTAACCCTCTTGCTCTAAACGAGCTTTTTCTTGTCTGTAAATCCAAATCATTGGAAGTACGATAACAGTATGTAAAAAGATAGTTAGAGTTAATGGACCTTGAGATAGTGTACCAAAAAAACTTGGCACAACATCTACAAATGGTTCAAACATTGCATTCATAATATTTTCTCCTTAACGTACATGGTGAGTAGCTTTGCCGATACTCAGTAAATCTTTGATTAAGAATAGGAAACCAGTAAATGTAATAAATCCCATAATTAATCTCCAATCCATACCTTGTGCAAACCATACACCTGCTTGACCGTCAAAGTAACCTGCCCATGTAGCACCCATTTGCGCACGTGAAACAAGAACTTGAACATATCCTGCAATTGTAAGTGCAACAGTCATACCTACAACACCGCCTGTAATCATACTGGTTGCCCAGATAGTTGATTTAGTATTGTTAAGTACTTTAATGCCGTTTTTGCCTTGAACCGCAATATACATCATACCGACAAGGATAGTTGCATATGCTCCAAAGAACGCCAAGTGACCGTGCGCCGATGTGAACTGTGTTCCGTGTGTATAAAGGTTAACTTGTGGCAATGTATGGAAGAATCCCCAAATACCTGCACCAAGAAAGTTACCAAATGCATTTAAAACAAACCAAGTAAACGCCGGTTTATTTGTAATAACAGAAGCATGTTGACCTTTTGCATGCTCTTCACCTTGCATTTTACCCCAGTCATAAAGAACGTGGATAAACATAGCAACAAGCGGTAGTGGCTCAAGTGCAGAGAATAATGCTCCGATTTCCCACCAGTACTCAGGTGTACCAATCCAGAAATAGTGATGTCCAAGACCTAAGATACCTGAACCAAATAGCATAGCTACTTCAATCCATAACCACATTTCAACAACTTTACGGTGTGCACCAATCATAGTGATTAGACCGTAAGCCGCAAGTTAACCAACGTAAACTTCCCAAGTAGCTTCAACCCATAAGTGAATTACCCACCACCACCAGAACTGATCAACTGAAATATTGTCAGTATAGAACATACCTGCTAAGTAAAGACCCGCAAATGCAATCATATCTGCCATAAGAACAGTTACGATTCCTGAACGATTGCCCTTCATACCTGTCATAAATAGGTTAGCAACGAAACCAAGCGCTACAACCGTAATACCTAAGTCTGCCCAACGAGGAGCTTCGATATATTCACGACCTTCATGGATAAACCAGATTGACATTTCATCAGCTGATCCAACTTGAACAAAAATGTAAACAAGAACAACTACTGTTACTGCAGCAGTAAATATAAAGAAAAGTAATTTTCCAAAACCTATACCTACAGTTTCAATTCCTGTTTCATCAGGAAGTAACCAGTAAACAGAACCGAACATTGCAAAAACCATCCACACGACAAGTGCATTGATGTGTAGCATTCTAGCAACTGAAAAGTCTAGTATCTCAAATAAGAAACTAGGAACAACATATTGAATAGCAGCAACAAGACCAAAAAGTAATTGTGCTCCAAAAAGTGTTGCAGCAACGGTGAAATACCATGTTGCAAGTTTTTTAGATTCTGAGTTTAAATAACTATTTGCCATGTACTGCTCCTTGTATTTTTCCAAAGTTTCTCGGGAAACCATTTGTGTCTATTGTTGACATATGTTTTAAGAAAGCAACCAAGCCTTTAGCCTCTTCAGCAGTAATACCTAGATTTGGCATCATACGCTCATGCGTAGGATATTGAGATGGATTTTGTAAAAACTCAGCCATCGCTTCTTCTTTTGTATTTTTACCTGTCATTGCTTGCATTGATCCCTCTGGTCCCCATGCAGGATCTAGCCAAGCTTTTGTTAAATCCGGAGCATAATATGCACCATTTCCTAAAAGTGTATGGCAGTTCATACAGTTTTTAGCTTGAGAGCCTAATTTTCCTAGGCGAAGTAATGCTGCGGCTTCTTCTTCACTCCAGTCATCTCTTCCAAAAAATTTCTCTTTTTCTTGAAAAGCTGAAGTTCCATCAGCATTCATTCCTCCGATTACAGGAATTTCGTGTTGACGTTTTTTGTTCATTTCATAAGTAATCTTATAATTAATAACTGTAGGTCCCGGAACCCTTTTAGTTACACCATTTTGTAAATCTGAATCATTTCCCATAGAAATCTGACTTGTTGTGTCAAATGTCAACCAAATGAGAAGAACTGATGCAAATCCTGTGATCCATGCCGCTGAACGTTGCCAGAAGCGATTATCACTCCATACGGATTTTGTAGCCACTATACCCTCCTATAAATTATGGGTCAATATATATAAGTTAGTGTTCAT
Source organism: Sulfurimonas sp. (assembly GCA_002899765.1). Lineage (GTDB taxonomy): Bacteria > Campylobacterota > Campylobacteria > Campylobacterales > Sulfurimonadaceae > Sulfurimonas. The sequence continues at coordinate 870 of PPDH01000028.1, read as the reverse complement.
TTTCTTGATGAACACGATCTTGCATGTAGTAAACTGCATGTGGAAGCAATAACAATCCAATAGCAGCAACAACTAAAGCCTTCGCCGTCAGTTCATTAACATGCATCAAACTTCCCATTAAATAGAGACAATAAGAAGTAAGCACCCAAAATAGATAGCCAAAAGGCATAGTCCATTTTTTAAGCATATTAACTTTTACGGCTGTATATATACCAACATAGAATCCTCCAAATACTAGAACAAGAGCAGAAGATACAAATATTGTCAAGAAATCATCCACAAGAATATCTTGTGTCATTAAAACCTCATTTACCATTCTATCTCCTTCAATTGCTAAAATTTTTCAGAATCAAGAGAAGTTTAGTCCTAATTAGTTTAAAATTTGTTGACATAAATCAATTTTTCTACTAAATATAAAAATTAAGGTTAGTTTTATTATTTATGTAACAATTTGAAACATTGTCAAATTTTGGTATTTGTTTGTGTTATTTATAAAGAAGTTGTACAGCGGATATTAAAGAAAGTGCAGCAAAGAGGAGAGAGTTACCGCAAACACAACGGTTGTAGCTATGATAACGATACGTTTTTGTTTTTCTTCTACGTTGTGTTTTTCTTCAAAATAGTCTCCGAGTTTTAATCCAGGATAAACCGCAAACATTAACATGGGAACGCTCATAACAAGTATGATAACAATATCTTGAAACATGATTTTAGTAACTCTTTTCACTATTTATTTAAAATTGGTATTATATCATTGATTAATTAATTTATTTTAAGAGCCACTTGCAGATTCCCGCAAACAACCAATAATTTAAGCTAATTTAAATTTTAAAAAGCCTTTTGAAATCATGTAAATGTTATAATTTTTTA
>PPDH01000007.1 GCA_002899765.1 Sulfurimonas sp. | reverse complement strand
TAGTGTCAAGTACCATGGAGTATTTTATTACTATGCCCTACTTACAGTTGTTTTAGAAAGCATATCGATTAAAATTAGGTGCGAAAGCTCAGTTTATAAGTAGAAAAATTATTAAACATAAAATAAAAATAGATATAAAAATCATCTCTAATGAGTATCATATATCTATCTGCGATAATGCTCTCGGTATAAATGATGAGATAATAGACAAAATATTCAATCCATACTTTACTACAAAGCATAAATCACAAGGAACGGGATTAGGACTCTACCTCTCAAAAAAGATAGTAGAACAGAGTATGCAAGGAAGATTAGAGGTAAAAAACACCAAAGAAGGTGCATGTTTTTACATTATATTAAAGACTGCAGATAAAGGATGATTATGAATGAAGTAAAAAATTTATATAATATTTTATTTGTAGAGGATGAAAAAGCCACTAGAGACAACTATGTCAGATATCTAAAAAGATATTTTTTAGATGTTTATGAAGCAGATAACGGAGAAGATGCTTATAGAATATATAAAGAAAAAAAACCTCACATACTCATCGTAGATATTAATATACCGAAATTAAACGGTATAGAATTACTGAAAAAAATACGAAAAGACGATCATACAACAAAAGCAATAATCTTAAGTGCCCATTCACAAACAAACTATCTGCTAGAAGCCGCAGAACTTAAACTTACTAAATATTTAGTAAAACCTATAAGCAGGCAAGAGTTAAAAAATGCTTTAAATCTTGTCTTAAAAGAGCTTTGTAACTTTAATGTATCTGCAAAAAAAGTGCTACATCTTAAAGAAAATTTTTATTGGGATTTTTATTCAAAAGAGCTTTTTTCATCAGCAACTTCAATTCTTCTAACAAATAAAGAGAAAAAAATACTCTCTATTTTAACCTCTAACTTAAACAAAACATTTACTTATGATGAGATAATAGTCAAAGTATGGTATAGCTATGAAGAAGATAAAATTGATGCCCTTAAAACTATTATTAAAAATTTAAGAAAAAAACTTCCAAGAGATACTATCAAAAATATTTATGGAATAGGATATAGATTAGTCTCATAAATTATATATTACAATTATTAAAAACTCACTACTTTACCACTATCTTTGGATATCATACTCTACAACAAAATAAAACTAATGAATACTCTACGAGTAGTAAAACAATAAAGTAGGAATAAAAATATGAAAAAAATTTCATTATCAATATTAACGGCAATATCATTGTTGAGTGCCGAGGATTTAAAAACAACAATACAAGAAGTTTTATCCACAAATCCAATTGTTTTAGAAAGGCTTAAAAACTATAACTCTACAAAAGAGGATATAGATATAGCAAATTCAGGGTATTATCCAAAATTGGACTTGGTTTTAGGTATAGGGTATGAACATACTGAGCTAAATGATCGCCCCGCTGCACCGGATGGGTCTTTTGATTTTGCAGTATATGACAACTCTTTAACATTAACTCAAAATATTTTAAAAGGTTTTGAAACAACATATCAGGTCAAAGAGCATGAAAACAGAACTATTGCAGCTGCTTATCACTATGTTGAAAAAGTAAATTCAACTGCTTTTGAGATGGTAAATCAGTATCTTCTTGTTTTAAAACAAAATGAGTTATTGGCTAATACGCAAGAAAATATAGATATTACTCAAGAGATTCTAGAAAAAGTAGAAAAACTATATGACTCAGGGTTAACAACACTCTCTGAAGTAAACAAAATACAATCATCTCTCTCTTTGGCAAACTCAAACTATCTAGTTCAAGAAAATAATCTAAAAGATGCTGTTTTTAATATGCATAAAGTTTTCGGCAGACATATAGATATAAATAGAATGACTAAGCCGGAAATAAATTTTACTCTTCCAAAAAACATTGATGATGCGGTGCAGTTTGCTATACAAAACAATCCATCTCTTCTTGTTAGTAAACATAATATCAAACTGGCACAGGCTACTCATCATAAAAATAAATCTTCTTTTTATCCTCAATTTGACATAGAAGTATCTCAAAATTTCACTAAAAATCTAGGTGCTTCCGAAGGAGAGAGAAACCGTTTTAGAGCAATGGCTTTTGTGAAATACAATCTATTTAACGGTTTTGCAGATACGGCAGCACTTCAAAAAAGCATAAGTGAAGTCCACAAAGAAGTATATATAAAAGATACTCTCAGAAGAGAGACTATCGATAATTTAGCTCTATCTTGGGTAGCCAATGAGCAGCTTACAAAACAGTTAGAACCGCTTCTAGAATATAAAGATTTTGCTCAAAAAACACTTGATCTTTATAAAAAAGAGTATGATTTAGGCCGCCGTTCACTTCTTGATCTTTTATCTGCTCAAAATGATTTTATAAACTCAAAAGATCAAATTATCAATGCCCAGTACAGTGCCATATTTGCAAAATACAGGATACTTGATTCATTAGGTACACTTGTTACGACTATTTTAGGTGATTCTAATGTAGATTACTCAAATGTTGGATTGGTTGTTAATACAAATATTGATTATTCACATGTAAGCAGAGTTGATAAAAATTCAAATGATTATGACATTCCCGCAGTATCTTTAGCTATAGATGAAAAAACACCTCAAAACAGTGATGTTCTACCTCTATTCTTGGATAAAGATACAGACTTAATAGTTAACGATAGAGATATATGCAACAATTCGCTTAATTTAAAAATGATAAACATTTACGGGTGTGAATTTACTTATGAAGACACGCTTCTTACAGAGAGGTATAGAGGATTTTTGTTTGAAGGTACAGGTACTGCTCTAACACAAAATGCTCAAGAGAGGTTGGATGCTTTAATCAAACAAGTAGAGCCTTACGATTTTGAATATCTAAAATTTGACCTGCTTGGAAATGCAGATGATGAGAAGATGTCAAAAGAGGAGATGCTTAATATATCACGCCAAAGAGCACAAGTCGTTAAAGACAAACTTATAGATGCAGGTGCAAAAGCGGAGCATATCGTAATTAACGCGCTATCGGATGAAGCGCCTATGTACACTAACGGTCTGTATGAAAATGAAGGTGTTAAGCTAAACAACCGTGTTGATATAATCGTTAGGAAATTAATAAAAGATTCTGATGAAGATGGAGTATTTGACTCAAAAGATAAATGTCCAAATACTCCTAAAGGAAGCATAGTTGATGAGAAAGGATGTGTTCCTGATAATGATAGTGATAGTGATGGAGTACTTGACTCAAAAGACGAGTGTCCAAAAACTCCTGAGGGAATAAGTGTCGATGAGAAGGGGTGCGAACTAGATTCAGACGAAGATGGCGTACTTGACTCAAAAGATAAGTGCCCAGATACCGCCAAAGGTTTTAAAGTAGATGATGAAGGGTGTCCAAAATCTGCAATTTTAGAAGTAAATTTTCCATCAAACGGCTATGAAATTTTACCTGATTTAGATAATGATGTAAAAAAGTTTGCAGATTTTCTATTGGAAAATCCAGGCTATAAGAAAGTTATTATCAGAGGGCATACCGATTCAAGCGGAGATGAAGCAAAAAATAAAATACTTTCCCAAAATCGTGCGAATTCAGTCAAAGAAGCTCTTATAGTTTACGGGGTTAGTGCTGAGAGGCTTGCAACTATAGGAAAAGGCTCTATAGAACCTATAGCAAGTAACGAAACTCCTGATGGCAGAGCGCAAAATCGCCGCATAGAAGTTGAACTAATTAAATAGTATTAAAAGTAATTTTACATACTTTAAGCATAAGTGTGTTACATAAATAGATAAAAATAAATTTAATGTTTCTAAATGTTACAAACCCAAGTTGATAATCTTAGAATGGACTCTTTGCTTGAATGCTTAGTGTTATTTACCAAGCTTTACCATACCCCTTTTTCTGCAGAAGCTCTTACAGCAGGACTTCCTATAGAACAAGGAGCAGAAGCCCCTGAACTTTTTTCAATAAACAATTCAAAAGGGCTCTTCTCTCGTGCAGCAGAGAAAGCAGGCTTAAAATCAAGTATTATTAAAAGACCTTTATCTCAGATATCATCTCTTCAACTGCCTATTATTATTCTTTTATCAAACCAAAACGCATGTATATTGGAGAGCTTTAACAAAGACAGAACAGAGGCAAAGATAATTATGCCTGCAGAAGAAGCGGTTGAGCAGTGGGTTGATATAGATGTGCTTGAAGATGAATATATCGGTTATGGATTTTTAATAAAAAAAGCTTTTAAACATTCTGATGAAACCGATAATACATTAAAGCTAAATCAGAAACATTGGTTTTGGAGTACTTTAAAACTCTCCATATCCACGTATAAAGAGGTTTTATATGCTTCTTTACTCATAAATATATTTGTTCTGGCTTCTCCTCTTTTTACCATGAATGTTTATGACAGAGTCGTTCCAAACAATGCCATTGAAACTCTTTGGGTTTTTGCAATTGGTGTTATAGTGGTTATGGGACTGGATACCTTTTTAAAATTTACACGAACATATCTGCTTGAAAACGCCGCCAAGAAAAGCGATGTAATTATGTCCTCAATTATTTTTGAAAAAATATTAAACTTGAAAATGGCAAATCACCCTGCATCAGTCGGTACATTTGCCAGCAAGCTAAAAGATTTTGACTCCGTTAGAAGTTTTTTAACAAGTGCTACAATGGCTATCGTTATAGATTTGCCCTTTACGGTTATTTTTCTTTTAGTAATCGCTTATTTGGGAGGAAATATTGTGCTTATACCCCTAATAAGTGTAATACTTATCATTTCTTATGCATTTTTTCTTAAAAATTCTCTTAAAAAAAGTATAAAAGATACTCATGAAGCAAGCGCAGACAAAAATTCTATCTTGATAGAAGCTCTAAACAATATTGAAACTTTAAAAACATTGGGTACCTTGGGACAGATTCAGTGGAAATGGGAGGAGGCAACGGGTGAGATAGCAAAAAGAAGTCTGAAATCTCGTACGTTATCCGCTTCTCTTCCTATTATAACCGGATTCTTTATTCAACTAAACAGAGTTATGGTTATTGTTTACGGTGTTTATCTTATTAAAGATTTTGAACTCTCTATGGGTGGATTGATAGCCGTAGTTTTACTCTCGGCAAGAGTTGTCTCACCGATGGGGCAAGTTGCATCAATTTTAACAAACTATGAAGATACGAAAGCTTCTTATGAATCTCTAAATGAGATAATCTCTCAACCGAGTGAGAGACCTGCAGGAAAATCATTTGTTCAAACACCTGAATTTAGCGGTGATATAGAGTTTAAAGAAGTAACCTTTACTTACCCTTATAACGATGTGCCTGCACTGAAAAATGTCTCTTTTAAGATTAATCCCGGGGAACAGGTTGCTATTATAGGAAGAATGGGTTCAGGAAAGAGTACGATACAAAAACTGCTTCTGGGCTTGTATGAACCGGATTCCGGGCAGATACTTATTGACGGTATAGATATCAAACAGATAGACCCCGCAGATTTGCGAAAACATATGAGTTATGTATCTCAGGATATTCTTCTCTTTAAAGGTACAGTTGAGGACAACATCAAATTTAGAGCGACACATGCTACAAACGGAGCCATGATTAGAGCCGCTCATATAAGCTGTGCAGATGAGTTTATAAGAAAACACCCCAGAGGCTATGAGATGCCTATTCGAGAGAGAGGACAAGGACTCTCAGGTGGTCAAAAACAGAGCATTGGTATCGCTAGAGCTTTTTTAGTAAGCTCCCCGATAATGCTGATGGATGAGCCTAGTAACGCTATGGACCAGACAACCGAATCAAAACTCTTGAAAAATTTTGAAAAAAATCTCCAAGGAGTTACTTCAATTATTGTTACTCAAAAGATGTCTCTGCTTAAGATAGTGGATAGAATAATCGTTTTACATGAAGGCAGAGTGATAATAGACGCTCCGAAAGAAGAAGCACTTTTGAAACTAAACGATGGTAAGAAAAAATGAAAAAAAATGATCAAAAAATAGAGTTTACCGAAACAGACTATGAGTTTATGAAAAGTCTAAGCTCGGCTATTCTTGAGAAAACACCTTCTAGAATAAGCAATGTTTTGCGATTGTGGATAATTACAATCGTCCTAGCTCTTGTTTGGGCATCTTTTGCAGAGATAGACGAGATAACAAGAGGTGATGGAAAAGTAGTGCCTTTTGGGCAAAACAAGATAATTCAAAATCTTGAAGGCGGTATTGTAGAATCTATTCTTATAAGTGAAGGACAATTTGTCAAAAAAGGTCAAGTCATACTTAAAATAAATAACTCTATGACAACATCAACTTCTGCTACTAATGAAATAAAATATATGGAACTAAAAGCTAAAAAGATGAGGCTTTATGCAGAAGCAAATAATCTAAATTTTGAAGATATAAGTATAGAGACGGATAATCCTGAATTTTTGCATCATGTAAAAAGAGAGAAGGAGCTTTATCTATCGGACATGAAAGGTTTTATGGCAAAAGACAATTCGATTGTTACACAAATCGAGCAAAAAAAACAGGAGTACGAAGAAGCCAAAGCTAAAATTAAAACCCTGCAAGTATCATTAGAATATGTTACAGAGGAAGTCGCCATGACAGAACCTATGGTAAGAGAGGGGATTAAATCAAAAGTTGACTTTTTAAAACTAAAAAGAGAAGAAAACGGTATTCAAAATGACATTGAAGCCGCAAAACTTTCACTTCCCCGCTTACTAGAAGCTATAAAAGAGCAAAGAAGTAAAAGAGTTGAGGCACAACAGACATTTATGAACGATGCAAAAAAAGAGTTAAACGAAGTAAGTGCCGAACTTGAGAGACTCGAAGCTCAACAGATAGCTTTTAGCGATCAAGTAAATAGGACAATGGTAAAATCCCCCGTTGATGGAATAATTCAAAAACTTTATGTAAACACTGTTGGAGGAGTTATAAAACCGGGTGAAGATTTGATTGAAATTGTTACTACCGACAAGAGGCTTTACCTTGAAGTTAAAATAAAGCCTAGTGATATAGCACATCTGCATCCGGGTGCTGCTGCCAAAGTTAAAGTTTCTGCTTATGATTTTGCTATACATGGGTCGTTAATCGGGGAAGTTGTAAACATCTCTCCCGATACTACCGTGGATGAGAAAGGTGATACTTTTTATATCATCAATATCGAGACCGAAAAAAATTATCTCGGAGATGAGCAAAATCCTCTTAAAATAATCCCCGGCATGACTGTAGATGTCGATATCGTAACAGGGAAGAAGAGTGTTATGCAGTATTTACTAAAACCTATACTAAAATCAAAACAGTATGTTTTTTCGGAAAGGTAGATAAAATGATATATTTTAGCACTGATCAAAATATTTTAGACGAATGGGTTGAAAAATTTAAGAGTGAGAATACTATCATTGTCTATGATTTAGAGTCGCTTAAATATGAACTGGAAAAAAATCATGACAGCATCATTGTAGCTGATTTTGATACCGTCTCAAACTATATAAATAAGCTTATATCTCTAAATCAACTTCCAAAAAACCTTATTGTTCTTGAAAAATCACCCGAAATTGCTACGGGCAGAAGAGTAATCCGTTTTGGGGCAAAAGCGTACGGAAACTCAAGAATGTCTCAAGCCAATTTCAAACAGCTGTATGAAACAATAAAGAGCGGGAAAGTCTGGACCTATCCTCAATTAACCGCATCTTTGATATCAGGTATAAAAAAAGAGGTTCTAAGCAAAGAAGCAATTGAAATGATTGAAAACAGGCTGACGCAAAAAGAAGTTGAAATCGTCAATTTAATCTTAAAAGGTTTTACAAACGAAGCAATAGCAAAGAAGGAGGATATAACTCTTAGAACAGTAAAAGCTCATGTAAGTTCTATCTTTTCAAAGCTTCATGTAAATGACCGTATCTCACTTATACTACTACTGAAACAGTAAGTCATGAAAGAAAAAACTATAAAATCTTTTTTTATGAACATAAGAGATTCTATCCTCTACAATGTACCTTTTTCAAAAGAGTATAACAATTTTTTCGATTATGACAAAAACATATCCCAAATTTATATAACTCTTTTTCAAGCAGGCAATACTCCTATTAGATGGGGAACAAGGCAGGAGAGCCTCTCAAAATCCATAAACAGAATAAGCAACAAATTAAAAGAAAACCAAAAATTTAAAGATTTTGATTTAAAAGATAGTTCAAAATGTAGAATCATGTTTGAGATAATAACAAAAGAGTATGAGTGCAATATACGAAATCTAACAACCATGAAGATGAAATCTCCAAACAGATTTGAACCGGGCATAAACGGCTTAAAATACACTTATGAAGGCGTGACAAGATTTTTTATGCCTACAGACGCTTTTACTAAATCGATAATGAGCGTAAATCAACTCTTAAATTACCTCTCAAAACAGTGCGGTATATCAAAAATAACAGATAAGATAAGCCAAAGAGTCCATCTTATGAGAAGAGAGGATATTGAGTATACATTTATAGAATCTAGAGCATATATATCTTTTGGCGATGAAGTATTGGAGCTTGAGAGAGGATATCCATCTCCTATAGAGTTTAACAAAGAGGCAATCTACGATAAAACTTTAAAAAGTATCAATTGGCTTGTAGAGAACATGAATGAAGACGGCAGTTTCTTATACTACTACGACCCGTATAAAAACACCATAATAGACGATATGCACCCCAATATGATAAACCCTCTATACAACAACATACTAAGACACAGCGGCGGCACTATAACTCTTCTGCGTGGATATGAACTAACTAAAGATAAGCTATATCTACAAAAAGCAAAAGAGTCGATAGACTTTTTACTCTCAACGTTTGAGACTCATACATACAAAGATGAGTACGCCTGCTATCCGTTTTTTAACAAAAAATCAAAACTCGGAGGCGCGGGTATAGGTCTGGTCGCTATTATGCACTACTACATACATACGGGTGATGAATCTTATAGAAAAGAGATGGACGGTCTGGTTCGTCATATACTAAGCCGTGTCGATGATGAAGGTGAGCTTATAGGTTACTACATCCACCCAAATTTTAACAACGGCGAACCTTTAATAAATCCAAATGATGAAGTAAAAAAAGAGCTGTTCTCTTTTTACTATCCAGGAGAGGCTCTTTTAGGGCTTGCTCTTTACTATCTACATGTAAGAGATATCGACAAAGAATTAAAAAAAGATTTACTTAAAAAAGCAGAGATGGCACTTGATTTTTTAGTGGATATAAGACCGATAAAGTATATCCATCTTTTTGAACCGCTTCCCGCCGATGCCTGGCTAATGCAGGCGATAGAGGAGTGGGTAAAAGTTAAAAACTTTAGAAAAAAAAGTTATATAGACTTTGTCTTTAACGATACTAAAGCTATGTTTAACCACATGTACACAAATGAGAATACACTTGCTTCTAACAAAGACTATATAGGCGGCTTCTTTTATAAGTATGGTGATCATGTCTATCATGACGCTTCTAGGTGTGAAGGCGTTGTAAGTGCTTACTACCTTGCCAAATATCTTGGTGATGAAACCAAAGCAGAGTGGATTATGAAAAACATGCTCCTAAGTGCAAAAGGTCTGATGAAAACTTTTAACAGCGAAGAGTCTGCTTATCCTCATGTAGACCCAAAAAAAGCACTTCACAGTTTTAGATTTAAGCTTACGAGACAATGGGTAAGAGTAGACAGCGTTCAACACGCCGCTTGCTTTTTTGCAAGACTATACAAAACGGATATTGACATAAACGACACGACAGCGGTTAAAAAACCGTAAAAATAAAGGCTTTATAAAATATGAGAGTATTGTTTTTACTTTTACTATTAAGTGCATTTTTATTCTCTTTGGATGTAAGCGGCAAACTAGAGATGCTTGATTCTGCCTATAAAGACATGTATCCAAATAAAAAAGATTTCTATGCCAGAAATATTTGGGATATAAAAGAGTTTGAGGGAAAACTCTATATCGGAGCCGGCAACAGCAGCAACATAGGTCCTGCGCAAAATGCAGGTCCCCTGCCCCTTATAAGTTATAATCCCTCCACAAAAGAGTTCAAACAAGAGTCGATTATACATGACGAGCAGATAGATACAATCAAAACATTTCAAAATAAATTGTATATTCCAGGACATGATGCCACGCAAAACTGGGATTATGCAAATATATATATAAAAGAACCTAACAAAAATTTAAAAAAATACAGAAATATAAAAGACGGACTACATGTATATGATATCGCTTTTTACAACGGCAAAATATTTACGGCACTAGGAGTCAAAGGCGGTGCGGCAGTTGGTATTTCAAACGATAACGCAAACAGCTGGAACATACAAAATCTAAATCACTTTCGCATATACTCGTTTTTAGAAGCAGGAGAGAGGCTCTTTGCGATAAAATTTTTTCCCTCCTCGGAAGATTTAAAAAAGATGCCCAAAAATAAAAGGGAGCAGTTTTTCAGTGTCGCAGAATATAAATTTGACGTTTTCGTTCCGAATTACGATTTAAGCTCTAAAGATTTTTTTCCAAATACGAAGAACTTAGATTATAAATCACAAAAAATTGTTCGTTTTGTAAAAATTGATAAAAAAACTATCTATATAGGAGCATATCTACACAATGACCATCAATTTATACCTTTTGGCGTCTATTATATAGAACTTAAAAACGATAAACTTATAAGTAAAAAAGTAAAAATTCCCGATGATTATCAAGTTTGGGACATACTCTATAAAAATGAAGAAACATATCTGCTGACTTATAATAAAAAAAGCGAAACCGTAAAAGTTTTTTTTACCCATAAAAATAATTTTGACTCATTTACGGAGTATATATCATTTAAAAGTTCTACTTTTGCTAGGTCGTTTGAACTGCTTGAAGATAGATTCTATTTTTCACTCGGCTCGGAAGTTTCAGACCCTAAAAAGTTTGATTATGATGAGATAAGTGAAGATACAGGGAAAATCTTGGTTTTAAACATTCAAGATATAATTAACTAATACAAGGATTAAAGAATGTCGGGCATATATTACTTAAAAAACTTTGACAAATCTCAATTTTGGAGATTCTTCGTTGATGGGAGATTTCAAAAAAAATATAACGGATGGGTCGGATATGAAGCGGGAGAGAGAGGCAGCGTACAAGCCCTTTTAAACGGTTTTTCATTTATGCTTGATAATTTTGACATATCCGGCGGACTAAGAGCGACTTATCTGAGAGAACTACATAAAGTGTGTATGTTAAGCGTCGAAACTACAAATCTAAAATCAAGCCCCGGAGACATCCGTTACTTAAATTCAGGGATGCCGTTTTTTGCAAAATCTACGACTTATGAGCATCTTGTAGAAGTATTTGAGATGAGAAGGGATGACCAAACGGCTATATTCAACAGCCAAAAATGGGGCAAAACTGCAAATGAGCTTAATGTAGATGAAATTTATAAGGTAATGTTAAAAGAGGGGAAAATCAACTACCGCAACTGGTATCCAAACATAACAAAAAAGCAACAAGAAGCTATTGAAGGCAAACTCTCTTTGCATGAATTTTATGAAGCCAAACATGCCGTGCAGATGATGATGGTTGCAAAGATGGAAGATATAGTAGATAGATACAACAAAAATATAAAAAAAGCCGCAACAGATGAAGAAAAACTGCAAGTTATTGCACTTGTTCCCCGTGAACTAGAGCTGTTACACCCTTTCCCCGACGGAAACTCAAGAACGTTTAGCTGTGTTACGCTCACTCATCTTTTGACATATAACGGCTTTAGCCCTGCTCTTTTAGAGAACCCGAACCTAGACAACGAAGTCTCTTTGTCTCAGTGGATTGAAGAGGTAAAGAAGGGCATGCAAAGAACCAAAGATTTAATTGCCAATCCTGAGTTAAGATTGTTTGATTACTATATTTTAGACATGTCAAAAGAGGATAGAGAAAAGTTCACTCAAATGGCTTCGGAGTTGAGTAAAAAAATAGAGAACTATAAAGAGATATTTTTAACGCCTTTGCGATTGGTTAATTACACAGGCGGCAAATGGCTAGGAGATGAAGTTGATGAGAACCTTCGCTTCAGCGGTGTAGGAACTTACGGAACATACCAAAAAGGCAATGTTTACTTTGCCATGGCGATAAAAGATTGGCTCAAAGAGGGTAAAAATGTTGAGAGTGAACTAAAAAAAGTTTTAGACAAGGGTATGAAAGCCGTTGTTTTGGATAACTTAGATTATGCACATCTAATAGATTTGCCTATCTTACATGTAAAAGATTGTTTTGAGGCATTTAAAAAATGCGCCATCGAGGTTAGGCAGGAGCATAATCCTTATACCGTTTTAATCACGGGAACAGAAGGAAAAACGGGAGCAAAAGTCCAATTTCACCATATCTTAAACAAGCAAGCCAAAACACATGCCGTCTTAAACAGTGCAAATACCGAAGTACCCGTACTTCGCTCACTGGCAAATCTTGAAGAGGATGATGTTATAGAGATAAATGAAGTGTCGGTAGGAAGCGATGAGGCATATAGGGTAGAGAGAACAAAAATGGTAAATCCAAATCTATGCTTTTTTACCAATATCGGTCCAAATCACATGGATATGCACAAAACTATTGACAATATTATGACTGCAAAATCTTCCGTCGTAGAGGGGCTGAGAGAGGGTGGAAAATGTATTTTGAACTCTAACATAGAGCACTATCCTAAACTTCTAAACGCTATTTACAAAAGAAAACCGGACATTACCATCTTAACTTACGGAACTCTAAAAAGCGATAATGCAAAAATAATTAGTAAAAGTTTTGATTCTAAAAGGTTTGGTTGGAATATTAAAGCAGATATAGACAAAGAGATAGTAGAGTACTTTTTACCGCTGTTTCAACTGCATGCCCCGCTAACAAGCGTAGGAATTCTGCTTGCAGTCAAAGAGATGGGTTACGATGTTAAAAAAGCGGCACTTGATTATGACGGGCTTGTACCGTTTGAGACAATGGGAAGAATGCTAAATATTCATAAACGCTCAGGACTTGTACACTTTTACGACCAAAGCCGCAGAGGCGGCATACACGGAATGCGTTCGGCTTTTAACGATATGAAAAACTTTAAACTTGAGGGAAAAATTGTAGCTCTTGTAGGCGGAATATCAACTAAAAAAGACAGCGACTGGACAAAAGAGGCTCACGGCGAATTGGCAAAAATGATAAACGAGAGTAAGATAGAGAGACTCTACACTACGGGCAGCTACATGGATTATGTTACCGATAATCTAAAGGATTCTAGCATACATGTAGCGCATAGCGATGATTTGGATTTTCTTGCAAAGAGTCTCTACAGCGAAGTTCAAGGCGGGGATTTGTTATTTATTATCGGAAACGCATACCTATATTTAGGTCGTGTTGCAGATAAAATCTTAAAGTTTAAAGATAAGAGCAAATATGATTACGATATAGAAAATTTTCAGTTATCACAAGACGACATAACAAAATATAAAGCTTTGATAGTTTTAGATGAAGTTGAGAACAAAACCCCCTTAAACCTATCTCTTTTAAATAACAATATTTCAAAAGACGAGTACAAAAAAATCACGGATATATATAGCACTTATACCGATTTAAGAGCTTCTATGCTTATGGGCTTTTTCAAATCCCTTGACAATTATATCTGCTCAAACACTAAATTTAAACTAGTTAACGATGATATAAAAGAGACTGGAAATGCCTCATATGTTTATAACGAGACATATTGCAAAAATTGGTTTAATAACCTTGATCAGAACCCAAACCTGCCTAAAAAACAGCTCTTTGGAAGCTTTTACTATTTTGAAGACGATAAATATCTCTTACATGTAGAAGCTGCTACCATGAACTTGCATATAGGGTTTGTAAAATATACTAAGCAAAACGGTAAATTCAAACTCTTAAAATCCGATGAGGGTGATAAAGAGGATATTAAAGAGAGATTTTCTAAAAAAACTCATCTGGTTTTTGAGTATAGAACTTGGGGGTTAAAGTGGTTCACTATTGATTGCGCAAAAATGATTGACTTTACTAAAGCAAAAAATTATTTCACAATCACTAACTTTAAACAAAGTATTTTAAATACGACTATACTCTCAAAAATCTTAAATGAGTTATAAGACAATGAAAGACAATCTTCACTTTAATACTGATGAAATAGCCGATATCACGAATGGAGAGTGGGAAAATCTTGATGATAAAAATCTTATTATAAAAGAGTTCCATAACACATATCATTATTTAAAAAGCGGAGATTGTTTTGTCGTAAGATCAAACAACTGGCCAAATCCAAAAGCATACAAAAACAATGAGCATAAAATATATGAAGCCATAAAAAAAGGGATCGGTGCTGTTATAGCCGGCGAAGATGTAAAAATAGATGCAAAAATTCCTATCTTAAGAGTAAAAAACAGCTATTTTGCCATAAAAGCACTGGCAAAATATGCGAGTAAAAAGACAGAAGCAAAAAAAGTACTTATCACGGGAAGCTACGGAAAAACAGCTTTTAAGCTAAATCTTAACGATATCTCAAAAAAACAAAAAGATTGCTACACTAGAAGAAACAGTGCGAACTATGCTGCTTCGTCGTACTGTAAACTAGCATCAATGAGACAGAGAAATGAACTTTTTTTTCTTGAAATTCCGATTGCAAAAAAAGAAAAAATCCAAAGAAGAAGCCGTCTTATAAATCCCGATATCGGCGTAATAACTTCCATCGGGCATGAGGGCATAGAACGCTTTGAGAGCATTGAAAATATTATAAAAAATAAACTCTCAATAGCTTATGGCATAAAAAAAGGCGGAAAACTTCTTCTGCCTTACGATGACAGATACTACGATAAAATCAAAAAAGAGGCACTAAAATACGGACATGTAGATATTTTAACTTACGGTTCTAGGCGTACATGTAATGCTCATCTTCTTTATAAGAAATTTTAAAACTTAGGCTGGGATGTTATAGCCAAAATTGAAAATAAAGTCATAGCATACAGAGTTCCTTTTTTTGAAGAGTATGCAGTGTCGGCATCACTCGGTGTTTTGCTTTGTTCGTACCATTTAGGTTTAGATATACATGATGCGGCTGATGAGTATTACGGTTGTAAAAGTTTTAAGAGCAGCGGTATTTTCTACAAAATAGAGTATATAAATAAGAAGTTCTATCTCTATGACCAAAGCAACCGAGGCGGAATAGAAGGCTATGAGAGTTTTTTTAAAACTTTTAGTTATATTGAACCGAAAAACAGTGGAAGAAAAATTTTACTCACATCAGAATTTGTTGATTACAAAGACGGTGAGATGGCATTTATCGACACCAAAAAATTTCAAAAACTTATAAAAAATTCAGGGTTTCAAACTTTTTATACCGTAGAGAAATTTAACGAACATGCAGATATTTTAGAAGATAAATCTATACAAAAAAAACACAATATCGATTTTAACAATATTAAAGAAGAGATTATAAACTTCGTAAAAGAAGATGATATATTATGCGTTAAAGGCATCTTTGAGAGCAGCCTGCCAAAATTTATAGAGTATATAAAAAATTTAAGCGGCATAAAAATAAAAAGAGTGCTCCATACAAACAACATGCAAAAAGAGAACTCTGCTTTTAAAGGTCTGAAAACTCTTGATATTAACGATGCAGATATTTTTAAAAAATATGCCCAAGAAGCAGATAAAAAAGCATGGATTTACTATTTTCCTTTTTTATATTTCTGGTCGCTCTCAAACAGCAGGGAACTCCTCCTCGGCGAGCAGAACAACTCCATAAAACTTTTTTTGCTTCGTACTCTAAATAGAGAGAAAAAGCCGGATTTTGAGATGTTTATTCCCCCTCTTCCATATAACGAAGATGTGTTAAAAACTTCACTAGAAGCTATTTACGACTATGAGAGAAGAAAAAAAGCAAGGATTTTATGGGTTGATAAAGACTATTTGTTAAAAATAAAAAGTTCTAAAGCCTTTGAGGACATCTCATTTAAACTACGTGAACAAGAGTATGTCTATAATCCAAAAATATACAATAATCTTGCAGGTTCAAAATTTAGATACATACGCAAAGGATTAACCGGCGTCAATAAATTAAAAGATGTTGAAGTAGTTGAATATTCTAGCAGATACGAAAAAGAGTGTTTAAAACTACTGGACAGATGGGAAAGAAAACAGAGGTCAAAATACCGTAATTTACAAGATACGACATATACAAAGATATGTCTGCATAACGCGTACAAGTTTGATAAAAAAGATATTTTTGGTTTGGTAGTTAAAATTGAGGGCAATATAAAATCATTTGGTTTCGCAGGCGAAATTACAGAAAAAAGCGGGAATCTGTTTATCACAAAAAGCGACCATGACATAAGCGGTTTAAATGTTTACATAGAGTACATGCTTATGATGAAAATGCAAAATCTTGATTTTTTAAATGCGGCTTCGGATATGGGTTATGAGGGATTAAAATTTAACAAACGCTCATTTAGACCTATTTTGATGTTAAACATGTATAAGGCATACGTAGATACAAATAATACTTCTGCCATCAAATTACCGGAGCTATCATGAAAAATTATATTTTTAAACCAATCATACTGCTTTTTTTACTGCTAAACTTTTTATACGCTGCAGATGTCACAAAAGATATCCGTCTTATCGGCAATCCGTCAAAATCTCAATTTGGCGACGGTGAAGCCGCTTATTCGAGAAACGTCTGGGATTTGCAGGTTTATAACGGTTTGCTTTTTGTAGGAGCAGGCAACAGTGCAAATGAAGGACCTTCCAAAAACTCGGGAAATGTAGATTTACATGTATATAATCCAAAAAAGGATAAGTTCTATAAAGAGACAACTATTTATGATGATCAAGTAGATATATTTAAACTCTTAGATAACAAGCTTTTTATACCGGGGCATGATGCGACAGGAAGCTGGAACTGGGGCAACTTTTATCAAAGAGAGCAAAACGCTTCATGGAAAATGTATAGAAACATACCAAAAGCTCTACATGTATATGATTTAGAGTACAGAGACAAAACTCTCTTTGCAGGAGTCGGGCTTTATGAGGGTGCGGCTGTAGGTATGACAAAAGATTTAGGAAAAAACTGGGAGATTATCAAGCTCGGCAGAAGCAGAGTTTACGCTTTTATGAGTATCGGCGATAGACTCTTTGCACTCAAAAAATTTAAAAGAACATCAAAACCGTACTTTAGCGTTGCCGAATATAGAAGCGGAAACTTTGTACCGAGATACGATATAAGCATATTTGATTTTTTCCCTTCTACAAAGTTTGACATAAAATACTCAAGAGCGACAAGGATTATAAATTTTGACGATAAAGCGATTTATCTTGGAGCATACAAATACAACTCTCATCAGACAAAACCGTTCGGATTTTACGAAGCAGTTTTAAAAAACAACAAGATAGATGCTAAAAAAGTAAGATTAAAAGAGGGGTATATTCCAAGAGATATTATTAAAAGAGGCGATATTATTTATCTTCTGACATCCAAAACGACACTAAAAAATACTCATATAGAAGTTTTAGAATTTGGCAAAAAAAATCTAACTACATATAAAGAGCTGTTCTCATTTGAGTATCCTACATTTGCAAGATCCTTTGAACTGCTTGAGGGAGTTTTTTATTTTGGAATGGGTTGTGATGTCGATGAGGGAGATAATTGGAAAATAAGTGATATTAAAAAAGAGACGGGTGACATAATAGCTTACAGATGGACAAAAGAGTGAAATTATATATACTAAACAAAAAAAACAGCTATCACCACTGTGTTGTTTTAGAACCGTTTAGAATTTTTTATAATTTAAGTGATGACGAAAAAACACCCAAAGTTATCAACTACTCATACCATGCTCAAATCCCAAACTATATTATTGATTTGATGAGATCATTTTACGGGGCTTACAATATTTTTACAAAAATATATAAGCTTGACGACCCTTTAAAAAAGGGAATCTATCATGAAAAAGGGGCAAAATTTATAGATATCATGCTGGCACAAATACCTGTGCAAAAAGGTTTAGTAGCTGCCGAACTTGTTGATAACTACGACATGTTAAAAGATGATGTATCGATGCAAGGTTCTGCAATAAGAGTGCTTCTTGATAACAACCTTATAAAAAATACGGCAACTCCCATACATGAGCTTTTTCATATTTTTCAATACTCATACTGCTCTTTTAATAACATGTGGTTTATGGAAGGACTTGCCAGATGGGCTCAAAATATCACACATACAAGAAAAGACGAAAGAGAAAAGCTGCCTCAAAATAAAGATGAACTTGAAGCTCTAATAAAACGTGCGCATGATGCAGAACACTTTTGGAGAAGGCTTATCAAACTTGTAGGAGATGAAAGACTTTTTATAAAGAGACTTTTAGACAACTGCGTACAAGAAGCTCAAGGTATTGAAAAAATATTTGCCTCTAAAAATAGATACAAAAAAAATGCTTGGAACAAAGATGAAAAAAAACACCCCCTTAACAACAAATATATATTTAAAGCTATTATAGACTCTCTAAAGGAGTGCTCTGCTCAAAAAAGCAGCGAACTTGACATATTTTTAGAAGTGCTTTCGGACAATATTTATACAAAAGCAGAGCTGTTTAACACTCCTCAAATACAGCAGTTTTTAAAAACTTTACAAAAAATAGATGCAAATACCGTTCATGAAGATAGCGGGATTTTGTATTGCGATAATTATGATACAAAAACAAAAACATTAACTATGGCAAAACTGAAATGTATTGAGCTATCAGAGTATGAACTTGAGAGCTTAAATGCGATAGAGCATTTAAGCGGTGATTTGATTATCTCATCAAGCAGCGTTAAAAATTTAAACAGTTTTAACTCTCTAAAGAGCGTAGAAAATCTATATATAACTAACTCTAAAAATATGCAGACACTCAACGGTTTTAATACTCTTGAGACTCTAAATGCCTTGGAAATCTCTAAAAATAATTCACTAGCAGATATCAACGGTTTTAATATTTTATGTAAAAAAGAGAGCACCATTAATGATTTTATCAAAATAACGCATAATAAAAAACTTCGACATGTAGAGTTTTTAAATGGTTTAAAAGTCGTTAACTCATCGTTTTATCTCCATCATAATGCTCTTGTAAATCTAAAAGGTCTTGAAAACTTACAAGAAGTAGGCGCAAGCTTCTCTTTAAGCTCAAACAATCTAAACGATATCTCTGCACTCTCAAAATTAAAAACCGTAAAAGGTATGCTCGGACTTGCATACAATAATCTCTCGTCATTAAAAGGACTAGAAAACTTAAAGCATATCTATACGACAAAGTGGAACGGGAAAAACAGAACTCTTGCAATTCATGACAATCCAAATCTACATGATATTTCAGCACTAGAGAATGTGTTAAACGATGAAGATTACTATATTATAGTACTGATAGATTCTTATCTTCAGTACACAAAAAAGCCTTCTGTCGAATCAAATTTTCATAAAAATATACTTGAGCTTTATGAGTCGCAGACACGCAGACTGATACCTACTTATAAGTTTGTATCAAAACCGACTCATGATTATAAAAATTTCGGCAAGACTACGCACAGTACAAAATTGACTCACATGTTTGATTTTGAGTTGGAATCGGATATCTTGATAATCTCTTTTTCCGGTCTTAACGGCTGGCTTGGCGGAATGTTTAACTCCCGCTATCCTTTTATCATAGGTGAAATGGTTACAAATAAGATATTTATTATGGATAAAAGCGACTCTTGGTACCACAACGGGATTGACGGATTGACAAGCACTATGGAAGAGACGATAGAGTTTATAAAAAATATAACTGTTCAAAAAAAATACTCTAAAATTATTTGTACAGGTGCTTCCATGGGCGGATATATGGCACTTTTAATAGGACGACTTATCGGTGCAACGAACATAGTCGCTTTTTCTCCGCAGACATTCTTAGATGAAAAAAACAGAAAAAAGTACGGCGATACAAGATGGAGCAGTGAAATTAACAAACTCAACAAACCAGATATAGATAAAAAGTACTTCGACCTTAAAGAGCTTTATAAAGAAACCTTTGACGATACTAAGATTGAGATTCACTACTCTAAACAAATCAAGCTAGATGAGATACATGCAAAACATTTAGACAATAAAAAGATAAAACTTATCGGCTATGACGATGCAGATCACTATATTGCAGTTTATCTTCATAAAAAAGGTGCATTAGAGAAAATTATTTTAAAAAATCTAGGGATGAAGAGAGTAAAAATACTCTTTGGGGATAAATGGCAAAAAGCAGTCTCAAAATGCAAATGGCTGGAGGCTCATCATTTAAACTTTAAAGATATAAAAAGTGTTATAACATACTGTAAAAACAATGAAATCAAAATTCTCTTTGCAAATAACTACACCACTCAAATAGAAATCTTAAAAAATGAAGATTTGCTTCGCAAAAACGGCTTAATGTTTATAGTAAATAAAAAAGAGACTCTGCAAAATTTTGTAGATAAACAGAAGTTTTACGACATCATGACAGAGCATAACATGTCTGAGTACGTTCCAAAATATTACAGCAAAAGTGATGATATAAAATACCCTTGCATGATAAAGATAAAAGCAGGCGGTGCAGGCAGAGGAGTCTTTTTAGCTTATAGTAAAAAAGATTTAAAAGATATAAGTGACGATATGATAATCTCCGAGTATCTATCCAGTGACACGGAGTACGCTACAAGTATATTTTACAAGGACGGCAAAATTTTAAAAGATATTACATTTAGCAAAAAAAGCAACAAAGATATTTATATTTTACAACAAGAGAATAAAAAAGATATTTTAACCAAAAGAGAAGAGACACGATTTTTAGATATCTTTAAAAGTATTATAGAGATTTTTACTCCAAAAGGTGAGTATTGTCAATGCAGCATAAATTATAAAATAGAGGATAATAAACCTAAAATTTTTGAGATAAACCCAAGAATCGGCTATACCTTAGCAGGATTTTGCGATGATTTTAAGGATATGATAGAAGTATATCTACATGAGACAGTAAAAAAACAGCAAAATAATGACAAAAAAGAGTGGCGCACAGATGAGATTTAAAATCCTTTTTTTACTGCTTTTTACTCCCTGTTTTTTAAGTGCGTTTTCATATATAAACACTTTGGATAAAGTTTATAAACAAAACGAGTTTAGAATATACTATACGCTAGAAGGCAAAAATGCCCTGCCTAAAAAAAATCAGACAGATTTAAATCAAAACAGCGTTCCCGATTATGTTGAAAATATAGCAAATCAACTTAGCGAATCCTCTAAACTCTTTATTGAGACTTTTGGATTTGTTCATCCGCTACAACAACCTCGATTTAAGGATAAAGCAAAGTTTATAGATATTCATCTAATTCCCATAAAAGTAAACGGTGCGGCAGGTGATGTCGTATACGAAAAGAATGAGTCTTTAGTTATGAAACTATCACTCACTCTAATCCCTTCAACACTAACACCCGTTCATGAATTTTTTCATCTTATCCAGTACGGATACAGCATGTTTAACAACCGATGGCAGATGGAAGGTCAAGCAAGATGGGCAGAATATGCCTTTAGAAAAGGCACGGGAAAACATAAAAAACTGCCCTCTTGCATACAAGAGATAAAAGAACTTACAAAAACCATATATGAATCAAGCTATTTTTGGGAGAGAATAGCTTTTTTGTCGGATAAAAGCGGTTGTTCTTTTAACCATAAAAGAGAGTATAAAAATATTTTTACAGATAAATTCTGGGTAGAAGATGAAAAACTCTGCGGAGTTGATATAATCAAAAACATCTTAGAAAATTATCAAAAATATGATAAAGAAGTTGCGAAACTATACGGTTTTACACAGTACGGATGGAGTGAAAAAGAGCAAAAATCACCCAACAACGATTTATATATTTTGCTATCAATTAGAGATGCTTTAAAAAGTCTACAAAATAAAAACACAGAGATTATAGATTTCATCAACGCAATAAACAGATACAAAAGCATAACCCAAAAGGAATAAGCATGTCACAAAAATTTCAAAATGATTTACAAAATCTAGAGCTTCCATATACTACGGAACTAGGAAGCGGATCAAAAACTTTACTGATTACATTTGCGGGAATAAGCGGAGCAGTCGGTTTATACCCTTTTGAATTTTTCAAAATTACCAAAGGTTTTGATATCGATAAGATATTTATAAGAGATTTGGAGCAGTCCTGGTATCACAAAGGAATGAAAGATATAAGCAACTCGATAGAAGATAGTGCTAAGTATCTAAAGTCTATCATAAAAGCAAATAAATATAAAAAAGTTGTCTGTCTGGGTAACTCTATGGGCGGGTATGCAGCAATACTCATCGGTAATCTTATAAAAGCAGATATTGTCTTGTCGTTTTCACCACAGACTTTTTTAGATGAAAAAAATAGAGAAAAATATAAAGATAACCGCTGGCAAGAACAGATAGCAGCCCTTCCTAAAAATATAGATGAAAAATATCTTGATTTATCAAAACTATTGAGACCAAATAAGACTAAGATAAATATCTACTACTCACTACAAGAGAGGATAGATGTAGAACATGTAAATAAGATAAAAAATTTAAAAAATGTTAACTGAGCTTTCGCACCTAATTTTAATCGATATGCTTTCTAAAACAACTGTAAGTAGGGCATAGTAATAAAATACTCCATGGTACTTGACACTAGTNAAACTGAAAAATACATGTCAATAGATATGACAAATGCTGAGAGAATACCGCTACTACCGAATGTAACACTATAAAATTAGGTGCGAAAGCTCAGATGTTAATCTATTTGCATATGAAAACGGCGGTCATCAACTTGTGCAGTTTTTAAAAAAAAGCAAAGATTTGTATATCATACTCAGAAATCATCTGACAAAATTTAGCGAAGATAGAGTTGTAGCCGTATTTGAGGATTTAGATAACCGCTATACTCTCAATGATTCACTAAAAAGACATAATGTAAAAGAAAATATATTTTTAAAATACAAAGATAAATATAAAAATTCCACCAATCTAAAAGCATCTATTTTAGAAAACTTTTTTAAATCCGTAGAAGGTCATACAACTAAAAACCACTCTTTTAAAATAGTAAACAAATATATAAAAAACAGAAAAATCCACTCTTTTGCTTTATGTAAAGAGTGGTTAAATGAAGATAGAATAAAAATAGAGATGTTTGGAACATACATAGATGTTAATCATCCAAACTATCTCTTACGACTTAAAGTCGGAACTAACAACTTACATGTAGGGCTGGTAAAATATACAAAAGAAAATGATTTTTATAATATTGTAAAAATGAGTGATGATGAGGCAAAAAGTATTGCAAACTTATACGGTAAAAATCTTCCCTCAAATCAAAAGCTTCTTCCTAGAAAGTGGGGTGATTCATGGTGTTCTGTTGATTGCGGTGCGATTGATGACTTAACGATTAAGAGTACTTTCTTGCTTTTAAATGATTTTACAAAAGCAGATTTTTATAAAGAGATCTTTAGCATTTTGGTACAAAACTTACAAAAAGAGATAACAATGGATAATTTTATAAATAAACATATCTTTACTCCCGGTCCCGTAAAAATGGCAGATGAAATACTTGTTATAGGTGCAATGCAGACACCCTATTTTAGAAATGAACAATTTTCGCAGATTTTGCTTGAGTGTGAAAAAAACCTGCTTAAAATAGTCAATGCCCAGGATAATAGCAGAGTTCTGTTTTTAACGGCTTCAGGAACGGCAGGAATGGAAGCAGCCGTCCAAAACCTTCTAAATAAAGAGGATAAAACCATTGTTATAAACGGAGGAACTTTCGGTCAAAGATTTGTAGAGATTTGTACTTTACATGATATAAATCATATAGATTTTAAAGTAAAAGATGATAATTTATCAGATACGAAAAATCTTCAAAAACATAAAAATGCCACTTCTCTTTTGATAAATGCACATGAGACAAGTATAGGTCTGCTTTACGACTTAAAGTCGGTAGGAGATTTTTGTAAGAAAAATAACATTTTAAATATCGTAGATGCCATAAGTATGTTTGTAACGGACAAGCTTGACATGTGTTATCATAATATCGATGCGCTTATAGTCAGTTCACATAAAGGTTTGGCGCTGCCGCCGGGTCTTAGTATGGTTATACTGTCTCCAAAAGCGATAAAAAAAGTAAACCCGAAACATCAGCTCTATTTTGATTTTAACAGCTATTTAAGTGATGGGCAAAGAGGTCAAACGCCTTTTACCCCAGCCGTAACTATTATCTTACAGCTACAAGCAAGACTGCAGCAGATAATAGATACAGGAATTGATGCACAGATACAAAATGCAAAAAGTATCGCATCATATTTTAGAGAATCCATAAAAGAACTTCCATTAAAAACATTTAGCGACTTTATGCCAAATGCACTAACTACTCTTACTCCGACAGACGATAAATCCGCAAGTACAATAGTAAAAGATTTAGATGAAAAGTACAATGTCGTTGTTGCCCCAAACGGCGGAGAGTTAAAAGATAAAATATTTAGAGTTTCTCATATGGGCGCTATGACAAAAGAGTACACTGATATTTTAATAGATGCTTTATTTAATTGAACCCTCTGAACAAAGCCATTTATATGGCTCTGTTTTAAAAGTTAGATATTTTTAATTGATTCTGATTTGGTTTCATAGAAATTTTGTATTA
>PPDH01000025.1:108197-232855 GCA_002899765.1 Sulfurimonas sp. | reverse complement strand
TCACGAGCAAATTGCTCTACATCTATTTCTATTTTCATGTGTCATTCCTTGAGTAAATATAATTTTACCCGATTGACACGGAATTATGAACGATCCCTCTTTTTGTTTTATGTAAAGTTCTACAGTGTCATGCAAAGGATTATTTAGTGTAATATATCTATCTATTGGTTCTGTAGAATTATTTTTCAGTGAAAATTTTATCCAAGCTGTCGCTTTTGTCATGCCTAAATGTAAATAATCACTATTGTATTTTTGAAATGGTTTTGTTTGAATCTCTTGGAATGTCAAAGTTGAATTTTAATCAATATAAATGGAACTTTGTTCTAATAATGATATTTTACTATCTGATTGATTTAATTCTATAACTGCAGAGTTTACAGAAATCATTAAAAGTAAAAAAATGATGATAATTCTTATACTCATATAAGAAATATAGCATAGTTTGAATAAAATAATAAGTATTGAGTTTGAAGGAAAAATAATGGAACGTCTAAATGTCTTAATTGTTGAAGATGAAATTATTATTTATATAAATATTTCACAAACTTTAAAACGTTTAGGATTGAAAAATATACAAATTGCACGAAATGCTCAAACTGCGTTAGATATAGCAAGCAAAACAAAAATCGATTTACTCTTTTCAGATATAAAAATAGATGGTGAAATAGATGGTATAGAAGTCTCTAAAACTTTACAAATACTTTATTGTACCCCTGTAATTTTTATCACTGCTTATAAAGATGAAGAAACTCTTATTCGAGCTAGTGGAGTTGATTTTATTGGCTATTTACTTAAACCATATAGACAAGATGAACTTGAAGCACTAATTAAAATTGCTATTGTAAAACATGAACTTTTAAAATCTAAAAAGAGTGTTATAGGTCTAGATGATTTTGTATATAATAAAACAACAAAAGAATTATTTTATCAAAATATAAAAGTAGACCTTAGTAAAAAAGAACAACTTCTTATTGGTTTATTGTTTACAAATATAGATTCATTTATCTCTTATGATACTTTGAACAAGACGGTATGGTATGAGAGTTTTGTATCAGATAATACAAGACGTACTTTTATTTATCGGATAAAACAAAAACTTCCAAACTTAAACCTTAAAATTGAAAAAAATATAGGAATAGGGCTTTTTAATATTTATTAACTTATTTTATATACTTTGAAAAATCCTCTTTATCTGTCTCCATTACTTTTTCTTAACCCAAAAACTTTCAATATGTGATGTGAAATGTGATGTTAGAGTATTACAATTAAATATAAGTTTAATAATACATGCATAATGTTTTTACTTAAATTTATGAGTAGGAGTTATTATGAAAAAAAATATATTAATTACTGGTAGTGTAATTACACTTCTTATGTTGAATTTTACCGGTTGTGCCGTAAAAGGTGATTTATTTACAAAAGAGATTGATAGAAGTGGCATTGATTTGATTGTAATGGAAGAAGGGAGTAAAGTTACTTATTTAAAGGATCCTAATACACTTGAAAGATTTTGTGCATCTAGAGAAATAGATACTACTAAAACTTTTAATGAAGGATTAGGACTTGGATTATCAGCAGGGGGAACGCAAGAACAAATATCTGGAGGAGAGGGAACCGGTGCTATTGCATTAGGAGGTAGAAGTCCTGCTGTACTTATTACACGAGAGATGATGTTTAGGGCGTGTGAATTGGCATTGAATTTAAATTTGGATAGTGAAAAAACCATAGAGATATATAAAATGTTTTTAGAGTACACAAATAAACTTATAAAAAATGAACATGACAAAGGTTCACAAACGGCAGTTTCACAAGCTATGAATATAAATACTACGCAAAACAGTGAAAATTCTACAGTTCAAAATGATGATGAAGAGAGCGATGGTAACAATAAAGATGAAGGAGGAGATGACGAAGAAGATGATTAGGAATATACAAAATAATGATGGATTGATTAGTTAATAGTTATCACTTAATATACAAAGGAAAAGAGAATGAAAAAGTTCAAAAATAGTTTATTTATTTTAGCGATAATGTTTACAATTTCTAATGTTGCACATGCTAATACCGGTTGTGAAAAGATAAAAGAATACACTGTAAAAGCAGTTGATAAGGCGATTGATAAAGGATGCGGTTATATAGCTGCAGAATTTGAAGGAGCTTGTGTCTCTGCAACTGCGGCAGAAACCGGTGCGACAAGTACAGTGCCATGTACAGTCGGGTCAGGAGTTTTAGGTTTTAATTGTAAATTTTTCGGTAAAAAATATGTAAAAAAGAATGCTGAAAATATAGGAAAAAATATTTGTGATGTTGTTTATCCAGATACAGCACCCTATATTTTTATAGAAAACCATCTAAAAGAAGAAAAAGTTGATTTTAAAGTAATAGTAAAAGCTGGAAATGATATTCATATGCATGGAGATAATTGGCTTGATGGGGAAAGTACAGGTATTTTAGCAAGTAATGAACTTGATGGAAAACATTATACCGTACAAGCACGAGTAAAAAAGGATGGAAAAGATACACATTTAGAAGTCCATAAAGTTGTTCCAAATCAAGATAAAGTATATGTATATTATAAATATGGAAAATATCATATCGAGAAAAAAGCTACGAATCATAAACCTATGATTGCTATAGAAAATCATTTAGATAAACATAAAGTTGATTTTAGCGTAGTAGTAAATAACAGTACGGATGTTCATCTTCCGGGAGATAATTGGCTTGATGCAGGTGATAAGAATATTTTAATGAGTTATAAATTATTTGGTAAAAGCTATACCGTTAAAGCAAGGATAAAAAAAGATGCAGAAGACATTCATCTAGAAGAATACCATGTTCACCCAGGAAAAGAGGGTGTATATGTGTATTATAAAGATGGAAAATATAAAATAGGTAAAAAAAATATAAGCTATAGTGCAGATTAGACGATTTGTTTTTAGGTTATTTTACAGGCGTTCAGTCCCATTTCCAAACAATACTGACGCCGCCTATTTTTTCATTACTAGAAGAGGGTATACTCTTTGTTTGAATATCAACAGATTTAAGATAAAAAGAGACTTTTAGAGCATTGTAATAGAGATCTAAAGCAAATTTTTGACCAATTATATAGTCTAATTCATCAAGATAATATCCCTCTTCAATCGCTTTGTCAATTAAATAGTAGGTATTAAATCTATTGTAATGAATGCCAAGAGATAATGCCCAATTAAAACTTTTTGTTGGTTCATAATTAAGTACCGAGGTCTCATTTGCACCTATGAAATTTCCTGCGGTAATAAAACTACGCATCGCAATGCTGCTCAGCCTTAAAGAAGTGCCCACTAATGTTCCCGTATAAAAATTGCCAAGGTCAGCTTTTATATTTGTCGTTAAATCTAAGCTCAAATCTTGAATCTTAATAGGATCTGTTTTATAACCGGCATTATAAGAAATCCCGTAGATGAATTCATCATCTAACTGGTTATCCCACCCGTTTGGTTCATTAAACCCAAATACGGAGTGAAAGTTTTTTTGCAATGTATCCGCTTGTGCAAAAGGACCGACCATGCCTATGTTTATACCTGCTTCATGAAAGAAATTTGCAGATGATTTGTAAGCTAAAAAGTTTAAGGCGACATAACCTGCATAAGGTAAATCATTCAAATCTCTTGTGCTGATATTTTTGTTTTCAGGCGTAAATATAGCGTGTGAGATTGAAAAAGCGACATTTTTTTGTTTTAAATCAATAAAACTTAAAAGATCAGGAAATGTAGTGTTGTTATCACTCATCCAAGTAAAGTACATACCATTTGTGTAATGATGGTCTTGCCAAACTATTACATCATTTTCCAAAACAAGTGATACTGTGTCGGCATATATTAAAGAAGTTGTTAAAAACAAGAAACTTTTTTTTAATAGATTTATTTTCATTGCTGCCCCAATAACACTCAGTAATCTTTAAAAAGAGTTTAGCAAAAATTAAATTAAATTTTCACTTTCTTAGCGCTTCTCTCGATGCTTTGTCTACAAGAGTAAAGTACTTGTCTATATCGTCTTTGTCTTCGCTCTTTTTATGCCCTTTTACTTTGATGAAATCACACTCGTAGAGGTCTGTGAGTTCATAAAATTTTTTATAAAGTTCATGATTTTTTATCAGCGTGCCTCTTTTTGTCATGTAGTGGTTTTTTTTGATTTTTTCTTCTCTGTCTCTTAGGTTAATAATGTTTTGGGAGTCTGTATATGCAACTATCTTAGAGTTTTTACTCGGCAGTTTTTGCAAAGCCCATAAAAGAGTCTCAAGTTCCAGTTTAGAGGAGTTTGTGCCTTCAAATCTTTTAACATTGACTTTAAGTTTAGAAAGCGGAGCTTCAAGTTCAAACTCGCCTAGAAGCAAATAAGCACCGTAACCGATTTTTGTTTTAGGGTCTACGCTGGCATCGGTAAATAAAAAGAGTGTCGGTTTGTTTATATCAACATACATGTATAACTCTCTTTCCTTTTATACTAATTGAAATCCGATAAGACTTAACGCCATGACAAACATTCCTATAGTAATCCCCGCTATAGTTGTGTGCGCGTTACCGTAAACTCTTGCGGCTGGAAGAAGTTCATCAAAAGATATATAGACCATGATTCCTGCAACGAGTCCAAAAGTAATACCTAAAGTTGCATCTCCCATGAAAGGAAGAAGGATAAAAAACCCCACAAGTGCACCTGCAGGTTCAGCCAGTCCTGAGAGAGTCGCATACCAAAATGCACTTCTTTTGTTTCCTGTAGCATGATAAATAGGCAGAGAAACAGCCATGCCTTCAGGGATATTGTGAATTGCTATTGCAAAAGCTATTGATATACCTACACTAGGACTCTCAAGAGCAGAGACAAAGGTTGCAAAACCTTCAGGAAAATTGTGTATTCCGATGGCAAGTGCTGTAAAAATACCGGTTCTCTTAAGTACCGAATTTTTGATAAGAGAGCTTTGAATATCAGGCTTTAGTTCTAAGAGCTCACTGCTGCTTTTGGTTTCATGCGGATTTACATCCTCTGGAATCATCTTGTCGATGAAGGCACTAAGTGCGATACCCGTAAAAAAACATAAAACAGTTAAAGACTCACCCATAATTTGACTTGAGTAAAGCTCTGCGAAGGACTCTTTTGATTTAACTAAAATCTCCATAAATGATACGTAAATCATCACACCTGCAGAAAAACCCATGCCGATAGATAAAATAGTGTAGTTTTTGCTTTTTGAGAAAAATGCCAAAACTGCACCGATTGAGGTGGAAAAACCTGCAAGGAGAGTAAGCATAAAGGCAAATAAAAAGGTTTCAAATGATATATCCTGCATAAGTTACCTACTGAGCTTTCGCACCTAATTTTAATCGATATGCTTTCTAAAACAACTGTAAGTAGGGCATAGTAATAAAATACTCCATGGTACTTGACACTAGTTANAAAACTGAAAAATACATGTCAATAGATATGACAAATGCTGAGAGAATACCGCTACTACCGAATGTAACACTATAAAATTAGGTGCGAAAGCTCAGTTACCTATAAAAATATTTTAGTTAATTGATATATTGTATCATATAGCATCGTCAAATTGGGCATCAATTCTTTTGTAAATTTAAAATATTGGCGGTATTGATTTTTTTTGGTACAATTTAGAGCAGTCTATAAAATAATCTTTGGAGAGTGCAAAATGAAAAAGCAGAAGATACAAAAACATTTAGATGGTTTTTCAGTTATACCAAACCTTCAAAACTACGAGGTAGAGTATAGTTCTTTTAGATATGAAGATGTTGCTTTAGAGTTTGAGGGTCTGCCATCTGGCGGGCTAAATATTGCTCATGAGGCTATAGATAGACACGCAAACGGTAAACTCTCACAAAAAACTGCTCTGTTGTGGCTTGGTGAGAATGGGCACAGAAGAGAGTTTACCTTTTCTCAAATGAAAGAGCAGAGTGCAAAATTTGCCAATATACTTGGCTCCTTGGGTCTTGCAAAAGGTGATCGTGTTTTTACTCTCTCAACGCGCCTTCCCGAACTCTACATCGCCGCTATAGGGATACTCAAAAACCAAAACGTTATGTGTCCTCTTTTTTCTCAGTTTGGCCCCGAACCCATCTTGCAGAGATTGTTACGAGGCGATGCCAAAGTGCTTTTAACTACCGTTTCTCTCTTTGAAAAAAAAGTTCATCCTCTTTTAGATGAACTTCCACAACTCCAAACCATCCTTTTAATAGATGCCAAAGAGCACGAGAGTGAACGCATACGCTCTTTAAAGCTTCTGATGAAGGAGGCTTCGGCGGAGTTTGAGATAGCTCCAACCGACCCTGAAGATATGTCTCTTCTTCACTTTACAAGCGGAACAACTGGAATGCCAAAAGGGGTTGTACATGTTCACAAAGCACTCTATAATCACTATATAAGCGGTAAATATGTCTTAGATTTGCATCCCGATGATATCTACTGGTGTACCGCCGATCCCGGCTGGGTTACGGGAACTTCGTACGGAATCATTACTCCATGGCTTCATGGCAGCACAAATCTCGTTGATGAAGCGGAGTTTGACGCAAAACGGTGGTACTCAATTTTACAAGATGAGAAAGTGAGCGTCTGGTACACCGCACCGACGGCTATTAGACGCTTGATGCGCCTTGATATGGAACCGTTAAAAGAGTATGACCTCTCGGCTTTAAGGCTGATTCAAAGTGTTGGCGAGCCCTTAAATCCTGAAGCTGTTATTTGGGGCAAAGAGAAGTTGAATCTCCCCATTCATGACAACTGGTGGCAGACGGAGACTGGCGCAATAATGATTGCAAACTATATTTCTGAACCTATTTATGCAGGCTCTATGGGACAGCCTCTCCCTGGAATCGAAGCAGCGATTGTACATGTAGATGATAAAGGAGAGATAAGTGAGGTTAGTGAGCCAAACAAAGAGGGAGAACTTGCACTAAAGCCTGGCTGGCCCTCTATGTTTCGTGCTTATCTGCATGATGAAAAGCGTTATGCGAAATCTTTTGCAGGAGGTTGGTACCTATCGTGAGATTTAGCTTACAAAGATGAGAACGGATACTTTTGGTTTGTAGGACGCTCGGATGACATCATAAAAACATCCGGACATATGGTTGGTCCTTTCGAGGTTGAGAGCGCTTTGATGGAGCATTCAAGTGTCGCAGAGGCGGGCGTTATAGGAAAACCAGACCCGATTATCGGGCAGATAGTCAAGGCTTTTGTTTCGCTCAAGGCGGGGTACGAGCCAAGTGAGGAGTTAAAACGCGAGCTTATAGGTTTTGGACGTAAAAAACTTGGAGCGGCAGTAGCGCCAAAAGAGATAGAATTTGAGTCAAATCTTCCAAAAACAAGAAGCGGGAAGATAATGCGAAGACTTCTAAAAGCACGTGAAATGGGTCTACCTGAAGGTGACACCTCTACTCTTGAAGATTAAGGATTAAGAAAATGAAAAAAAGTACTCAACTTTTAAAAAAATATTATAAGCAGATGCTTTTTGTACGGCGTTTTGAAGAGAAGTGCGTGGAACTTTATGCGCAAGAGCATATTCGCGGATTTCTACATCTTTATATCGGTCAAGAGGCTATCGCAGTAGGTGTTATGGATGCTCTTACTCCTGATGACAGCGTACTTACAACTTATCGTGATCACGGGCAGGCTTTAGTGCGCGGTGTCTCGCCAAATGCTGTTATGGCAGAGTTATACGGTAAGCTTGAAGGGTGTTCCCGCGGACGCGGCGGTTCTATGCATCTCTTTGATGCTGCGACACGTTTTTACGGCGGAAGTGCCATTGTAGGAGCTGGACTTCCTCTTGCAGTAGGGATAGCTCTTGCAGACAAGATGAAGAAACAAAACAATGTAACGGTCTGTTTTTTTGGAGACGGTGCCGTGGCTGAGGGAGAGTTTCATGAATCGCTCAATCTGGCTGCTTTGTGGAATCTGCCGATACTATTTGTTTGTGAGAACAATCTCTACGGAATGGGTACTGCGCTTGAGCTTAGCGAATCACAGACAGATTTGGTTAAAAAAGCAGCCTCTTACAAGATTACATCATCTAAAGTTGACGGTATGCGTGTATTAGATGTTGCAAAAGCTGCAAAAGCGGCGGTAGCAGAGATTAAAAAAGGTAACGGTCCATTCTTCTTAGAGTGTCTTGCTTATCGTTTTCGAGGACACTCCATGTTTGATGACGAACTTTACCGTGATAAAAAAGAGGTGGATGAGTGGAAGAAAAAAGACCCGATAACTCTTTTTACAAATGAGCTTAAAAAGATGAAAGCTCTAGAAGAGTTGGATTTACAAGAGATTGAAGAAGAGGTCTCTTCCATCATTGATGAGGCAGTTTTATTTGCCCAAAACGGCACTTTGGAGCCGATTGAGGATTTGAAAAAATTTATATATGCGACGGAGGCAGAAGATGAGTGAAACCGCTATATATCGTGAAGCTATAAGAAGCGCTCTTATAGAAGCAATAGAGAAAGATGAGAGAGTTTTTTTGGTCGGCGAGGATGTCGGCAGGTACGGAGGCAGTTATGCCGTAAGTAAAGGTCTCCTGAAGCGCTTTGGAGCCGAGCGCATTATTGATGCCCCGCTTAGCGAATCTGCTTTTACGGGCGCAGGAATAGGTGCTGCGATTAACGGTATGCGTCCTATTGTGGAAATTATGACGGTAAATTTTAGCCTTTTGGCGCTTGACCAGATAATGAACAATGCCGCATCGCTGTTTCACATGTCGGGAGGACAGTTTAATGTTCCGCTTGTTATTCGTATGGCAACAGGCGGCGGAAAACAGCTTGGCGCACAACATTCACACTCGCTGGAAGGATGGTATGCGCATATTCCGGGACTTAAAATTCTCACGCCTGCAACAGTGCAGGATGCTTATGACATGATAGCTCTTGCCCTTAGGGATCCAAACCCGGTTTTGATTTTTGAGAACGCTCTTTTGTATAACATGAAAGGGGAGTTGGATAGAGAATTAAAAGCCGTCGAAATCGGAAAAGCTCTTGTGCATAGACAAGGTAAAGATATAAGCATTATTACATACGGTATAAGTCTATTTAAAGCGCTTGAAGCAGCAAAACTTCTCTCAAAAGAGGGTATAGATGCAGATGTTATAGATTTGCGTTCTCTGCGTCCTCTTGATGATGAAACGATTATGAACTCCGTTAAGAAAACACATAGGGTTCTCATAGTCGATGAGGGATGGAAATCGGGCAGCATCTCTGCTGAAATCATGGCACGCATTAACGAGCAGGCTTTTTATGAGCTTGATGCTCCGATGGCTCGCGTATGTTCAGAGGAGGTTCCTTTTCCTTATGCAAATCATCTTGAGCAAGCTGCCATACCGCAGAGCGAAAAAATTGTCGCCGCGGCACAAAAAGTAATGGAGGAGTTATGAGTACATTTGTTATGCCTAGTTTAGGCGCTGATATGGAGTCGGCGGTACTGATGGAGTGGAAGGTTAAAGAGGGCGATAGTGTATCCAAAGGAGATATTATCGCCGAGGTAGAGACAAGCAAAGGAGTCATAGAGATTGAAGTCTTTGAAGATGGCGTTATAGAGAAACTTCTTGTAAAAGAGGAGACTGAGTGCGCTGTAGGAACACCTTTGGCAGTTATTCGAGGTAAAGGGCAAGAAATCGGAGAAGAAGAATCCAAGGAGTCCAAAATCGCCCAACCCCCTCAAAAAGATTTAGAGTCTGAAAAAAAAGAGCCAAAAGAGAAACAGACAGTCCAAGAAACACCCGAAGCGGAATCCGAGCAGAGAATGAAAATCTCTCCTGCTGCGCGTAAAAAGGCAAAAGAGGCTGGAGTGAAACTCTCTGAAGTGCAGGGCGGTAAAAAAGAGATTCATTTAAGAGATATAAAGTCCGAAACAGCACCAAAAAAAAGCGAGCGCTCAAGCAGCATGAGACAAGCAATCGCAAAAGCCATGAGCCTCTCAAATGCTCAGATACCCCACTATTATCTTAGCAGCTCTATCAACATGTCACCTGCTTTAAAGTGGCTTGAGGAGGTTAATAGAAACAGAGCTATTCAAGAGCGTATTCTTCCTGCGGCTCTTTTAATTCAAGCCGTTGTTCATGCTTTAAAAGAGGTGCCCGAGCTTAACGGTTTTTGGAGGGATGATGCTTTGGAAATTAGCAAAGAGATAAATCCCGGCATTGCAATAGCGCTTCGCAAAGAGGGATTGATAACCCCTGCAATTTTAAATGCGCATGAGTTCAATCTTGATGGCATGATGAAATCACTAGGCAGCTTGATTGAACGTACACGCTCTGGCAAACTAAGAAACAGCGAGATTACGGAGCAGACCATTACCATTACAAATCTCGGTGATTTGGGCGCAGAGAGCGTTTTTGGAGTTATCTATCCTCCGCAGGTTGCGCTTGTGGGATTTGGACGCATCATGGATGCTCCGTGGGCAGAAGGCGATACGCTTAGTGTCCGCAAAGTATTGCAAGCAACGATTGCGGGAGACCACCGCGCCACCGATGGGCGTATCGGAGGAAAATTTCTTGATAAATTAAATCAGATTTTACAAACACCACAGGAGTTATTATGAACACGGATGAGATAAAAAAAATTATAATCGAGCAGATTTTAGAGGTCGCTCCCGAAATTTCAGAAGATGAGATTGATGATAATAAAAATATTCAGCGCTCATTAGAGCTTGACTCGTTTGATTTTTTAAAAATACTTACGGCTCTTAATGAGAAACTGGGAGTTGAAGTACCCTAAGCAGATTACGGCAAGGTGGATACTTTAGAAAATATGGCGCACTATTTTGACGAGCGTCTTTAAGCATTTACAAAACAATGTTTGATAAAAAAAGATGGAGATTTATCGATACACATAGAGCATCCGCAGAGTGGAATATGGCGGTAGACGAGGCGTTGTTGAGAAATTTTGGCGATGACAATCTTCCTATCTTGCGTCTTTACAGCTGGCAGAGAGCTTTAAGCTTGGGGCGTTTTTCGGATGCAAAAAAAAGCATAGATTTTGAGCAATTAGACAAAGGCGGTATCTCTATGGTTCGCCGCATAAGCGGCGGCGGTATTTTGGCGCATGACAATGAACTCTCCTATTCGCTTATATTTCCCCGCAGATTTTTGCAAGAAAGAGGGGTAAAAGAGAGCTATCGCCATTTATGCAGTTTTTTACTACTTTTTTATCAAAAACTAGGATTTGAAGCGCAATTTGCATTCGAGGTTGGAGTACAAAGCCGACACTCAGACATATGTCTTGCAGGGGTGGAAGCGTATGACATTTTAATAGAGGGGAAAAAAATAGGGGGCAATGCCCAGCGTCATACAAAAATGGCTGTATTGCAACATGGAACTATTCCTATAAGTTTTGATAAAGTGCTTTTTAATTCTCTTTTTTTAGAGCACAGCGGGTTTGAGAGTGCCGCAACGCTTAAAGAGTTTGGAGTTGAGACGAAGCAAACGATACTGCACAAAATACTCCTAGATTCATTTTGCGAAACATTTCATGTAGAAACTTCTGCGGATGAACTCTCAGTTAGTGAGAAGCAGAGTGTAAGTGAACTTTTAAAAAACAGATATACAAAAAGTGAGTGGAATAACAATGGCAGCACTATTTACTCCTAAGCCCGAGTGGCTTCGTAAAAAGATAAGACCCGCTCTTTACAAAGAGATGAGTGATATGCTTGAAGCGGGAAATATCAACACGATTTGTCAAGAGGCATTATGTCCAAATATAGGCGAATGCTTTTCTCAAAAAGTGGCAACGTTTATGATTCTTGGCGTAAACTGTACAAGGAGGTGTACTTTTTGTGCCGTTAGCAAAGAGAAACCTATGCCTCCAGATTTACTAGAACCTAAGAAAATAGCGGACACCGTAATGAAGCTGGGGCTAAAACATGTCGTTATAACATCTCCAACAAGAGATGATCTTGATGACGGCGGAGCGGAGCATTTTTGCAAAACCGTCGCTTCTATTAAAGGGATGGATAGTTCTGTAGTTGTTGAACTATTGATTTCTGATTTGAGAGAGAATGAATCTGCCATAAAAAAGCTCTCTCTCAGCGGTGCTGAAATTATAGGGCATAACATTGAGACCGTTCCTCGCCTCTACCATGTAAGAAAAGGAGCCGATTATAATCGCTCATTAAGAGTGCTGCAAAAGCTTCTTGCATCAAATCCTACATGTGCTACAAAAAGTGCAATTATGCTAGGTCTGGGAGAGAAGAAAGAAGAAGTACTTCAAGCTATGGAGGATTTGCTCGAAGTAGGGTGCCGTTATCTAAGTATAGGACAGTATCTTTCGCCCTCGGCTGAACATACAAGCGTAGTAGAATATGTAGAACCTAAAGTATTTGAGTTTTTTGCTAAAAAAGGGCTTGAGATGGGGTTTAAACATATAAAAAGTTCGCCATATACACGCAGCAGCTATATGGCGCATGAATATTTGGAGAGAAGATGAGAGAGATAGATACCGTAATTATCGGAGCAGGTCCTGCAGGATATGAAGCCGCACTGCATTTGGCGAACAGCGGTGTTGATACGCTTTTGATAGAGCACAGTAAAGTAAAAATAGGCGGAGTATGTTTAAATGAGGGGTGTATCCCGACAAAAAACTATCTACAGAGTTCCTCATTTGCATCCAAAATCCCTTACTTTAAAAGTTGTGGTTTAGAGCTGGAGTACAACGGTTTTGATTTAAAACAGCTTGTCCAAAAAACTATAGCTCTTAAAGATGAACTTCGCAGCGGTGTAGTGTGGATGCTTGACCAAGCCAAAGTCGAGATACTTTACGGCACGGCACTTTTCATGGATAGCAATCATCTTGAGCTCTCAGGAGAGGTGATAGCGTTTAAAAAGTGCATAATAGCTACAGGCTCGCAAGTTCTGCAGGTTCCAAAACTTCCGCTTGATGGTAAGTATATTATCTCAAGCAGCGATGTTTTTAATCTCCAGACTATGCCTTCATCGATAATAATTGTCGGAGGAGGGGCAATAGGGTGCGAATTTGCAACATTTTTTAGTGCTTTTGGCGTAGATGTAACAATCGTAGTTCGTGGATTACGGCTTTTAACGCGTGAGGACGAAGAGGTTTCAAAAGCTCTTTTGCGAGCTTTTAAAAAACGCTCCATTAAGGTTTTGACCTCTGCGGAAATTTCAAATGTTGAAGTAGATGAAAGCGGAGCAAAGCTTCTTGTCGCAACACCTGAGGGTGAAAAGACGCTTAATTCTGAACTTGTGCTCTGTGCTATTGGACGGATACCTCGCACTAAAGAACTGCAGCTTGAGAAGGCTGGGGTCAAGTGTGATAAGAGAGGTTTTGTGGAGGTAAATGAAGCTTTTCAAACAACACAAAAACATATCTATGCAGCAGGTGACTGTATCAACACACCTGGTTTTGCTCACACTGCTTATACTGAGGGGAGAATTGCTGCGCAAAACAGTGTAAAGGGCGACTCTTTAACTAACAGTCATGTTACTCCGTTTACCATCTTTTGTGATCCGCAAATCGCCTCATGCGGTTTAAATGAGCAAGAAGCTAAAGAGCAAGGAATTGAAATAGAGGTTAAAAAAGCCTACTTTAAAGCTAATGCAAAAGCAAAAATATCAGGAGACGACTCTGGATTTGTAAAAATTGTTATCTCTTCACAAAGCGGTGAAATACTCGGGGCTTCTATAATCGGTGCAGAAGCGACTGAGACTATTCATGAGTTTATTATAGCTATAGAGAAGAAGATTCCACATAATGAGTTTGTGAAAATGATTTTTGCCCACCCGACTCTTTGCGAAATTGTAAGATACCTTATTTAACTTCAAAATCTATATTTTGTTGCGGCTCGGCTAGGAAAAATCCTTGTGTGCGGTCTACATGAAGCTCTTTGACTTTTTCAAAAATTTCCCTGCTATGAACAAATTCTGCAACGGTTAATATATTTAATCTTTTTGCAAAATCAACAATTATTTCAACTATTATCTGGGCATTTTTGTCTTTGTCAAGATTTTTTATCAGCGTGCCGTCAATCTTAATATAGTCGATATTTAGTTTAAGAAGATGCTCAAAATTTGAGTAACCGCTTCCAAAGTCATCAATCGCAATTCTGCAGCCTAGTTCTTTCATCTCTTGAATAAATATAGAAACTTCTTCATAGTTTTCTATGCCCTCTGATTCTAATATCTCAAAAATAATCTTATTTTCAACATTGTGAATTTTTATTTTGCTTTTGATGTAATCTACAATATCTTTGTCAAGAATATCCTCAACTGATAGATTGACTGAAAAGTCATAATCAAGGTGTTCAAAATAACTGCAGCTTTTTTCAATCATAATTTTAGTTAGTATGCTATATAGTCTGCTCTTTTTTGCAATGTTTAAAAAAAGAGAGGGGCTGATTATATTATTGTTACTGTCAATAAGACGGATTAAACACTCGTAACTGACAATTTTATCTGTAGAGTTGTCAAATATAGGCTGAAAAAACGGAACAATTTTATCTTGATCAATAGCTTTTTTTAGTTTTTTAACCCATTCCATATTTTCTTTATACTGCTCTTCTATGTGTAGTTTTTCATCATAAAGCAGAAAAGATTTTTGATGTTTTTTTGCTGATTTTAGAGCAATATCGGCTTTCTCTAAACCACCGTCAACTTGATATGCTCCGCCTATTGTTACTCTTATACCAATTTCATTATTTTCATGAAAGAAAATTATTTTCTCAATATCGCTGATTAGCTTTTGGGCAATTTTTATAAAATCTTGCAGTGGAGGTTTTTGCGTAAAGAGCAAAGCAAACTCATCACCGAAAAGATGATGCACGACTATATTTTTGTCTTGTTCAAGCATAACCATGAGCCGTGAAGAAAATTTGATTAAAATAGTATCACCGACAAAATGTCCAAAAAAATCATTTATCTCTTTAAAGTCATCAATATTGATGATTAAAAGAGCCGTATCGTTAAAAAAAGCTATATCTTTTAACAAACTAAGTCTATTGGGTAGATTTGTAAGTGAGTTTGAATAGAGTTGATGTCGCAGCTGAGATGTTTTCTCAGTTACTTTTTCTTCCAGGTAGTGATTAATATCTTTTTGTCTTTTTGCATACTCTGAAATTTTTTGCTGCATGTCATTTAATGTACTTGAGATTAGTCCGATTTCATTGTTTTGTGATGCAAAAGGAATCTCTATATTCTGCTCAGGAGAATACTCCTTAAGCAGTTTAGATATTGCGCGAAGCGGAGAGAGAAGTTTTTTTATATATAAACTAAAAAATATAAATATTATACCAAGACCAGAAAGTAAAATAAGAGTCAAATTTGTGTGTTTGCTTATTAGTTCTTTGTATCTTTTGTTTGAATAAACAAGAGATAATGTACCGATTTCTTGTTTGGAGTTTGGTCTAAAAATAATATTTTCAACCACAAAAGAGCCATCTACATTCTCTTTATAGCGTTTAGATATTGTTTCATTTACTACTTTATCAGGCGTTTGAATTTTTACAGAGAGTATATTTGGATTTTCTATAAGTTGAAGTACGATTTGATTAACATTTTCTTGCATGTCAAGATAGATATTAAGTGCTATCAGGGGTTCTATTGTTTTTGCAATTATATCGGCTTTTTCTATCTCAATCTGATGAAAAGCCTCTCTGTTTATTTTTTCAAAAACACTAAAGACTATAAAAGTTATGAACAGCGACACAAGCGCAATTAAAAATACTATCTTGGTAGAAAGAGAGTTGATTTTTCTTCTTTTCATTCAGACAACCTACAAGCCTGCTATAGCAGTATTTTGGTTTTTAAACCATAATGTTTTATTGTATAGATTTTTTTGTATATCATTTTTACTCTCAACAAACTTAACTATTTGATAAAGAGAATCGACAAAATTTATATTATATGGATGTAGGTTCTTTTTGTTAAAATAGAGTACGGTTGATTTCTCTAACATTAAAGAAAATAATAATCCGTTTTTTAAATTATCTATATCGTAAGAAAAAGTTACAACTCCTTTTTGTTCGGCAATTTCTGCAACTTTTTTGATATAGTTTTCTGAGTTTAAAGAGTATATTGCCGATGCTTGAGT
Organism: Sulfurimonas sp.; assembly: GCA_002899765.1. Lineage (GTDB taxonomy): Bacteria > Campylobacterota > Campylobacteria > Campylobacterales > Sulfurimonadaceae > Sulfurimonas. Next base: position 216,791 of record PPDH01000025.1, on the reverse strand, counting down.
CTCTTGCGATAAATCTGCAAACTCCACTAGATTAATCTTGTAAGCATAATCGTTAAAGCGACCGTTATATTTTTCATCAATAAATTTTTCTATCTCTAAAGCCGTTTCATAATCATTTTTTTCATAAACGATAGTATAGATTATTTTTCCCTCTACAAGCTTACCCTCTAGCTTTTTATCAAGCATAATGATTTTTGGAAAGATTGATGCTTGCGCTTTTAAGAGGAGCTTGTTATATGTATATCCATAAGAAAAGCTAACAAGTATAAAAAGTAAAATAACTGCTTTTTTCATTTAAAACTCTTTTTAAATGCTATTAAAAAACTTCTGCTCTCTTGCTCATAATCTTCAGAATAGGTATTTGGGGCAGATGGAAATTTAACCGCAGTGTTAAATATATTTTTTACACTAAATGTTAAAGCAAAGTCATACTTTTTGTTTTTGTAGTGCAGGGCAGTATCAAAAGTAGAGTATGCTTTGACTTTTTGGCGCGTATCTCCGAAGACTCTGCTTTTTGATCCTACATATTTAGCAACTCCGCTTAAAGACAGTGCTCTGTTTATATTGTAAATATAATATCCTTTAGCTAAATGATGCGCAATATTCGATAACGATTCTCTCCTATCTTCATCTTTTATGTCTGATTCTCCCGTTACATAGGAGTAATTTAGGTATAGTTGATCAAGAGGCGATATATTTCCTTTGTATTCTAACTCCAATCCGTATATGTCGGTATCCATAGCATTTTTATATTCAGGATTAGAAGACGAATTATATATCTGATTTTTGTTGAGAAGATAAAATAGATTTGTCTGAAAATGAGAGTCGCTTGATATTTTTTTAATATATGCGGCTTCAAATGCATCTACAATCTCAGGTTCTAAATTGACACTTCCAACTCTAGCACGGTTATTCATCGTAAACATCTCTTGCCATGAGGCATTTCTATGCGAGCGGCTGTATATGGTCTTGAAAATATTTTTGGCATCTAGTTGATATACTATAGAAACTCTGGGTTCTAAACCCGCATCTTTACGGGAAGTCTTTTCATAATTAAAGCCGTAGATAAAACTAAGGTTGTCGTTTAATTGAAATTCATCCTGCAGTGAAAAAATAAAAATGTTACGCTTTGCACTTTTATCAAAAAAAGGCAATGTCTCGGTATAGTCAACCAACTCAACATCGCCGGTTGCCCTATTTGATAATTTGGAGACCATATCTATAGTCTCTTCTCTAGCAAGACGGTAACCAAGAGTGATAAGATGCCTATCAATACCTTCGTATTTAATGTAAGATGATTGATATAGAGTTTGCTGCTTTGCAAAATGCTCACCGTATATTCCATCCTCAAAGATAATACCGCCTAGGTTTAAATTATCAGGAGCCAATTTAGAGTATGAATCGAATGCATCCTGTTTTATACCTGCAGCTATATTTATTTTATAGTTATCAATTTTTTTGTTGTAGCCCAGATGCAGATAGTAACTAGGCAGTTTTATCCTGTCACTTTCCTGCGGCAGTGCAAGATTGATACCATAGGCACTTCCGTTGGTATGTTCAAGCATTCTTGCTTTGAGAAAAAAATCTTTATACTCAAGATTTACTCCAAGTGAATATTCCTTTAGCCACAGCGGAGCATTACCTGATCTTGAGAGCGGTATATTGTTTGCGCCAAGCGCTCCTTGAGACAGACCATCAAGACCCGATGGCAGTTTTTTATTATCTTTCTGATAAAAGAAATCTATAAAAGCTTTTAAATCATCTGTTTTATAGGTTTTGAAAAAACCACCCATTATATAGTCGTACGAGCCGTATTTAAAAACAAGCTTATCGCTAGACTCAAATCCTTCAAAATTCTCTGCATAAGTTATGACGTTAATAGAGCCGGCATATGCGTTCATACCATCTGTTTTGCTTCCGGGTCCTCTTACAATTTCTATACGTTTAATCATCTCTATAGGAAAAGAGAGATACTCCGAATATGAATCAAAAAATAGATTGTTAACGGAAACACCGTCAATAAGGAGCTTTGATTGCCCGTATGCTGAAGGATTAGAACCTCTGAATATCGGTGTTTGATTATTGAAATTATCTGTTGCCATATCAACACCGGGTACAAGCCCCAGAGCCTCTTTAAGATTTGATATACCAAGTTTTTCAAGCTCTTTGCCTTGAAATACGGAGATTATATATGGCTGATAATGCTCATTTTGTTTTGTAGCAGTTGCAATTTCATTAAAGTATGTAAGTTCGCTGGAGATGGATTCAAGCACTTCATCTGTTTTTGCACTCAAATCCAATAAGCTTGCCAAGAGTAACAAAATAGAGGTGAGTTTCTTTTGTTTATTTAAAGTTTTATACATATATTCTCTTTATATTTGTTCAATAATTTCGGGATTGTCTTCACCTAATTGCTTAGTGTACAAAACCGATGGATAGCGTAAACCAAAGTATTCATGTCTCTGCTCTTCGCTTATAGTGTGGTAGTTCATTTTGTAGATTCTTAACAATCTTAAAAAGCTCGCTTCTAGCGAACCGTAAGTGTATAGTATACCTAGTTTAGTCATTTTCACATACATAAATTTTTTAACTTCTTGTATTATTTTTTTTGTAGTTTGAATATTTCTATATTTAGCATCTACAAAGATTCTTGACATCTCGCCAAGCTTATCTCTCTCAAACATGCTGTTATCAAATATCATACTGTTTTCAGTTGGGTAGCCAATGGGTGAGTGATGTATCAGCCTTACCGTAGCGCATACATCACCTTCTTCATTCAGCGCGGCAAAGTGCACAGAATATCTGTCATATTTATCGTACTCTTTGGCATCTGAAAATCCAGAAATCTTAAGATACTCAGGATATATTTCTAAAAGTATTTTATAACGAAATGCAAATACTTTTTCTAACATGTCACTATCTCTAACCTCTAAAAATCTAAAATTCATGTTATATCTTTTTAAAGATTTTTCAAGTAACTACTCATGAGGCGTACTCCTGCACCTGTTGCACCGTAAACATTGCAATCCCACGGGGTTTCAGTATAAGCAGTTCCGGCTATATCAAAGTGCATCCACTTCTTTTTGTTCTCTTCACGTATAAATTTATCTAAAAAAAGACCTGCTGTAATCGCTCCTCCGTAAGGTTTTGAAGCAGTGTTGCTTATGTCGGCGATTTCACTCTTTAGAAGTTTTTTAAGATGTTTGTTAAACGGAAGTGAACTTATCATCTCCCCGCTATCGCTTCCTGCCCGCGCAATATCATGCTTGAGTTTATGTGAATGTCCCATAAGTCCAGTAGTGTACTGCCCAAGGGCAATCATACATGCGCCCGTGAGTGTCGCAAAGTCAAAGATATAGTCTGCATTTACTGTATCTTGCGCATAGTCTAAAACATCTGCTAAAACCAAACGCCCCTCAGCATCGGTATTTCTTACCTCGATGGTAGTTTTGCTTCTTGAAACCAAAACATCATCGGGTTTATAAGCATTCCCGCCTACCATGTTTTCAACCGCGCCGATAAACGCATGTACTTCAATATCAAGTTTCATCTCACTTACAGCTTTTATCATACCAAGTACCGCACAGGCTCCTGCTTTATCCATCTTCATAGTAACCATTGAAGCAGCAGGTTTTAAGCTAAGTCCGCCGCTATCATATGTCAGACCTTTGCCCACCAATGAGATGACTTTTTTAGGATTATTTGGTTTATACGCTAAGTGAATCAGTGCACTTCCATGGACTGAAGCACGACCGACCGCAAGCATTGCACCCATATTCTCTTTTGCCAAATCATTCTCTTGGAGTATCTCACATTCAAGAGAGTTCTCTTCTGAGAGTTTTTGAGCAAGAGAACATAACGTCTGCGGGTTTACCTCTTGAGGCGCTCTGTTTACGATATCACGTGTAAAATTGGTAGCACTTGCAACGATAAGCGTCTCATCAAAAATAGTTTCAAGTGTAGCAAATTCTATATCGTTAGCCGCAATAAAAATGTTCTCTAACACTATTTTTTTTGATTCTGATTTATACTCGTTAAACTCATAACCGCCTAAAACAAGACCTTCGACTAAAGCAGTTAACGTAGATTTGCCAAGAGCGCTTACTTTTGCCGATTTGAAGTTTGAAGCTTTGAGTATTTTTATCATAACTGCAGCAGCACTTCTTATATCATCGCTTTTTTTGCTCTCGACTCCACAAAAAACAGCTCCTCTTTCATAAAGAAAACATGTAGTATCCTGTTCGGCTTTAAAACCGGCACGCTCTAGTATCTTCGCCTCTCTATGCTCTCTTAACTCATCTTTTGTTAGGAACTCTATCGTTACCTCTGAATCAATATCAGATATATTTTTTTCTACTAATTTAATGTTCACAAATTTTCCTGTTTCAATTGTTTTTTCAATCGTTAAATTTTAACAACTCTTTAGCCTGCATCATATCTTTTTCTCCGCGACCCGATAAGTTGACAATAATAAGTTTATCTTTAATATTTGGCAATTTTTTAAGATACGCTATGGCATGCGCACTCTCAAATGCGGGTATAATTCCCTCTTTTTGAGAGAGCCATACAAATGCGCTCAGCGCTTCTTCATCCGTTGCATAATCATAAGTAACAGACTTGTTGTCATGATGAAATGCATGCTCTGGGCCTATTCCCGGATAATCAAGTCCTGCAGATATGGAGTGTGCTTCAAGAACCTGTCCGTCATCATCCTGAAGCAGGTAGCTCATCTGACCATGCAGTACTCCCGGACGACCTTGATTGAGAGAACATCCATGCTGTCCGCTTCCTATACCGTGACCGCCTGCTTCTATGCCTATACACTCAACATCTTTATCTTCTAAAAAGTGTTGAAACGTACCTATTGCATTGCTGCCGCCGCCGATACATGCTATAACGTGATCAGGCAGTCGAGCTTCTTTTTCTAAAATCTGCGCTCTTGCTTCATAACCGATAATAGCCTGAAAATCTCTTACCATCATAGGGTAGGGATGCGGTCCGGCAACGGTTCCGATAATGTAGAAAGTGTCTCTTGTATTTGTTACCCAGTGACGGATTGCGTCATTCATGGCATCTTTGAGAGTTTTGCTTCCGCTCTCTACAGAGTTTACTTTTGCACCGAGAAGTTTCATGCGAAAAACATTCAACTCTTGACGTGCAACATCTTTCGCGCCCATAAATATTTCACACTCTAAATCCAGAAGTGCGCAGATAGTCGCAGTTGCAACTCCATGCTGCCCCGCACCTGTTTCAGCAATAATTTTTTTGTATCCGAGTCTCTTTGCCATAAGTCCTTGTGCGATAACATTATTTACTTTGTGCGCTCCGGTATGGTTTAAATCTTCACGTTTGAGATAAATTTTTGCACCGAGTTCATCAGAGATATTTTTAGCATAATATAGAGGAGAAGGGCGACCTACATAATCTTTTAGGTAGTAGTCAACCTCTGCCCAAAAATCTTTGTCGAAACGTATAGTGTTGTATTCCTCTTCCAGCTTTAAAAGTGCAGGCATTAATGTTTCAGGAACATATCTGCCGCCAAACATGCCGAAATGCCCGTTTATAGGATCAAATTTTGATTTAGAAGGGATATACATTACTTTACCTCTATCAAAGAGTATACGTCGGTAGTCTCTTTTAGTTTTCTTTGTCCGTCTAAAAAGTCAAGAGCCATAATAAAACAAGCTTCCACACAAGATGCACCTGCTTGATTTATAAGTTTTGCAGCAGCATTTGCAGTTCCGCCCGTTGCAATCAAATCATCAATTAGAAGCACTCTTGCATTTTGGAATTTACCAAAAGCATCTATATGAACTTCTATCTCGTCAACTCCATATTCAAGTGAATATTTTTCACTTATTGTAGTGTAGGGAAGTTTTCCTTTTTTACGAATCGGAACAAATCCGATACTTAGCATTTGTGCAAGTGCAGCCCCAAAGATAAAACCTCTTGCATCTATACCTGCTATATAATCCAAGTTATACTCTTTGTATCTTTGGTAAAGATGATTCATTAAAACACCGTAAGCCTCTGCATCGTTTAAAAGAGTCGTTATATCTTTAAACACAATGCCCTGTTTTGGAAAATCCTTTATATCTCTTATGGAATTTTCTATAATTTTTCTTTCCATATTGCTAAGTGTCATTTTTTTCCTTATATGAGAGCGTCTATACGACCCTCTAAAGCTTTTATTTTATTGTTAAGACGATCAGTCTCTTGTCTGTGTCTAGTATTTCTCTGTTTTAATACCTTAAGTTCATTTTTTTGTTTTGTCAACTCATCACTTAAGATATCAACATTCCCAAGAGCTCTTTGAAGCTGAATCTGATACTTTCTAATAAGTATTTCAGCTTCTTGAAGCGTTAGTTTCATTAAATCATTGTTTCTCTGCTCTTTATTTGTAATGCTCTTGAAATAAAACATTTTGACAAAAAGATAAACTGATAAAATAGATAGTATCGTTAAAAGTGACCATTCAAAAAACATATGTTTTCCTTTTAGGTATTAATAAATTTTTTCAATTTTTTCTACTCTTGCGGTATGACGACCACCCTCAAAACTGCCATCAACCCAAGCGTCAAGTATAGACTCACATACGCCTTCGCCTATAACTCTCTCTCCTAAACATAATACATTTGCATCATTGTGCCCTCTGGCGACAGTCGCGGTGTAAGCATCATGACAGAGTGCCGCGCGGATTCCGCTATGTCTGTTTGCTGCCATACTCATGCCGATTCCGGAACCGCAAATCAAAATACCATGTGAACCTGTATCTTCTAAAACAGCCTTACAAACCTTAAGCGCATAATAAGGATAATCAACCCTCTCTTTAGAAAAAGGTCCCAAATCCATAACCTCATGACCCTTCTCTTTTAAGAGTTCAACCGTATAATCTTTAAGTTCCAATCCCGCATGGTCGGTAGCTATATAAAATTTCATTTTTTCTCCTTTTACGATAGTAACAGACTTAAAATTGTCTGCACAGGCATCAACAATAGATAATTCTTAAGCGGTGTCATAAGAATTATTAAAACTATAATTATTCCATATCTTTCATTTTTATAAAAGAATTCTGCTACGGAATTTATTTTATACTTCAGCGAGAGGTGCATAATGAAATGCGCACCGTCAAACTGAGGTATGGGCAGCAGATTGAATACACCCAAAACAACATTGATAATAAGCAGTTGAAAGACAAATAGATAAACAAAAACATACATTAAACTATCGGCATTAGTAGGCTGAGTCATTCCAAGTATGAAAACAGAAGCGATTGCCGCCATGGTAAAATTGTAAACAATTCCTGCTAAATCTACCTGCATAGCAGCGTTATAGCCGCCTCTATCTAAAACTGTCCTCATGTTAATCGGTACGGGCTTTGCCCATCCAAATAAAAATCCGCTCTCTCCAGTAAGGAGCATAGGTAAAAAGTACATAGCCGCAGGTACTAAAATCGTACCGACTAAGTCCACATGTGAGATAGGATTTACAGAGAGTCTTCCTGCATTTTTTGCAGTTGTGTCTCCATACATGTACGCTACGAATCCATGCATTATCTCATGCCCGACAATTGCTATTATTAAGGCAAGGACAGCAGCTGTAATTTTTAATAAATCAATAGATTCCATAGTCATCTTTATCTTTTTTTATTCTCTCGGCAACGGCTTTGTCTAAATATCCGCCAGCCTCTAAATCTGTCGGTGTTTTTCCTATACGATCCCATCTTATTTCCCAATTTTCATCAATGCTGAAATAGACAAACCAAGGAGTTCCCTCAATATTCTCATATGGAACAGCTCCCCAAAAACGGCTGTCATTTGAGTGGTCGCGGTTGTCACCCATCATAAAATAATGGTCTTCATCAACTCTAATAGGCGCAAAGTTAAATATAGGCATCGGGTATTGACTCTCTAGCATAATCTTCTCATCATGATGAATACCGGGATGTTTTTTCATGTAAGGATTTTTAACCCAGAGTTTCTCTGCAAAAACCACTATATCCTCGTGATTAAAATTGTTTTTTATCCACTCATCGCCTTCACTATGATGAATATATAGATTTTTATCTGATACAAAAAGTTCATCACCTGGAGTTGCAACGCATCTCTTTACAAAGTGCTGTTTAGTATTGTGAGGAGGTCTAAATATTACTATGTCGCCTCTTTGAGGTCTGTCGCCATCAACAAGACGAAGTCTATCGCTCCATGGCATAATAGAGACCTCTAAAAATGGCAGATGCGGCATTGAGATGCCGTAGGCAAACTTTTTTGCAAAAAGATGGTCTCCAATAAGCAAGGAGTCTTTCATGGAACCGCTTGGAATTTTAAAAGCCTGAGCAATAAAAAATATAACAAAAAGAACGATGATAATCGTTCCTGTCCATGAATTTGAAAACTTGTATGTTTTATGTAAAATCTCTTTCATTTACTCTCTTTCATCCGCATGTGCTTTTGTAGCTTTTAAAGTATTGCTAAGCAGCATAGAGATAGTCATGGGGCCTACACCGCAGGGAACGGGAGTTATGTATGAACACTTTTTGCTGACTTTTTCAAAGTCTACATCACCCACAAGTCTGCCGTCATCAGTACGGTTTATACCGATATCAACAATAATAACACCTTCCTTGACCATGTCTTCTTTTATAAGATTTATTACACCGACACCTACAAAAAGAAGGTCTGCATTCAAAGTATGTTTCTTTAAATAATCGGTAAAAATATGACAAATCTCAACTGTTGCATTCGCGTTTAAAAGCAGCGAAGCCATAGGTTTCCCAACTATATTTGATGCACCGACCACTACACAGTTTTTGCCTTTTACATCAATATTGTACTCATTCAAAAGCTCCATCACTCCAAGAGGTGTACATGGAACAAATCCATCAAGTCCTGTCGTGAGCCTTCCGACATTGTATGTATGAAAACCGTCAACATCTTTGCTCGGCTCGACTAGTTCAAGAATCTTTGTCGTATCTATTTGAGGCGGAAGAGGAAGCTGAATCAAAATTCCATCAATATTTGGGTTGTCATTCATCATGGTAATAGTTTTCTCAATTGCATCTTGAGATATATCTTGTGGCATCTCATGGGTTACTGAATAAAAACCCACTCTATCACACGCTTTTTTCTTCATGTTTACATACGCTGCACTTGCGGGATCTTGTCCTACCAGTATTACCGCAAGACCGGGTACCGATCCTGTTTTACTTTTTAAAACTTTTACTTCATCTGCTACGGTTTTTTCTATTTTTGCCGAGAGTGCTTTTCCATCAAGAAGTTGCATTTAAACCTCATAATATTATTTTTTTGTTATTATACCTTTATATATTAAAGGATGGCTTTATGAGGGGAATATTGTTCGTATTGCTGCCGTTTTCATTGTTGGCAAAAAGTAGTTTTATTACACCTATGGAGTATGCTTCTTCACTTTATAAAAATCCTCGCGGCATCGGTTGTGATAAGTGTCATGGTGAAAGCGGAGAAGGTAAAACAGTAGCAAAATACGAGCACAAAAATGAAAAAAAAAGCTTTAGTGCTCCTTCAATAAACAGTATGGATTTTAGTAATTTTTACACTTCGCTCAATGTGAGAAAAAACGGTATGCCTAGATATTTTTTAACTCAAAAAGAGATAAAAGCACTCTATTTTTACTTGCAGGAAAAAAAGAAAGAGAGCAGCTTAAATGTTAAATAATTTTGATTTGGTAAAAGCTGCTTATGAGAACAGAGACATAGTAACACTTGATGAGTTGGCAGTTCCAACTTATAGAATGATAAATAGAAGAAAAGATTTTAACTCTGTTTTAATGCTCTCGTGCAATAATCTGAATCATCTCATGAAGATAGATTCGGTTGAAGCAGACTGCATAATGTTAAATCTAGAAGATGGTGTAAGCAGAGAAGATAAGCCTTTTGGGCTTGTTCTATGCGCTATCTTTTTATCTCATCATAAAAGATGTGATAAAAAACTCATAGTAAGAGTCAATGCACTTAATGAAGGCGGATTTGAAGAGATAGCGTACCTAAACCAGTTTATGCCAGATGCCATCAGAGTACCCAAAATTAAAGAAGTAAAAGAGGTAGAATCTGTATATGAACTCTTAGATGAAAAGACGGAACTTCATCTTTCAATCGAGACAAATGAGGCTTGGAACAATCTCTCTTTGCTTAAAGTAGATAAAAGAGTCACGACATTTTACTTGGGTATCTTAGACTTATTTGCAGACATGAAACTATCGCAAAGTTTAATACAAAGGGATAATCCTACAATTCTTTATATTCTCTCGCATTTTTTGATTACATGTAAGACGATAGGTATCAGACCGATCTCTTTTGTTTATCAGGATTTTAAAAATTTAGATGAGTTTAGGGAATGGGTGCTCTTAGAAAAAAGAATGGGTTATGATGCGAAAGGGTGTATCTCGCCTACGCAAGCCAAAATTGTAAATGAACTCTTTGCCGATGAAGTCAAAGATATAGCAAGAGCAAGAAATATCATAAAACTCTTTGAATTAAAAAAAGAAGAGGGAATTACAGGTTTTGAAGATGGTGAATTTGGCTACATAGATGAACCGATTTACAAAGGTGCTTTAACGGTACTAAATAAAAACAGCTAAATTAGTATCTAGCTAAATTATAAAATACATTGTAGCGAACCAATATCTTTTCACTGGGTCTAGGATACCTGCTATAGGCGTACTCAATAGTCTCTTTTGTTGTATCATCAAGCACATAATAGCCGCTTTTTTTAAGGAATTTAAAATCCGTCATGTCACCGTTTGGATGCAGATAAAACTCAACAACATTTGTTCTGTTTACATTCATGTCTCTTGGAAGGTTTACCTGCGCTACTCTATTTAATACTTCTTGCGTAATCCTTCTCATGATTTCTTGATTGTCGATAAGGTATTTTTGCTGTCCGGGAGTCAGTTTGCCAAATTCATCTCCGTAGAGTTCTTTTAGATTTGAGTTTCCGATATTGCTTCCTGCAGTATGCTTACTTTTATCCTCTTTTGCTTCATCTTCTGACTTGTCTTCTCTCATCCAAGCAAGAGGGTCTTTCTCTTCTTTTTCTTGCATCTTTTTTGTCTCAGGCAAAGGAGTAACAGGTATGTATGGTTTAGTCGGAGGGATTGGCTCTATTTTAGGCTGTTGAAAAACTTGCTCTTTTACTGCTTCTTTTGGTTTTAGAATATATGGTTTTCTTTGCTCCTGAATTTTTTTTACTGCTTGCGTCTTTTTTGGTTCATATTTTATAGGAGGCTTTTTGTTTATATGGGTAGTTATCTCCTTGAGTTGACTTCCCTTTGGCATAGGAGGTGCAATCTCTTGAGGTTTTTTTATAATATCTTTTTTATCACCTGCATCTTTGGAAATTTTTGGCATCTCTTTTAGAGAGACTTTGATTTTCTTTTCTTGTGGCTTTTGCTCTTTTTTTATTTCAGGGGTCATTGTTCCAAGAAGCCAGAATAAAAGCAGCAGTACAAAGTGGATTAAAAGTGCAACAAACAGAGCAAAATAGGAACGATTCAAGGCATGATGTCCAGTCATAAAAATTTGAAATATTATAACTAATATATATTAACTGACATTATGCACTTTTGCAAAAAAAGGGCATAAAAATACTTTGTAGTTCTCAAAAAACAAAGTTTTTCGTAGCTTTAGGGGGTTGTAGGGACTTTAGTCCCTGCCACAAAACGAAGTTTCTTTAGAAAAACGGACGTGTTCGTTTTAGTGTGTAACATCATAGATTAATACAACTTCGCTATAATGACAAAAAAATTCTAAGGGTGTTTTATGAGTATTGATGGTTCATTAAGAGCTTTTAAACAAGCGCAAAATTTAATTCCGGGCGGTGTAAATTCACCGGTAAGAGCATTTAGCAGTGTCGGGGGAACTCCTCTTTTTATAGCAGAGGGAGAGGGTGCGTATCTTAAAGATATTGACGGAAACAGATATGTAGATTTTGTTCAAAGCTGGGGACCTTTAATATTTGGACATAGAGATGAGACTATTGAGAGTGCGGTTATTGATGCGGTAAAACATGGACTTAGTTTCGGTGCTCCGACACAAGCGGAGAGCGATTTGGCAGAGCTGGTTATCTCTATGTTTGATTCAATAGAGAAAATTAGGTTTGTTAGCAGCGGAACAGAAGCGGTTATGAGTGCTATACGTCTTGCCCGCGGATACACGGGGCGTGACGATATCGTAAAGTTTACGGGATGCTACCATGGACACAGCGACTCTCTTTTAGTCCAGGCCGGAAGCGGCGCAGCAACCTTTGGAAATCCAAGCTCACCGGGTGTTCCCGCAGATTTTACAAAACATACACTCTTAGCAGAGTATAACAATATAGAGAGTGTAAAAAAATGTTTTGCCGACTCTAGTGATATCGCATGTATAATTATTGAGCCTATTGCCGGAAATATGGGGCTTGTTCCCGCAGATAAAGTCTTCTTACATGAGCTAAGAGAGTTATGTGATGCAAATGTAACTCTTTTAATTTTTGATGAAGTGATTAGCGGTTTTCGCGCTAGCTTAAACGGTGCGGAGTCTATTACGGGAGTCAAGCCGGACATTGTGACTCTAGGTAAGGTTATAGGCGGCGGTATGCCTGTAGGTGCTTTTGGAGCAAGAGCGGAGATTATGGCGAAGCTCTCGCCTGAGGGACCTGTCTATCAAGCCGGAACTCTCAGCGGAAATCCCGTTGCTATGGCGGCAGGACTTGCGGCAATATCAAAGCTCAAGAAAAATGCACAGCTTATCTCTGTTTTAAATGAAAGAGCAAAAAGATTGGTTGATGGAATGCGCAAAGAAGCTGAAGCATGCGGTATAACAATGCAAATCGATACCAGAGGAAGTATGTTTTGCTTCTTTTTTAACGATAAGCCGGTCAAAAATTTTGCCGATGCATGTAACTCAGATGCGGAGCTGTTCGCTAAATTTCACTCTAAAATGCTTCAAGAAGGTTTTTACTTTGCATGCTCACTTTATGAAACAGGCTTTATTTCAACTGCAATTACCGATGAAATGATAGAAGATACCATTAAAGCAAGCGCGAAAGTTTTCAAAGAGATAACAAATGCACAGTGAGGATAAAAATAAACAAGAAACTCCTAGAATCAAGCCGATAATAGAAGCGGCTGACAGCCTTTCTCTTGGAATTTCTATAGTTGTAGCGATTCTTATGGGTGTAGGAATAGGGCTTTTACTTAAAAATTTTACGGGAGCAGGCTGGACTCTGTGGATAGGTGTTTTTATCGGTATCGCAGCGGCGGTGCTGAATGTCTACAAAGCCTATTCAAAACAGTATAAAGAGTTTGAAGAACTTGCAAAAGAGCCTCGTTATGCCATAAAAAAACAGCTTCAAGATGATGAAGATGAGGATGAGAGTGAAAAAAACTATTAAGCTTTTGGCTATAGTCCAGTCTCTTATTTTTCTGTAATATATCATCTCTTTTGAGTTTTATATAAATCTTCAAATAGCAGTTTTAAGCAGTTTTTTTATCATTGCAGGTTCTGCTTATGCTTATAAAAAAATGGTAAAAAATCAGGTTGCACTTGAAGATATAGATGAAAAAAAAGATATATTGGATGAGATAGAAGATCCTTATGAGCTTTATGAAGATTTTGAGATAGACAACAGACCCTCTGATGAACTTGATATAAAAGCAATTGTCAAAGAGGAGAAGAAAAAGATAAAAATATTAAACATAAAAGATATTAAAAAAGGCTCTAAAGCGGGTGTTTCGCTATTTAGACTGATTCCGTACCTATTTTTAATTTTAGGTTTTATAGCTCTTAAAAATAATGCTCTTTTGGATATCTCTGTCTATCTTCCGTCTCTGCTTGTCGGGATTGTAGCGGGATACTTTTTTGCAAAAGAGTTATGAGGTAATCATCGGTATGTTAATGGTTATCTTTTTTTGAATATCTATGTAGAAGTTTGTATTTGCCGCTAATGCTTTTAATTCGTTAACTCTCTCTTTATCAATATTTTTCGAACTTATCTCAATAGAAAATATACTATATTTTTTATTTTCAAATTTTATATGTTCGCCGACTCTGTAAAATATTTTGGTTACTATTTTTTCATTATTTTCATAACAAGAATAGATTTTGTTAAGTATTTTTATAAAATTGTTCGAGTCAATTATAACTTCAGGAATTGTAGGGTCAAAATCTTTTTCAAAAAATATTTTTGAGTTTATAGAGTGTGTTAACATACATAAATCAACTAAGGTATAGATATTAACTAATTCACCGACGGGCTTTTGGTTATTTAATTTAAAAGATGGAGCTTGATAGAGTTTTATACCTATAGCATCATCATTTTCATATCCGACAGTCAGTGCAAAAAATCTATAGCGTCCAAACTCCAGCTCAATAAAGGTTGTCTTAAATCCAAACGTAACGTTTGCATACGTTGTAGTAAGGCTGAAAAGTTCTTCTGTAGTAACGGCACCAAGAAGAAACTGAGCCTCTGCGTTTAACGATAAAATTTTTCCATTTGAGCTAAAGAGCACAAAAGGGTTATAATCATACTCAATCCATTGCTGCTCAAATGTCATTTTCTTTCTACTCTTCTATATAGTTTTTAAGTTTTCGCCCAACTTTAGGGTGTTTTAGTTTCTTTATAGCGCTTGATTCGATTTGACGGACTCTCTCGCGTGTCACACTAAGCTCTTTACCTATCTCTTCAAGAGTTCTATCGCTCTCATCATCCATAATTCCAAAACGAAGTTTGATAACGGCTTTTTCTCTCTCGTTAAGTTGCTCTAAAACATTTTCTATCTGAACTCTTAAGTCATCTTTTAGTATTGCATCAGATGGTGAAAGTGAAGATTTATCTTCTATAAAATCTCCAAAACGTCCATCATCTTCGCTTCCTATCGGAGCTTCTAAGCTTATAGGCTCTTTTGTGATTTTAATAACGTTTTTAACTTTTTCAACGGAAAGTCCTACTTCTTGAGCAATAATCTCAACATCAGGCTCTCTTCCATGTTCTTGAAGGTGCTTACGCATAATCTTATTGATACGGTTAATGGTCTCTATCATGTGTATTGGAATACGAATCGTTCTTGCCTGATCCGCTATCGCACGAGATATCGCCTGACGAATCCACCAAGTTGCATAAGTTGAAAATTTATACCCTTTTTGGTATTCAAACTTATCAACCGCCTTCATAAGACCGATATTTCCCTCTTGAATTAAATCAAGAAACGGAAGTCCGCGGTTTGTGTATCTTTTGGCAATAGAAACAACAAGTCTTAGATTTTATTTTGCCATCTTAGTTTTTGATATTTCAGAGATATTTTTACCGCGTTTTATCTGCTCTAAAATATCGGAGAGTTTTTCAGGTTCCATGTCAAAACTGTTTTTTGACGCCTCTTTAGTTTGAACAAGTTTTTTAATCTCCATGTACGTACTAACCATAGTTGCTTCTGGAACCATAGCAGCAATATCTTCTTTGTTTAAATCGCAAATTTTTTCAACTAAAATTTTATGATTTGCTTTTAGGGTTGAATTGAACAGAGGAAGTTTGTACTCTAATCTTTTTAATTCCTTATCGTAGCCTTCATCACTCTTAAGTGCAGTCTCCATTGCTTTTACTAGTTCGTTTATAAGCTTAGATGTCGGACCCAAATCTAGTAACTTTTCTTTTAAAATACCTTTTTTGTATGTAACTGATAAAAAGTAGTAAATAATTTCAAGTGTAAGTTCACCGTCAAGATCTTCAGGTGCTTTTTCTGTTAGTTTTACCCACTCTTTTTTAGCTTTTTCCAAAGCCTTAAAGCTTGTAGTAACTTTTTCAACTCTAGTCTTATCTTTTACCGTCAATGTCTTTTCGGTATCATCTTCATCAATATCATCATTGTCGTCATCATTGTTATCAGAGTCGTCACCATCATCATCTTTTTCATCTTCAAAACTCTTGAAGAGCTCTTTTACTCTTCTTTCACGGTTTATAAGAGGTTCTTTATAGTCTAAAATAAAATCTATTAAGTACGGAACCGAGCATATAGCATCTATGATAATACTCTCGCCGCCTTCAATTTTTTTAGAAATTTCTATCTCTTCTTCTTTAGTTAAAAGAGGAATCTGCCCCATTTCACGAAGATACATACGAACGGGAGAGTCCGAACGTGACCACTCTAATAGCTCATGTTCTTTTAATATATCAAAACTGTCTGTTTCGTTATTTTCAATCATCTTTCTTTGAGCACTTTTTCTAGCTTCTGCTTCTTTGTCGTTGAGAAGTTTGGCATGCTCTGATGATGTATAAATGCAAGCTTTATGTTTTTGTACGAGTTTGTGTATATTTGCCGCTTGTGCCGTAGTCGGCTGTTTGTCAAAAAGTTCTACTAGTGATTCGTATGTCAAGCACTCTTTTGGTTTTTGATTTGCGAAGAATGATTCGATAGCTTTGTTTAGTTCTTTAGCTGTCATATAAAATACACCTTGTTGGTCTATAAGATTTTTTAAAGGTGGATTATACCCAAACACTCTTAATATTTTCTTCTTTTGATGTTGGAACATACTTTGCTTTAAACTTAAAAATATTTGTTCAAAGGTACTTTATGCAAAGCGGATATTATAGTTCAGCGGCAGGCATGGTTACTCAGTTTAATCGCCTTGATACTATTGCAAACAACCTTGCTAACGTAAATACGGTTGGTTTTAAAGAGGATAATTTGATAGTAGGTGATTTTATGCGCCTCTATAAAGAAGCCAGAGATGAGCTGCCAAACGCAAACCATACTAAAGAAGCGGCACAGTTTTTAAACAGAGCGATGAATAAAGCTCCGCAAGTAGTCGATTCATACACCGACTACTCTTTGGGAGACATGCAAAAAAGCAATAATGCACTCGATATGGCTCTCTCAAGAGAAGGTCTTTTCTTTTTGGTTAAAACACCCGAGGGAGTTAGATTTACAAGAGATGGCACGTTTATAAGAGATGAGCAGGGAAGGCTGATAACAAAGAGTGGTTATGAGGTGCTTCCAAGTGACTATTTTGAAACAAAACAGCCGATAACACTTAGCCAAGAAGATAGTATTGTCGAGATAGATAAAAACGGACAAATCTATACAAATATTCCAAATAGTGCAAACTTTACACCAAACTCTAAAATCTTTGTAGCTCAGCCCGAAAACATAGAGTTTTTAAAAAAAGAGGGAAATAATCTTTATAGATATGACGGTGAACAGGAGTTTGTAAGCATTGAAGAGAGCGGAGCCGTAATGCAGGGCTTTGTTGAAAAGAGTAATGTAAATGCCGTTAAAATGATGACACAAATGATAGAGACAAACCGTTTAGTCGGAATGTACCAAAAAGCTATGGATTCGCAAATGAACGATATGAACCGCGATGCAATTGAAAAAATTGCCAGAAAATCTTAAGGAGTTTAGACCATGATGCAATCACTTTATACTGCCTCAACCGGAATGTTGGGTATGCAGACACAAATAGATACGACGGCAAACAATATTGCCAACGTAAATACAATCGGTTTTAAAAAATCTCGCGCAGAATTTGCCGATTTAATGTACAAAGTCATGGAGTATGCAGGTACATCTACGAGCGATGTTACAAAAAGCCCTACAGGAATTGAAGTCGGACTCGGTGTAAGACCTACCGCAATCAATAAAATATTTTCAGAAGGCAGTTTAAAACAGACTGACAACGAGCTTGATTTGGCGATAACCGGAAAAGGTTTTTTTAAACTTGAACTTCCGGACGGAACGGAAGTTTACTCAAGAAACGGTGCTTTTAAAATAGATGAGAACGGTACGATTGTAAATAGTGACGGATACAGAATGGTTCCTGAGGTTGTTATTCCGCCTGATGCGACAAATGTAAGTATAGGCACGGACGGTACGGTTAGTGTTGTTCAGCCTGGGCAGACACAGGCTACTCAAGTAGGGCAGGTTACGTTAACTAACTTTATAAACCCTGCAGGTCTTCACTCCATGGGAGACAACTTATACATAGAGACAGACAGTTCGGGGCAGCCTGTTGAGGGAACTCCGGGACTTGACGGTCTTGGAGTTCTCAGACAGGGCTTCGTAGAACTTAGCAACGTTGAACTTGTCGTTGAATTAACAGACCTTATAACAGGTCAGCGTGCGTATGATTCTAACTCAAAAGTAATCACTACAAGTGATGAAATGCTTCAAACTACAAATAATCTAAAAAGATAATAAACTCCTAAAAGCAGCTTGATACTAATTGGTATCAGGCTGTAAGACTCTCTTTTTACAAGAAAATATCAAATTACTTTGAGTACAATAGCATCCTTAATACGGTAAGGAATTTTAATGAATTTAAAAAACATAGAGAAAATTGAATTAAATTATTTAGAAATTGATGACTACAAAGCAGTTGCCCTGCTGATGAAAGATGAATATAGACACTTAAAAGATTCCACATGGAGCAAAGAAGAACTTACAATATTAATCACTAAATTTCCTAAAGGTCAGATAAGCATAAAAATAGACGGCGAGTTTGCAGGTTTTGCGCTAAGTTTGATTGTTGATTATGACAAATTTGAAGATAGTCATACCTACAAAAAAATAACGGGGAATTACACTTTTGATACATTTAATCCGCTTGGCAATATTCTTTACGGCGTTGATGTTTTTGTAAATAAAAAATACCGGGGCTTAAGGCTCGGAAGAAGACTTTACGACTATAGAAAAGAGCTTTGTGAAGAACTTAACTTAAAGGGGATTATCTTTGGGGGCAGGTTGCCAAACTATGCTGATTATTCAAAAGAGATGTCTCCAAGGGAATATATTCAAAAAGTTAAAGAGAAAGAAATTGACGATCCCGTATTGAATTTTCAGCTCTCAAACGACTTCAATGTAATACGTGTAATAAAAAATTATCTTGAAGGAGACAAGGAAAGTTGTGAATATGCAGCGCTACTGGGCTGGAGCAATATCTACTATACTCAACCTAAGAAAAATCCGCTGACGCAAAAAACCGTAATCAGACTCGGTCTTATTCAGTGGCAGGTAAGACCATATAACAATATAGAAGAGGTTCTTGAACAAGCTGAGTATTTTATAAACGCAGTGTCAAATTACAGAAGCGATTTTGCCGTATTTCCTGAATTTTTCAATGCACCTTTAATGTCAAAATATAACCATCTAAACGAGGCAGAAGCCATAAGAGAGCTCTCAGGTTATACGCAGAGATTTCGTGATGAGTTTTCAAAACTGGCTATCTCGTACAATATAAATATTATCACAGGAAGCATGCCTGAACTTGTTGAGGGGCATCTTTACAATGTAGGCTTTTTATGTAGACGTGACGGTACCACTGAGAAATACTCAAAGATACATGTAACACCCGATGAAGAGCGCATCTGGGGTCTAAAAGGTTCAAATGAGATTAAAACATTTAATACGGATTGTGGCAAAATAGGCGTATTAATCTGTTATGATACCGAATTTCCAGAGCTTGGAAGACTACTGGCAAAAGAGGGAATGGAGATACTCTTTGTTCCATTTTTAACAGATACTCAAAACGGCTACTCAAGAGTTAGAATCTGCTCACAAGCACGCGCGATAGAAAATGAGTGTTACGTTGCCATTGCCGGATGTGTAGGGAACCTGCCAAAAGTTAGCAACATGGATATACAGTATGCACAATCGGCGGTGTTTACTCCTTGCGACTTTGCATTTCCTTCAAACGGTATAAAAGCGGAATCTACACCAAACACGGAGATGATACTTGTCGCAGATGTCGATTTGGATCTCTTAAAAGAGCTGCATACATTCGGTGGTGTTACAAACCTAAAAGATAGAAGAGAAGACCTTTACGAAGTGAAATTAAAAAAGTAACATTTAAATCATAAAGGCTCTTTATAAAACTAAAATTTCNGAATAGATGATTAGGAATTTATATGCAAAAAGCAAATATTAACGGCAAAGTTTGGAGATTTGGAAAAGATATTGATACGGATTTAATCATAGCGGCTCGTTATTTGAACACGTCTGTACCTGAAGAGTTGGCAAAACATGTCATGGAAGATGCCGATCCTGAATTTGTAAATAAAATGAGCAGAGGAGATGTAATAGTTGCGGATGAGAATTTTGGTTGCGGCAGTTCTCGCGAACATGCACCTATAGCTCTTAAAGCAGCTGGTGTTGCGGCGATTATTGCTCCTACTTTTGCAAGAATTTTCTATAGAAACGCATTTAACATGGGGCTTCCTATATTTGAGCTTAAAGAGAGCCATGAGATTGCAGAGGGCGATGAAATAAGCATAGACATGAATAATGGAACTATTACAAACAAAACATCAGGCAAAACATATAGCTTTACTCCTATCCCTGCTTTTATGCAAGAGCTTATAGATGCAGGCGGACTTATGAATTTTGCACAAAATGAGATTAAAGGTAAATAATGAAAACATATAAAATTGCACTGATAAAGGGTGATGGTATCGGTCCTGAGATTATAGATGAAGCCGTAAAAGTTTTAGATGCAGTAGCTTCATGTTGTGACATAGAGTTCTCTTATGAAGAGGCTTTGATGGGCGGTTGTGCTTATGATATTACCGGTGATCCTCTTCCTCAAGAGACGATTAACATCTCACTAAACAGCGATGCAGTTCTATTTGGTGCAATCGGCGGGCAAAAATGGGATAATCTTCCCCGTTAAAAACGACCTGAGAGCGGACTTCTAAGATTCCGTAAAGAGCTTGGTGTTTACGCAAACCTACGTCCTGCGGTTGTGTATGATGAACTTATTAATGCTTCCTCTTTAAAGGCTGAAGTCGTTAAGGGCGTTGACTTGATGGTTGTTCGCGAGCTTATCGGCGGAATCTATTTCGGCGAGCCAAAAGGGCGTGATGAAAACAGAGGCTGGAATACGATGGTCTATACTCGTGAAGAGATTGTGAGAATTGCTCATCAAGCATTTAAGATTGCCATGACAAGAAGCAAAAGAGTCTGTTCAATAGACAAAGCAAATGTTTTAGACGTATCTCAGCTTTGGAGAGATGTAGTTACAGAAGTCTCAAAAGAGTACCCTGAAGTTGAGCTCTCTCACATGTATGTAGATAATGCTGCGATGCAGCTTATACGTGACCCTAGACAGTTTGATGTAATGCTTACGGGAAATATCTTCGGCGATATATTAAGCGATGAAGCAAGTATGCTCTCAGGCTCTATAGGGCTTCTCCCATCGGCTTCCGTCGGCGCAAAAATCGGTGTTTATGAGCCTATTCATGGTTCAGCACCTGATATTGCAGGACAGGGAATTGCAAACCCTATTGCAACTATCTCATCGGCTTCAATGATGCTTAGATACGCTCTTGGCGAAAATGATGCGGCAGATAAGATAGATGCCGCTGTAAAAAGAGCACTTAAAGAGGGATATAGAACAAAAGATTTAGCTCAATTTGATGCTAAAGAAGTTTGTTCTACAAGTGAGATGGGTTCCATAATTGCTAATTACGCGGCGAAATGAAGACACTCACTTTAGCAAATATTTATGAGCTCCAAGGCTTAAAAGAAGAGGCGCTTGAGATTTATAAAGAAATACTAAAAAAAGAGCCTTCAAACAGTGATGCCAAAATCGCAATACGAAGACTCTCCGGCATGAGAAAGAAATTTTTAAACGTAAATTCTCAGATGAAAGAGTACTTTGTTAAGATGGAAGATGAGATTGAGTTTAATGAATTTGAAAGGTGGCTATTAAAGTTATGGAACTAAAAGATGTAATTCTCTCAACTTTAGCAGAGATGGAAAATATAAAACCTGAAAAAAACATGATAGACAACATAAAGCCTATCCAAAACAGTCAAGAAAAAAGTCAAAAAGAGCAGAAAAAAGAGTACAAGCCAGAAGTTCAAAGCGAAGATAATCCTACTTCCCAAGACGAACGGTCTCTAAGCAGTGAGATGCAATTTTTAAAGTCTATGAGAGAGAGATTGCTTGTGCTTTTTGAAGGTTTTCAGGCTCCAAATAACATAAATATAGAGGCTAAAATAGATATGACGCTTAATTTTTTAGAGTATGTGCTCGTAACCATTTACTCAAGAGTTGAAGAGATAGAGAGAGGTCACCGTACATGAGCCAATACAGGGTGTTAATAGACGCAAATGACGAAAAAGGTCTTGTTCATAAAGTCTCTACCGTTTTTTATCAAAACGATATGAATATTCTCTCAAACAATGAATTTGTCGATAAAGAAAACAATAAATTTTTTATGAGGAGCGTAGTTGACGGCGATATTGTTTTAGATAAATTATATCAGCTCATAAGCGATGTTATGCCCGAAGATGCAAACATCGACGTAATTGCGCAAAAAAATAAAAATATAATCATAATGGCAACAAAAGAGATGCATGCTTTGGGCGATATTTTAATCAGACATGAAGCGGGAGAGTTAGAGGCGAATATACTGGCAGTAATATCAAACTACAGCGATTTAGAATCTCTCGTCTGTAAATTCAATATTCCTTTTATTTGCATCTCTCATGTAGATTTAAGCAGAGAAGAACATGAAGATAAAATACTTGAGTATCTGGCTCAATTTGAGGAGATAGATTATATTGTTTTGGCAAAATACATGAGAGTGTTAACACCTCAGTTTGTAGAAGTTTATGAAAATAGAATCATAAATATTCATCACTCATTTTTACCGGCCTTTATTGGAGCCAACCCTTATAAGCAAGCACATGAAAGAGGCGTGAAAATCATAGGTGCAACCTCGCACTTTGTAAATAACAACCTTGATGAAGGTCCTATTATTGCTCAAGAAGTTATACATGTAGATCATGCTTACGGGTGGAGAGACATGCAGCGCTTAGGCAAAGATGTTGAAAAAGTCGTTCTCTCCAGAGCGCTTAAGCTTGCACTTGAAGATAGAATCTTTGTATATGCAAATAAAACCGTTATTTTTCAAGGATAGCATTGTTTAATCTTGTTTTAGTAAATCCGCAAATCCCAAACAATACAGGCGCTATAGGGCGTTTATGCGTAAATGCCGGAGCATCTTTACATATCATCAAGCCTATCGCATTTGATATTGACGAAAAGGCTGTAAGACGTGCAGGACTTGACTATTGGCATAAGCTGGATCTACATGTCTGGGAGAGTCTGGAGCATTTTTTTCAAAACAATAAAATATCAGATAATGCCCATTTTGCTACTACAAAAACAGATAAGCCATACTTTGAAGCACTGTTTAAAGAGGATGATTATATATTTTTTGGAAGCGAAACTGCGGGGATACCTGAGGATATTTTAAATGCCCATAAAGAGCAAAACATAACCATACCTATGACCAAAGAAGGCAGAAGCCTAAATTTGGCGATAAGTACGGGAATAGTACTTTATGAAGCGATAAGACAAAACTACACAACTTTTAAGGAGAATATATGAAAGAATTTATAGATATAGTTATGGCTCTTCTTTTCGTGCTATTTATGATTTTTGTCTTTGGCGGCTATCATAAAAACAAATCAGCTCAAAGAGAAGCTGACGAAAAGAGAGTAAAAGAGAAAGAAGGGAGGCTCTAAAAAATTTTTTGAGCCCATCTCTCTAATATATCTTCAAATTTATCTAGCATGCTTTGTACATTTTTCACTACGATTATCATATAAAATCCTTTTGATTTTTCCAAATCTTACACATAATTTCATTTTTACCTAAAAAATATTGCATTTTGTCATATAAATTTTGACTAAATTGCAAAAATCAAATATAATATTTTAATATTTTGCAAAAAGGAAACGACATGAAAAATTTTCTTGAAATAGTAGAAGAGATTAAAAGCATTGTCTCTACAGAGTTTGGCGGCAGAAAGATATACGACAAAGATGTTGCAGATATTTTGGGGGTTTCTCAGATGAATTTTGCGACAATGAAAAAAAGAAACAAGATTCCTTTCGGTGAACTTTTAGACTTTTGTGCGACAAAATCCATATCTATAAACTGGCTTCTTTACGGTCAATCACCTGAGAGTCTTATTGAAGCAACAAATAGATTTTTTATGGTCAAGTACTTCGGAAATGTAAATGCATCCGCAGGCGGTGGAGCAGACACGGACAAAGAGGAGGTTCAGGGAATCGAGATTCCACATGAGTTTGCACTGATGCTTGGAGGAGAGAGAGAGTTAAAACATATAGAAGCTATAAATGTATCAGGAGACTCCATGGAGCCTACTTTTAGTTATAACGATATAGTCTTTATAAACAGAAGCAAAACAGACCTTCAACGAGGCGGTGTTTTTACCATAAGAACGGAAGCAGGGCTTTTTATAAAAAGAGTACAAAAAAGAATTGACGGGAAAATAGATATAATATCAGATAATCAAGTTTACTCCACTCAAACACTGGAGCCCTCTGAAATAGAGGTGATAGGAAGAGTAATCAGTAGATTTGGAAGCGTTGATTAAAAGGGATTTGGTTTTGAGATATATTTTTATAGTTTTATCAATTATCTTATTGACGGGCTTTTCGTCAAAAGAAGATGTTGCATCAAGGTCTGCAGAAGATATCTCAGTTGAAGATAAAACTGCTAAGTCGGCAAAAAAAATAGAGATAAAAGAAGCCAAGATATATGACCTGCAGAATATTCCTCAAGATGTAAGCTATTTTATAAACAATATAAATAAAGAACCTATATTTTATGACATTCAAAAAAAATATGAACAAAACTATTTTAGTGTGTGGAATATTGATAAGCCTCAAGAAGATTTAAAATCTGCAATGTGGCCTTTTGCCTCATTTACGTTCAATAAAAGTTATGGGGAGAATTTACAGCTTTTAGAGAAGAGTTTTTTTGATAAGATGCTTGAGAATGCAAATTTTGAAGAGTATGGCAAAGTAAATAAAAAAGCCTTAACACTAAAATACAGTAACATAAGAGCTTTTCCAACCATAAGACATCTTTTAAAAGATCCTACGGCAGCAGGAGAGGGCTTTCCTTTTGACTATCTTCAAAACAGCTCTATACATGCAAATGAGCCTCTTTTTATCTCACACTATACAAAAGATAAGGAGTGGGCATTTGTCTTTAGCAGCTACGCTTCTGGATGGCTAAAATCTAATGAATTCGTAATTTTAAAAGATGAGCATGTTCATGATTTGCAAAAAGCAAAGAAGATTGCAATTACAGTTGAAAACCAACCTATTTATGACATGCAGGGGCATTTTTTATTTAAATCAAAAATCGGCATGATTTTTGCGCTTATCTCCGAAAATAAAGAGACATATACTATTTTAACAGTCTCTTCATACAAGAACTCAAAGCCGCTCTTTTTAAAATCAGAAATATCTAAAAACATAGCAACAAAAGAGGTATTTAAACTAGATGGAAATAATTTAGTTTCTATCATAAGAGAAGTTTCAAAAACAAACTATGGATGGGGCGGAATGTATTAACAAAGAGACTGTTCGTCTATGTTACGTGATATGTTTACGCCATTTGGAATATGGCTGCCTAGAAACTCTTTTCAACAAAGCAAGATAGGAAAAATAATATCTTTAGAAAATTTGTCTAATGATGAGAAGATAAAAATTATCAAAGAAGAAGGTATTCCTTTTGAGACTCTTCTGTATAAAAAAGGGCATGTTGTTCTCTATGTCGGAACCTATCATGATGAAATTATTATATTTCATAATACATGGGGCATAAAAACAAAAAAAGAAGATGCTGAGGGCAGGATAATCATAGGAAAGCCTATTTTTAGCTATTTAAGACTTGGAAAATATCAAGAAAATTATGATGAAGAGGCTGAGTTGCTTAAAAATTTAATCAGCATGAATATACTCACATACTAAAATATATTTTAAATATAAGCCAATGATATATTAATTATAATTTATTTTGAGTATAATAACTAGACAAATCAACAACGGAGTTAACATGAAGGTTATTTTATTATTTTTGATTTTACTTGGGATATCTGAGGGAAAATATCTCGATAGTGCTACATGTAAAGAGTGTCATGAAGATATTTACGCAGAACACACAAAGTCAATGCATCACAAGTCATCAATCTTCAGCGATGAAGTACACAAAAAAGTTAAAGAGATTGAAGGTAAAGATGGTTACTCTTGTGCTTTGTGTCACATGCCTGCTGCTAAAAATCTATCTGCTGTTATTCGCGGAACAGAAAAATTGGACTCTAACGATAAAAGCCATACAGACGGAGTCTCTTGTTTCTACTGCCACCAAATAAGTAAGATTCACTACTCAAAAGCATACAATATAAACTTCTCAAGTGCCGTAAATGGCGATAAGCCTACAATGTTCGGCAACTTGAAAAATCCCGATTTTGGAGATAAACATGATTCAAAAGAGAATGAGATATACAAAAACAGCGAAGTTTGCATGGGATGCCATTCACACAAGCAAAACAGTCACGGCTTTGAAGTTTGTAACACGAAAGATCAGCATGATAGCAGAAGTGATTGTATAGGGTGTCATATGCCAAAAGCACCCGGAGGAAATGAAAAATTTAACAAGAGGGGCAGAGAAGAGTATGCAACTCATAATTTTTTAGGCATTAGATCTGATGAGATGGTAAAAAGAAGTGTTAAACTAGAGCTAAGTCATAAGCAAAATAAAATAGAATTGACAATTATCAATAAAATGGGGCACTCTATAATTACGCATCCGATGAGACTTAAATTTGTAAAAACAGTTGTAAAAAGAGACTCTAAAATTATATGGAGTAATTTTAAAGACTCACCTATAGAAGATAAGGAAGCGACTTTTATAGTTGCTTTTAAAGATGAAGACGGCAAGCAGTCTATGCCAAACAAGGCAAAAGGCTATGCTCTATACCAAAATCTAAAAGCACTTGAAGCTAAAACAATCACTTATACCGTGGATAATCTTCAAAAAGGCGACGAGATAGAAGCAACTTGGATAAGTTACGTAATAAATCCAAAAATTGCTGAAAAACTAGATATTAAAACTGAAGAATTTATAAGACCGTACATAGGGGTTAAAGAATCTATAGTAGTAAGATAAAAAAGTTTCCTTCTAGGCTTTTATATCTAGAAGGGAGCCTAATATGTCATCTTGTGCTTTTAGTGCTGTTACATTTGCCTCTGTTGCATCTTGAGCAATGATTTGATTTGTTATCTCTTTTGATAGCTCAGTCTGACTCATTTTTGAGCCGTTATCATTAGCTTTAAAAGTGTTGGCTTTAACCGAATTTTCACTAGAAACCACTCTTGTTTCACTTGGAATATAACCGTCGCTATTTACATTTGCAACGTTAGTAGCAGATGTGTTCATCATAGTTTGGTGTGCCTGTATTGATGATATATTACTTGAAATATTCATAAAAATCCTTCGTCTTTATTTTACTCATTCTAGTCTTAGTAAGCTGAAACAACAATTATTTTAAAAAAGTAGTCCTAAAAACATAGAAAATCTCTATATTCATGTATAGAGATTCTATATTTTATTAGTGCAAATCTGCGTTTAATTTAATTTCTCTTGTGCTTCTTTGTGCCACATATTGCCCATTAAGAGAGTTTTGTCTAAGATGAAGTCCATTTAGTCCCGCTAATTCAGATGCTTTCATGATAGAAGAAAGGCTTACACCAGGATTTACCTCTTGAATCTCTTTTATCTCCTCATCATTGATGTGGACTTTTGTGCCTGCAAAAATAGCCAAACCGCCGTCAATTATACATCCGTCTCCAAGAGGAATACCACATGTAGAGTTTGCTCCAAGAAGTGTATTTTTGCCGATAGTAATAGGATTTCCGTCTGTTCCGCTAAGAACGCCGAGAATGGAAGCTCCTCCGCCGACATCACTTCCTGCTCCAACGATTGCAGAGCTTGATATTCTACCCTCTACCATCACCGGGCCTGTGGTTCCTGCATTGAAGTTTATATATGAAGCGCCAGGCATAACAGTAGTTCCGGCAGCAAGTTGCGCGCCAAATCTTACTCTAGAAGTATCTAGTATTCTAGTGTTGTCTGCAGGGATTACATGTTGTAAAAATCTTGGAAATTTATCTACAAAATCGATATGAGGATACTCGTTTGAGAGTTTTAACTCTATCTCAAATTCACGTAGATAATCTAGTTCAATGGGCTGCCCGTTTGACCATGCAACATTTGGCAATGCACCAAAAGCACCGTTTAAGTTTATACTTCTTATCTCAACTTTTGCCTGAGAAAGGGCATATAGTTTCAAATAAGTTGCTTCAACGCTCTCTAGAGCTTCGTCCGCAAAAATAAATGTAACTTTAAACTCACCTTCCAAAGAGCCGCTATTCATGATTTGATTGTAAAGTGCTGAGACAACCTGAATATTTTTATGAGCATCGCCGTAAGCTTCATCTGAATAAGGAGAAAAAGCATTTAGACAACTTTTTAAAAACAGGGTATTTATGTTGCAAACCACTTCATTTTTACTAAAATCCACTTCAATACCTTGCTCTGCCAATGCTCTAATAAAAATAGCCGCACTTCCAAAGTTTTCATCCCAGTTAATTACAGGGTAGGTTGCTTGTAATGTTTTACTAAGATTTAGCTGTCCCAAATCAACTCTGCATATAACAAAAGCCAAAGGATCTCTATACCCTTTAGTTGAGGATTTAATGTTTTCTACCAGCGCCCTAAAAGCATCTGTCGTTTGAATGATTTCCATGAATTCTCGCTTAAATAATTTTTCTAAAAGCATTATACTTAAACATTATTAATAACAATTTAGTATATAATTGTTCTTGGCTTTGCTTACTAAAAAACTATAAAATAAAAAAGATATTATTATGAACACTTGGATTGAACTTTTAAAAAAAAATGATTTTTTAGGTGTTAAAAAATACATAATTGACGGTGCTGACGTAAATGAAGCAAATGAAAGCGGAGAGTCTGTTTTGGCATCTTGCTTGAGATACGGCTGCGACTTTGACATTGTAATGCATCTAGTTGAAAACGGTGCTGACATATATGATTTTGACGAAGAGGGTGTCAGTATTTTTGATATGGCAGTTACCTATAACAATATAGATATGGTAAAGTATCTTATTTCTCAAGGGGTAGATGTCAACGCTACAACCAGAAGAAGCAGGTTTACTCCACTTATGGCAGCAGCTTGTTATGGGCGGTTTGAAATTGCAAAACTGCTTTTAGAACATGGTGCAGATAAAAATGCCGTTGATGCAAAAGGTATTAGCGTGATAGATTTCGCAAGAAAAACAAACAAAAAAAGCATTTTGCTTCTTTTGGAGTACGATGAGAATGCTCCAAAAAACAGAGGTTATGCAAGATAACCGTTAAAGATTCTGTTTATGATACATCAAGCAGTTTAACAAAACTTTTATAGCTCTCTATTATTTGTTGGTTTTTTTGACTCTGCATGTAAAACTCTATAGCTTTTTTGCCAAGTCTTGGAATCTCATTTTTAACAGCCCAGCTACTTATAGTTCCTTCCGGAATCTCTAAAATAGAAGCAAGGTCTTTTTGTGTTATTTGCAACTCCTTGCATATCTCTTTAACTACATTATTTTTTTGTTTAGGTTTTTTGAAAGTTTTTTGTGTTTTAAGTATTATAGTATTTACGGGCGCTTCTTTTTTTTCCTCTTCTTCTTGTTTCTTCCAAGTATCATCTTCTTTAGTATGTTTTTCTATCCATTTTAAAACTTCCGAGGCTGATATCAGCCAATCTCTGCCGTTAAATTTTGAAACAACATCTGTCGTAAATAGAGACACATTTTCTCTTGCAAAAGCTTCGTTGCTTAATTGACAAAGTATTGAAAATGAAAGTTGTTGTGCAGCACTTCCCGTGTTTCCCCAGTCAAAGCCATTTTTAGATAAGCAAAACATATCAAGTCTTAAAGGAAGTTCTACTTCGCCATAGGTTACATACTTTGCACCCAACAGTGTTTTATGCCCCTTAAAAACATGATTGTTTCTCATAATAGCCATTTTTATTGCCTCTTATATTTTAAAAGTGTAATGATGCTCTTCTTTATAATTTCCCTCTTTTTTATGAAAGAACAAGAAACGATAAGCAACATATAAAGACAAACAAAGCAACAAGAGTGCCAATAACCAAATTATCATGATGCAATTCCTTGATTTTTACTTATTCAAGGAAATCGACCATATTTTGATTATATTAAATTATATGATATTTTTGAGCTTTGTAAAAAATCGGTAAATAGCTTGAAACTTTTATCTACAACCATTTTATCCACCCCGCAAAGTGATATTTCAACAGATGTGCCTTCCGCGTTAAGAATAGGCAAAGAGGAGAGTTCAACCTCGGAGGGAACCTTTTTCATGAGGTCTATAAGCGTATTTTCACTTGTTTTAGCGAGTAGCGTGACTCTGTATTTTTGTTGTGATGTGCTAAATAGACGCTCTATAACAGAGCTAATCATAGGATGTGACATTTGTGGAAATCCGGGAGTAAAAAAGTATCTATTTTGCAGAGAAAAGCCCGACATGTTGTTTATAGGATTAAACAAAAGCTCGGCATTTTGCGGTAAGTCTGCCATATGCACTCTGTGCGGATAAGCATCTTTACCAAATCTCTCTATAATATCCTGCTCAAATTTTTCATGTCGCTGCAGTGGTTTTGAGGTAAAAACTTCTGCCGCGATTGCTCTTGTCAAGTCATCGGGAGTAGCACCGATACCGCCAAAAGAGAATATAACGCTCTGCGAATCATCTTTTACCAATCTGTATATTTTTTTTATCAGTTCCTCATCATCTTTGATAATAAAAGAGGCAAAGAGTTCATGTCCATATTTTTGAAGTTCATTTTTTAAAAATTCAAAATGTTTATCTTCTCTGCGTCCGTTTAATATCTCACTGCCGATTATACATGCGTAAAAGTTCATTTTTATCTACTGCTTTATTTTTTTTATGTATTATACTAAAAACAGTTAAGGAAAAATAGATGTCATACGCACAGCAACTAGAAGAGTTAATAACAAAAAACGTTATTCCGGATATTGATGAAAGATTGGATGAAATTTTTGAGGAGATTGCCGAGAGCAAAGAAGCAGGCGAAGATGCAAAAGAGGAGATAGAAGAGCTAAGAGAGTTCAAGGCTGATTTACAAGATGTTTTAGATGACATTAAAAGCGGAGACATGGAAGAAGATGAGTGTAAAGAGCTTATAGATGATATTTTAGATGCTCAAAAAGAGTCTCAAGATGATGATTTTGGATTTGAAGAGGATTGATTCTCTGTGGTTTTGCATGTCTATTTGACATGTAAGACTACTTTAAAAATCTAATATAATCACTTACTTTCCTCACTACTCAGCACAAACCAATTTTTGTCCTTGGTGGTTACTATCTCTTTTTTACCAGTTGTATCAATCAGTTGTTTAATGACAGTGGCATTTTTAATCATTTTGTTCACCGCTCCAACCTGTTTTGAAGTTTGAGGCTTATCTACAGATGTTATGGGAATCCAATTCTCATCTGCAGATGCAGTGCTTGGCAGAGAGAGTGATAGCAAAAATGGCAGTAACAGTTTCATAAAACCCTTTTTTTAGTGAAATGATACAGTAATGATTTTAAACTCGAAGCATCTTCTTTTTTAAAAAAGGTACACTTTATGGAGAAAGTACACCTTATGGTGTTATATTGTTCAATAAGCATATAATTCTATTTAAAATTTCCGGCTTGTAATACCATTTGAGGATAAAGTTTTGTAGCATAATCAACTCTATCGTTTTCTGAGCACATAGTCTTTAAATCTTCAGGTATTTGTTTATAGATACTTTTAATATGTTTATTTGTTTCATAATCATACATACTTGCCATTTCTTTTCCTTCTTTATTGTGTAAATTCAAATAAACTGTTGCTATTAAAGGTATTGCAAAAGGTACTCTTTTTTTAAGTTCAGTATCGAAATAATAAAAAAGGGAGTCTTTATCAAGATTTTCTTGAGAGTCTAAAAACTCTTCAAGCTTTTTTATTCGTTTATCCACTGAGGTATTAAAAAATATATATTCAAACTGATGATGAAACTTTTGTTTAAACATTATAAGAAAAACCATATATGCAAAATGTATTTTTCCTGCATTTGTTGGATATGTTAAGGTTATGGTCTCTAAAGAATTAATAACTTGCTGGTGATCTCTTAATGACAAGTTAAAATATTTTCCTAAAATTTCATATGTTGATGTAATTGTATTATCTTTTGCACGCATCGGTTCAAAAAGAACAAAATAATTTTTTGATTCATTTAATTTAGATTGTTCTAAAAGAAATTGACCAAAATTATGTCTCTTGGGAGCTAATAGCGTGTACTCTTGATCGAAAAACCTTTTTAGGTATGTGTCTGATGCAAAATTATTTCCATATATAGCATTAATTGAGTGTGCTAGTTGTTTGGAGTCTGTAGCAATAAAAAAGACCACTCCTGGTATGTCAAAAATATGCTTTATATTTTCAAGTAATTCTATGGCATAACTTGGTCTGCATCTATCAAGTTCATCGATTAAAATAAAAAGAGGTAGATTTTGATGTTCAACTTCATTATGTATATGTTCTAATAGTATTTTCATTTTTTCTATAAAAGATTTTATACTATCTTTAACTGCATTATGTTCACTTAAAGCAAATGTCGCGGCTTTCGTCATTAAAGAGCTAATCCCATCTTTAAAATCATCATCAAGTTCATCTTTTCCAGCGTTTATTTTTTCTTCTAATTCTTCTAAAGCATGACCCGTTAACTTCTTCATTAAGATATGTAAAAATGTTGCTTTTATAGCTTGATATGCATCTTTTAAATACTTCTTACTTCCGTCATCTTTGAAATGATCACTCATAGATTCATTAAGTTCAGATATAAATGCGAGTAGTGGGTTATCTGTATAATCATTTTTCCACGCATCAAAATAAATAACGGGGTGTTCCATCACTTTTAACATCTCAGACGACTTTTGCATAAAATAAGTTTTTCCAAAACCCCATTCACCATTGATATTCATAACGTATGATTGCTTCGGGTTAACTTCATATTTTTTCTTAATGTATTCAATTATGTAAAGTGACTCACTAGCTCTATCTAGCTTATCATTTTCCCAGATTTTTTTGATTTGATCTTCTTGATTCTCATTTAAATAATTACTAAAATTAAGGTTTATCATTTTACCTCCTTTTCTACATCTTCTAAAAATATTAAATTTAATTTCAATTGTATCAATATCGTTCTAATTTCCAATAAGTTAATTAATCGAGCTTTCATACCTAAAACCTCTTACTTGTGGAACATAAAGAGCTCAAATAAGTTTCCAGTGTTCCACAAAGTGTTCAAAAAGTTAAAACTGCAAAGTTCCATAAACCTTAAGTGATTATGGAACAAATAAAGCTGCCTTTCAAATCAGATATAGCCTATTTAAGAGCCCTTTCTCTTGCTTTGTCTTTCTTACTTTTGCCCTTGCCTTTAATCGGCTGTGGACCTTTTACTTTTAGGACAGCTTCACCTTTGAGTTCAAACCCTTCTATCTGCTCCATTCTCAGATTTGTTTTGCAGCGTTTTTGAATGATACTAAAATGCGCTCTGTCCTCATGTGATATAAATGATATTGCCATTCCTGATTTTCCGGCTCTTGCTGTACGTCCAATGCGGTGGATATAGTCGGTTGGCGAGCGAGGAAGGTCAAAGTTTATAACACATGAGACATTCTCTATATCGAGTCCTCTAGCGGCTATATCGGTTGCAAAGAGTATGCGTATCTTTTTGGCTTTAAACTCATCTAGCGTAAGTGTTCGCTCATCTTGAAGCAGATCTCCGTGAAACGACTCCGCCTTGTAGCCGTATTTTTTAAACTTAGCCGCTATGTTGTCCGTAGCTCTTTTGTTTGCCATAAACACAAGAACTTGCTCTAATTTTTGATTATCAAGCAAATGCCTTAGAAGCGGACCGCGATTTTCACGATTTACTTCTATGGCGCGCTGCACCACACTCTCTACAGTAGGCACATCTTGCTCAATATTTACTCTGATAGGATTTTGTGTAATTTTTGAGGCAATATCTAAGATTTTTTGAGGGTAGGTTGCAGAGAAGAGAAGGTTTTGGCGCTTTTGCGGAATCGCTTCAAGGATGGCATCAAGCTCCTGAGAAAAACCAAGATTTAGCATCTTGTCTGCTTCATCAAGAACAAAAAACTCTAAGTGTGAGAGGTTTGTCTGTTTTTTTGTAAGCACGTCAAGAAGTCTTCCTGATGTCGCTACCAAGATATCGCATCCCTGCTGAATGGCATAGATTTGATCACCTATACTCTCTCCGCCTATGATAGAGACAACCTTTGGTTCTCTTTTGAGATCTGCACCAAAAGTGCAAAAAGCATCCGCAACTTGAAGTGTAAGCTCACGAGTAGGGGTTAAGATAAGTGCTTTTATCTTAGGCTTTCCTTCACTGACACTCTTAGACAAAAGCTCAAGTATCGGCAGCACAAAAGAGGCACTTTTACCGCTTCCTGTCTGCGCCATTGCCATAATGTCGTTATGCTTTAGCACAAGAGGAATAACTTTTTCTTGAATAGGAGTAGGTACTATAAAGCCGCTTTTTTTAAGCGTACTTTGGATTTGCGGAGAGAGACCCAGTTTGGAAAATGACATTTGGCTTCCTGTAGTTAATTGAGTGTATTTTATGAAAGTTACGCTTCAGAGGAGGTTTATTTATAGCTAGTTTTAACTACATTTATATATAATCACATCAATAAAACAGATAGGATAAACATGAAAATAATATTACTAGGAGCTCCAGGGGCAGGAAAAGGAACTCAAGCAGGGTTTTTAACGAAAAGATATAACATTCCTCAAATCTCTACGGGTGACATGTTAAGGGCTGCTATTAAAGCAGGTACGGATATGGGTAAAATGGCAAAAGCTGCTATGGATGCCGGTCAACTGGTAACTGATGAAATTATTATTGGTCTTGTAAAAGATAGAATTGCAGAAGATGATTGTAAAAACGGTTACCTTTTAGACGGTTTTCCTCGTACTCTTGCGCAAGCAGACGCTGTTACGAATGCAGGTATAAATATTGATGCAGTAATTGAGATTGATGTTCCTGATTCAGAGATAGTAAAAAGGATGTCCGGTCGTCGTGCACACTTGGCGAGTGGGCGAACTTATCATATCGTTTATAATCCGCCAAAAGTTGAGGGCAGGGATGATGTAACGGGAGAAGAGTTAGTTCAACGAGATGATGATAAAGAGTCTGTAGTATTAGATAGGCTAAAAGTTTATCATGAATTAACAAGTCCGCTAATAGGATACTATAAAGAGCAGGCTTCTAAACTTGATACTCTAACTTATATAACTGTTGACGGAACGGCAGATATAGCCGATGTTGAAGCGGCTATCGTTTCAAAATTAGGATAATTGAACCAAAAGGTTCAATTATATTTTAGAGTTTATAAAGCTTTCCATTTCAGAAACTATTGTCTCAATAGTTCCTTCACCGCTTATTACATGTAAAAGATTTTTAGCCTTGTAAAATGCTTGTATATCCGCTAAAGGCTCCATGTATACTTTCATACGATTATCAAACACTTCTGTATTATCGTCAGCTCCACGCGCACGACCCAAAACTCTATCTCTGGCAGTTTTCTCGTTTACATGTACTTCTATAACACTGCAAAGTTCTAAAGATGAATCTACATGTAGATACTCGTCTAAAGCATTTAACTGCTCCATACTTCTAGGATATCCGTCTATGATGATAATGTCGGTTGGTGCATTTTTTATAGCATTAGTTATAGTTTTAATAGCTACTTCTATCGGAACTATTAACCCTTTGGAGATGTAGCTGTCTATTTCAAGCCCAAGAGCACTTTTGGTTGCAACTTCTGCTCTTAACATGTCGCCTGTAGAGTAGTGTGTTATAGCGCTATTTTGTTCAGCAATAAGTTCAGCATCCGTAGTTTTACCGGAGCCTGGTGCTCCGATAATTAAAAATAGTTTTTTCATGAGTTGATTATTTTACTTGTTCGCGTAGTCTGATATGAAGGTCGCGAAGCTGCGTAGCATCTACTTGACTAGGCGCTTTTGTTAAAATACAAGAAGCCTTTTGCGTTTTAGGAAATGCTATAACGTCGCGGATGCTTGATTTTTTCGTAATTAGCATCATAAGTCTGTCAAATCCGATTGCAAAACCGCCATGTGGAGGAGCGCCGAATTTAAGAGCATCAAGCAAGAAACCAAATTTTTCTTTTGCTTCTTCCTCATCAATACCCAGCAGTTTAAAAACCTCTTCTTGAACTTCAGGCTTGTGGATACGGATACTTCCTCCGCCAAGCTCTGTACCGTTTAAAACGATATCGTATGCTATAGATTCTATCTCTTCAACATCATCTTTATCGGTATCTTTTGGTTGTGTAAACGGATGGTGAAGCGCTTTTACGCGTCCTTCTTCAATCTCAAACATAGGAAAATCAACAACCCATACAAATTCAAAAGCATCTTTATCTACAAGATTCATCTTCTCATGTTCGGCAATAAAGATTCTAAGACGCCCCATGTAATCCCACACTGTTTTTTTGTCGCCTGCGCCGAAGAAAACAACATCACCGACTTCCATACCGAGTCTTTCAACTAAAAGCGCAATATCATTTTCGCTAAAAAATTTAATAAGAGGACCTTTAAGACCGTCTTCTTTCATTTGAAAGTAGCCAAGACCTTGTGCGCCGAACTGGCGTACATAATCCTCAAAACTCTTCATCTCTCTCTTTGAGAAAATCAAGTCTGCACCTGGAACTTTTAAAGCTTTAATGCGGTTTGTATGCGGCTTTTTTGCGATATTTGTAAAGATTTCATTGTCGCATCTCTCAAATATATCTATAACGTCAACCATCTTAAGGTCATATCTTAAATCAGGCTTGTCAGAACCGTACCACTACATAGCATTCATGTGTGAAATACGGTTAAATGGAGCTTTAACATTGATACCGCAAGCGCCAAACATAGCTTCAAGAAGATCTTCTGCTACTTTAATAACATCCTCTTGGTCGCAGAAACTCATCTCGACATCTATTTGAGTAAATTCGGGCTGACGATCGGCTCTTAAATCTTCATCGCGAAAACATTTTGCTATCTGGAAGTATCTGTCAAATCCACCGACCATCAAAAGCTGTTTGAAAAGCTGCGGAGATTGCGGAAGCGCATAAAACTCACCGCTGTGAACGCGAGATGGAACAAGGTAATCTCTAGCACCCTCAGTGGTTGACTTTGTTAAAATCGGAGTCTCGACTTCTAAAAAGCCGTTTGCGTCCAGTATGTTTCTCGCGGCGATTGCCGCTTTTGAACGAAGACGAAACGCTTCATACATGGCAGGGTCTCTTAGCTCTAAGTAACGGTATTTAAGCCTTGTCTCTTCGCCGACATTTTTATCGCCGATAACAAAAGGGATTGGAGCCGACTTATTCTCTATAATAAGCTCTTTTACTATAACCTCGATAGCTCCTGTTTTAAGACGAGGATTTACAAGACCCTCTCCACGATGACGAACCGTTCCTTTAGCTATTAAAACATACTCGTCACGAACACCGTCTGCCGCTTTATGTGCGGCTGCATTATCCTCAGGGTCGCATGTAAGCTGAATAAGTCCGCTTTTGTCTCTTAAATCAATAAAAATAATCCCGCCGTGATCACGGTAACTGTTTGCCCAACCTGTCAGAACAACGTCTTGTCCAACGTTTGCTTCACTTAAATCTGTACAATAATGACTTCTCATAAAAATAGAGTCCTAGTAAATAATTTTCGCGATTGTATCTAAATTTGGCTTATCGCTTGATTAGAATCTTTTTAAGATATGATTTCTCTAATAGAGTTATTTTATAACTAAATTTTAGAGTGCCGATAGAACCGGCTTAGCTTTTTAGTTTTTTTGCTATACGAGCTACATGTTCACCTTGAAAATATGCTCCCTCAAGCTCATTTTCACTCGGTTGACGACTTCCGTCACCTCCTGCAATGGTCGAAGCTCCGTACGGAGAACAGCCGCTTATCCCATCCATTATCATCTGACCTTTAAAGGTATACGGCAGACCTACTATTACCATACCGTGATGAAGCAGTGTAGTATGAAAGCTTAGAATTGTAGATTCCTGACCACCATGCTGCGTATTTGAGCTTGTTATAACACTCCCCGCTTTAGCGACTAATGCTCCCCTAGCCCAGAGCTGTCCTGTAGCATCCAAAAACTGACGCATCTGTGCGCACATGTTGCCAAAACGAGTAGGTGTACCAAAAATAACGGCATCCGCATCCGCTAATTCGTCTAGAGTACATATAGGTATATGAGATTGAAGTTTTTGAGATTCTAATGCACCCATCTTTTCTAGTACTTCTTCGGGTAAAGTCTCCGGAACTCTACGGATAATGACTTCTACATCTTCAACAGAGCCTGCTCCTTGAGCAGCCGCTTCTACCATCTTATGGACATGTCCATACATTGAATAATAAACAATCAATACTTTCATATCAAACTCCTTTGTTTAGAATCTAACCAAAAAAACATTGTATATTATTTAAGCTTAAGTAATCAAAACACCATAAAAGTGTATAATTTACGAAAAAAATTTATAAAGAGATGCTTTGAATAATAAAAAAATTAAAAAAATCGGCGTAGTTTTAAGACCTTCTACACCCGAATTAAAAGATAGCTACATTAAACTTGAAAAAATTTTTAAAAATTATGAGATAGAAGTTTTACTAGAAAGTCAGAGTGCCCTAATGATAGGCATGACGGGCGAAAGTTTTGAAAAGATATGTGTTGAGTGTGATTTTTTAGTAAGTTTCGGCGGTGACGGTACGCTTATCTCCACGGTTAGAAAATCGTTTGATTTTGATATACCGATACTCGGCGTACATGCAGGAAACCTTGGTTTTTTAGCCGATTTATCCATTGACGAGCTTGATACATTTGTTAAAAAAATAATCAAACAAGAGTATAGGATAGACGAGAGAGCGGTTCTTGAAGCAACGGTAATTAAAAACAACAAAGAGGTAAAATACTACGCTTTTAACGATATAGTCTTAACCCGTACAAGAGTTTCAAATATGATACATATAGAGACTTTAGTGGATTCTCGCTCATTTAACACTTATTACGGTGACGGCGTAATAGTTTCTACTCCGACAGGTTCTACCGCTTACAACCTCTCGGCGGGAGGGCCCGTACTTTTCCCGATGTCAAATGTATTTGCCCTTACTCCGATATGTCCTCACTCTCTTACGCAAAGACCATTAGTGCTTCCGGGAAAATACGCAATAGAGATGAAAACATCTGAAGAGAGAGCCCTTATAATAATAGACGGGCAGGATGTACATGAGCTTGAACTGGGCGAGAGCGTACATATAAAACTGGCTCAAAAAACGATTAAGCTGATACATAAAGAGGAGTACAACTACTTTGATGTATTAAAAGAGAAACTAAGATGGGGTGAATAAAACTCTATTTTTTATCCAGCGTTTTTATAAACTTCTTAATACTTTTCTTTTTTACTTTTTTGCCGTCAACTATGGCGGTGGGCATTAACTTGCAATACTTACACATGTCGATACATGATTCCATTATAATAGACGCAGCCGGAAAGTTTGAAGTGAGTTTTTTTACAAGTTTATTTTTTTTAGGATATTTCTTACAGAGTTTTATTTGCATCTTTTAATCCTTATTTATATATTTTAAATTTATAATATACTATATCTAAAAAACTTTTATAATATAAGTTTTAAAATAAATTAAAATATGACAAATTTAAATAAAAAAGTCTTACCGATATAAAAATAATTATAATTATAGATGCTTTTAGATTTTTAACACAAAACAAGTATAATCTGAAAATATTTTACAAGGCTGTTATGAATGATAGAGAGATTTTACCTAAAAGATTATCTAAGCTTTAAAGAAGTTGAGTTAGACTTAAAGTGTGGATTGGTGGTTTTCACAGGCCCCAGCGGAAGCGGAAAGTCGATTTTGATGAGCTCGATATTATCATCATTCGGAACTGCTTCATGTGATGCATCATTGTGTGAATCGACTGTTTCATGGGAGTTGGATGCTGATAAACATGGCATACAAAGCGATGATATATATATCTTTAAGCATATAAAAAAAGAGAAATCAAGATACTTTATAAACAACCAAAGCATCTCCAAAAAAGCGATGGACAACTTATCTTCAAACTACTTAAGACATCTCTCTTTAAGGGATTTCAGCGATTTTGAAAATGAAAATCTTTTATCTATTTTAGACAGTAGGATAAAAAAACAAACTCACGGCATAGATGCACTCAAAAGTGACTACAAAGAAGCTTTTTTAGAACATAAAAGAGTCAAAAAAGAGCTTTTGATAATTGAAGAAGAACAAAAAAAGATATCTGAGCTTAAAGAATTTGCAGCATTTGAAATTAAAAAAATAGAAGCTATAAACCCGAAAATATCTGAAGATGAAGAGCTTTTAGGAATAAAAAAAGAGCTCTCAAAAAAAGAGAAAGTGTTAGATGCCATAGCCAAAGCAAATACTGTTTTTGAACATGAGAGCAGCGTATTTAACGCGCTGGATGCACTAAATGCAGAGAGCTCTTTTTTTAGCGATGCCATGAACGAACTCAGAGCAGTTATGGAGAGTGCCCAGGAGAAGTTTAATGCGCTCGATGAAGTAGATATAGAAGAGGTGCTAAACCGTATTGAAGAGTTAAGTGATTTAAAAAGAAGATACGGAAGTATAGAGGATGCTCTTAGGTACAAAGAACAAAAGATTTTAGAGCTGCAAAAGTATGAAAATATAGAGATAACAAAAGGCGATTTGGCAGCAAGAGAGGCGGGACTTGAGGCGAAAGTAAAAGATTTGGCAAAAAAAATCAGCACTCTTCGCTTAGATGAGCTAAAATCTTTTAAAGATGATTTAAACAGATATCTAAAAGAGCTCTATCTTCGAGATGCTCAGGTCGAGATAAAGGATACTGAATATGGTTTTTTTGGAAAAGACGAAATAGTTCTTAAACTAAATGCTACCGATTTACAAAAGGTGAGTACTGGAGAATTTAACAGGCTTCGTCTTGCCGTACTGGCTTTAAAATCTGAGTTTATGCACAAAAACGGCGGCGTTTTGATGCTTGATGAGATTGATGCAAATCTCAGCGGTGAAGAGTCTATGAGCGTTGCAAGGGTATTAAAGGAACTATCAAGACATTTCCAAATATTTGTAATCTCGCACCAGCCGCAACTTACCTCCATGGGAGACCAGCACTTTTTGGTACATAAAAAAGGCGATGAGTCACATGTAGTGGAGCTTGTATTTGATGAGAGAGTTGATGAAATAGCAAGAATTATAAGCGGCGAAAGCATTACGCAAGAGGCTAAAAAGTTTGCAAAAGAGCTGCTTAGTTTACAAAAATAGAGAGAACGATATGATAATTGATACACATGTACACCTAGATGATGAGAGATATAGAGATGACTTGGATGAAGTGCTAAAAAGAGCCAGAGAGAGTGGGGTGGAGCGTTTTATTATTCCCGGAGCAGATCCAAAAAACTTGATAAAAGCTGTAGAAATTGCTCAAAATAACAGCGATGTCTATTTTGCCATCG
Organism: Sulfurimonas sp.; assembly: GCA_002899765.1. GTDB lineage: Bacteria > Campylobacterota > Campylobacteria > Campylobacterales > Sulfurimonadaceae > Sulfurimonas. Next base: position 175,232 of record PPDH01000025.1, on the reverse strand, counting down.
GCGTGCATCCTTATGACATGGAGTCATTTAACAAAGATGATTTTAATAACTATATAAATCATCCAAAATGCATAGCCGTAGGCGAATGCGGACTTGATTACTTTAGGCTTGAGGGAACAGATGAAGAGAAAGAGAGAGAAAAAAAGAGCCAAAAAGAGATTTTTATAGCTCAAATCAAGATAGCCAAAGAGTATAAAAAACCGCTTATCGTGCATATAAGAGATGCTTCAAGAGACTCAAAAGAGATTCTCCTTGCACATAATGCAAAAGAAGTTGGAGGAGTTCTTCACTGCTATAATGCGGATGAGGAGCTGCTAAGCCTTGCGCAGGAGGGATTTTACTTTGGAATAGGCGGTGTTTTAACTTTTAAAAATGCAAAAAAATTGCTTCATGTACTGCCAAAAATCCCACATGAGAAACTTTTGATTGAAACAGACGGCCCATACTTGACACCGACTCCGCATAGAGGTGAGAGGAATGAACCGCTATATACAACTTTTGTCGCAAAAAAAATGTCCGAACTATTAGAGATTTCACTGCAAGATATAGAAAAAACAACCACTGAAAATGCCCTAAGACTCTTTAATATTTCTTAATATCACAATCTGTTAACTCTATTTAATATTGCTTTAGATAAAATCTACATTTTAAATTTAAAATAAGAGTTGCTATTTTGAAATATATCCTTTTGCTTTTAATACCGTTTTTGTTGGGTGCAAGCCTTAATTTCACTTCAAACCACACTAAAGAGATATCCGTATTAGAATCTTTTGATATAGAAGCATCCTTCTTATATGACCCGATTATGAATAGAATGAAAAATAGCAATATGAATATTTATAAAGATAAGCGCTTTTTTCAGGCTATGAATGATGCTTATCTTTTCATTCCGGCAATAAAAAGTATTTTGGCAAAACATGGCATACCTGCAGAATTTCTTTTTCTTGCAATGGCAGAATCACATTTTTAATTAAAAGCATACTCAGTCAAGAAAGCATCAGGATTATGGCAGTTTATGCCTGAAACAGGTAAAATTTACGGACTTAAAATTGATAACTATGTTGATGAGAGAAGAGATTTGATTAAGTCAACTGAAGCAGCTGCAAAACATCTTCGTGACCTTCATGATAGATTCGGTAAATGGTATTTAGCTGCAATAGCCTATAACTGTGGAAGCGGAAGACTCGGCAAGGCAATAGAGGCTGCAAAAAGTGATGAACTGAATATTTTACTAGATCCTAAAAAAAAGTATATCCCAAGAGAGAGCAGACTATATATCAGAAAAATTGTAGCTCTTGCCATAATGGGAAACGACGAGCAATTTTTACTTAAAAGTGAGTATGAACACCTTCTGAACAGGGCAAATGCTTACTCTATCTCCACAGTCAGAGTTCCAAGAGGCGAATCATTAAACAGAATATCAAAACTTGTCGGAATACCTCTTAGTGAATTGCAAAAACTAAACAGACATCTCAAGTACGATTTTGTTCCTCCATACTTTGGCGGTTATGATATCTATATTCCATATATAAAACTTTCAGATTTTAAACAAAAATATTTTGAAGAAAAAATTCAAAATATCTACAAAGTACATGTCGTTAAAGGAGGCGAAAGCCTTTACGAGATAGGCAAAAAGTACGGTGTTTCATACAAAATGATTATGGATTTTAACAATCTTAAAAAAAGTATTATAAGCCTAAATCAAAAATTAATTATTCCTATAGACAATAAGGCTAATGTTGAAAAAATTAATAAAGAAATTTATCATTTAGTTAAAAAGGGCGATACTTTAGAATCAATTTCCAAAGCATATAAGATAAGTATTAAAAGTATACAGCTTACAAATAAGCTCAAAGGCAGCATGATTAGAGAAGGCGAGAGGTTAAAACTTTATGAATAAAACATCTTTTTTTACGATCATCTTAGTTCTTATTTTAACAACAGGGTGTAGTACGAGAGGTACAAGAACGTATACAAATTTTGCTCAAACAAAAAGCTACTCCTCAGACAGCAGATTACACAGTTCAGTTATTAATCAAAAAGATTATAAACATCCTACTATGAGACCTTATGTTATACGGGGAGTAAAATATTATCCGACCGTTGTAAATGTAGGTGATGAGTTTGGCGGTAATGCGAGCTGGTATGGTCCGGACTTTCACGGCAAGCTGACTTCAAACGGAGAGACCTACAACATGTATGATATGACGGCCGCACACAAGACTCTGCCGATGAATACAATTGTAAAAGTTACAAACAAGAAAAACGGCTTAAGTACAGTTGTTAGAATAAACGACAGAGGACCTTTTATTGCAACAAGAATCATAGACCTCTCAAATACTGCGGCACGTAAAATAGATATGATTGCCGATGGAACGGCACCTGTTACAATTGAAGTTCTTGGTTTTCACTCAAAAAATCAAAAGAAAGTTCCTCTTCAAGAGCAGCTAAAAGAGTCTCCTCCTGATCAGCAAATAGATGGATTTGCTCTTCAAATAGCATCATTTTCAAAATTTGAGGGTGCACTTTTAACACAAAAAAAGTATAACGATACGGATGGATACAAAACTATTATCAAAGATATGCATACGCAAAACGGCAGAATGTTTAAAGTATGGCTAAAAGGTTTTAGAAGCGAACAAGAGGCTAGGGATTATAAATCACTTGGAAATTTTAAAGATTCATTTATCGTAAGATAGGACTGATGCATGATTAGCAAGAGCAGAAAAACAAAAGAGACGGATATCACGATTTCACTAGAACTTTGCGGAGAAGGGAAAAGTAAGATAAATAGCGGTGTCGGTTTCTTGGATCACATGTTGTAGAGTTTCTCTAAGCATTCTCTAATTGACTTAGAAATATCATGCAAAGGCGATACGAATATAGATGACCATCACAGTGTAGAGGATATTGGAATCGTTCTTGGTTCTCTTTTGGCAGAAGCGATATATCCGGTTAAAAATATGGAACGTTTTGGAAGCGCCAATATTGTCATGGATGAAGCTTGCGTGAGTTGTGATTTAGACTTAAGCAATCGTCCGTATCTTGTTTACGAAATTGACGTGGCAGGCAAAGTAGGACAGTTTGACACGGAACTTGTCGAAGAGTTTTTCAGAGCTTTTGTGTTAAATGCTAAAATAAGTACACATATAGTGGCTCTTAGAGGAAAAAACAAACACCATATTATAGAGGCAGCTTTTAAATCACTTGCTGTTGCGATTCGTCGTGCAATGCAGAAAAATGAAAGAGTCGGCATCCCTAGTACGAAAGAGATGCTGTGATTAAGCTTATTGTTTTAGATGTCGACGGCTGTCTTACAAATGGAGATATTATCTATACTTCAAACGGCGAAGAAACAAAGCACTTTAATGTAAAAGACGGCTTAGCTATAAGCTCATGGATAAAAATGGGGTTTCACGCTGCAATCATAACGGGAAGAGAGTCCAAAATAGTTGAAAAAAGAGCTAAAGAACTAGGTATAAAATATCTCTTTCAACATGTTAAAGATAAAGAGGGGAGACTAAAAGAGCTTACAGGCAAACTTAAGTTAAAAAGTTATGAAGTAGCAGCTATAGGCGACGATTTAAACGACTATAAGATGTTAAGCTATGTTGGCAGAAGCTTTACCCCAAAAGACGGCGTAAAAGAGATTAGAGAACTTGTTGATACGGTTTTATCCTTAAGAGGCGGAGAAGGTGCCGTTAGAGAAATGATAGATATTTTAGTAGACGAGAACGATACAAGAGAAGAGTTCTTGTCCGTATGGCTGTAAATTATGAATATAAACTACTTTTTTATTTTTTTTTCTCTGTGTTTACTGATGATTCTATTTTTGTTTAAACCTCTAGAAATTAAACAACATGTATCTAAAGAGGTACCACTGTTTACTATATCATCTTTTACTATGCATGAACTAGACTAAAATGGACTTGTAACCTTGATGAATGGCAGCGAAGCAGCTAAATATGCCAACAGATATACTGTACAAAAGATGCAATATACTGATAATTCAAAAGAGTTTATGGCAAACATGAAAGCTAACAGCGGAATATATAAAAATGACATGGTTTACTTAGACGGAGACATAGTATATATAAGAGAGGACGGGCTAACTTTTGAGACGCAAAAAGCAACCTATAACAAAAAAACAAGTATAGCTGCGGCGGATGGAGATTTTGTTCTCTATAGAGACTCAAACAGGGTAGTTGGAGAGAAGTTAAAGTATAATAACTCTCTAGAGAGAGTAGAGTCAAAAAATGTCAAAGCGGTATATCAATTAAAAGAGAGTAATAAATGAAAAAAACAATTTTTTTAACAATTTTTTTAACGGCAACACTCTTTTCACAAGAGTTAAAGATTAAGGCAAATCTTTTTAATGCAGACCAAAAAACGGGTGTCTCTGTCTTTGAAGGTGAGGTTAATATAGTCAGAGGCAAAGATGAATTAAATGCTTCAAAAGTCACAATTCATACAAACGAAGAACAAGAACCGACAAAATTTATAGCTGAAGGAAATGCTTCTTTTCATATTGAAACACTAGATGGCGCTCTTTACGAGGGCAAGGCACAAAAAGTGATATATCTTCCGATTAAAAAAGAGTATCACTTTTTTAAAGAGGTTCATCTTAAGCAAACTAATGAAAAAAAAGAGATTATAGGAGAAGAAGTTATTTTAAAAACAATAGAGGGCAAAGCATACGCAAAAGGCGCACAGCAAGAGCCTGTAATTATGATATTTGACATGTCGCAAGATAGCAATAAGAGCAAAAAATGATTGAGATTGTTGATTCAAGGTTTGTCACATCGGCGGCAAATATAGAAGGAGCTCCAGATACACATGAGCAAAATGAAGTTGTTTTTATGGCTCGCTCAAATGTAGGTAAAAGTTCTCTTTTAAATGCTCTTAGTAATCATAAAGGACTGGCTAAAGTATCTTCAACACCCGGTAAAACAAGGCTTATAAATTATTTTGACGTTACTTTTATAAATAGAGAAGATGCTCAAAAAAGTTTTGCAAAATTTGTTGATTTACCCGGTTTCGGTTATGCAAAAGTATCAAAATCTATAAAAAGTGACTGGGAAAAGAATCTAACCGATTATATATCACAAAGAAAACAGATAAAACTCTTTATTCATCTTATTGATTGCAGACATCCATATTTGGAAATTGATAAGTCGGTAACAGATTTTTTGCTTCAACATGCAGATGAAACGCAGCATGTGTTGCAAATATTTACAAAAATAGACAAGCTTAATCAGAAAGAGCAAAATGCTCTTAAAAAAGAGTTTCCGCAAGCCGTCATGGTTTCGAGCTCGAAAAAAAAAGGCTTGCAAAAGGTTGTAACAATAATACACGATATCTTAAAAGGAGCTTTTGATGAGTAACATTGAGTTTTCAAAAGCTAAATTATCAGATATTGAAAATATGCAAAAACTTGTTATTCCCGAAGTTGAAGCAGGTCTTATTTTGGCTAGAAGTTCTGATGAGATAGCGACAAATATAAGATCTTATATACTGGCAAAAGAAGATTCAGAGATTGTTGGATTTTGTGCTCTTCATATCCATACTCCATCACTTGCCGAGATTAGGTCTCTTGTCGTAAAAGATAGTAAAAGAGGACAGAAAATAGGGCAGAACTTAGTACTAAAAGCAATTGAAGAAGCTCAAATACTAGGTTTACAAAAAGTTCTTAGTTTAACCTATAGACAACACTTTTTTGAAAACCTTGGGTTTGTTGAAATTCCAAAAGAATCACTTCCAGAACATAAAATCTGGGCTGATTGTATAAAATGTAAGCACTTTCCGGTATGCAACGAAGTCTCTCTCATAAAAACTCTTTAACACCGCTTCTATATGCTGCGTTGTTTATAATATATACCGCATTAAGCGGTATATATCTATTTTTGCCGCCTTTTTTTGCAATTTTATATGTTCTTTTTTCAAAAGCACTTATGCAAGAAGATGTTATTTCTTTAACCCTCGTATCTTTTTGCCTGCTTTTTTTCGAAGCACAAAACAGTTATATGCTCTTTAGCACTATTATTTATTTCTCACTTATTCATAAATATGTTGTTCCAAAAATAAAGCAAAATTTTAGTTGTAACTTATGTGTAAAATTTGCAATCGTCCTTTTAGTCTATATTGGTTTTTTCCTTTTTAATTTGCTCTTAGCCAATATATTTTTACTTCCTATGCCAAGTATAAACTATTATGTTATTTACTATATTGCAGTTGAATTTTTAATTTTGAATATCTTATGAAAATTAAATTTATACTTTTTATATTTACCGCAATATGGCTTGCACTTTTAGCAAGGGTTTTTTTACTCTCCGTAGAGTCGAATACTTATTATGAAAAACTATCTTACGACAATACTATAAAAACTGAACAAATTCCGCCGGTAAGAGGTGAGATTTTAGATATAAACAACAAGCCCATTGCAATAAATGAACTTGGTTTTAAGATACAGTTAGCCCCGCATCTAGGACTGAAAAAAAATGATCATATCTTAAGGGAAGAGGTTGACACTCTTCTTAAACTTTTACCAAATTTAGATAGAGAAAAAATTATAAAAAATTATAAAAAGAGTGATTCTTACTACAATCACAATTTTATCGATATAGTTGAATTCGTCTCTTATGAAGATATTATGCCGGTATACTCATTACTAAATCTTAGAGATAAAATAAATATTGTCTCTTCTCCAAAAAGATTTTATCCATATAACGAAGTTGCTGCTCACTCCATAGGGTACGTTTCGCGTGCAAACAAAAGCGATATAAAAGATGACAAACTTCAAGAGCTCATAGGCTATACCGGCAAATCAGGTATAGAGAAATATTACAACTCCTATCTGCAGGGAGAAGCTGGAAAAAGAGAAATAAAGGTAAATGCAAATAATCAGGAAATAGAAGAACTCTCAAGTGAAGCGGCAATAGAAAATAGAAAATTAACGCTAAACATTGATATTGAACTTCAAAAATATATATCGTCTCTCTTTGTAGAGAAATCAGGTGCTGTTGTCGTCATGGGTATGGACGGTGCTATTTTATCGGCAGGCAGCTTTCCTGAATACAACTTGAACACGTTTGTAACCGGAATTACTTATGAAGATTGGGATAGACTTTCAAACAGTCTTGAAAAACCATTTACAAACAAATTGATTCATGGACTTTATCCTCCTGGTTCAGTTATAAAAACAGGTCTTGGACTCATCTATATTACTGCACCTGAAATTGGTCCTAACTGGGGAGTTCACTGCACTGCATCAATGCCGCTTGGCAAAAGAATTTTTAGATGTTGGAAAAAAGACGGACATGGAAACACCGGCATAACAAAAGCAATACGAGAGAGTTGCGATGACTATTTTTACAAAGGAAGTATTCAACTGGGCATCAAAAAGATGAGCGATGGACTTATTAGATACGGCCTTGGCAGAAAAACAGGTGTTGATTTACCGAATGAGTTTGTCGGTACCGTGCCTTCTAGAGAATGGAAAAGAAGTAAATATAACAAACCTTGGTATATAGGAGAGACGGTAAATACATCAATCGGGCAGGGTGATTTTCTAACTACACCCATGCAGATTGCACAGTTTACGGCACTTATGGCTACAGCTAAACTTCCTCGCCCGCAATTTGCAAATAAGATAGGAGATAAAGAAGTTAAGCCGGAGTTTGAAGAGGTGCTTAATGAAGATGAGTTAAAAAAACTTCCAATTATCCAAAAAGCTATGTATGAAGTCTGTAATTATCCTAGCGGAACTGCAACAGGTTATCTAAGTTCAAAAATCAAAATTGCGGGCAAGACAGGAACGGCACAGGTTGTCGGCATCTTACAAAATATAAAAGAGAGAGAACTAGAGCATGAAATGGAGTACTATTCCCGCTCTCATGCTTGGTTCGCTTCTTATGGACCTTATGAGAATCCTCAGTATGTGGTTTTGGTTATGGTTGAGCATGGCGGACACGGCGGCGCGGCAGCGGGTAAAATAGTTTCAGATATTTATAACAAGCTTTTGGAGATGGAGTATATTGAAAAATAGAAGCTACATGTAAATATGTAGCTGCCGTAGAGTTTTCTAAAGAAACTTATACTGCGTTTTCTAAAGAAACTCATAAAGAGTTTTCTAAATAAACTTATACTGCGTTTTGTATAAACAGAGCCAATATAATTAGTAAAAATATCGCTCCGGCTCTGTTGTAGAGCTTGTTTGCTAAGATAAAAACAAGGGCAATCGAAGCTGCTGCCATAATAAAAAGATCAAACTTTGTTGCCACAAGGTCTACTATCAACGGGCTTACAAGCGATGCAGATCCCAATACCATAGAGAAATTTGCAACGTTTGAACCGATAATATTTCCTATGCTCATCTCTGCGTTGCCCTTTTTTATAGCTACTACAGAAACAACAAGCTCAGGAAGCGATGTTCCAAGTGCTATAAGGAAAAGGCCTATAATCCACTCGCTGACGCCAAAAGACCTTGCTATATTCGTACCACTCTCCACAACAAAATTAGCTCCGCCGATAGTTAAAACAAAACCTACAATAAGAAGCGCTATCGTCAAACCCCAGTTAAATTTTTCTTTAATGAGTTCTTTATCGATATCACTCTCAAGTGTCTCCTTTGAACTTCCAAATAAAAATATAAGATAAGAGAGCATCAAAAGAAGATATAAAATTCCATCTACCCTGCTTATCATACCGTCTTGAATCATTATAAAAAAGATTACTACCGGAATAACTATCCAAGCACTATCCAAAGAGAAAAGATCTCTATTTGGAACCATTTTTTTAGAAATTAAAAAAACGATTCCAAGTACAAGAGTAATGTTAAAAATAACGCTTCCCACAACATTTGCGACTGCCATTTCGCTCTTGTCTGCATAAGATGCCATCATGGAAGCAGCCATCTCCGGCAAAGATGTTCCAAAAGCTATAAGGGTAGCACCGATTACATAGTGGGATATATCAAAATGAAGGGCTATTCTCTCGGACTCTTTTATGACAAAATCGGCTCCATAAATGAGCGCTGCCATGGCAGTTATAAAAATTACAAAATCCATACGATTCTATCCTTGTGTTCTGATTATTAAACTTTTTGGCAGATTAAACTTTTCAATAATTTCTGCCTCTTTTTCTCTCATTTCACCGCCGTCTTTCTCATGGTCATATCCAAGAAGATGCAGCATTCCATGAATAAAAAGAAGTGCGAACTCATCGTCTGCAGTGTGCCCAAACTCTTTCGAACCCGCTTCTACATGTGAAGATGAGATAACTATACTTCCAAGAGGACTCATAGGCATCTCTTCATAAGGAAAACTAAGGACGTCGGTATCTTTATCTATGTTGCGATGTGTCTTATTTATCTCTCTCATCTCATCACTGCTTAAGAGAATAAGCTCTATTTCTTTTTTTGTAAGAGAATCTGCTATTGCATCTATAAGAGTAGTGTCAATTTTTAAGGAGGTTCTGTTGTCTAATTCAATCATGGGCGAATTATAGCAAATATAGTAAACAAATTATGTTAAAATATTTTTATGATAACGAAAAACAAAAGAGCGCTCTGTGTCATGAGCGGCGGTATGGATTCGACACTTAGCGCATATATAATGAAAAAAACTGGATATGAGATTGTTGCTGTGCATTTTAACTATGAACAAAGAACTGAGGCAAAAGAGCTGACATGTTTTCATGCAATATGCGATGAGTTAAAAGTTATAAGCAGGTATGTTTTGGATTTGAACTTTTTTGCTCAAATCGGTGCTTCTGCTCTGACTGATAAAAATATAGAGGTTCCAACAGGTGGCATACAAGAGTGTGTGCCCGTTACGTATGTTCCTTTTAGAAACGGTATATTCTTAAGTATGGCTGCAGCCATAGCAGAAAAAGAGGGTGCCGAGGTTATTGCCATAGGCGTTGTAGAAGAGGACAGCAGCGGTTATCCTGATTGCAGAGAATCTTTTATACAAAGTATGCAGCGCACTATAAATCTCGGTACAAAAGATGATACAAATATAGTGATTGAGATGCCTTTGGTACATCTTAAAAAGTCTCAAATAGTCAAATATGCGCTTGAACTCAATGTTCCTCTTAATCTTACATGGAGTTGTTACAAAAGCGAAGACAAAGCATGTGGAGTCTGTGACAGTTGCCGTTTAAGACTAAGAGGTTTTGATGCAGCCGGAGTAAAAGATCCAATTGAGTACCAATAAAATACAATTTAACGACCTTGTGATTTTGCATCTATGCAAACCAAAGTTAAAAAACAGTTATATAAGTGTGAAAAAAAATGGCGATATAACGCTTAAAACTCCAAGAGTATCAGAGAGTTATATTGAAAACCTTCTTTCAAAAAAAGAACCATGGATAAGAAAACAGCTAAAAATTGTAGAAGAAAATCCGCCAAAAACCCACAATCTCCAAGATGAAGTTCTGCTCTTTGGAGAGCTCTTTAGCATAGACAGCGATGAAGCGAGTGAATTAAGAGAGTATCTGAAAAAAATAGATATATCAAAAATTGATGCTATCTTAAAATGTTATGACATATTTTATAAAAATTACGCAAAAAACTATCTTGCCCAAAGAGCAGAACACTATGCCAAAGAGATGGCTCTAAGCTACAACAGCATAAAGTTTAGAAAAATGAGAAGCAGATGGGGAAGCTGCAGCTCAAGAGGCACTATAACTTTCAATACGGAACTTATGAAGATAGATAAAAGGCTTATTGATTTTGTCGTAGTGCATGAGCTAGCTCATCTAGTGCATATGAACCACTCCAAAAAATTTCATGACCTTGTCAGTCTATATATTCCTGATTACCGCGACTTGAATCGAATGTTAAGACACTTTTCTCTTCAACCATAAAATAACTTGCTTTATATTTGCTAGAGGGTGACCAAAGCATCCATCCCCCTGAATTTGTGTCCTCAGCCGCTCTTATCTGTTCGTTTATTTCAAAGTAATTGTAAGCAATTTTTGTATGTGCGTAATCTCTAAAAGATTGCAGCCAAGGTCTGAGCCTTTTTGAGTCAATCTTATGCTCTATATTTTTTAAACTTTTAAAGATAACCGCATGTGGATGTTCGGCAGGATTTTCAAGTCCAAATGAGCCTTTTGAAAAACCTGAAGGGTAGAGCATAGGAGAGATATAGTCTGCATATTTTGAGAGCGACTCTATCTTTTGTCCAATCCCGATGTCATTCTCTTCCCAACAGACATTTCCATAAGTATCTACAGATATAAAAACACCGTATTTTCTGAGCCTCTCTTGTGCTAATTGTAAAAATTCGCTTATGGCTTGTATACGGCTCTCTTCTGTATTCTCTTTTGAAAACAGCAATCCTGTTTTTGCCGGAAAGCGGATATAGTCAAAATTTATCTCATCAAAACCTACTTTTGCAGCATCTTCGGCGATTGAAACCGTATACTCATGTGCTCTTTTGTCAAACGGGTCAACCCAAGCCATATCATCATGATTTCTCCAAATAGTTCCATCCTCTTTTTTTATGGCATATTCAGGATTATTGGAAGCCTGAAGTTCATCTTTAAATGTTACGACTCTAGCAATTGTGTATATATTTCTAGACTTCATTAACTCTATAAACTGTTCAATATTTCTGTTGGTTCTATCCTCATGTGCGCCATAACCGTTTGCTTTTTCAAAAGAAGTTTTATAAGAGGTTGAGCCATACTCGTTTTTAACGTCTACAACAATCGTGTTAATCTCAGTCTGCTCAATAATCTCCAAGATTTCTTTTAGTCTCGGGGAATTATTACTTGCACGCCAAAAACTGAGATAAAGAGCTTTAACGGTTATAGGTTCAAGCTTAACAACCGTGCCGTTATCTTCCATATTTAGCTTGTATGGTCTATATCCATACGCTTTTATGTGAAGTTTCTCTTCATCACTTTCATAAACAAAAGTACCGTTTTGATCACTCTTTATGCTTAGTTTAGAGTCGCTGATAATAGCGTTTGCTATAGGCAAAGACGTAGTTTTATCAATAATCGTTGCATTAAAAGAACCCCATAAAACGGACTCATATAAAAAAAATAAAAATAATATATATCTCAAAATCATGCTGCCTTACTTATCTTTCATTTAAAAAATATCTTAAACTTGCATCACTCCACTCTTTTGAAAGTTGGAGATAGCTCTCTATGGAGTCATAAACCCGCTTGAAATCGCTGTTTTTTTCACTAAGCTCTTCGATTACCTCTCTGAGTGCCCCTTTACCTGCTTGCAAAACATCATCAGGAAACTGACGCAAAGAGATATTTAGCTCTTTTAAATTCCTAAAAGCTTTAATATTTTGGCTATGAAACTCATATGTCATATTTGAGTTCATCTCGCTTGAAGCAACCTCTATCATGGACTGATATTCGTAAGAGAGCTTAGAGTAAAACTGCTTGTTAAACGTAAGTTCAAGAATTGAGCCTGGCTCATGCCAGCCTGAATAGTAATGGGGCGCTACTTTGTAAAACCCCATTTTTATATCAAGTGCGGGTCCAACCCATTCTGTCGCATCGATAACTCCACGCTCAAGTGAAGTATATATCTCCCCCGCAGGAAGCAAGACCGAATTTACTCCCATTTTAGAAAAAACCTCTCCGCCAAGACCGGGAATTCTCATCTTAAGTCCCTGCATGTCAGCGAGTGATTTTATCTCCTCTCTAAACCATCCACCCATCTGGATATTAGTATTTCCGCCCATAAACGGATAAAGATTGTATTTTGCATACTGCTCTCTCCATAGCTCTATTCCGCCGCCAAAGAGCATCCATGAGTTTATCTCCTCTGCGGTAAAACCAAAAGGAATTCCGCTATAGAGTGAAAATGCACTGTTTTTTCCTTTCCAGTAGTACGGTCCTGAGTGAAAAGCATCTATCTGAGAGCTCGAACAGGCATCAAACACCGCCAAATCAGGAATAAGAACATTTTTTGGATAGATTTTAACATCCAAAGAACCACTGCTAATCTCTTTTAACCTCTTAGCAAATCTCTCAACACCCACACCCATAATAGGAAAGCTTGCAGGCCAACTCGTTGCAAGCTTGATAGTAGTTTTTTTGTTTCTGTTTATATTTACTATCTTTGTATCACTCTCTTTTTTTGCGGGGTGTTTTGAGTAGTCTATTGCTTCTCGATTGTTATCATTGCATCCTACTAAAACAATAGAAGCAGATGCCGTCGCAGTTGTTAAGAAATCTCTTCTATTCATTATTTTACCTTTGTCTAAAAATCCATCGTAAGTTGAGTCTGCTTAACTAACGGTTTGCTTAATATTGATTTGTCGACTCCCACAATCAGAGCAAAGTGAAAGCTGTTATTTTTGAGTATATCGACAATATCTTTCTCATTTTTATAACTAAAAATATTTTCACTCCTGTTTGGCTTAATATAGGATGGAGTGATAAAAATAATCCTAGCCCAAGATGCATGACGCTCCAGAAAAAGAATTTGCGAATCTATCAAATCGCTATTAGGCTCAAAAATAAGCACTTTCTCACTTGTACCGAAATTTTTTATCTCAAATTTTTTATTTACAAAAACAGCTTCAAAGTGATCTATAGGAGTGAATTTTTTTAGCTTATAACTAATCTTGAGCATTTTAAAAAAGTTCAGAAGTTCCTCTAGGTATGAGATAAAAAACGGAGATATCAGCTGTCTTTCATAAAATATATCATCATATATAAATGATGTTTCAAAGAGTGTCTGCTCCATAATCTCAATAGGTGCAAATGGTCTTTTTGGCACTGTCTTTACGCTTGCAAATATTGAACTATCCGTTAGAGCAGGGCAGAACAACACAATTGTCCTGTTTTGTATATCCCAAAGGGTTTTAAAAACTGACTTTAAATCTCCAACGAGTGAAAGAAAATTTGTCTGGGTAATCACCTGCAATGAGAGCTTTAAAACAATCTCATTACACTCGTACGCCATAACTTCTTTTTCAATCATCTTAAATCGAAGCAGTTTTTTCACGGCAGTATCAAGACTCTCAACTTCAATCCAAGCAATCTCCGAGTCTATAATATCAACTTTTTCTTCAAACACAATACCATAAGCGCCATTTGTAACTGCCAAGGATATATTTTCATAATCATAAGCAAAAAAAAGGTCGCCTCTCTTTACTTTAGAAGCTTCAAAAACAATGTTTTCAAAACCGTGTATACATGGTTCATTTACAAGAGTGGCTTGTGTAAGCGCTAAAAAGTTTTCGAGTCTCATCCAATAGGCGTGCCTGCTTTTTTAAGTTTTTCCGGTCTGATTAAACATAAACCGTCTTCATCCTTAGCAGCAAGAAGCATTCACTCTGAGACCATTCCCATAAGTTTTGCGGGTTTTAAGTTTGCAACAACACAAACCTGCGTGTTAAGCAGAGATTCTGCTGTGTAAAATTCTCTGATTCCGGCAACAACCTGTCTAGGTTTTTCTTCACCCAAATCAACCTGAAGTTTTAAAAGTTTTTTACTCTTTGGAACTTCTTCTGCCTCTACGATAACACCTACTTTGAGTGATGTCTCAAAAAATTGTCCAATCTCAATAAGGTTATCTTCCTCTTTTTTACTCTGCGTCTCGGCTTCTGCACTCTCATCGGTAATATTTGGATGAGCTAAAGGAGCTTCTGCCATTAACGGCTCTTCAACGCGTGGGAAAAGAGGCGGAACCACCTTGATATTAAACAATTTCAATAGTTTTTTATCTTGAATAAGTTCTATATAGCTTGCATGGTCTATCTTAAAATTAAGAGCATCCGCTATAGTATTTGTTGTACGAGGCATAACAGGAGAGAGCATAATAGAAGCTTTAGCCAAAATATTTGCTACAAGCGCAACGGTAGCAAGTGCTTCATCTTTTCTCTCCTCTTTCATCTTAACCCATGGGGCATGCTCTTCTATAGCCTTATTTCCGATTGAAAAGAGCTTCCAAAGCTCTTCAAGATATCTGTGTGTCTGCAGATTTTTCATATATGCATCAAGCTAATCTAAAACAATATTCATGGCATCAAGCTCTTTTTTATGGTACTTTAAAACGTCACTGCTATCTATTTCAAAGTCGGAGTATTTGCCGCTCATGCCTATAATACGGTTTAAAAGGTTACCTAAATCGTTGCTGAGCTCAGAATTAATTCTGTCAATAAATGCTCTTTGAGAAAAATCGCCGTCTTGTCCAAAAGGCACCTCTCTGAGCATAAAATATCTTAGATTCTCGACTCCGTAAGCATCCGCAACCTCTCTTGTAGAGACAACATTTCCTTTTGACTTGCTCATCTTTTCACCGTCTCTTGTCCACCATCCATGTGCGCCGATATGCTTCGGAAGAGGGAGGTCTAAGCTCATTAAAAAGGCAGGCCAGTAGATGGCGTGAAAACGAAGAATATCTTTACCGACAAATTGAACGGAGGCCGGCCAATAACTCATATTTTCCTCCGTCGTTCCATACCCAAGAGCCGTTACATAATTTAAAAGTGCATCAAGCCACACATACATGACATGCTTGTCGTCTTTGATTGACTCGGGCATCTTTACGCCCCATGTAAATGATGTTCTAGTCACGGATAGGTCACGAAGACCTCCTTTTACGAAGTTTATTACCTCATTTGCACGAGAACGCGGCATTATAAAATCAGGATTATCCGTATAGTGTTTTAGGAGTGCATCTTCATATTTTGAGAGTCTGAAAAAGTAGCTCTCCTCTTTGATAACATTTGTGCTTCTGCCGCAGTCAGGGCAAAACTCACCGTCAACCAGCTGCATTTCAGTAAAAAATGTCTCGCAGCTCACACAGTAATGACCCTCATAAAAATCCTTGTAGATATCGCCTTTGTTATATATGGCTTCAAAAGCTTTTTGAACACCTTTTTTATGATCTTCATCGGTAGTGCGAATAAACTTGTCGTAACTTATTCCAAAATCATCCCATAGATTTTTAAAGCCCGCACTTATCTCATCTGCAAACTCCTGCGTAGGTTTAAAGTTCTTTTGAGCCGACTCTTCAATCTTTTGACCATGCTCATCCGTACCTGTCAAAAAGTAGGTATCTTCCCCTTTTAGCTTTTCATATCTAGCCATAGAGTCTGCTATAAAAGTTGTGTATGCATGCCCGATATGCGCCTCGCCGTTTACATAATAGATAGGTGTTGTTATATATTTACTCAATTTTTTCTCCTTAAAATTCAAATCCGCCGGTATCACCCTTAGACACAATTTTGATTACAACGCTAATCGGAACAAGTCCCGCTTAGCTACGCTAGCCGCTGTGGCACTAAAGCTTGACGCTAAAGCGTCAGATTTTTTTAAGCAAGTATATCAAAATTCAAATCCGCCGGTATCACCCTTAGACATACTATTGTAAACCGCTTTTACATAGTTGCTTCTTAGCTCACAATCTAAATAGAGCTTGCAACTGCTGCAGCTTGCCGAGGGCTTCTCTTTTTGACATCTATGCAGCTTCTCTATCATCTCATCAAGATAAAGCTCAAATTTGTCCATCTCTACAACATCAGTTGTTTGCATAGACTTCTTTTACTCTTTGCATCTCATATTTGGAGCCGAAAAAACATGGCGATGTGTCATGTATATGTGCAAAATCGAGTTCCATCAGATCTTTTTTGCCATCAATCGCCTCACCGCCGGCAGTTTTGAAGATAAATGCAAAAGGAAATACCTCAAAAAGTTTGCGAAGTTTGCCATCTGGCTTGTCGGAAGTTCCCGGATAACTAAAAAGCCCGCCGCCTTTTAGAAGAATCTGGTGCAGATCCGGCACCATTCCGCCGGAGTATCGCAGACGATAAACCTCGGCAAAAAAGCTGTCTACCAGCTCTTTGTGGTAAGGTTTCCAGTTCTGCTGTGTCCCGCCAGGTGCGTTTAGCTTGCCTTTTTCATTAAGACGGATCTCTTTTACAAACTCAAACTCTGTGCCTTGAAGCAGATGAAGTTTTGCTTTGTTATGCGCAAAAACCATCTCTACGCGAGGTCCAAAAACTACGTAGCATGAAGCAACCATATTTTGCGCTCCAAAACCATTTTCGTATATACCGAAAATTGAACCTACACTAAGATTAACATCTATTAAAGAGGAGCCGTCAAGCGGGTCATAGGCAATAAAGTATCTTCCCTCTTTATGCAACATGAGCTCTTTTTCTTTCTCTTCACTTGCAATCGTATGGATAGACGCTACGTTCGAGAACTCCTCTTCAATAATCATATCACACTTTATATCAAGCTGAAGCTGCGTCTCGCCGGAGCTGTTCTCCTGCTGTGAATAACCGATATCTTTCGTATCAATCGCATCTTTAATTCTAATAGCCGTTCTCTGTATAGCACTAAATATATCAGTCATCTCGCTTACACTTCCTTTGCATTTTTAAATATCCACTCTATTACATCTTCGCAGTTGTTAATGTCGAGAATATCTACATTTTTGGGTAGTTCATAGTCACTGAAGTTTATGCTTCCATCAGTTGCTAAAGCATCCATGTAAGGGAAGTAGTCACTATCTAGCTCGTTCCTGAATACGCTTATTCTTGGAAGAGGCAGGTTCTTTAGCCCTTCAACCAGCAAGATGTCGAAGTCATTAAAAAGCCTGATCATTTCATCAAGTTCTTTGTGCTTTTGTGAAAAGTAGGTGGTTCGATTTGGAGAGGTCACAATAACCTCCGCGCCCAAGTCTGAAAACTTGTAGCTATCTTTTCCTTCAACATCAAAACGAGCTTTGTCTTTTGGGTCATGCTTAATAATAGCAACCTCTTTTTTAAAGTCATGAATAAGTTTTCTGGCAACTTTTAAAATAAGTGTCGTTTTTCCGCTGTTTGACGGACCGGTAAATGCAACTGCTAATCTTTTTTTCAATTTTATTACTTTGTTTAAATTTAAGTGATTATACAAAATAGTCGTTAAAAACTTGTTTAATAAGATATAATTCTGCGATTATTTAGAGGAATTTGAATGAAAATTATTTTTACTATTTTTACTATTTTACTATTTTTTAGTGGTTGTTCTAACAAAGACGCTTTTTTTGGGTTTGCTATGGATAGGGATCAGGAGTTAAGCGCATCTAGTCTGCAAAGCTCAAAAATTGTATCAAAAGATGGCAAGATAAGCGGTATTTTTTCCGTAATATATTTAAATGAAGTCTATCCAAAATCATTCAATCAAAATGAGTACTTTTTTGTATTTATGTTTACAAAAGAGTCCAAAGAGCTTTATAACCAGAAAAATCCAAAGGATGCAGACATGAGGCTTAAATTAAACTCAAAACTGCCTCTCAAGGTAGAAAAATTGCCTCAAGAAAATCAATTTTCTCATCTAGTCGATACAAAAAACGACTGGAATCAATACTATCTTGTTGCATTTGAACAATCAGACACAATAAATCTTACTCTTGATGACAATACATCATCTTCAAGGGTTATAAAATACAAAAAAGAGTAGAAGTTTTCACGCACTCCTAAAGAGCGCGCAAAAGAGCACAAAGAAAAACGATGATTATCTGCAGTCCTACTATAATTATCAGCGACGCCAAATCAAGACCATTGAAATTTGTCCTTATGTACCTTTTTACAAGCGCATATGCAGGATTTGTTATTCTATACAAAAACTGAACAATTGGATTGAATGGGTCAGGATTTACAAAACCAAGCAGAGCCGTTATGATAACAACCCACATGTATATATTGATAAACGTAAGAGCTATCGCTCCGATGCCTTGAACTATCTCTATTAAAATACTCATTTTACGATTTCTCCTATATAATTTTTAATATATTTATACACCAACGCAATATCGGGTCCATGTTCACTTCCTGTTAAAAGAAGTCTCAGAGGTTTAAAAAAATTCTTGCCTTTGAGCCCTGATTCTTTCATTATAAAGTTTTTAAAATCCTCATACTCTTCAAAATAGGGCGCACTCTTAATAGTTTTTGCAAGTATCTCCGCTGATTCTTTAAACTCATCAGGAACTGTTTTTTGTGAAAATATCTGCTCTATTTTAGATTTTAAATCTTTCGTCGTATTTGATTCTTCTAGGTAAATTTTAGCAAGCGCTCCTATCTCTTCATCGGCGAAACCAACATAACGAGAGAGCTCTTTTGGCTCAAGCATTTTTATATGTTCTGTGTTTATATATTTGAGCATATTTATATCAAAACACTCAGGGGACTTTGCTATATTTTTCAAATCAAACCACTCTATGGCTTCTGCTAGATGAAAGATTTTTTTTGGCGGCTTGTTTCCTATCAGTATAAGGTAGTTTGCTATAGCCGATGGCAGGTAACCCTCTTCAAGAAGCCACTTAACGCTTAAAGCATCATTTTCACTCAATATATCAGATAGATGAGCATATTCAATTTTCTTTTCATAACCAAGCGATGTTCGAATCAAATCCTCTTTCGGTGCATTGCTGACATGTTCTTCATCACGGATTATTAAAGATATATCGCCGAGCATATCATCAATCCCGCAGGCAAAGCTGTAAGTCGGTCTCTTATCCTCGCTCATTATAATGAAACTCTCCAAATCTTGAGGCTTGAAAATCATCTCACCTTTAATATAGTCTTTTATGACTATCGGTTCTTGCGACTTTTTTATTCTGACTGTAAATGGATTTTCATTGTCGATTACAAGTTCGTCAGGCAAGTCTGCGCAAGCATCATCATATTTGTATGCTTCTTTGTTGTTTTTGGCTTCTTCTCTCTTTTTTTCAAGCCAATCGGGTGAACAAAAACAGTTAAACGCTTTAGCTTCATGCAAAAGTTGCAGTGCCATCGCTGTATGAAAACGAAAATTTTGGCTTTGATAAACAACATGAGAGTACTCAATCTCGAAAAGTTCCAAAATACCAACTATCTCTTGCTCTTTTTGCTCTATACTTCTCTCTTTATCCATATCTTCTATGCGAACGATTAAGCCTTCGCCTCTCTGCTTTGAGACAATATAGTTCAATAAGGCAACTCTTAAATCACCAATGTTCATATCGCTAGTCGGGCTAAACGCAAATCTTAGCATTTCTATTCCTGTATAATGTGATTTTGGAATTCTATCAAGTTTTAGCTAAAGCTCCAATTTGATAAAATACAATTCTTAATAAAAGTTTTAAACAAAGGTTTAGTAAGTAATGAGTGAACACAAAGATTTTTTACGCACAATAGTTGAAAAAGACCTAAAATCAGGCAAATACAAAAATATTATCACAAGATTCCCTCCAGAGCCAAACGGCTTCCCTCATATCGGACATGCTAAATCTATCGCTATAAATTTCGGTATAGCTCGTGATTATAACGGTTACTGCAACCTTAGAATGGACGATACAAACCCGACTACAGAAGACACAAGATACGTTGAAGCGCTTAAAGATGCTGTTGAGTGGCTTGGATTTAAGTGGGAGGGTGATGTACGTTATACATCTGATTATTTTGAGAAACTTTATGATTGGGCAGTTGAACTTGTCAAAATGGGCAAAGCTTATGTTGACAGCTTGGATGAAGAGACTATGCGCGAATACCGCGGTACTGTCACAGAATCAGGGCGTCGCAGTGAATATGCCAAGCGCAGCGTCGAAGAGAACCTAGACCTTTTAGAGAGAATGAAAAACGGCGAGTTTAAAGACGGTGCACATGTTCTTCGTGCCAAGATTGACATGTCTGCTCCAAATATGAAGATGCGTGATCCTCTTTTATACCGCATACGTCATGCGCATCACTATAGAGCAGGGGATAAGTGGGCAATTTACCCTATGTATGACTTTGGCCACTGTCTCTCTGATTATATTGAAGGTGTAACTCACTCTATCTGTACGTTAGAGTTTGAAAACAACCGTGATATCTATGACTGGGTGTTAGATACGCTTAAACTCGAACCGCCACGCCCTTATCAA
Organism: Sulfurimonas sp.; assembly: GCA_002899765.1. Taxonomy (GTDB): domain Bacteria; phylum Campylobacterota; class Campylobacteria; order Campylobacterales; family Sulfurimonadaceae; genus Sulfurimonas. Next base: position 154,354 of record PPDH01000025.1, on the reverse strand, counting down.
CATGAGTTCGCAAGACTTGGGATTAACTATACTGTCATGAGCAAAAGAAAGCTTCTGGAATTAGTCAATGAAAAAAGAGTAAGCGGATGGGATGATCCTCGTCTTCCTACTATCGCAGGTTTTAGAAGAAGAGGTTACACTCCCGAATCTATTTTAAACTTCTGCGATCAAATCGGTATAGCAAAAGCAAACTCCACTGTTGATTTTTCACAGCTTGAGTTTTGTATTAGAGATGATCTAAACACAAAAGTGCCACGTGTCATGTGTGTGCTTGACCCTTTAAAAGTAACCATAGAGAACTATGAAGGCAGTGAAGAACTTGACGCACCGTACTACCCGGATGACGTACCTAAAGAGGGGGCAAGAAAAGTACCTTTCTCAAAAGAGATATACATAGAGCGAGAAGACTTCTCAGAAAATCCGCCAGAAGGTTATTACCGTCTAACGCTTACTCAAGCTGTTCGTCTTAAGCATGCTTATATTATCACATGTAAAGAAATTAAAAAAGATAGAAATGGCAATATAACCGAGATAATAGCAGAATATAACCCCGAGTCTAAAAGCGGACAAGACACAAGCGGTATAAAAGTAAAAAGTGCTATTCAGTGGGTAGATGCCGTATCTGCTAAAAAAGTAGAGGTAAGACTATATGACAGACTCTATTCTTGCGAAAACCCACAAAGTATAGAGGATCTCAATCCTGATTCTTTAAAAATCATAAAAAATGCTCTTATTGAGCCTGCAGTTATAACAGAGAAGCCAGATGTGAGGTTCCAGTTTGAAAGGGAAGGGTACTTTTATGCTGATCCAATAGACTATACAGATGCAAACCCTGTATTTAACAAAATAGTAGGTCTAAAAGATTCTTGGGGGAAAAAAGAGAAGCAGCAGAAACCTTTAACAACAAGAAGAACTCAACCAAAAAAAGTTCAAATAGAGGGTGAAACAGAACCTATGAGTGAGCATGAACAGGCTCTATTTAACAAATACACGACTGAACTTAAACTAAATAGTATGGTTGCAGAGATCTTAGCTAGAGATAATAAATTATCTTCTTTTTATGAAGATACGCTATCAGCTAACAACTCACCTATAACTATTGCAAACCTAGTAGCAAATGAGGTTGCAAGAGAACTCAAAGAAAAAGAGATAGATGAGCTTCAATTTAATCCAGCTCAGATAGCTGAGCTTGTAAAAATTCTAGATAATGGCACCATTTCAAACAAAATAGCTAAAGAAGTTTTTGAAGAGATGGTAAAAAGCGGAGAAAATCCTACTCAAATAGTTGAAGCCAAAGGACTTATTCAAATAAGTGACACGAGCGTAATCGAACCTATTATCGATGAGATAATTGCAAAAAATCCGGACAATGTAGAAAAGTTTAGAGCAGGGAACACTAATCTACTTGGTTTTTTTGTAGGGCAGGTTCTAAAAGCTACAGATGGCAAAGCAAACCCAAAAGTGGTAAATGAACTTGTTGCACAGAAGTTAAAATAATGGGTGCAAATATATAATCTATTTGTGATTGTTTTTAGTTGGTGAAGTGGTGACCCCGAGGAGAATCGAACTCCTGTAACATGGATGAAAACCATGGATCCTTACCGCTAGACGACGGGGCCACTGAACAGTCTTATTTACTGAGCCGAAATTATATAGATTTATTTCTTAATAAAATATAAAATTGCCAAAACTCAGTAAATAAAAGAGATTTATTCGTAAAAATTGCGAAGAGCTCTTATGATTACCGCATTTTTAGAGATACTCTCAGCTTTTGCATTGTCATTTACCGTTTAATATATATCTAATGGAAGAGAAATTGAAAATGTCTTTGTCTCAATTTTCTTTTTTTTGTTAACCATAGATACAACGCTTGATAAAAGCTCAATTATTTTTTTGGTATCAATCGGTTTTTGAATAAAACTGTTTACTCCAACTTCAATAGATTCAGATATTTTTTCTATATCATTGCTTGCTGAAATAACAATGATAATTTGATTAGGGTTTATCTCACGAATTTTACGTGAAAGTTCTATTCCATCCATTCCAGCCATAATAATATCTACAAAAACAATATCCGGAGCTGATTTAGAGTAAGCCTCTAAAGCCTCTTTCCCATCAAAGTATGACTTAACATCAGAAAAAAAGTTTCTAAAAGTAGAACTTAAAAGCTCATTAGCTACTTTTTCATCTTCAACAACCATTGCCGATAACTTTTTAGTTTCCTCTGTTAATTGAACCAAATCTACATTTGACATAATAAAATCCTTTAATTAAATAACTGAGCTTTCGCACCTAATTTTATAGTGTTACATTCGGTAGTAGCGGTATTCTCTCAGCATTTGTCATATCTATTGACATGTATTTTTCAGTTNACTAGTGTCAAGTACCATGGAGTATTTTATTACTATGCCCTACTTACAGTTGTTTTAGAAAGCATATCGATTAAAATTAGGTGCGAAAGCTCAGTAAATAAAAATATGTAGAATTATATCAGATATTTGGGTAACAAATCAAACAATTTATAATTGAATAGAATTGAAACATAACTAAAAAGCACGAAGCAGGGTGTTATTAGCTATGTTTTTTAAATGTTTCAAGCCATACCAAATCAGACTCTTTAGAAGATTCTTTCTGAGTAAGAAGAGAATCTATTATATTTACTAGGGTCTCTTCATCCATAAACTCTAATAAATCCGGATTAATAGTTGTCTTATGAATTCCTTCATAACTATTTAGTAAATTTTGAATATCTAGTATTAGTTGTTCTTTTCTGCACATGTTGCATTCTTTATATATGATATTTTTAATTAAAATTCTTTCTAAAGCTTAAGAATCTCGCCATTGCAAGTTTGCACTACAAGTTTATGATTATAAAAGAAGTTTATTTAAGAGCAGAAGTGTATTACAATGATTCTGTTATTTTGATAATACATATATATACTTCTTGCTTGATTTAATACATTGGTTAACATAATGTAAATTCTCTTTAAAAAATATTATCTCTTTTTCAAGAGTGCTCCGTTAGGTTGTAATACTGATTTTTGTTGAGTAGTCTTGTCTTGATATTAAGAAATATTAAGAAGATGTTACGTTTATATAGGCACAACATAAGCCGAGTTTTGTTTTGATAGCATTAATCTACTTTACTATTTACATAGTAACTCTAGCGAAACAGTAGCATAAGAAGAGATGCAGTGTTTCCACCGCAATCCTCCCATTAAGACGCTGACCATCTGTTTCTTGCTGCCATGTTGGGTTTACAAGCTCTCCATATTGCTATAGAGACTGGTGGTCTCTTACACCACCCTTTCACCTTTACCGCTATTAAAACGGCAGTCTACTCTCTGTTGCACTTTACCTCGTATTACTACGGCCATTAGTTAAATGGAACACTGTCTTATAGCAGCTCGGACTTTCCTCTTGAAATCAATCAAGTAACTATCTGTTGTACCTGCAAAATTGTACAAAAAAATTGCTTTAAGTATGTTTTTTAGCAATATGAACAGTTGTTCTTTTGATGGCTTTGTTTAAAGAACAACTGTTCATGTACTCTAAGGATAAATTAACACTTGTTCATATATAATTTTATTTAAACTAACAGTTGTTCATATACTAAAAAAGGTTGCAAAATGCCCGAAAATACGACGATTCCAAAGAAATCAAATACAAAGCAAAAAATCATAAAAGCTTCATCTACACTCTTCTCAGAGCATGGCTATAAGGCTACAAGTGTGCGAAAAATTGCTTCAGAAGTAGGCATTAGAGAGAGTGCTTTGTATAATCACTTCAAAAACAAAGAGGAGATATTTTTATGTGTAGCAAAAGAGATATTTACTACTCCCTTCTCTGAAGAGAATCGTGATATAAAAGAGTCTGCACTAAAAGGAAAAGTTTTTTTACAAAAATTTACTATGCAGTATAAGCTTCTCACGTTTGATAAAAACAATGAAAATATGTTTAGACTACTCATGATAGAGTTGTTTCAAAATAAAGAGCTTAGAGAACAGTTTATGAATGAATTTCATAATGAAAATATTAAAATGCTCTCAGAAGCATTTTTTGTCATGATGCAGAACTCATTAATACGTTCTGCAGATCCTATGATGGTTGCTTATGAGTTTATATCCACCTTATTCTACATAAGGCTTCAGATTACACTTCTAAGATTTGACAGTACGCCTACAACAACTCTTTCAACACAGTTTGAAAAGCATGTAGAGTTTTTTTGGGAGAGTATCAAAGTGTAATATTTTTTAATATGATTTTTCATACTATTTAATATTTAGGGAATTTTAAAAAAAAGACGGTCTTTTAAAGACCGTCTTAAAATATAATTATTTTTTCATTGCTTCGTTGGCATATTTTTCACCAAGATCATATGCTACTTTATTTACATCATGAACTTTAGCAGGTACTTTTGAGAGCATAGTCTCAATTAAAACTTCTCTATCAAGAGGTTTCATAATCGTATTTGCTATTGCAAGTGCAACAACCGATTGAGTAATAACGTTACCGACTTCTTCTTTTGCAATAGTAATAATTGGAATCTCGATTATATTACATTTTTTTCTATCTTCATCACTAGGTTTAACAAGATTTGGATCTACAACTATAGTTCCGCCCTCTTGCACTCCTCTTTTGAACTGATCATAGCTTACCTGTGCAACAGAAAGCATAAAGTTAATCTCGCCGTCATTTGCATACGGATAATAAATCTCATCATCATCCAGAGTAATATCAACAACAGTCGGTCCACCACGAACCTGTGAAGTGTATGTAGCTGTTTTCAATCCATTACCGCCGGTTTTAATTTTTGCAGCTGCAAAAATTTCTCCAGCAAGAAGAACACCTTGTCCGCCAACACCTGTAAATCTCATTAATGTTCTAGCCACCCTGTGCCTCCTTATATTTTTTTCTTAAAGTCATCTTGAGTAATCGTTTTTCTTTTACCCTGATGTACTTTAATAACTTCAGCATACATATCACAATATTCAGCTGCTTCCGTATCTTGCTTTAAGATACCTGTAGGAAGTAAATTTGTTTGCTCTTCCTGCGTCATAGTGTCATATTTTTTCTTTGAAACTGTAATGCTGTCTATCCAGTTAAGATTTTCAATAGCAGAGTTCATTTTATTTTTTCTACCAAGGTTTATATGGCAGTTTGATAAAACTTCAAGAAGTGAAAAACCTTTATGCTCCAATGCTTTTACCATAGCTTTTTCTAGTTTTTTAGGATCATTAACGGTCTCTCTTGCCACAAAAGAAGCTCCTGATGCAATAGCCAGATTACAAGTGTTAAAAGTTGGATCAATATTTCCGGCTTGTTGCGATACTGTCCACATACCTTGTGGAGTAGTTGGGCTCGTTTGAGAATTTGTTAATCCATAAATAAAGTTATTAATAATAATAAACGTAATGTCTATGTTTCTTCTACAGCCATGAATCGTGTGATTACCGCCGATAGCCAAAGCATCACCGTCACCCGCAACACAGATAACATGTTTAGTTGGATTTGCAAGTTTAATACCTGTTGCAAACGCTATTGTTCTTCCATGTGTTGTATGAACTGTATTAAAATCAACATATGATGAAAATCTTCCTGAACATCCGATTCCTGAAACTAGGCAGATATCATCTTTATTTATGCCGAGACTGTCAATTGCTCTAACAAAAGTTTTTAAAATAACACCGTCACCACAACCCCAACACCATAGTGTGGGCATTTTTTCAAGTCTTAAATAGTTTTCATAATTAAATGCCATTTTACAGCTCCTTTACTTTGTTAACAATTTCATAAGGAGAAATTGGTCTTCCGTTTACTTTAAATAAGCCATCAATATCAAGTCTCCCCGTAGCGCGTTGTACTTCGTCTCTATATTGACCGATATTCAGCTCGACACATAAAACTTTCGGGATTCTATCTGCAAGCTCTTTCATCTTCTCTGCCGGACTAGGCCAAAGTGTGATAGGTCTGAATAATCCCGCTTTAATACCTTCTGCTCTTAAGTGACGAATTGCCTCTTTTGCAGCAAGAGAAACAGAACCGTATGCAACCAATAGTATTTCAGCGTCATCCGTGTTAAACTCTTCGTAAGATTCCAACTCATCTTTGTGAAGCTCTACTTTATCTTCAAGTCTTTGGATAAGTTTTCTACATGTCTCAATTTCTTCAGTAGGAAACCCTCTTTTATCATGGTGAAGACCTGTAAAATGGTATCTATACCCTTTAAACATAGGATTTAAAACTGCAGGTTGATCACTTTCACACTCATATGGAAAATACTCCTCTGCAGGACCTTCGAATGTTTTTCTAGGAACAATTACTGCAGCAACCTCTTCTTCTGTAGGAAGCATTGCTTTTCCATGCATATGTCCCAATGTTTCATCTAGTAAAACAAATACGGGCTGCATAAATCTGTCTGCTAAGTTAAATGCTCTTACTGTTTCAGTATAACACTCTGACAATGAACCTGCACATAACGTGATTGATTTATAGTCACCATGTGAAGGATTCTTTGCTTGAGCAACATCCCCTTGAGATACACGAGTCGGAAGACCGGTTGATGGGCCGCCGCGCATAACGTTTACTACAACCAAAGGAACTTCAGTCATTTGAGCTAAACCAAGATTTTCTGCTTTGAGCGAAATACCGGGGCCTGAAGTAGCAGTCATAGTTCTAACACCGCTCATTCCGGCACCGATTGCTGCTGCAACTCCTGCTATCTCATCTTCCATTTGAATACAAGCTCCGCCGACTTCCGGCATCAAATCAGACATTTCATGCATAATTTCGCTTGAGGGAGTAATAGGATAGCCTCCAAAAAATCTACATCCGGCATCTTTTGCAGCCAATGCAGCCAGTTCGTTTCCGTTTGAAATAACTTCTCTTGTTGCCATTACTTAGCTCCTTTTTTCATTGAGTGACATATAATTGTTTACAATAACCGCTGCTTGTCTCTCTTTTGATTCATCAACTAGTTTTGCAAATTTATACTCTTTTTTATCTGCTACATATATAGCAAAATCAGGGCATGCCAATTCACATTCCATACAACCGATACATGCTTCTGGATGCTGAATAGATATCATAGCACCAAGAGTCGATGTAGGCTCATACACCATTCCAAGAACGCCCGCAGGGCATACAGAAACACAAATATCACATGCTTTACAGTTGTTTGTGTTTACCCAAACAGGTTGATTGCCTGGGTTTTTAGTTTTAAAAGTTCCCATTTACTCTCCTCTTTTATTTAAAGTATAGCTTATGCTTATACTGCATTTAGCCCTAATTTCTTAACTAGTGCTAATTTATTTTTCATAAACAGATTAACTAAGTTTAATTAACAACTATCTAAAGTGTGCTGGTAACGCCTGTTAAATAATATATAATGTTACCTAATGAGGCTCGCACTAAAGCATAATTATTTAGCTAAAACCTCTGCTACCGCTTTGCCGATATCAGCCGGAGAAACGACCACTTTTACGCCTGCTGCCTCTAGTGCCGCCATCTTCTCTGCCGCAGTCCCTGCCCCGCCTGAAACGATAGCTCCGGCATGACCCATTCTTTTGCCTTTTGGAGCAGTTTGACCTGCTATAAACGCAACAACAGGTTTTGTAATATGCTCTTTAATAAATGCTGCTGCTTGTATCTCAAGATCTCCGCCGATTTCACCAATCATGACAATTGCATGTGTATCAGGATCTGCTTCAAACATTGGCAAAAGCTGCTTATAAGAAAGACCGATAATTGGGTCTCCGCCTATACCCACTGCCGTTGAGATTCCAAATCCTTGTTTAACAACTTGGTTAGCACCCTCATAAGTAAGGGTTCCTGATTTTGAAATAAGTCCAACATTTCCTTTTTTGAAAATCATACCGGGCATAATACCGATTTTACACTCTTCGGCAGTTATGATACCTGGACAGTTTGGTCCTATGGTTTTCATGCCATGTTTTGTTGCGTATGCTTTAGCTGCTTGCATGTCACGAACAGGAGCACCTTCCGTAATAACTACAGCAAGGTCAATCCCTGCATCCGCAGCTTCCATGACTGCATCCGCCACAAAAGCAGGCGGAACAAAAATCATAGACACGGTTGCACCGGTGGATGCAACGGCTTCTTTAACGGTATTGAAAACAGGTTTTCCTAAATGCTCAGTTCCGCCTTTATTTGGAGTAACTCCGCCTACGATTTTTGTTCCGTATGCCAAACATTGCTCAGCATGAAAAGAACCCTCTTTGCCAGTAAAACCTTGAACGATAACTTTTGTATCTTTATTTACCAATATACTCATAAAACCTACTCTCCTTTAGCTGCAGCTACCGCTTTTGCCGCGCCATCTGCCAAATCTGTTGCTGCTATAACATTTGCTATATTTGCTTCTTTTAAAATCTCAGCCGCTTCAAGCGCATTTGTTCCATCAAGACGAACAATAACCGGTACATGAACATCAACAAGTTTTGTTGCTTCTAAAATACCGTTTGCGATACGATCACATCTAACGATTCCGCCAAATATGTTTACAAATATAGCTTTTACATTAGGATTTTTAAGAATAATCTCAAACCCTTTTGCAACAGTTTGCGCATTGGCAGAACCGCCAACGTCTAGGAAGTTTGCAGGAGTTCCGCCCATATAGTTGATTGTATCCATGGTACCCATGGCAAGCCCTGCTCCGTTTACCATACAGCCGATTTCACCATCAAGGCTTACGTAGCTCAGACCGTATTGACTAGCTTCACGCTCATCCGCATCCTCTTCGCTAATATCTCTCATCGCTTCAATCTCAGGATGACGTCCAAGTGCAGAATCATCAAATCCCATTTTACCGTCAAGCGCTATAAAATCTCCGGAACCTGTTTTAATCAGAGGATTAATCTCAATCATCTCAGCATCATTTTCTAAGTAAAGCTTATAAAGCGCTGCTGCAAGTTTAATAAATTTACCCTGCTCCGCTTTGTCTGTAATGCCTAAACCAAAAACAAGTTCTCTTCCATGAAAGCCTTGAAAGCCGATAGCAGGATCAACTGCAACTTTGATAATCTTTTCAGGGGTATCATGTGCAACATCTTCTATTGCCATACCACCCTCAGTAGAAGCCATAATCACAGGCATTTCACGCGCACGGTCAAGAACAACACCAAGATAAAGTTCATCTTTTATATCTGCACCATCTTCAATATAGAGTTTTTGAACTAACTTACCCTCAGGTCCTGTTTGATGCGTAACAAGCGTCATTCCAAGAATTTCTTCTGCTAAGCTTTTCACTTCATCAATACTTTTAGCAAGTTTTACCCCGCCGCCCAGTCCGCGACCGCCTGCATGTATCTGAGCTTTTACAACCCAAATAGGTCCGCCCAGCTCTTCTGCATTAATAACTGCCTGCTTTACGCTCTCAGCCATCAGACCTTTTGGCGTAGGAACGCCATATTTAGCAAAAATCTGTTTTGCTTGATATTCATGTATATTCATCTATTCTCCTTGGTTTAATTTATTTACGCTTTTTAGTAGGCTTTGGCAGAAAAAAATTTAGTTTTTTTCTGCACCATCCTTTAGGCCTTGGGTGCTATCATATCTTGCGGTATGACATATTTATCGAACTCTTCGGCACTAAGAAGACCGAGCTCTATAGCAGTCTCTTTTAGAGTCGAATTGTTTTTATGCGCAGTCTTAGCTATTTTTGCCGCATTTTCATAGCCTATATAAGGATTTAGCGCGGTTACAAGCATAAGCGAATTATTCAGATAGAAATCAATTTTATCTTCTACAGGCTCGATACCTACTGCACAGTTGTCATTAAAAGAGATTATAGAATCTGCTAATAAACGACATGACTGCAAAAAGTTATATGCTATTACAGGCTTAAAAACATTCAACTGAAAATTGCCTTGAGAAGCTGCAAAACCAATAGCTGCATCATTACCCATAACTTGACATGTAACCATTGTTACTGCTTCAGATTGTGTAGGATTTACTTTTCCCGGCATAATAGAAGAACCTGGCTCATTTTCAGGAATAGTAATCTCTCCTATTCCGCATCTTGGACCTGATGCTAACCAACGAACATCATTTGCAATTTTCATCATATCTGCAGAGAGTGCTTTTAGTGCACCGTGAGCAAAAACAAGAGCATCATGAGAAGTAAGTGCATGAAACTTATTTGGAGCAGTGACAAAATTGTGTCCTGTTAGCTCAGTTAGTTTACGTGCTACTCTCTCGCCAAGCTCCGGATGAGCATTAAGTCCTGTTCCCACAGCTGTTCCGCCAAGGGCTAATTCACGAACTGCTTCAAGAGAATCTTTAGCCATTTTTTCACACTTGTTAAGCATCTCTACCCAGCCGCTAATCTCTTGTCCTAAAGTTAACGGTGTAGCATCTTGAAGGTGAGTACGCCCTATTTTTACAATAGAGTCAAACTTTGCAGATTTCTCTATAAGAGTAGCTTTAAGTTTGGCAATCGCAGGCAAAACACGAGTCTCTACGGCAATTACAGAAGCTACATGTAAAGCAGTCGGATAAGTGTCATTTGAAGATTGTGATTTGTTTACGTCATCATTTGGATGTACAAGTTTTTCAACTCTAAAATCTCCGCCTAATATCTCTGTAGCACGATTTGCAAGAACTTCATTATTGTTCATATTTGATTGTGTGCCTGAACCTGTTTGCCATACAACAAGAGGGTAATTTCCATCTAATTTGCCTGCTAACATGTCATCACAAGCTTGCGCAATCGCGTCTGCTTTTTTAGAATCCAACTTGCCTAAGTCTTTGTTTACAAGTGCTACAGCTTTTTTAAGATACGAGAAAGCTCTTGTAATCTCATAAGGCATCGCCTCTTCACCTATAGCAAAATTTTCTATCGATCTTTGAGTCTGTGCAGCCCAATATGCATCTAACGGAACTTTTATCTCGCCCATTGTGTCTTTTTCAATACGAGTGCTCAAATTTATTCTCCTTCAAAAAATTTATTTTTATTTAACGTGTCAATCAGAGATTTAACTGAGTCACATGAGTTTTTAAACATACTTTTTTCTGAATCATCAAGAGTTATTTCTATGATTTTTTCAGCGCCGTTTGCTCCGAGCATTACGGGAACACCAGAGACTACGTCAGAATAGCCGTACTCGCCCTCTAAATAGATTGCACATGGATGAATCTGTTTTGTGTCTTTCAAAATAGCTTCAACCATTATAGCCGTCGACTTCGCGGGTGCATAATATGCCGAACCTGTCTTAAGATGACTTACAATCTCTGCACCGCCGTTACGTGTACGAATCACAATTTCATCTATCTCTGCAGATGTTAAAAGATCCGTAAGAGGAACACCTGCTACAGTAGAATAACGTGGAAGAGGAACCATGTCATCACCATGCCCGCCCATAACTGACGCACGAATTTGACCCCCGCCGTATCCAAGTTTTTCTTGTATAAAACTAGCCATTCTCGCACTATCTAAAATACCTGCAATCCCGATTACACGGCTTCTCTCAAAACCACTCTCTTTAAGTGCTACATAAGTCATGGCATCCAATGGATTTGAGACCATGATTATAATTGCATCCGGAGAATATTTTGCAATCCCTTGAATAACTTCTTTTGTAATATTTGCATTTATCATAAGCAAATCGTCACGACTCATCCCAGGAAGTCTAGGGCATCCTGCAGTTACAACAACTACATCACAATTTGTCAAATCAGACATATCTTCAGCCACCGTTACTATAGTGTGACTTCTTACGGCTGAAGCAGCTTGACTCATATCAAGTGCTTTTCCTTTAGCAACATCAATCTTGTTATCACGAAGAATTATCTCATGACAAGAACCAAGCATTGCTAAAGAGTAAGCTACTGTTGCGCCGACATTTCCGGCACCTACTATTCCCACTCTTTTTCCTTGATTCATATACACTCCTTGAGTAAATTATTACGATATTTTAATCAAATACTATTCAGGTATCTTTAAAACATCATATAAAGACTTTTTTGCCTTTTATGTAGAACCAATGGGTTTCACAAAAAAAGAAAAAGATAAAAAGTAGAAGCCTCCGCATATAATCTATGCGGAAACAGCTTATTTGGGGCAGATAATTTAGATACTGTCTACAATAGCGTTAAGTGTCGCAGAAGGACGCATAGCTTTTTGAGCCAACTCATCATTCGGATGGAAGTAACCACCAATATTTTGAGGCTTACCTTCAACAGCTAAAAGCTCAGAGATGATTTGGTCTTCTTTTTCTGTAAGCTCTTTAGCTACCGGAGCAAACTTAGCTGCTAACTCAGCATTGTTACCCTCAGCCAATGCTTTTGCCCAGTATTGAGCCAAATAGAAGTGAGAAGCTTTGTTGTCAGGCTCTCCGGCTTTTCTTGAAGGCTCTTTTGAATTATCAAGGTAACCTTCATTTGCTTTATCTAAAGCTGCTGTTAAAGCTGAAAGTTTAGCATCCGAGTGTTTGTGACCTAGGAATCTTAGGGATTCAGCAAGTGCCAAGAACTCACCAAGAGAATCCCATCTTAAGTGACCCTCTTTTAAGAATTGCTCAACGTGTTTAGGAGCAGATCCACCTGCACCAGTCTCATACAATCCGCCACCAGCTAATAAAGGAACAATAGAGAGCATTTTTGCAGATGTTCCAAGTTCTAAAATCGGATACATGTCTGTTAAATGATCACGTAAAACGTTACCTGTTACAGCTATTGTATTTAATCCTTGTCTAATTCTAGTGTTTGTAAATCTAGTCGCATCGGTAACATTCATAAATTGAATATCTAAGCCGTTTGTATCAAAATAAGCTAAATATTTTTTAACTTTTTTCAAAACTTCAGCATCGTGAGCTCTATTTTCATCTAACCAGAATACTGCAGGAATACCTTCGATTCTTGTTCTCTCAACTGTTAGACGAACCCAGTCTTTAACTGGAATATCTTTACATCTATACATTCTCCAGATATCACCGACTTCACACTCGAAACTCATCAGTACCGTACCGTCCTCAGCTGTAACAGTTACAGTTCCTGCTTCTGAGAGTTCAAATGTAGTCGGGTGAGAACCGTACTCTTCCGCTTTTTGAGCCATAAGACCGATATTTTGCATAGTACCCATAGTAGTTACATCGTACTGACCGTTTTTAACACAGTCAGCTACCATTTCAGCGTGGAACATACCGTAAGTAGAATCAGGAATAACAGCAACACACTCTACAGCTGCTCCAGTTCTATCCCACTGTTTACCGCCTTCACGAACAACTACCGGCATAGAAGCATCGATAATTACATCATTTGAAGCGTTAAAGTTTGTTGTTCCTTTGTCTGAATCAACCATAGCCAGTTTTGGAGAATCTGACTCTAGTACTGCTAAAAAATCTGCTTTGATTTCAGCTTCTTTAGCGTGACCTTTGATTTTTTTCTCTAAGTCAGACATACCGAGATTAGGATTAACTTTTAATTCTTTAAAAGTATCAGCGTGTTTTGCAAATACATCTTCAAAAAATGCTACAAATCCGTAACCAAACATAATTGGATCTGATATCTTCATCATAGTCGCTTTTAAGTGAAGTGACCATAGTACTCCATTTGCTTTTGCATCTTCAATTGTTTTTTTGTAAAAAGCTTTAAGTGCAGAAACTGACATAAATGTACCGTCAAGAATTTCACCGGCAAGTGCATCGATAGTTTTCAACTCTTTACCGTTTAGTGCCATTGTCACTTTTTGATTCTTATCCGAAGTTACAGATTTCTCATTTCCATAGAAATCACCTTTTCCTTCCATGTGAGCGACATACGCTTTTGAATTTTCTGAAAATGCTCTTAATTTATGAGGATTTTTCTTAGCAAAATTTTTAACCGCAACTGCAGCACGTCTGTCAGAGTTACCTTAACGAAGAACAGGGTTAACTGCTGAACCCAAACATGTACTGTACTTAGCTTGAATAGCTTTTTCCGCATCATTTGCAGGGTTTTCTGGATAGTTAGGAATATCATAACCTTGACCTTGAAGTTCAGCAATACAGTCTTTAAGCTGACCGACTGAAGCTGAAATATTTGGAAGCTTGATAATATTTGCATCTTCTTGTAAAACAACTTCACCAAGCTTTGAAAGCTCATCTTCTGCGAGACCCATTGCAGCCAAAACTCTACCTGCCAGTGAAATATCACTTAAAACCACTTCAACACCAGCTGCTTTAGTAAAAGCATTTACGATTGGTAATAACGAATAAGTTGCTAAAGCCGGTGCTTCATCAATCTTTGACCAAATAATTTTTGACATTGTGTTTCCTCAAGTTTATATTTTTATTTTCATCAAGTGTATGAAAATTTACAAGTTCAATGATATCACTAAGATGTAATAATCCGAGGTAAGGATATGTAAAGATTAGTTTATTTTACAAAACTGTTTCATTTGGTAGCACCCTTTATATTGGCCAAATGTGTAGAATAGTTACGTGAAAAAGTGTGAGTGCCGTTTTTTGATTTAACAAAATAGAGGTAATCTGTTTGTGCGGGGAAAATTGCCGCCTTGATTGCATCGAAACTTACGTTGCAGACCGGAGCCTCTGGAATACCGCTGTGAAGGTAGGTATTGTACATTGAGCGATCCTCTTTTATCATCTTAGAAGTAACTCTGACATGTGAATACTGCCCATAATTTAGAGTTCCGTCCATCTGTAATTTCATGTCTTTTTTTATCCTGTTGTATATAACAGAACTTACGAGGGGCATCTCCTCAATAGTTGCAGATTCCTTCTGAATAATAGATGCAATTGTTACAAAATGTAACCATTTCTTCTCATTATATGTACCGAATATCTTTATTGAAAAATTTTTCATCTGTGATGACGATTCGCTTAACAATATTTTCATGGCCATCTTCTCAGTTATGCCCCTAGGCAAACTATATGTGTTTGGAACGAAAGCTCCCTCAATTTGGTCTGTTTGGAGTCTATACTCTTTTTGTAGCAAATCTCTATCAAGATTTAATTCATTTGCCAATTGTTCAAGAAATATATATGTAGTTTCGCCAGGTATTAAAGTAACATTTTGAAGAGCTGCTTTTGCTGTTGTGAGTTTGTATAAAAAATCTCCTCTTGAGCTAATATTCGTACCGATATTTATCCATCAGCTTTGTGGAGAGCCTATAACCCTAAGCAGCAGTGAATCCAGTTTACTTACATTGAAATTTTTCTCATTCAAATGTGTTATAATCTTATTAATAGAACCTTTGGGAATATATATAACCTTAGGGGATTTTATAGGCTTATTTAGGTAATACATGAACGATAGCATAATAATCAATACTATATCAAAAATCCATTTTATGCTGCTTAGCGTTTTATCTTTCATGTTTTTACTACTCTTTAGTACATTTATACTTCTTCAAAACGGAATATATCTACAAAATATATCATTCCAAAATATTAAAGTTAAGAAATTATACATTAAATGGGATTAAAAAATAACGCTGAATGCTAAAGAGATCAGTATTACCAAAGACAGAAGTAATGAAGATTCCAATGTAGAATATGAAAAGATTCTTCAAATAATAAAAGAGATACTCCCTTTTACAAGTTGGCTTAAAGAGTTACATGTTGAGAAAATTTTACTCTCTGATATAGAAGGCAGTGTTAAATATATAGATGATAAAGAGGGTTACCTCAATCTTACATCTGAGAGTTTTACACTAAATAGTTCTCTTTTGTCAAAAAACGGTTCTTTAGAAATAGGAATCAAAGAGTTAAAATCCCTAAATAAAAAATTGAAAATAAACGGTAACTTTGTCATAAATACAAAAAAAGAGTTGACATTTACATCATTTTTAAACATAACTATACATGACAACGAAAAGCTCAACCTATATGTTCATGGCAATACACAAAAACTTATTTACGAACTAAAATCAGACAAAAGTATAAAAAACACAAAAGAGATAGTAAACATTTTTGATTTGGATTCAAATATTAAGTACTGGGTATATGATGCCATAGAGATGTCAAGTTTATCCATTGAGAGCTTTGGCGGCTGGATTGAGTACAAAAATCTTGATAAAGCGTATTTGAATCTGCATGCAAAAGCCGCTGCAAACGATTTAAATTACACATACGATCAAAAACTTGCCCCTGTCAAATCTATAAAGACCGATTTGGAGTTTAAAAACGGTGTGCTCTATATTAGACCCAAGCAAGCATACTCTTATGATTTTTTTCTTGATAAAAGCTGGTTAAAAATTGATTTTTCAAAAAAAAGCGAACTCTTAACACTTCATTTGCTCTTTAGGGCACAAGCAAACAAAGATATTCTAGCGCTTCTTGAGAGATATAAAATCAAACTCCCCTTTGTCCAAAAAAAAGGTCTGATTGACACAGATTTAATGTTGGAAGTGGATTTGCGAACGCTAGATGTCGAAGCAGATGGAAGTTTCTATGCAAAAGAGGCACAAATCGAGTATCTAGGTCTGGATATTGATATATCAGACGCTAACGTATCTTTAAAAAATACACATGTAAAAGTCGATAATATGGCAGCAAAATATGAAGACATTGCCGCTGCGGATGTCTATTTGATATTTGATGCAAAAGAGTCAAAAGGCAAGCTGGCATTTAAATTTGACAAGATTGATTCAAAAGAGAACAACTTAGCACTATCAATACTCAAAAAACCTCTTAGTGCAACGTATACAATCACTCCAAAAGGAGATTTTATATCGATTGATAAATCTACATGGAGATACAAAGAACAGATAATTAACGCAGAAGCAATGCGGATACCTTTTGACATGAAAAACCTTAAAGCATATATACCTAAGACTACTTTAGACTCTCCCAATCTTGGTTTGGCTTTAATATCTGGAGATATATTTTTTAAACCAAACAGGGCTGATTTAAATATCGATTTGCTAAAATTGCACTACCCTGACATAAAGCTAAATAGTCCCCACCCCTCATTTCATCTACTATATAAAGAAGGGGCATTTGTTCTCTCTAGCAAAAAAACAATCCTGCTGGATATAAACGAAAAAACAGCAACTGTTGAAAATCTGGCGTTTACTATCATGCCGGAGTCCATTAAGGCTAAAAGCATATCTCTGAATTTTGACAATGTTATAAAATCAACGCTTAGTTTGGATTACAATTTAAAAAACTCATCAGGAGCAGTAAATCTTCAAAACAGCGAAATTAAAGATGATTATTTTGGCGAAATATTTAAAACAGATGAAAATATTGAGCTTTTTATAGAACAAAAGAACAACAAAACCATCATAAGTTCAAAAAAGCATGATTTCGAATATCTCAATGACGGCAGCAGTTGGATAGTGAATGCAAATTCTATAGAAAAAATTTTTAAAGACTCAGAAATTCTAAAAAAGTATGATTTGACAAATGGAAGTTTTAAAATAGAGAAAAAAGAAAATCAGCAAAACGTAAAATTTTCTATAAGCAGCAACTATAAATATAAATTTCTAACAACAACCGACAAACCGATAGAGAGTTATCTTATAAATGGAAAATATGACCTAAATACAAAAAATACAAACCTTACGATTAACAATACTGTTTATGTACAAATTGGGGATAAGATAAAGATAGAAGCTCAAGACACCGGAATAAATATAAAAGAAATTATAAACTTCTTTAATAAAACAGAGAATAAAACAGATATGAAAAAGGATATAAAACTTGACTTTGAAGCGATAAATTCATATCTGTATTTAACAAAAGACAAATGTATAATTTCCGATAAAATTAATTTAAAGTATCTTGATGGAGCTATCTCTGCCGAACTTTCACATAACAAAGGAAGTGCTTTTTTTACTCTGAAAAATGATAAATTATATATTTATGGTGGAGAGTTTAATGATGAATTTATGAATAGTCTCTTTACTCTCTCTAAATTTAAGGGAGGCTCTTTTGAGTTTGTCATAAGCGGTTCGACCAAAGAGTATAGCGGAACTATGTACATAAAAGAGACCACTATTCTTGATTATAAGATTTTAAACAATATTCTTGCTTTCGTAAATACCGTTCCGTCTCTAATAACTTTCTCTCTGCCGGGATACAACAAAAAAGGAATAGCTGCTAAAAAAACATATCTTAGTTTTAAATTTAAAGATGATGTTTACAATATAAGTGATATCTATCTTGAATCAAAAGAGATTGAAATTGTCGGCCGCGGGGAGGCGAGTATTGAAAAAGACAGTATAGATTTGGATTTAAACTTAAGAACAGATCTTGGCAGCTCTATTTCAAAGATACCGCTTGTGGGGCATATTCTTCTTGGAGAAGAGAGCGTTTCTACCTCGCTAAAGATTACAGGCTCTCTTGAGAATCCTGATGTATCTACGCAGATAGCAAAAGATATAGCCGTGGCACCTTTTAATATCATAAAAAGAACTCTCATGTATCCGTTTGGCCTCTTTAAAGACGACGAAAAAAGTAAAGAGTAACTGACCTTACGCACTTTTGTAAAAAAAGAGCGTAGAGTGTCAGTTTTTCTCCCCTATCCTAGAGATAGGGGTAACTTTAGGGGGTTGTAGGGACTTTAGTCCCTGCCATTAAAACGGACGAGTTCGTTTTAGTGCATAATCAGATAGTAAAAAAGTTCTATTCGTTTCTAAGAACAGTCAATATATCGACTTCACTCGCTTTTTTAGCCGGATAAAAAGAAGAGAGAACAACTATAACAAATGCTCCAACAACTATAAATACAAAATCTTTAAGACTTAAATCAAGCGGCAGAGTAGATGTCGGGTAAACATCTTTGGGCAGATGCACTATATCAAACGTACTAAGTACCCATAAGCCGCTCATGCCTAAGGCTATGCCTGCAAAAATACCACTGACTCCTATAACAACCCCAAGGTATAAAAATACTTTTTTAATCTCGGCAGGAGTAGCGCCAAGTGATAAAAGCAACGCTATTTCGCTCCTTCTGTTCATGACGGTCATTAAAAGAGAAGATATAATATTTATGGCAGCGATAAGTATTATAAGCATAAGAACAATAAACAAAGAGACCTTTTCAAGCTCTAATGCCGCAAAAAAATTCACATTATCTTCCCACCATCCTTTAATAGATGCGCTTTTAGGGAGATATTCTTTTATTTTTAGTATGTCATTGTGAGGATCCTCAGAAAATATATGAATCCCGCTGTAGTGATTGCTCGGCAGATTCATTATTGCCTGAAGAGAGGCAAGTGTTGTATAGCTATATGCCTTGTCGTACGCAGACAGTCCTGAGTCAAAAACTCCACTTACGTTAAATCTTTTAATCTTAGGAGTAACTGACATTCCGCCGGGTTCTACATGTGTAAATATATACATAAGTTTATCATCAATGTGAAGATCCAGCTCATCTTTGAGCGATTTACCTATAAGAATATCAAACTTATCAAAGCTGCTTTTTTTGATTGCTTCTTTAAGTACGCTGTTTACTTCTGCTTCACTCTTAAAATCAACACCAAAGATATATCCGCCCTCAAGCTTTGAACCGCTTCTTGCCATAACAGATGATTGTACGTATGGACTAAATCTTAGATTTGGAAATTTTGATTCAAGTTCTAGAAGAAGATTTTCGTCAACGGCTCCGTAAAATTTCGGAATAACCGTTAGAGGGTAGTTCATGATAGTCAATTTTTTTCTGAACTCATTGTCAAAACCGTTCATAAGCGCCATGGCTATTATAAGAACCATTACTCCTAAAGTAATACCCAAAAATGCCAACAAAGCAGAAAGAAAGATAAAGGGCTGCTCGCTGTCAAAGCGCAAGAAACGCTTTACTAAATAGGAAACAATTGATGTTTTCAAGAAGCAAATACACCTTTTTTAGGACCGCTTTTGCCACAGCACAATTTATACTTTTTGCCGCTTCCACATGGACATGGATCATTTCTTGAGACTTTTTTTTCACTGTTTTGTTCTTCATTGTTATAGAGATTAAACTGCATTGCAGCTTCATTTATTTTTCTCTCTATATCCATACGCTCGGCAACTTTTCTCGCCTCTTCTTCTGGATTTTCAACTCTAAAACGAATAACTTGAAGAGTTTTTATAGTATTGAATTTAATATCGGATATAAGCTCCGTAAAGAGGTTAAAACTCTCTTTTTTGTACTCTACAAGAGGGTCTTTTTGGTTATAAGCTCTAAGCCTTATACCCGTTTTCATATTATCCATAGCATAAAGATGCTCTCTCCACGCGCTGTCAAGTTCTTTGAGATATAACTCTCTTTCTATCTCACTGCATACATTATCGTCAAGTACGCTCATCTTCTCATCATAAGCTTTTTTAACACTCTCTAGTATCGCTTTTAGTAACTCTTCATACTCAAGCTAAGAGAAGTTCTCTGTATCAAGTTCCATATTAAGCTCTTCATGCAGCAGTTTAAAAACTTTTTCTAAATTGAAATCCTCTTTATCTCCGCCCTCAAAAATATCACAGCTATTTAAAACATGCGCGATATATTCTCCTCTAATCTCGTTGATTTTTGCAGAAATCTCAAACTCAGGATCAAGCAGTTGATTTCTAAATTTATAGACTATTTTTCTCTGCTCGTTTGCCACATCATCATACTCAACAATATGCTTTCTGCCTTCATAGTGCATATTTTCAACTTTTTTCTGAGCCTTTTCAACTGCACGCGTAACCATTTTAGACTCTATATATTCGCCGTCTTCAACGCCGAGTCTCTCCATGATGCTTTTAATCTTATCGCTTCCAAAAATACGAAGAAGATTATCTTCAAGAGATAGATAAAACTGTGTAGTTCCTGGGTCGCCTTGGCGTCCGCTTCTTCCGCGAAGCTGATTATCTATACGGCGATTTTCATGTCTTTCCGTTCCTACTATATACAAACCGCCGAGATCTCTCACTTCATCATTAACCTTGATATCGACCCCGCGCCCTGCCATATTTGTAGCGATTGTTACTGCGCCTTTTGCACCAGCATTTTTAATGATTTCACCCTCTTGAGCATGATTTTTTGCATTGAGTACGGTGTGTGCTATCTTCTCTTTTTTAAGCATCTCATGAAGTACTTCAGATTTGTCTATAGAAGCTGTACCGATGAGAACAGGCTGACCTGTTTTTGAGAGATTTCTTATTGTCTGTATAACAGCTTCAAACTTCTCTTTTTCTGTTTTATAGATAAGGTCGTTCAAATCTTTTCTTGTAACGGGAATATTTGTAGGAATAGAGATAACATCAAGTGAGTAAATCTGAGAAAATTCAGATGCTTCCGTTTGTGCAGTTCCTGTCATACCTGCTAGTTTGTCATACATTCTAAAGTAATTTTGAAATGTGATATCAGCCAAAGTTTGTGTCTCTTCCTTGATTTCAACACCCTCTTTTGCTTCTAGTGCCTGATGCAGACCCTCAGAATAACGGCGTCCTTCACTCAAACGACCCGTAAACTCATCTACAATTACTACCTCACCGTTGTTTACAACATAATCAACATCTTTTTCAAAAAGATAGTTAGCTTTTAGCGCTTGATCAAGTATATGCGAAAGTGACGCATTTTCAGGGCTGTAAAGGTTCTCAACTTTAAACAACTCCTCTGCTCTTGTTATACCCTCTTCACTTAGCAAAACAACCTTGTCTTTTTCATCAACGCTAAAATGCTCATCTTTAACTAACTGCAGAGCAATTTTATTTGCATCTGCAAAATCTTGAAGTGTTCTATTTGTAGGTCCGGAGATTATAAGCGGAGTTCTGGCCTCATCAATCAAAATACTGTCAACTTCATCCACTATAACAAAGTTGTGACCTCTTTGAACCATCTGCTCTTTAGAGTAGCTCATGTTATCTCTTAGATAATCAAAGCCAAACTCATTGTTAGTTCCGTATGTTATATCGGCACTGTAAACTTCTCTCTTTACAGACGGCTCATGCATATTTTCTGTAATAACGCCGACGCTAAAGCCCAAAAATTCATAGAGAGGCCTCATTTCGTTCCCATCTCTTGAAGCAAGATAGTCATTGACTGTTACAAGATGTACGCCTTTGCCTGTAATAGCATTTAGAACAATCGGAAGCGTTGCAACAAGTGTCTTGCCTTCACCTGTTTTCATCTCCGCAATTCTGCCCTCATGCAGAACGATTCCTCCGATAAGCTGAACATCAAAGTGTCTCATATTGAGTGTTCTGATACTCGCCTCTCTTGTTATAGCAAACGAATCAACAAGAACATCGTCTAATGTTTTGCTACCACTTAAAACACTCTCTTTAAGTTGAGAAAATGCACCTTTTAACTCATCATCGTTTAATGCCTGATATTTGCTCTGTAAATCATTTATTTTACTTACGGTCTTTGCATATTTTTTTAATTCGCGATCATTTGTAGTACCAAAAATCTTACCCATTAATGCTTGTAGCATTCGCAACCTTATTATAGACAAGTGCGCGCCCTGCGGCACTCATCATTGAAATTCTTTTTATTTTATCATACTTATAATAATAATTTGCATAAATCATAAAATCATTTTTTTAAAAATTAATACTAAACAATATGTAAACAATCACTTCGCTATAATTTTCAAAAATCAGGGGTATATATGAAACAATTTCTTTTTACTATTTTAATAAGCATACAGCTATTTGCGTCGCTTGAAGAGATTGTTTCATTTGAAGCAGACTTTACACAAAGCATTACGGATGAAAAAGATAAGGTACTTATTTACAATGGTCATGTAACGGCATTAAAACCGCAAAATGCAAAGTGGAGCTATACAAAACCGGTTCATAAAGATGTCTACATAAATAATTTTGAAGTAACTATAGTTGAGCCAGAAATTGAGCAGGTACTTATAAAAAGACTCAAATCAAATTTTGACTTTTTTAAAATAATATCCAATGCAAAAAAAATTGACGAAAATGTATATACGGCCTATTACAGGGACTCTAAATTCAGCATAGTAAAAAATGGCAATCTAATAGAGTCAATATCCTACCTAGATGAATTTGAAAATAAAGTTACAATAACTTTTAAAAATAAAAAACAGAATCACGATCTTGACAAATCACTATTTACACCCTCTTTTCCGTTAGAGTTTGATATTATTAGAGATTAGTGGTTTGCTAACTCAACTCTATTTCTTCCACCATTTTTAGCCCTGTAGAGAGCTTCATCAGTTATTTTATATATCTCGTCTACTTCCATTTAACAGCCGTTTGTTATAGTTGATAATCCAATTGAGACGGTAATATAACTTGAAACTTTACTAGCCTTATGCTCAATTTTTAGCTCCTCTATACTCTTTCGCAAAGTTTCGGCTCTTTGGAATGCATTTTTTTCATCACTTGCGTAAAATGAAATAGCAAACTCTTCCCCGCCGAGTCTATAAACACAATCATTTGCACGCTTAAAAAATAATTTCATAGTTTTTGATAAAAATTTTAATGCTTCATCCCCTTTTTGATGTCCATAAAAATCGTTATACTGCTTAAAGTAATCTATATCCAAAATCAATAAAATAAGATTTTTATTCTCTCTTTTAGAAATATTAAACTCTTTTGCAAAGTTTGAATCAAAAAAACGCCTATTATACAATCCTGTTAGGGCATCGGTAATTGAGTACTCTTCTATCCTTTTTTTATCTGTAATATCACGTAAAATTGCGGAAAAACCTAAAATATTGTTATATCTGTCAACCTGAGGGGTTATCGTAATATCAACCCAATATTCTTCGCCGTTTTTATTTAAATTTTTTATCTCGCCTCTATATATATTTCCGCCAAGAATAGTATCCCACATATTTTTATGTAACTCTTTTGGCGTATCGGGATGTGAAACAATTGCCTGTGTTTTTCCGATAATCTCATCTTTTGAGTATCCTGAAATTTTTGTAAAAGCTTCACTTACATCAGTAACTATTCCCTTTTTATTTGTCTTAGCGGTAATTACATTATTGTCTATGAGTTCGATATATTTTTTAGTTGTCTCAAGATGTTTTGCATCTCGTAAAAAACCGATAATCATATCTGTAAAATAGGTAAAGTCATCATTATGTACGATTGAATTCTTCTTGATAAATCCCAACTGTAACACACCAAAAAGTTTTTCATAACTTATGAGTGGAATTGTAGATATATTTGTCGGCTCTATCGTTATGGACTCGATATTAAAAAACTTCTTATTCTCTTCTCCTAAATACGTATAAATATACTGTTTTTGAACGGCAGCTTCACCGATTAAGCCCTCTCCCAGCTCAACTATATGCTTCATCTCATTTGCAGCATAAGCCGAAGCGAGATAGAGCTTTTCGTTTTCTTCGTTAAAGAGATAAATAGCACCCTGAACTATATTGAACTTTTCGGCAAAAAAATAGAGAGATTTTGAAGATATTTCAGAAATAGTTTTACATTTTTCTAAATTATTTTTTAATTTTATAATTGATGTTAAATTATTTTTTATCTTTTTTTCACTTTTTGCGTAGAGTATATAACTTCTAATCATAGAAACAATAGTTGCTATAATAAAAAATACCACAACTGCGCCTATTACCATACCGTAAAATTTTGCTTCTTCTAGCTCTTCGAGTTTTTTTTGCAGTTTTTGATTCAAAAATTCTGCATTTATACTATAAAGAGAGAAGGCTTTATCTATAACTGTTGTAGCAATTGTAAAAAATTCAATCGCATCAACATGCTCTTTTTTTGAGATAATTGTTTCTCTAACGTAATCCTTCATCTTTTTTATTTCATTTGTAACATTATCAAGCTGTGACAAAAGTCTTGTTTTTTCGACATCGTTACCTATTTCATTGATAGTCTTGTATATAAGATTTCCATGCTCATCACAAAGCTGGCAATTGTTTTTTATGGAGTAGATAAGCTCATCGTCCGTAAAATTATCCGTGATTGCTTTGCTGGTTTTTGCTCTTATTTTTCCGATAACTTCTATATAATTTGGTATATATCTAAGCATAGTTTCTACAAGAAAATATTTATCACTCTCCGACTCAAGCAATAGTTCGGATTTAAATCCAAGATTGTACATCTTCTCTTGAAGCTGTTCAATCATGTATGTATATTTTTGATACAAAACAGTTCTGTCTTCGTAATCTTTCTCGATTAAAGATTCTACTTCTTTTAAAATATTGTCGTAGTCGCTACTGTATAGAGTAGGATAAAGCTTATTGAACTTTTTTATCGTAAGCAGATCTTTTTTAATATCGGATTTAATCAATAAAACATTGTTTTCTACGACACTCCAGCTTGCATCGCTTAGAAAATTTTTTTCAAACTGACTATAGCCTCTTAATTTTTGTAGCTTAAGTATAAATTTTTGAATTTTTTGCGCAAATTAAACACCCTCTATTTTATGTTCAGTCTTTTCAATCAGATGATTATAGTTTGATACAAAGTTGTTAAATAAAAACAATGTTCCTCCAATGAGAAACAAAATGAGAACAATAACTTTAGATAATTTTTCCATATATACCTCTTTTTAATATAGCCTCATATTTTAAAGACAATTATAACAAAAGAAATATTTAGAAAAGGTGTAAGAGCAAGAAGTAAAGATGAGTATATGTTGCAACAACCACATTTGGGTTATTGCAACGGTTTGAATTGTAATCAAAAAAATCTCTATTTATATAGAAAATTTAACTACAGTTTATAATCTTTTATAAGATTAAAGTTTAGATATTTATAGATATTAGCCTCTTTGCCTGCTATCTTCTTAGGTACTATCTCATTGTACTCTTTAGCCGTAGGAAGACGTCCTAGCATCGCACAAACAGCTGCAAGTTCGGCAGAACCTAGATAAACCTGAGCACCTTTGCCCAGACGGTTGTCAAAGTTACTAGTTGATGTTGAAAAAACTATAGCATTATCGGCAACTCGTGCTTGATTACCCATACATAAAGAACATCCAGGAATCTCAGTCCTAGCACCCGCTGCACCAAATAGCGCATAGTACCCCTCTTCTATAAGCTGTTTTTCATCCATTTTTGTCGGAGGGCAAACCCACAAACGTGCAGGAACGGCGCCCTCGCCTTTTAAAACTTCGCCAAGAGCGCGGTAGTGACCGATATTTGTCATACATGAACCGACAAATACTTCATCAATTTTTGTAGGGCGCTCTGAAGCTAAAATTTCACTGAGGGTTGCAACATCATCAGGATCATTTGGACATGCCAAGATAGGTTCGGTAATTTTATTTAAATCGATATTGATTACCGCTGCATATTCTGCATCTGAATCAGGCTTCATAAGAGACGGGTTAGAGAGCCACTCATTCATTTTATCGATTCTTCTTTGAAGTGTACGCTTATCCTCGTAACCTGCCTCAATCATTGACTCTAAAAGAACAACATTAGACTTTAAATACTCAACTACGGGTTCTTCATTTAAAAGAACCGTACATGCAGCAGCACTTCTCTCAGCTGATGCATCTGAGAGTTCAAACGCCTGCTCTGCTTTTAAATCAGGCAGCCCTTCTATCTCTAAAATACGACCGTT
Organism: Sulfurimonas sp.; assembly: GCA_002899765.1. Taxonomy (GTDB): domain Bacteria; phylum Campylobacterota; class Campylobacteria; order Campylobacterales; family Sulfurimonadaceae; genus Sulfurimonas. The sequence continues at coordinate 127,901 of PPDH01000025.1, read as the reverse complement.
AAAGATATTTTTCTTATCTTTTTTAGCAACACTCAAGTGACACTCTTTAATCGCTTGATAAGGAATAGCATTAACTAAGTCGCGAAGCGTGATACCCGGCTGCAACTCTCCGCTAAATCTAACAAGTACCGACTCCGGCATAGTTAAAGGCATAGAACCAGTAACTGCTGCAAACGCAACAATTCCTGAACCACCAGGAAAAGATATACCGATTGGGAAACGAGTATGGCTGTCTGCACCTGTTCCTACGGTATCAGGAAGAACCATTCTGTTTAACCACGAATGGATAACTCCATCGCCTGGACGAAGAGCAACACCTGAGAGCTTAGATATAAAATCAGGAAGCGTATGGTGCATTACAACATCTGAAGGCTTTGGATACGCTGCAGTATGGCAGAAAGACTGCATAACCAAATCAGCACTAAAACCGAGTGCAGCAAGCTCTACAACTTCATCTCTAGTCATAGGGCCTGTTGTATCTTGGCTTCCTACGGTTGAAGTTACAGGTTCAACATACATGCCTGGACGCACACCGGTCATACCACATGCACGACCTACCATCTTTTGTGCTAGAGTAAAACCTTTGCCTGTATCTGCAGGCTGCTCAGCAGTCAAGAACACAGCAGAAGCTCCCATACCAAGAACACCGCGTGCTTTAGCCGTCAAACCTCGACCGATGATAAGCGGGATACGTCCACCTGCTCTAACTTCATCTGTTATAGTATTTGGGTTTAGTTTAAATGTTGCTATACACTTTCCGTCTTTATGCGCTTCACCTTTGTAAGGATAAATAGTAACAACATCACCGCTCTCCATCTGAGTAACATCAAGCTCTAGTGGAAGTGCGCCTGAGTCTTCACATGTAGCAAAGAAGATAGGCGCAATTATTCCACCGAGAACAACACCACCCGTACGTTTGTTCGGAACACCCGGGATATCTTCACCCATATGCCACTGAACAGAGTTGACACCTGACTTTCTTTAACTTCCCGTTCCCACAACATCACCGACGTATGCGATAGGGTTACCCTGCTCTTTTAGTTTTTTGATTGTGTTTATAGGGTCATCCATTCTTGCAACAAGCATTGAGTTTGCATGTAGTGGAATATCTGAACGAGTAAACGCTTCAGAAGCAGGTGAGAGGTCATCCGTATTTGTCTCACCAGGAACTTTAAAGACCGTTACGGTTATCTCATCTGAAAGTGCAGGCTTGTGAGTAAACCACTCAGCGTTTGCCCATGAAGTCATAACTTCAGTAGCATGTGCGTTTCCTGCTTTATGCAGCTCTTCAACATCATTAAACGCATCATATACAAGAAGAGTATGCTTAAGTGCTTCTTTTGCAGCTTCTACAACCTCAGAGTTTGAAGAAGTTAATGCATCTACTAAAGGTTTAACATTATATCCTCCAAGCATCATTCCCATAATTTTTACGGCATGTGCAGGAGAGATTGCTTTAACGCTGATTTTCTCAGATGCAACATCATTTAAAAATGCCGCTTTAACATATGCAGCATCATCTACACCCGGCGATACGCGGTTTGTAAGAAGATCTATATTTTGATCCATATCGCCTTCTTCGGCTTTAATCATCTCAACTAATGCAGCAGTTTGCTCAGCAGAAAGAGGAAGTGGTGGAACACCTAGTGCCTCTCTCTCAACTATATGCGCTTTATACTCTTCTATAAATGCCATTGTTATTCCTATTTGTAAATTTATGAGTGATTATAACTAAATATATAAAGAGTAAAACACTGGTGTTACGAAACTAAACAAAAGCAGCAAATATTCTTTAAAATATGTTTATTTTAGTAACACTATAGATTTCTAAATTTCAATTCGGCATCTATTGTCTCTCTATTTTTACCGTTATAGTTACTTTTTAACCACAAAAGATAAGAATCCGGCAGGTCGCTATATGCCAATCCCTTATATTTTCCAAATTCTATTTTCTGAGTCTGCTGAACTTTTAAAAAATTCTCTTCACATACAGCATCAATTGCACTTTTTTGTAAAAGTGAGACAAATTCGCTAAATTCTAATCTTTTTTGAATAACAAAAGTGTAGGTGTTAAAATCAAAAAGACCCTTTCTCTGTTTAACAAAGGATTCTATGGTTTGTATCTGCTCAACAGACAACTGCTCTAAATTTTCTACATGTACACTAAAGGAGTTGTGAAATTTTGTAAAAACAAAATGTGCTTTATACATTAGAGTATTTCACGTATGCCTTTAGAGTTTGGAGATGACAAAACACCCTCGCCCTCTAGCTGTTCTATAAGTCTAGCAGATTTGTTATAGCCGATTTGAAGTTTTCTTTGAAGATAAGATATGGAAGTTTTTCTATCTGACAAAACAACATTTTTGGCTTCACCAAAGAGAGGGTCAAGCTCCTCATACGTGTCGTTTGATGATGCGCTCTCTTCACTGTCTTCTAGCAAAAAACTTTTATCATAATTCGGCGCTCTTTGTGATTTTATGAAATCAACGATTTTTTCTATCTCCTCTTCCGTACTCCATGGAGCATGGAGACGCACTAAGCCTGTTGAACCTGGAGGCGTAAAGAGCATATCTCCTTTTCCTAAAAGCGATTCTGCACCCTGCTGATCTAAGATAATTTTAGAATCAACTTTCTGCCCTACTCTATACGAGATACGTGAAGGAAGATTTGCTTTGATAAGTCCTGTTACGACATCGACTGAAGGTCTTTGAGTTGCCACAACAAGGTGTATTCCCGAAGCTCTTGCCATCTGTGCAAGCCTTGCGATAGAGTGTTCAACATCTTTTCCGCTTGTCATCATCAAATCGGCAAGCTCATCTATAATAACTACTATATAAGGCAGATGTTCTCCGCCCTCTTTTGTGACTTTCTCGTTATAACTCTCAATATTTTTTGTTCTGTTTTCACTCATGAGAGAGTAACGTCTCTCCATCTCGTATACCATGTTGTTCAGTGCAACGATCGCCTGCTTTGCCTTTGTGATAACGGGAGTTAGCAAATGAGGAATATCATTATAGATAGAAAACTCAAGCATTTTTGGGTCAATCATAAGCAGTCTAAGCTGATCGGGTGAATTTTTATAAAGAAGCGAAAGAATCATCGCGTTTATACCGACACTCTTGCCGCTTCCGGTAGTTCCTGCAATAAGGAGATGAGGAAGTTTTTTAAGGTCGGTTATGAAAGGTTTACCGACTATATCTTTACCTAAAACAATAGTCAGCGGTGAAGATGACTCTTTAAAAAGCTTACTATCAAGTAAATCTCTAAGATATATCGTATCAATTTTTTCATTCGGTATCTCGATTCCAACGACATCTTTACCCGGAATCGGTGCCTGTATACGGATAGTCTCGGCACTAAGCGCCATGGCTAAATCATCTTGAAGATTTAAAATGCGGGAGACTTTTACATTTGCCGCAGGTTTAAACTCAAAAGTTGAAACTACGGGACCTGCATATGTTCTGACAACATCCCCGTCTATCTTAAAATGTGCAAGCTTTTCTATAAGAAATTTTATCTTGCCGTCAAGCTCACTCTCATCTACGCTGTGTGCTTTGTTATTCGGTTTTTGTAAAAAGTCTACAGAGGGAAGTTTAAAGTTTTTAGGCTTCTCAACAACACCTTTTTCAATAGACTCCAAAAGTTTTGCATTTTCCTCAAGCTCGTCGACTATAATTGCATTTTTTTGCTCTTTTATCTCATTTACAAGCTCTACTATGTTTTGCTGTTTTACCTCTGATGGTTCCATAACTGTTTCCGGCTGCTCTTTTTTTGAAACAACCTCTTTTCTAAGATAAGCAGGCTTGTCTATCTCCTCTTCAAAGCTCTCTTCAAGGATATCCTTGGCAGCTTCTGTTTTTTGCAAAATTTTCTGCTCAACTTTTTTTTCTGCCGTATATTTGCTTTTACTCTCTTTTTTTATCTCTTTATATGCAATACTTTTGGCACTAAAAAATTTCTTTTTTGCTCCATTTAAAAAGATATCAACCATCTCATGTGCGCTTTTGTCAAAAATAATGACCACAGAAAGCAGCGTAATAATAAACCAAAATGTCCAGAGTCCGAATGACCCTATATACGGAGATAAAAAGTCTGCAAAGCCGGCACCGATTTCCCCACGTAAACTATCTTTTACAAGCAGAGCCTGTGCCAACAAGAACGAAAACAGCATCAAGATAGATACTACTGTTAATTCGAACTTTCTTAAATTTAACGTAGTTTCTTTATAAAAATAGTAAAGGGGAATCAAAAAAGCAAAGATATATACATAAGACATGTAGCCAAAATATTTATGATTGTATGACGCAAATGTGGCTCCGTAGCTCCCCATGAGAGCACTGTCACCTAAAACAGTGGCAAATCCAAGATAGATTAATAACCCAAAACTTATTATAAATAAAGTATCTTTCAAACTATAATTTCCTTCTTTACTTTAAAAAAATTTAATTGTATGGACAAAGGAGAGCTCTCTCCCATGTATATAAATGAAAGCAAAGTATAACAAAAAATGCTTTATAAAGGATTTTTAAAGCCCGTTATTATAGATAATTAACAAGGCTTAATTTTGAAACTTTAGCTGCTGTTGAGAGCATCGCCTCATAATTAGTGTTTAATCTAGCAAGAGTCAATGAAGCTTCGGCAAAATCGGTATCTACTACAGATGACCTTAGACTCATGGCACTTATTTCCAACAATGCCGCTCTTTGCGTAGATGCATCTAGCGAGTTTGTCTGTACACCGACTTGTGAATGCGCTCTATAAACATGGTCTTGAAGATCATCCATCATGGCAATTGCATTTTCAATTCCCACGTTTCTTACATCACCGGAGCTGCTGTCTGGGTAGAGTTTATAGTTTTCAACTGATTTAATAATTTCATCAAATGTTTTAAAAAAATCTGTCTTTGGGTCACGTACGGTAAGCGCATTATTTGTGTTAAATGTCATAACAGAGGCATCTGCGCTAAAATTACCGCTGTTTGCATCATAAATAGCAAGGCTTGCTTTTGTGTTACCGCTATTTATCTCTTCAAACTCTATCTTACCGTCATGGCTTAAAAATGTTCTTCCCATCAAGTCAGACGTCTCAATCGCCCCGTCATACTCTGTTGCCGTTCCTGGAGCAGTTGCAGGAAGATTACCTGTTGAAAGCATATTTACGACATCCATAAACTGTTTATATGTCATATCATCGCCATCTACAGCTGCTCTTGGCGTTTCAACATTATAAATATTATATGTTCCGTTGTCATAAACACCGTCTAAATTCGTATCTATAGAAAATGTCGAACCTGCAGATGCCAAATCAATCCGCGCGCTGTAAGCAGTTCCGTTTATATCGGTACCCTCTACTATAAACGAGGTGCCATCAAGTGTGTCGGCAGTCCCCTGAGAGAGGTCTGCTACATCAAAGAGCTTTGTTGAAGCCGTTGCAAATGCGTTTGTTTCTCTTATGATTTGAGGGGATGCCGAAGATATCCTAGAACCCTCTTTACGAAACTCTGCTCTATCATAAATAGTACCCTCAATAGCATTCGCAGCCGAAACACTACCCGCAGATGTCAAGGATGATTTCATAAACTCTTTAACATGTAAAGAAGGGTTTAGTGCAGTAGAAGTTCCAAACATTATCTTTTCAAAGCTTGTCTCGCCTGAGCCTAAATTATCAATTTTTCCTGCATTTGCACCATAAAGAGCCGCATTGTCTATGTCAGCCGCATCCAATGCTGTTGCGCCGTTAAGCAAATCTGTAGCACCGACCATATGGAAATCTATCTTACTTGAACCTTTTATTTTATCCTCTATAACAATCTGCCCATTTGAATTCATACTGACATTTACAACATCTACTTCTGGAGTATTCCCATATAAATCACCGATTTCTTTTAAGAGATCACTGATTTTTTCATCATCGCTCATTGAAATTTTTTCTTTAAAAGAGGTACCGTCACTTTTTGTTCCATTGATATAAAAAAAGTGTTTGTCAACTCCAGCGTCAACCAAGTTGTCACCGTCACCCATTAAATCACGAACAGTGCTGCTTTGGGTAATCGGAGTGGAAACTCCAGAAACGGTAGTATCTAAAAAATCAGGATATTTAGCGCTTAAATTATTTTGAACAACATTTGTAGTTATCTCTCTTTTTACAAGTTTTTTCTCTCCAAGAAATAATTCATCTCCACTTATATTGTACTGCTGAGATGTTTTTGAACCGGTAAATGCTTTGAGCACTCCATCATTGCCCATATATGTTCCGTCATCGGTAATCGGTCTGATATCTATGGCTGAGCCTGAAAACAAGTACTGCCCGTTTATAGATGTATTTGCCAAATTTTTAAGATGATCTTCGATGGATCTTAACTCTTCTGCAATAGCATCAAGTGATGTCTCGCTATTTGCGCCGTTTGCCGCATTTAGAAGAAGCGTCCTTGTTCGGTTCATCGACGTCTCAAATTCTCCTAAAACCGTATCCGTCTGATTAGACATCTTAAGGGCGCTTTCAGTACTTTTTTTTATCTGCCCAAGTACCGCTATTTCATTATCAAGCCTCATCGTTTCAGTAAATGTCCTTACATCATCATGAGCATACTGGATACTTAAACCTGACGCTATTTGTTTGTTTACATCAAAAAGATTCTCACTCAATTGCGCATTGCTCTGACTATATATACTGTTATAATACATGCTGCTTGTAATTCTCATAACGCGCCTCCATTTTTTTACTCTCTTGCCTAAATATATTAAGCAACAAAAGTTCCATACAAACCATATCGGCAAAAATTTATTTACTTTCTACCGTATAACTTAGATTTAAGTAATAAGTCACTATTATTTCGTCTTTAAGCCAGAGTGGTGAAATGGTATACACGGCGGATTCAAAATCCGTAACCCGAAAATATAAAATCAATTATAAAAACTTCTTAAAACACCTAATACAAGGCGATTAAAGCCTGTTTACTCAACAAATATTTCACCTTGTATTTATTGCACAATAGCCTATTAATTGTCATAATACACATAAATTGTTAGCTTTATTGCACAATCTATTGCACAAAAAATTTTGAGTGATTTTCTTCTATTGCACAGTTTGATTGTTGTCCTATTCCACAGTTTTTCTATACTTACAAGATTTAATCTTATAGTTTAACTTTGAAGATAGTACTTTTCACATTCATTCCGATCCTTTTTTTTATGCTTTTAATAATACTCATTAATTCTAAGGAAGCGAGTTAACGCTTCTAATTTTTCTCGATTTCACCGAGAATATCGGCTAATTGCTTATTGTTGAGCTTCGTTTCATAGTGAATATTTACCCCTTTGTCTCGTAAGGTCTGAAAAAACTTTTCAGCACTTTTGATTTTGAGTTTTTCGCTATCGCCAATTTGCTCAAAGTCATCATACCCCTTCGTTTCAACCACCATATAAAGCTCTTGCTTCCCATCTCGTTTGATAACATAACCGAAGTCGGGGTTGTAGGTGCCGTTAGGGGTCGGGATTTTGACCTTTGGAAGCTTGGCAAATACGGTTATCTCATCCAGAGATGATTCATCGATAGTGGTTTTTTCAATACCGCTATCGACTTCCATATAATCTTCGCCATAGAGTGATTTGGCTCTAACGACTGAATTTTTGATTGGGTAAGCTTCAACTCCACAGCTACCCGCCAAAATGCTATCAAGAGCATTGCCTTTATTGTCGGTCAATGTTGTTTTCTTGGCTCTAATCTCTTTAATCTCATACGAGATTTTATTCAAGAGGACTTCATAGAGGGAATTTAGACAAATCTCTTTGAGTCTAAATAGTGCTAGATTTTCATTTTTGGCTAACATCGCAAATTTTTCAGGCTTGATGGTTTGTAAGATTATTGCGATTGTCTGATAACTCAACTTTGTGCCGTTGGCAAGTTCTTTGATAAATTCATATATTGTAAAAACTGAGTGATACGCAACACTCTTTCTTTTGGTTGTCATTTCGTTAGCATTCGCATCTTCGACCCGTTTGTGTGTCGAGATGATAATCTCTTGCTCTTTGATGATGAAATTCTCATTGACTTTGGCGACAATATCACTGATTAACACTTCGGTATCGACATCGTATTTGATGATGGCATCTCTGTTGAGATTTTCCCAAAGTAATTTAAACTTTGAATAGTGCTCTTGATTGATAGAGATACTTTGTTTGGTGTCTTTTCGCTTCGTTTTGACCTTATTCTTACTCATATAATAATCATCGAGGTAGTTTTTGAGCTTATCGGCTTCAACCCCTTTTATTGCGTTTGCTCCGCTCATAATCTTTTGAATCGATGCGAAATACTCATTGCTTGAAGCGATGAGTTCTGCTTCACCCGTTTCATCATCGAGATTGACAATCCCATATTCACTTAACAAGTCCAATAGTTTATTAGCGGTTCGTGTGTTGCTTGTGATTCCAAGTTCTTCAAGCAATTTGTCATCGATTTTTCGAGAAAACTTTTTGATGCTGTTTGCTTGAATCTCATTTTGGATGGATTCGACAAAATCGCCCTCTGTCGATGGAACGATAACATTCAGCTCATTAACAAAGTCAAAATATTCGTGCTCCTGAGTGATACGATTGCCCTCTTGGTCTACTGCCAGACGCAAGCCCCGTCCAATCTGTTGAAGTTTTGAGATTTCTGAATTGCTTGGAGCCAATTTACACAGTGTGAAAACATTGGGATTATCCCAACCCTCTTGGAGTGCCCACATCGAGAAAATAAAGCGTAGGTCGGTATCAAACGAGAGCAGCCGTTCTTTATCCTCTAATATCAGCTTGATAGACGCTTCTTGCTCTTTGTCTTTGTTTGACTTGGCAAAATAGCCCTTATGAATCTTGGAGACATTATTTTTGGAGCGCATCAAATATTTTCGATACGCTTCATCAAGTTTGTCATTAGCCAGTATCTCTGTCAATTTTTTAGCATAAAGCTCTTCGAATCTTTTGGCGAGTGTTCCTGCGCTTCCATCATCCAATAGATACTTATTAACGCTGTCAATGAAAAAGAGAGACAATGCCTTGATTCCCATCTTGTGAAGAATTTCTTCCCGCTCAAAATGGGTCTCAATCGTCTGTTCGATAATAGAGTTTTGAATATTATCGAGAAGCATTCCATAAGATGCATCTTCTTGGATTGGCAAGGTAAATCCGTTCGTGAATAAGACTTCTTTTTTAGTAATCTTCTCAACGACATAGCCACTGAGATATTCGATTTCGGCTTTACTTCCCAGATTATCGCCCGCCGATAGTTTGACTGTTTTATTTTTGGAATGTATGTCTTTATAGCTGATAGAAGCTTTGTAATCTGAAGCTTTCGAGCCTATGACATCGGTCAGCCTAAGTGTATGGGCATCGATGCTTTCATTGCCGATGGTTTCGACGGTGATACTTTTGACCAGTCCATTTTTAAACGCTGTATGGCTATCGAGTATATACAGAAGATTCTTATACTCTTTGTTTTTAAAAGTAGCCCCAAATCGGATAGTGAAGAGGGGATTGAATTTAGTGAGGTATTCAGCCGTTTTCTTCCCTTCAAAACGGTGAGGCTCATCGATAATGACGACGGGGCGAAGCTCTGCTAGTGCTCCCATATAGCTTTTGGCTTTACCAATAAGAATCTTCTCTACAGAATTTTTATTGATGGTGTTTGTCTCTTTGTTAAACGACTGATAAGTCGAGATGAGCACCGAAATATTTTGATTCGAATTATTAATATAGTTGAGGATGGTTTTATCAGAGTAATCAAAGATGGAGATAGTCTTTCCATACTCTTTTTGGAAAAATTCTTTGGTGATATCGAGGTTTTTAACTGCCCCTTGACGAATCGCATTACTGGGAACGAGGACGATAAATTTGGAGAGCTTATACTCTTTGTAAAGCCTATAAATCGTTTCGATATAGGTGAAGGTTTTCCCCGTCCCCGTCTCCATCAAAACATCTATATTCAAGGCATCGTCAATGAGCACTTCTCCAATATCAACACCGTTGGATGCTCTTTGCTCTTCGATATTGCTTGTCAGGATATGCTTTGTGCTTTCCAAATCAAAAGCGGGATTCGCTTCTGATTGAAACGAATGTTGAATCGGGATATTTTTGAAAACACCGCAAATGCTCTCAACTGCTTGCTTTTGATAGTCAAGTCTTTGGAATTTTAATTTTAATTCCATTTCCCCTATCCTCTAAATCGCAGTTTATCATTACTGAATCCAAGTCGAGTTAATTCATTTCCCACTTCCAATGAAAACTTATTGTCATTAACCAGCGGTGAATAGATGGTGATATATTCGACCTTTTTATGTTCTGCGAGAAGTTTGGAGACTTCTTCCAATTTGATGTCTCCAACAATGAAGGCAACATTATCAGCGATATAAAAAGCGTTCTCTTTCAGGCAGTTGATTTTTGTGCTCAGAGGTAGCGCTTCGGCTACAAGAAGGTTATAAAGAACGGTATCAATATCTTCCATTTGAGGCATTGTTAGCAAGGTTAAGTCTGCTTGGCTCGCCTCTTCAAGGCTCTTCTTGTAAATGGCTTGCTTTTCGTCTTTAACGATTTCGAATACACGGAATCCAATATCGAGATTTTGAATATTATCAAGATATTTATACATGCTTTTAACCTCTTCTCCGCTTCGTCTCAATCGCTCAGCAGTAATTTCAAAGATTGTTGAAGTTGTTTTTTTGAGTGTTTTTTCTACATATTCATAAGCATCTTTGTTCTTTTTTAAACTAATAATTTCAGGTAATTGAATAAGTATAAATTTACGATTTTGTTCGTATTCTGCATTAAATTTCATTACGCTATGCCCAGTCGTTCCGCTACCGGCAAAAAAATCTAATATGATGTCGTTTTCCTGAGTTGCTAACATAATTAAGTCGCTAATAAATGGAACAGGCTTGGGTCCGTCAAAAACTTTTTTTCCAAGTAGATTTTTTAATTGTGTTGTTGCTGTGCTGGTGCTATATTCAGGTTTATAGAACACACTTTTGGGTTTTTTTGTAGGTAAATCACCCAGCTTTGGTCGTTGTTTTTTATAAATATTCTTTCCCTGCCGTCCATCGGTTAGAATTAGATTGTGTGGCTCATCTGTAATTTTCTTTTTGCTCCAAGTCCAAGACAGTTCTTCGCCATCCTCATTTATTGGCCACAATATAATGTCGTTTTGATTTTTTGGTTGGTCATCATTTGAGACATAAATTTCATCAGATTCTGTAATAAAGATAGGGAACCATCCTTTTTGACGTTTTTCTCTTGAAGCGTCTTGCCCTGTTCTTCTGAGGGTATCGGCCTTTTTGTATAGTCCCCAGTCATCTTCCGTCCAATCATCTAACTCATCTTCATCAATATCAAAAACGCCCAATGAGCATTTATTTTTGTCTTTGGCATAGACTAATGTATATTCGTGAGTATCAGCGAAACCAAATGAGTCTTGGTTGCCTTTTAGATTCATTATAACTGACAAATTAGCGATAAAATTTCCAGTTCCAAATACTTCATCGGCAAGGACTTTTAAATTTGCCTGCTCATTATCATCTATGCTGATAAAAACAACACCTTCATCTTTTAGCAAATCACGGGCAAGAAGAAGGCGAGGATACATAAAACTGAGCCAACCGCTGTGGGTTCTAGCCCCCTGAATATTTTTGATATAATCAATGTTTTCGGCATCATAACCGAGTTCCTCCATCGTTTCTTCAAGTGATTTGGTGAAATTATCACGATAGACAAAATTCTCACTCTTAGTATTGTAAGGAGGGTCGATGTATATCATCTTGATCGCTTCAAAATAATTGTTTTTCAAGATTTTCAAGGCATCGAGGTTGTCCCCTTTGATGAGGATGTTTTCGGTCGTGTCAAAGTCTTTGCTATCGGCTTTGAGAGGCTTAAGGATTTTGGTGTTTTTGCTGAATGCCGTGTGATAGGCTTCTTTTTTTCCAACCCAGTTGAGTTCGTAACCGTTTTCTTCTATGGTCGCATTTTTAGGGTCTATGAGCATTTGCAGTTTATTCGCATTGACCGTGAAACTGCCATCAATATTCTCTTCGATAGCTCCAGGAAAATTTTCTCGCAACAGAGCTATATTGCGCTCGTTGATTGATTCTTGTGTGAGTATGTCTTGTTTAAGGTGTTTCATTTATTTGCCTTGTCTATTAATAGAGTCTTCTGATGCTTTTTTTCAGGGTATTCTTATTTCAGTTTTAGATATTGGAGCTTTTCATCATCTGAAAGTTCCATTGCTTAACTTCTGGCTCTGAAAAATTTCTCGAATCTTATCTATTGTAATAATTAGTCTAATTTTAGCAATTTTAGCTTCAAATAATATCTTCTTTCAAGCTGTTTTTTTTAAAAAATATACAAATTTTTTCTCTAACATTGATAAAACTTTAATGATCTATAAAATTTTTTAAAAATAATTTTTAATTTGTGGGTTGTTTTCTGAAAATATAAGTGTTAATGTTTTATACCTAAAAGGAGGAACACTTATGAAAAATAACAAATCAACAAAAGGATGCGCAAACAATAAAATTGAAGTATTAAATAATCTGAACGGCATATATAGTAATAAAGCAGATTTAGATAAATTTTATACCAAACCATATATAGCTTTACAATGCATACAACAATTAAAATTAAACGATTATGATTTTATTATAGAACCATCAGCTGGTAACGGCAGTTTCTTTGATCAAATTAATCACGATAATAAAGAAGGTATTGACTTATTACCAGAAGACAACCAGCTAATCACACAGCAAGACTGGTTTAACTATACAATAGATCCAAAATATAAAAGTGTTCTTGTAATCGGAAACCCTCCTTTTGGGAAGCGCAATAATTTGAGTAAGGCTTTCATTGCTCATGCGGCTTCGTTTGCGAATGTTAAGACTATCGCCTTTGTATTGCCAGACGTATTTCAAAAATATACTCTGCAAAAAGCTATTCCATCAGATTTCAGATTAAAAAAAATATTAAATTTGCCCGATGATTCTTTTCTATTGGATGGAAAGTCTTATCATGTACCATGTTCATTTTTTGTATTTGAAAGAAGCGAAGGCGATTGCTTACGCTTTGATCCAACTAAATATGAAAAATCTCATCATTTTAGTTTTGCCACAAAAGAGGATTATGACTTTTTTATAAAAGGTGCCGCACCTTCCAATCCAATAGAAATACCATCAGCCAATAATCGTGGTTACTACATTAAAGTGGTACCTGGTATTAATATAGAAACTATTAAAAATAATTTTAGATTAATCATATGGAATGGCTTATCGTCAGTAAGCGGTGGCGTGGCATGGTTCACAAAACCTGAAATCATTAAGATATATCAACAAAATCTATCTGGCAATGCTGCTAATAATCATACTTATCAACCAGAAATATTTCAGTTTGAATCATAAACGATAAGAACCTTTGCAATCAATATCAATTATACTGATTGCAAATAAATCTGTTATCAAATATATAAAAAGGCATTGTTTAGCAAGATACATTTTCATAATATTTTTTTACTGTCTTTCTATCAAGTTCAGTAATTTTGCTAATGCTAGTTATTGTCACTTTGATACTTTCCTGATTCAAAAAATTGATTGCTTTTTGAATTTTACGTTTTGCGGCAGCTTCTCGTTTTATGCTTGAAGCTTCACGAGCCTGTGCAAGTTGTCCATCAATATTATCTTTATTCTTAAGCTCGTTGGTTCGCAATGCTGATAATCTTTGTCTCCGCTTGGTTTCTTTTTGGTACTCATCAAAAGACAGATTAGCCATTTTTTCAAACTCCATTATTCCTTCATTGATATTGTTTTTTATGATATCGCCAAATCTTATCTTTCCTTGTGACCAATATTTATAAACAGATCTTGCGATTGATGGTAATTCTTGTGATGCCAATGGCACCTCACATCTTCTATTTGTTTCTTCTAAAAAAATAAGAATTTCTTCTGTGGTGAGCAATAAAAATCCTTTGGCGTGACGCATTGCACATTCAAACAGATAGGCATTTCTGTTTCCCTCTGTAAGTTGTGTCTCGTTAATTTTTACTTTCGTTGAAGTATTTCTTCTATTTTTTTGATGAGATGGCAGAAAAATTTTAAAATCTGCTAATTTATAATTTATTTGTTCCGAGAAATATGATGTGTGGAGTAACGGATTTCGCCAGACGCCGTTTAGGCGATTAGAAGCGATAGGGTCACAACCTAAAATTTCACCTATAGCTTTTTTGATATTTTGTAAGTATGTCACAGCTTTTGGCTGATGCATAAATACATGATTTTTTAGATGATAGGCGAAGTGAAAACCTTTTTGCGTTTCTAAAACGTATGTAGGCTCGCATCCTATTTTTTCTATAATGTATTCTAAAAAACCTTTTATATTTTTAAAATACTCCAATGCTGTTTTATCTCTGAATTCGTCAATATCAAATATCATCATAGATATTTTATATTTTGAATTAAAGTTAATGAATTTACATGTTTTTAATGCTACAACAGTGGGGTATGTACGAATATTAGACAAATGTTTTTCATTGCCAGCTTTGATTTTAGTTGGTAGGCTTCTGAGAAGAAGCATTAATAATGCATCGTTGTCGTCGGTTAAATCTATAGTCATGTAGGGTTGCTCCTGTTATTTTTTGGGCAACCCTAAAAGGGCTAATGGTTAAGATGTGTTGATTATTTATTTTCCTTGTAATATGTAATATGTAATATGGGCGAGATTTAAAAAATATAAGAAGTAGAATTTTTTGTGTATTTGTGACGGTCTAACAGTATTATTGTTTTGATACTGAAGAAAGTTAGTCTTGATAAATAGAAAAGATAAGGAATATAGACTCTTATTCATACCAGGTCCAAAAAAGCCTTAAAAGCATCTTCTTTACGTCTTTTTTTGGGATAGTTTTTGCACTGGATGATAAAGATTGAATAGATATATTTATAGATAAGAATAAAAAGAAAGAGAGGATGGCACAGATAAGGGCTATAAGAATGCTCATAGCATTTATAGCTTTACCCCAGAGGGGACCCTATTTTTCGAGAATTTTCAAAAGAATAAAATATTTTTTTATAAATAAAAAGATTAATATTTATTAATATTATATACTTGTTACTGAAAGTTGTTTTGCTTATTGCGACATCTTTCACTATGAGAAAAACTATTAAGGAGGTTATTATGAACAAAAAACAAGTAAAGAGTTATACATTGTCAAAAGAGACAATTGAAGCAGTGAAAGCTTATTCTGCACACAGCGGTAATTCACTTTCACAAGCTGTTGAATATCTAATTTTACGGGGATTAGAGAACACTCAAATCGCTGAACAATTAGCAGATAGAGTCACACAACATATCAATAGATTTATTGATGCCGATAAGAAAAATACTGATCGTTTAATCAGTGTGTTAATTGGTCAATCACGAACTCTTGGAAAAATATATGGAGTTACAATTACAGCAGCAGTTAGAGAGGGAACTATTCAGAAAGATGAACTCGACACTATTTATGGATCAGGAATAAAGCAGTGCATGAATGATTTAAAAGGAGGATACAACAATGATTGATTGTCCACCAGAAATGCCATTCGATGAGTGCCTGAAACGACAGATGACATCCAAACAAGGATCGCCATCTTCATCATCTCACAGTTCAAGCGGTTTTTCAAAACCCGTAATCTCTACACATTCATATTCAAGTGGTGGATCGCATCATTCGTTTGGTGCGTCTCATAGTGCATCAATAAGAGGAGGTAGCAGTTTTCATATGAGCTTTGGCAAAAATACTATAACCACTGCGTCTCAAAATAAAAGCAGTTCTATTGCAAATCATACAAGTAAGGGTGGAGTTGTTGTAAACAAGCAGACTATTATTGTTAAGTCAAATTTCGAAATGGCAGGTAGACTGAACAAACAGGGAAAACGCAACAACGCTAAAACATTGGGATCACATGCATCGGCAAATCTAAGCTATATGGAAAATCACGGAGCAAGAGATTTAGAGAATAATCCATCCCTATCTAATATTTATGATGAAGATGGCGAAAGAATGAGCAAAGATGAATATGAAAAGCTAAAACAAGATCTCAATGCTGGTGTAGATGCATTTCGCAGAACAGTCATCGATGTTGGTCAAAGCGATTTAGATCGTGATGACATGAATCGCTTGGTTAGAGAGTCACTACAAGAGTTTCAAGAAAAATCAGGGAAGCAGTTTAAATATGTTTATGCAATCCATACCGATACCGACCAGATTCACGCACATGTATTGAGTCATGGCAAAAGCCATGAAATCAATATGACAAAAGAGCATCTCCAACTTTTTAAGCAGACTGTCGGAGAAAAAACGAATGAACTGTTGCAAGAGCAAAAATTAGAAAATGGTCGTGATCAATCTTTTGAAAAACAGATGAATCAATCAAATGACAAAGAAAATCAAACTTTACTTTCACTATAAGGAGTACAATAATGAAAACATTTTTAGAACAATTGAATGACTTTGCAGCTGAACATACAACTATGCCACTAAAACAATTTTTCCTGTATATCACAGTAGCATTATGGGTGATATTGATCGTTATTGTGCTCTTTATACCTCTCAGCTTCTCGAAATTAGCAGCACTCTTACTGCTTTATATTACTTTAGTGATAACTGCTCTACTTACCTATGCAAATACAATGATTGAACGCAATAAAACTATGGATATTTCATGTAATACACCAAGTGATATTCGTAACAGTGAAACAACTAAACTCAGCAATCAGAATCATTCCTTTATAGCGTAGGTGAAGGAAGATGACACATATAGAGTTTGGCAGAAAATTTAGAACCGCTACTGTAATAGCAACATTTATAGGATTTGGAATTGGTCTTGCGATTACAAGGATAGAGATCCCATTGCCATATATCAACATCGCTGATTTTATGCCTGATCATATTGAAGGGATCAGTTCTTGGCTCTATGAGCAAACATTGAGAGGCTTTTTAATACCTCACTTTTCAGTGTTTTTAACATACTTTTTGCCATCATGGATAATTACACTTTTCATCTTGTTTCGATTTAATCAAACGAAAGAAGAGATATTCAAAAGAGGATCGCAGCTGCTTGATGCAAAAAGTTTACGAAAACATATTTTAAAAGCGCTCAGAAAACCTTACGATACATATAGGCTTACGGTTGGTATTGAGCAAATACCTATCCCATACTCACAAGAAGTCAAGAATACTCTCTTTGTCGGTATGCCAGGCTCGGGAAAATCACAATCAATTTATTCCCTATTGCTTGGCAACGTCAATGAGAAAGGGAAAAAGCTCTCAGGTGGGATCGTTGATTTCAATGAGCCGCTGATCTGCTATGAGCGAAAAGGTGATGATTTCGTTGCACCTTTGTATCGAAGAGGACAAGATTATCTCTTTGATCCGAGAGACAGAGATTGTATAAAGTGGAATATTTTCAATGATATGCTTGATGAAAATGGTGCAATAGATGAAATAATGGTGGACTTCTTTGTGCATTCTATTGCGCCAGTATCAGATTCAAAAGCATCACACTTTGAAGAACAAGCGCAAAGTGTAATAAAAGCTGTCTTGCTTGCAGTTGCAGGAAGTGACAATGCAACAAACAAATCCCTAATCGATTTTTTAAGAGCACATCCAACGCCAAAAGGATTAAGAGAGGCGTTGATAAATAATTCTACTGTGAAACTGTTTGGAGTAGACAACACTGTTATAGGTGCTCTCACGGTAGATTCGAAAGGTGCATTGGATAATCAAGCAACCTCGGTTTATGCAACATGTAACAAAGTGTTCAAAAATCTCTCTAACCGTGCGTTTTATTATGAAGAGAGTGATTTTTCAGTCAGAGAGTTTATAGATTTACTTAGAGATAAAAACAGAGATATTCGCCTTTTTATTGTAAATACATCTGATCAATCAGGAGCGTACAATCTTTATTTCGGATTGTTTTTTACCTTGCTTTATAAACATATCCTCTCATTGCCAAACTCCAAGACAAGAAGAATTGTTTGGGTGCTAGATGAGCTGATGAGTCTTGCTACCAATAACAAAGCTCTTGGAAAATATTTGATATCTGAGCTTATCAATACATTAGCAGAAAGTCGAAGTAAAGGCTTAAATGCACTCATAGCATTTCAGGGTTTGACTCAGGCAAATGAAGTAGTTGGAGATAATCTCTTGAAGTCACTGTTTCAAATGTGCGGAACAAAGATCGTTCTTCAATACAGTGAACCATACGGACAAAAGGTTTTGAGCCAATTTTTAGGAGAACAGGAAATTGATCGCAAAAAGCAGGGAATCAATCGAGCCACTCAAATCGAACAAGATAGAATCAACGAGAGTGAAGAAGAGAAGATCAAAAAAATTGTGCTGGAGAGTGAATTTGCTAACCTTGAACAACTACAAGCGTTTATTAAAATCGGGAACTTTCCAGTGAGTAAGATTAAGTTTGGATATCAAGAGAGTGCAAGGATATGTGACCCATTGATTCGAAGAGATTTTCCATATTTTAATCAAGCTGGGAAAGAGCAAACAATATCATCTCAGTATATTGCATAAACTTTTTTTGTTCGCCGATGAAGCTTTAAATATATAATTTAAAAGCTCACTTTTTTTGTTCCATAATACCTTAAGGTTTGTGGAACTTTGCAGTTTTTACTTTTTGAACGCTTTTTGGAACACCGAAAATTCACTTGAGTGCTTTGTGTTCCAAATATAAGAGGTTTAGAAACTTAACGTTTGACTTAACCGACAGGTTTCCTGTTTGGTGCTAGGTTTTGTTATATTTTTAAAAATATTATGGCTTGAAGTTCTGTATTTCGTTTAAACATTTTTCTTTTAAATCGGAATAATCATTTTTAGATGAAGCAGAGGTCATTGCAAAGAAAAAGTCATCAACATTAGCTGAAAAGTCTTCAAATTCAACTTTATTGTCATAACATGTACAGTAATTTAATTCATCTCTTAATGTATCTAAGGTTGATTCTTTAATATTTGAATCTGTTTCATATGTGATACTTTTAACTATCCTATTTAACGATTTTAGATAACTTAATTGCTCTCTTGTTTTTATATTTTCATTGTTTTTGTTATTTGAGTAAATTGTATAACCAAAACTTCCAATAGAAAAAAGAACAGCGATAGATGCAATAGTATCAGAGGAAGTCATTTTGACTTTGATAAAGCAATAGTTACATGCTTGATAATTAATTCTTTTAATTTTTTATTTCTATTGCCTTTGTCGGAAACATGAATGATTTCATAAAACCTTTTCTCTCCAAATTTAATAGCAATTTTTCCAAAAGCCTCAGATAAAAATGATGGACCAAAATTTAAAACAGTATCTGATACATCAATTTCAATTGGATCGCCTGCTTCAAACCATTTTTCTAGTACTTCTACTCTAAATTTTTCTCCAGAACATGGACCAATATTTTCAGTTCGTGGGCCTGGTGCTTTACAAAATTTTTCTGCAAAATTATAAACTGTCATTAATCTCTCCTGATATCTTTATTTTCCATACAATAAGTGTTCCATTTAAGGAATCATTATAATCAAACTTTTTCGTGATTGTACTATTATCTTGTTTAATAAATTTACTGAGCTTTCGCACCTAATTTTAATCGATATGCTTTCTAAAACAACTGTAAGTAGGGCATAGTAATAAAATACTCCATGGTACTTGACACTAGT
>PPDH01000025.1:0-108190 GCA_002899765.1 Sulfurimonas sp. | reverse complement strand
AAACTGAAAAATACATGTCAATAGATATGACAAATGCTGAGAGAATACCGCTACTACCGAATGTAACACTATAAAATTAGGTGCGAAAGCTCAGTAAATTTACACTCTCCATTCTTAGAATATATGTTTAAGCTACCCAGTGAATAATCTTGAATAAACTTAATGAAATGTTTAAAACCATGCCCTCTGTCAGTGTCTTTATATTTGGGAAGTTCTTTTGTTACTAATGCTTCAATTACTTCAGAGTCTTTTTGAGTCATTAATTTTAAACCATCAACCCATTTTTTTACAAGTCTATTATCATGATGACCTAAAGCATCTTTAACACCAATTCCTTGGTCATAACATCCAAAAAATAATTCTTTTGATTCAATATTATAAGAACCAGATAGCCACCATGCTTTATCTATTGTTAGATTTTTCTGCTTTTTAATATAGGCATGTTCAACAGAATTGGCAATAGCTTCACTAATAGCATCGTCAAACATTTCAGCAGTATCTTCTGTAAGAAAATTTAATTTATTTGCAAAAAATTCTCTTAATTCAACCACATGCATATTATCTGCTGTAATGTCATGAATTATTTTTAAATATTTTCTTTTTTTATCATTTTCATCATTATGTTGGATATTAAAATGTTTCCAATATCCAATAGAATTTAACATTCTTATAACTTGTTCGTCTTTGGGTGCATATGCTTTATTGTAGCGTATAAAAATTTTGTGATGGTTACTTACAGATCTTTTTATTTCTGCGGCTAAAACAAGTAATGCTTCTGGATCAATTCTTACTATTTTTGAATGGTCTATCGAACATTTGTATTTTTTTGAAGGTAAATAATATCTTAGTTTTTCAATAACCTCTAAAAATTCTGTTCTATACTCTGATTCTAAACTAAGTATTTCAGGAAGTTTAATATCAATTGGTTCTTTTGTAATAAAATCAATTTTCTTTTCTTTATTACGAACGGATAGTTGTTGTCTTTCTTTTCGACTCTTCTCCCCAAGTAAAATATTTTGTTTTCGCTTATGTTTTCTAAAAAAGGATTTTCGTTGTACATATTTTACATGTCGATTTCTTTTAATTTTCAAATGCTTTTTTTTAGTCAATAAGAATATCCTTAGCTGGCTTGGTTAATGTTAGTATATCTTTTAGTTTGTTTTATCATTCTTATATCGGTCTGCATTTCATAATATAACTATTTTTCATTCCTGTTATAGTGAAGTTAGACTTAATAAAAATAAATCTAGGAACACATAAAATGCCCTCTATATGGAATAAGCCGTTATTTGGACAAAGTGTTCCGTTATTTTTTAAATAATTTATTAAAAGGACAGAATGTCCATTAAATGGTAGGTTTTGAAACTTTCTAAGTTTCAAACTAATTTGTTGAACTATGATATCATCTCAATAACTATCGGTTACTGACACAAAACTATAAACGGTCTCCCTCACAAGAATTTTATCGGCTTTTTAATTCTTTAATAAACTTATATCCAGCATACAGAAGTCGTCCGTTTAGTGTTGTTAAACCATTTTCTAATTCTTGGACTTCTTTTAAAGCATTAAATTGTTTATATAGTGAAATTAAAATACTACACTTATAAACTAATTCTTGCGCATTTTCTAATTTATTGTTTATTGTCTTAACTTGTATTCTCTTTGTTTTATCCTTATCTAAGAGCATTACAGCAATGATACGGCTTCTGTGCAACTCTATCGACAAAAACATTGATTTAAAATTTTTTAGCATAAATTCAAAATCATATTCTAAGTCAAGTTCTTTAATCAATGAAATAATTATTTCATAATCCCGTTTTAATGTCTCATCTAAATTCAAATTACGCCTCCCCTCTTTTGTTTTAGAATAATAACCTTTATTACATTAAAATAAAATTGGAACATTATGTTCTAATTTTATGGAACATAATGTTCCTTTAAGGAAGAAATTGCCATAATGAGACTTATGGAACATAATGTTCCAATTTAAAAAAAAGGAATAACAATGAAAGATCAACACAATTTAGAATATTTAGAAGTTAAAAGAATGTTAAGTCAAATGGCAACAATGTTAAAAATGATAATACCCCATAAAGTATCCGTATCTTATCTTGCTGAATCTACCAATAAAAGCAGACAAGCAGTTAGACAATATCTGATAAATAATTTTGAACCAGACAAAGATTTTTGGAATGAAGGTGGAAAAACATATGTATCAAAAGATGTAGCGATATGTTTTTTATCAAGATCCAACAATAATCAAATGTTAGCGGCATAGGAGCAGAAGATGAAATATATTAAAGGCGATGGAGTGTTTAAAATAAGAGGTGATAAAATTTATGTTCACGGAACTATCAATGGTAAGTTTTATCGAAAATCTACTGGTAAAAAAGTTTCACCAGTAACTAAAATATGGATAACAAAGCAAGATCCCTTAAAAGTTTTAGCTGAAATTTTAGGGATACATTCATTGCACATAGAGAAGGCAAAAACAAGTTTAAAAGACATTGGACACGAAGCAATAGAACTACAATACTCAGCAAAAAGAATAACTGAAAGACACCATAGAGATAAGTTAAGTATATTCAAGAATCTAATTTTATCTCATTTTGAAGATATACCACTGGAAGAAATATCCGCTAAAAATATTGTAGATTTGTTGAATTATTTAAAGGATAACTATAGCTATACACGAGTTAAGTTTGCCAAAAATCTATTTAATAGCATCTTTAAATATGCGGAAAAAGATTTACGTATCATCAGTTATAACCCTTTTGATTCTATGTCAGTTGATTCTGTTGATTTAAGCTGGACTGCTACTACGGATGTTTATACAACTTTGGAAGTATCATCAATCTTAAAAGGATCGTATGGATGGTTTAAGGTTTTTCTTGACTTATCTTGTAAATATGGTTTCCGCCCTTCCGAGATCATAGTGCTTAAGTGGCAAGATATTGACTTTGAAAATGGATTGTTACACCTAATAAGAGCTAAGAATACAGATAATATTATTGTAGAGTTTAGCAGTAAAAACAAAGGCAACAAAAATCATTTTAGAACCATACCATTGTTTGATTCGACATTGAAATTACTTAAAAGTTATTATGAAGTTAGACCAAGTAAAGAATGGATATTTATTAACAAAGATAGCAAACCTTTTGTTCAAAGTCAGTCAATTATTGATTATCATTTAAAACCTTTACTAAAAGAGCTAAATATTAAATACAAAACATTATACGCACTAAGACGTTCATATGCTTCAATTATGAAATTTTCTAATGACAAGTTAATAGAGATTCAAAAAGTTATGGGACATGCGGAAGGTTCTCTTGTTACTGAAAAACACTATATTTCAGAGAACATATTGACAAATGAAGATAGGAAAAATCAATCAAAACGACAGGAAGCTCTTTTTAATTCACTAGTACCGTCAGAAAATTAAAATTTCTGGCTGTCCTTCCCCACTTTTAAATCTTATTTTAATAATTATCTTGTATAATTTCACTCTTCAAAAAATAAGTGGCGGTATGGTGAAATTGGTATACACGCCTGATTCAAAATCAGGTTCGAGAGAGTGCCGGTTCGACTCCGGCTACCGCTACCATTTTTTTAACTTTTTTCTCAATAAAACAAATAGAACCTCAATTTGACACAATTGCACTAATTATAGATTGCACTACTTTAAGATAAATTTAATATACATGTTGCACAGTTATTGCACATAGTATGCAGGAATAACCTATTTTAGGGCTTTGTTTACGGATTCAAAATCCGCTGCCTTCGGGCGTAGGGGTTCAAGTCCCCTCTCTGGTACCACCTACAATCTTCAAAAAACTTTTTTTATAAAACAGACACTATTAATTCTGCTAAATATCTTTATAATAGTTTTTTTCTAACTGTCACTATTAAAAATATCTCTGGTATAAACTTTCTCTTTTACATCCATAATACTCTCACTAAGCCTGTTTGCAACTATCACGTCGCTTATCTTTTTAAATTCGTCCAAATCTTTTATGACTCTTGAATTGAAAAAATCATCTTCTTGACATGCAGGCTCATAAATAACGACCTCTATTCCTTTTGCTTTTATACGTTTCATAATTCCTTGTATAGCACTTGAGCGAAAGTTATCGCTTCCGCTTTTCATGACAAGTCTGTATATTCCGACTATATTTCGAGAAAACTTTTCACCTTGTGAAACCGCATTTGCTAGTTTTGGTTTTTCTAACATCTTAATTATTGAATCGGCTATAAAATCTTTTCTTGTTGCATTTGATTTCACAATTGCTTCTATCATGTTTGAAGGAACATCGGCATAGTTTGCAAGAAGCTGTTTTGTGTCCTTTGGCAGACAGTATCCGCCGTATCCAAAAGAAGGATTGTTGTAGTGCGTTCCGATTCTAGAATCAAGCCCTATCCCCTCTATGATTTGTCTGGTGTCAAGTCCATGTGTCTGCGCGTAAGAGTCAAGTTCGTTAAAGTACGCTACTCTCATGGCAAGGTAGGTGTTTGCAAAAAGCTTTATCGCTTCAGCTTCGGTTGCGTCCGTAAAAAGAATCGGAATATCTTTTTTGATAGCACCCTGCGCTAAAAGATTGGCAAAAATCTCTGCTCTTTTGCTCTTCTCTCCGACTATAATTCTACTTGGATAGAGATTGTCATGAAGTGCTAAACCCTCTCTTAGAAATTCAGGAGAGAAGATAATATTGTCGACTTTAAACTTCTTTTTTAAACTCTTAACATAACCCACAGGAACAGTTGATTTTATGACCATAGTTGTATTTGGATTTATGCTTAAAACATCGGCGATTACATATTCAATGGATTTCGTATTAAAGTAATTTGTCTGCGCATCATAGTCTGTAGGAGTGGCGATAATAACATAATCAGCTCCCTCATACGCCTCTTTTTTATCTAGTGTTGCACGAAAATCGAGGTCTTCTTTTTTGAGATACTCTTCTATCTCATTATCTTCTATAGGGGAAATTTTTTTCTGCAGCATATCTACCTTTTCCGGGATAATATCCAGCGCCACAACTTCATTATGCTGTGCCAAAAGTATGCCGTTACTTAAGCCTACATACCCTGTTCCCGCTATTGCAATTTTATATTTCATAAAACCAAAACCTTCTGTAATTTTTTCTATCTTATTATATGGATTGTACTAAAGGATGACTTAAAGTCATCTATTTTTTTATTATGTTAGAATACTAAAAATTTTTAAGATTGGATTTTTTTATGCTTTTTAAACTTGTTATTTTTTCGTTTTTTGCTCTTAATCTATACGCAGACATTGAACTTGAAGGTGTTTACTACGTAGAAAACAAAGAGGTAAACTCATCAATAATTACAGGGGATACAAAAAACAGTTTTCCTATCTTAACTATTTCAGATAATGACTATCTGGCGAAGATAAAGAGTAAAGAGTTGATAGAGATGCTAAATAAAAACGGCTATAAAAACTATCAAAACAAAAGCAGTTACGTAAATTTTATCTTAAAGAGCCCAATTGACACATCTTTAATTAAGCAAAGATTAAAAGAGTATTACAAAAAGCAATACAAAAACATAGATATAGAGGATATCATCGTAGAACCAAGAACCTACATGCAAAGCCTTCCTGAAGAGTATATTGTAGATATTAGAAGTCGGGACTATCTCTTTAGGGATGGAACCATAAGTATAGAAACTCCGCAAAATATGAAGTATTTTTTCAACTACTACATTAAAGCTCATGTCATGGTCTATGAGAGCAGAGATATCATCAAAAAAGATACAAAACTTACTCCGTTAAACTATATCAAAAAAAGTATTCTCTTAGATAGATTTAGAGCTAAACCGCTTCAAGATATTGAGGAGACTCCTCTTCAGGCAAAACGCCATATACCAAAGGGTAAAGTTCTTACACACAATGACGCAGAATCGCTAGATGTTATCAAAAGAGACTCCATTGTAAACGTTACCATGTATAAAGAGGGAATGGTCATAACATTTAGCGCAAAAGCACTTCAAGACGCTAAAGTAAATGATATAATAAAAGTTCAAAACAGCAACAAAAAAATTTTAAAAGTAAAAGTTACAGGTCTTAACAGAGCGGAGATATAGTGAAAAATCGAAAAATAGTAGTAGCAACAAGCGGGGCGAGCGGTGTAAACTTAGGTCTAAAAATAATCAAACTGCTTCCTCAAAATATAGAAAAACATCTCATAATGACGCAAAATTCCGAGATTGTACTAGATAAGGAGATGGGTGTAACACTACATGACAACAGCACCGTATCTGCGAGCATAGCTTCTGGTTCTTTCGGGGTAGATGCAATGATTATCGCACCTTGCAGCATGAACACGCTTGCAAAGATAGCATGCGGGATTGCCGACAACTTAGTAACAAGGTGTGCAAGCGTCATGATAAAAGAACATAAAAAACTTATTCTGGCTCCGCGGGAGATGCCCTTTTCGGCAATAGCTCTGGAAAACATGCATAAACTCGCAACTCTTGGGGTCATCATAGCGCCGCCTGTCATGGCGTATTATTCAGAACAACAAACACTCGATGAGATGGAAAACTTTCTTATAGGAAAGTGGTTTGATCTCCTTGAGATAGAAAACAGTCTCTACAAAAGGTGGCAATAGTGCAAAAAATAGCAATTTATCCCGGAACATTCGACCCGATTACAAACGGGCATTTTGACATTATAGAAAGAACCTTGGTACTTTTTGATAAACTTATCATTGCAGTTGCGATTTCACAAGAGAAAAAACCGATGTTTACACTTTATGAGCGCATCAACATGGTTAAAGAGTCAGTAAAGGGCATGCAAAATATTATAGTTGTCGGTTTTGACAACTTGACCGTTGACCTTGCACGCGCACATAATGCTACTATTTTGATCCGCGGTCTGCGCGCCGTAAGTGATTTTGAGTACGAACTTCAACTTGGATACCTAAATAACTCTCTTGATGATACTATTGAGACAGTTTATCTTATGCCAAAACTCCAACATGCATTTATCAGCTCCTCTATCGTAAGAAATCTGCTAAAATTCAGCGCAAAAACAGAGCATCTTGTGCCAAAAGAGGTTCAAAAAATTATAGGAAATATGAGTTCATGTACATTGCAATAGAAGGAATAGATACGGCCGGAAAAAGCACGCAGATACAGAAATTGAAAGAGCACTTTTCAGATGCCGTTATTACGAAAGAGCCGGGTGCAACCGAAGTCGGTAAAAAAATCAGAGAGATAGTTTTAAGCGCAAAGACAAAAAGTAAAAAAGCGGAATTTCTACTTTTCTTGGCTGATCGTGCAGAACATATTAAAGAGGTTATAGAACCAAATCACGAGAGATTAATCATCTCAGACAGAAGTGCCGTAAGCGGTGTCGCTTATGCTCTTGTTCAGGGAGAGATAGAAAAAAAAGAACTGGTTTGGCTCAATAATTTTGCGACTAACGGTATATACCCGTCAAAAATATTTCTCTTAAAGCTCACAAAAGAGGAGCTTGAATTTAGACTTTCTCAAAAAAAACTAGATGGGATTGAACTAAGAGGAGCGGAGTATCTTTTAAATATTCAAGAAGCCATTATAGAGGCTGCAAAGCTCCTAAACTTGGAGCTTTGCAGTATAGATGCCACAAAAAGCATAGATGAAATAACAAAAGAAATATTAAACAATATAAACTAGATTCAGGAGTAACAATGAATACTGCCATAGGAGAAGTGCTCTTTGTAAAAACGGGCAAAGTAGGAGCAAATAAAAAACTAGGAAGCGGTAGAGAATTTCTCTCCGGCATAAAGAAATATCCACAAAATAGTGCCTATATAGAAAAAAACGGATTTAAAGAGGATGAGCAGGGTGACTTGCTTCATCATGGCGGAGAGACAAAAGCAGTTTTGCTTTTTTCGACAGATACTTATGACAAGCTTAACAAGTTAAGCAGCAACGATTTTTCCTTTGACAGTATGGCGTACTATGGTGAAAACCTCGTTGTAGAAGGCATCAATGAAGCAAATATCTGTATAGGGGATATTTTAAAAATAGGAGAAGCAACTATAGAGGTCTCTCAGCCAAGACAGCCATGTTGGAAACTCTCTGCAAATACAAAAACAAAAAATATGACAAGCATAATTTACAACAACGGACTTACGGGCTGGTATGCGCGAGTGAAGGAAAATGGAACTATTTCAAAAAATGACAAGATATTTCTATTAAAGAGACCTTACCCTGAGCTGAGCATTGAGGCTTTAAACAAGGCTATAGTAGATCCTCTATCTTATGGTGAGATAACTAAAAAAGCTATCACATGTTACGCTTTAGGTAAACAGTTTAAAGATTCACTGCAAGGCAGAGCAAAACTAAAAAACCCGAAAAATGAGCCGTTTTTGTATCATAAAGAGCCTGATGAGCAGATGTAATAATTACAAAAATATCAACATCTAATTTAATTTATCTCTATACTAAGCAACCTTTTGCTACCATTGCAAAATTATTTAATAGCAAAAAAAGGTCAATTATGGGTTTAAGTATCGGTCTTGTAGGACTTCCGAACGTAGGAAAATCAACAACTTTTAACGCACTTACAAAAGCACAAAATGCAGAGGCGGCAAACTATCCGTTTTGTACGATAGAGCCGAACAAAGCAATAGTTCCCGTTCCGGACGTAAGATTGCAAGAACTTGCAAAAATAGTCAAGCCTGAACGAATTCAGAACTCTACTCTTGACTTTGTAGATATCGCCGGATTAGTTAAAGGTGCAAGCAAAGGCGAAGGATTAGGAAACAAGTTTTTATCAAACATCCGTGAGACTGAAGTTATTTTGCATATCGTCAGATGTTTTGAAGATGATAACATCGTCCATACAGAAGGAAATATCCACCCGCTAAGAGATGTTGAGATAATCGAAGGAGAGCTTATTTTAGCCGATATCGAGGTTTTACAAAACAGAGCCGACAGACTTAAGAAACAGGCTAAAACTGACAAAAATGCAGCTGCAATTTTAGCTTTAGCGGAAGAACTTTTAGAGTTTTTAGCTGATGGAAACCTTGCTAAAAACTTTTCAAAAACAGACAGCGACGAGTATAAACAGCTAAATCATGAGGTTAGGCTTTTAACAGGCAAAGAGATTATGTACGGTGCAAATGTAGATGAAGAAGGACTGCTTGAAGACAGCCAATATGTTTTAGACCTTAAAGAACATGCGAGTAAAAACAACTGTGAACTTATAAAACTTTGCGCAAAAATTGAAGAAGAACTAGTCGGTCTTGAGGATGATGAAGCAGAGGAGTTTTTAAGCTCTCTTGGCGTCCATGAGTCAGGACTTTGACAAATCATCCAAAAAGGTTTTGATAAACTTGGTCTTATGAGCTACTTTACGGCAGGTGTAAAAGAGGTTCGTGCGTGGACAATCCGCAAAAACACAACAGCACCAAAAGCGGCAGCCGTAATACACAACGACTTTGAAAAAGGTTTTATCCGCGCAGAGGTTATTGCTTATAACGACTTTATTACATGTGGCGGTGAAGCAAAAGCAAAAGAGGCAGGCAAAATGAGACTAGAAGGCAAAGAATATATCGTTCAAGACGGCGATATAATGCACTTTAGGTTTAACGTATAAAAAAAGTTTGATAGCAGAATATAAACTCTGCTATTTTACGACAACTCTATTTCTGCCGCCTCTTTTTGCTTCATAAAGAGCATCATCCACTCTCTTAAATATCTCTTTTGCACCTTCGCCTATAATGTATTTGGTAAGACCAAAAGAAGCGCTAACGCTTATAGAATCTGTAATTTTATTGTTCTGTACATTGGCTCTTACTTTTTCCATAATAACTTTTGCTTCATCAAGGGTCACATTTTTAAGCATGATAACAAACTCTTCACCACCCCATCTAGCTATTAAATCATCTTCTCTAAGTGAATTTTTAAGGGTTTTGGCCACAGATACGAGTGCTTCATCTCCTACCTGATGTCCATAAGTGTCATTTATGGATTTAAAATGATCTATGTCAACAATGGCTAAAGCAAAATTAACATCTGCCTTTCTTTGATGCTCTACAATAAAGCTTATAGTCTCATCAAAATGGGCACGATTGTAGAGTTTTGTAAGTGGATCTGTTATATAGAGTTCAGCTAGAAGTTTTTCATTTGTTATATCATGATAGACAGCGCTAAATTCATACAACTCTCCGTTTGAGTCTAAGATAGGCATCACTCTGGATTGAACCCATTTTTCTTTGCCGTCTGAGGTTTTATATTTTAGCTCTCCGTTCCATGATTTCTTGTCTTGAATGGTTTTCCATAGCTCTTTATATATTGCATCAGATTCATCTGCTAACTTAAATATAGAAACATTTTTACCTAAAAAATCTTTTTTATCAAACTCGAAAAATTGACAAAAAAATGTACTTATATCAATAATTGTTCCATCTGCAGATGTTTTCATAATCATAATGTTTTTATCGATTATCTCTTTTTCAGCCTCTAGTTTATTGTTGAGTTTGTGAACCTTCTCAACCTCTTTTCTTATCATTAATTTTGCTTCAAAAAGCTCACTAATATCGTAAATAGAAACCATGACCTTATTTTCAGAAGTTATATAAGGAGAAATTGTTACTTGCTGCTGCATAAGTTTAAGCGATGAAGTTGTTACCTTATTGCGATTGATTGCAATGAATTTTGCATTACTGTTGGCATCATAAAAAGTAGGCGTACCAATCGTAAGTGCAGTAATTATCTTTCTGTAAAGAACTTTATAGTTTATATCAGGATAAAATTCATCCAGCCTTTTACCTATAATCTCATCCTTTGA
The DNA here is from genome assembly GCA_002899765.1 of Sulfurimonas sp. Taxonomy (GTDB): domain Bacteria; phylum Campylobacterota; class Campylobacteria; order Campylobacterales; family Sulfurimonadaceae; genus Sulfurimonas. The sequence goes on along the minus strand of PPDH01000025.1, from coordinate 97,386 downwards.
AATCTGTGTATTTATAGCTAACCATCTGTTCCAATAACTTACAACGAACTTGTCATCTAAAATCATGTGACCATTTTCAAGTGAGTCCAGTAACACGTCGGGATATTTAATTTCAATAATCCGTAAATCTCTTCAATTTTTTTATCTATGAGTACTTTTAAACTCTCTATGGCTTCATCTTTTGTAAGAATATATATATTACCGTTGATTTGTTGATCTTGAAAATCTAAAATAGTACTTATAATAATAATCTTAGAGTACTCGGCAACATCTTCGTCATGTATGATAGAATTTGCATCTATAAACTGAAGAGAGGGAACAAAAAATTGCACCTGTGTGCTTAACTCTTGTGTAAGTCTGCTTACAATAGTTGAAGTAAGTATATTGGTTAGCTCTATAACAGCATCATTGATTTCATCACCTGAGGGAACCGTAATATTGTAAAGATGTCTTCCTAAATTTCTTGCAGAATCTTCACTTATTACAAACATACACTCACCACCGAATTTTCCGGTAAAAAGCTGTTTTGTCGCATAATACATCGACTCTAAATCAATAGTCGACTCGATTTTATCTGCCAATTCATTACTGTTGCAAATTTCTATTTCTGGAATATGCATAGTTCCAAAAGCGTCTAAAAGATTAGCCAAATTTGCCGTAGCAGCACCAATTGAAACATTCATAAACTCTCTTAATGCGTCAATTTGATCTTCGTTAAATTCTGAATTCAATATTTTAACTTTCATAATAATAAATCTTGTTCAAAAATGCGCATCATTATCTCTCCGTTTATAGGCTTTGGATACATATTTTTAGCACCTGCAACCAGAACTCTGTGTTTTGCCTCACTCTGAATATCTGCACTAACAATGATAATCTGAGCCTCTTTGTCTATCTCAATAATTTTCTTAAGAGCTTCGTAGCCATCCATGACGGGCATAGTAAGGTCTAAGAAAACAACGTCAGGCCTCTCTTTTTTAAAAATTTCTACAGCTTCATGACCGTTTGTTGCCTGAAATAACTCAGCTTTAGGCTGAACATCTTTAAGACTTTTTATAACACCCATTCTCGCAATTTTTGAGTCATCAACAACTAAAATTTTCAACAACTACCCCTTTTTTTTCTTATCTTTTGTATACAGTCATTATATGCTATTTTTAATTAATTTATTCTCACTAAAATAAATTTTAACCAAGTCAAAATCAATTCAATTTACATTTTGCTATCGTATCGCCGTATTTTACATGTTGACCTGCCCTAACATGTGTATCAAGCATATCTTTTTCAGCCAAAATAACTATAGTAGACCCCATCTCAAAGCAGCCAAAATCATCACCTTTATTGAGATATAAATTGTAATAAGTATACACACTACTGCGAAGTGCATCCGCATTTGTCTTTATTTTCGGCTCAAAAGATACCTGCATGACCCCAACATTGAGCGCACTTACGAGTATCATATAAAATCTTTTCTTAGATGATGCTTCACACAACAAAACTACTCTCTCGTTTTCTATAAAAAGATTTACTCTTTTTTCAAGTGAAGGAATATTTACAGGATAAAATTTTCCGGGAATATGGACAGCTTTAAGGACTTTTAAATTTATAGGAATATGGTAACGGTGATAGTCTTTTGGCGAGAGATAGAAGTTTATAAAAGCTCCGTCTTCAACTATCTCCTTCTCTTCCTTGCTAAAGTGTTCTCCCAAAAGCTCATCCGAGTTATATTTCATCCCTTTTATCTGAAAAGCATGACGCACGTCTATTGCTCCACACTCAGTTATAAAAGAGTCACATGGAGATATGAAATCCTCGCTATCAAGAGAATACGCCCTATCCTCTCTTAGTTTTCTTGTAAAGAGCGCATTTAAAGTACGATATGTTTGCGGCGCATGAAACTCGCTCATATCCAAACCCATTACTTTTACGTAAGAGCTGTTTATAAAATTTTGAATCGGTTTTGCAAACTCTTTGTTCGCAAACTTTCCAAAAGTTTGCGATATTGCCGATGTTATGTGTCTATTCATTGATTTTCCTCTCTCTAAAGAAGCTTACTCTTTGCTATCTCTTCTATTAAAACTGTTGCATAAGAACCTTTTGGAAGTGAGAAATTCAGCTCATATTGCGCCTCTTCATTTTTATATCTTCCCTCTACACCCTGTGGATAAACCCATGCATATCTTCTTGCGCCATCGGCATTTATCTCATCGTCAAACTCTTTTTCAATAACTCTAGCACTCCCGGAAGCTACTTTTACTTTTTTACCGCAAAGCAGACCCGTAACAGAGATATCTTTTTCATTGAACCTGCTTAAGTCATGCTCGGTTCCCTCAAAGTCAAAGAGTCTGCCAAACGGATAGTGCTCCATGATATCTCCGCTCATAAGCTTAAATGGATGTTTTTGTACTTTCATTTTACTTAATTCGTCATTTGGCATATTAAGCAGAGATTCAAGCTCTTTTGTTTCAAAGTTTTCAATCAGAGTATTTATCTCCAATCTTCTACTTAGCCAAAGATTAAACAGATGGCTCTGATATGCATTTATAAGGAGTTTTTTCACCTTTGGATTTCGCTCTTTTTTTTCACCTTTAGCAATCTTTTCTCCATCTATATGGTTATTGCCGTCAGTTCCGAAACGTTGGTAACCGAAGAAGTTTGGCATGCCGAATTGAGCTATATTTTTAAGAGCTTCATCTATCTTTTTTGCTGAAGTAGGATTGACTTTTTTTAGCTTTATGTAAAATCTGTTACCGTTCAGATGCCCTATTCTAATCTTATTGTTATGGTATGTTTTGGATAAAATTTTAATATCTTCATGTTTAAAATTATCCATCATTTGTTCATACTTTTTATGCAGCGAGATATACTGCTTTGTCATGGCATGTTTGTCTTTTAAACCCGCATACCCTATCTCTTTGTTTTGAATCCCTAAATATTTGGCAATGATGGAGACAAGCTCAAGCGTAGAGAGTTCTTTTTTTCTGATAAAAAGAACCAAATGCTCTCCATCACCGCAAAACTCGTAGAGCGGTATCTCTTCGACTACGAAATCTCTAGGAGTCTGCCTAAAGTGAAAATCTATACTTGAATGCGAGAGTGAATAAAATCTGTCCATAATAATCCTAATAGTTTAAAAATGATGCGCTTTGCACCTGTTTTTATAATTTTTTCTAACACTTTGTGCAACGATAGTTATCGGTGTTTTGCATAGTTTTGCAACTCTTAAAACAGCTTTTGCATCTCTTTTGTCGAAACCAAAAAGCATCTCATACTCTTCGCCGCTGCAACCGATTCTCTTTGGTATATCTACATAAAATCTAAAGCCCAATTTGTTCGCCGATGAGAGCTTACCCAAATCACTGAAAAGTCCGTCTGATATATCCATACCACAGCTTAAATAACGGGAGCATTTTGAGACAAATTTCTCTCTTAATTTTATATTGACAAACTTTGATTTTCTATGAATTTTGCCTAAATTTGCCAATTTTTTTAAATCTTTGGCACTTCTTCCCAACTCTCCGCTATATGCAACTAAATGACCTCTTTTTAAACCTTTTCTCATTAAAGGTTTCTTGGTTTTTGAGATAATAGTAATAGTAATATCTAGCTTAATATTGCTAATGGTATCCCCGCCGATTATTTCAACACCGTATTTGGCAGCCGTCTCTTCAAACCCCGATACCAGTTCCCTCATATCTTGCATTGTCATAGATTTGGGCATAGCAACACTAAGCAGTGCGTACTGCGGCTTTGCATTCATAGCTATCGCATCTGAAATATTTACTATCATCGCCTTGCTCGCGATTTGATAGTAACTCATCCACTCTTTTTTAAAGTGAACACCCTCAAAAAAAGCGTCTTTGGAGTAAACAGTATCGTCTATGAAAGCTCCGTCATCACCGATATGAGCATTCTTAAACTGAGATATAAAATAGTTTTCTAAATTCAATAAAGCTTCTTAAAATTTCCTAGATTACTATTAAAGAGCACCTCTAAAGTCAACATGTGATAAAATAGTATATAATTATATCATCTATATATATAGGAAACTCTTTATGAAACACTCTATAAAGAAAATATTTAAAAATCTTTCTAACTTTCTTATGTTAATTGTGATGCTTACGGCATTTGGAGTGTTAGCTGCAGTTGAGCATTCAAACTCATACGAAAAAGTAGAGAACCTAAACAACCAAAAAAATATAATCAATTCCCTTATGATACTTCCTAAAGAAAATTTGGAGTTGGCACTTATTGAGTTTAAAGGCAAAAGCACTCAGCTGCTTCATAACATTGATAAACTCCGAAATCAGTACGGCTTTAGCTTTGTTGAGAAGTATATACTTTCAAATGAAGAAGAGTATCTTGCGGATTTAGACAAACTAAGTTCTCTTGCCAAAGAGTTTAACATGACTGCCATTAAGCACTATACAGAAGAAGAAAATGACAAGCAAGAGAAAAAAGAAGAGCTGCTAAAAAGTTTTAACTCTGTATTTGAGCAGATAAACACCATGATATTCAAATCTATTTCGTATAACAAAGCAAAATTCAATATTTACAAAAACATAACTTATTTAGTTTTTATCATATTACTACTAGCGGCAATCATATATAGAAAAAAACTCAATTCTATATATAAAGATATAGAATATTTGCACGATGTAGATAAAAAAGGGTATGAGATATTTACACAAGAAGCGGGTGCAATCGCTATTAGAATGAGAAGAAAACCCGATATTTCAGAAAATCCTGCAATGATTGACCCTTTAACGGGTATTAATAATATAAAAGGGATGATGAATTCTTATGCAGAGAAAAAGAATATAAAAGAGAAAAACTACACATCCGTAACACTGTTTGAAATTGATAATTTTTCAAAAACAAACAGAGTTTACTATCAAGAATTGACGCAGACAATACTTAAAAAAGTTGCATTTACGATATCTCTTCATAAACAATCTGCCGATGTGGTGGCAAGAACAGACTACAACCAGTTTACGGTTATTTTATCCAGAGAAAATAAAGAGCAGTCATTTAAGGATGCAGATATAATCCGCCAAAGTATCTCCGAATTAAAGCTTAGTACGCCCGAACTTGGAGCGATTAAGATAAAACTTAGCGGCGGATTTGTCATAAAACCAAATCACGTCTCACTTGAAGAGGCGATAAAACAAGCCAAAAAAATCCTAGAACATGCTAAAGATACGGGCGGAGACAAAATCTCTCAAGTGAGAGACTTAGCACATAGCGAACTATAAAAAAGAGACTTTCACTTTATGGCTGTCAAAACCTAAAACTGCCCTGTTTTTCTCTCCTTCTAAAAGCATTTTAAACTGCTTTTGAGTAATTATAGGAAGTTCTATCTCTCTGCCTATAGCTTTTTGTATCTTTTTTTGCTCACCATCAAAAAGCATCAAATCACTCATTGTTCTAACCACTAAAAAATCAGCATTGTTATCTTTTGCTTCAAGAAGAATCTTGCCTGCAATCTTATGTGAAAAATCTTTGCTGACAAGTGTAGAATACGGTGCTAAATCCTCTTGCGACGAAGAGAGCCTGATATAGTTTGCTTTAGATTTTTTTATAACCGATGCACATGAGTTTTTGTTTACGCCTTCAAACTCAGCTATGTTAAATCCCTCAAAAAATTGGGATATATTTACATCTTCTATTTTCACGCTCTCATTTGAGTTTGCACTGATTCCAGAGTATGTAACTTTAGGTAACATATTTAAGAGAGAGTTTATCCTGTTTTCTTTATTCATGTCGTAGTTTATAACTCTGTTTTGAAGAGAAGTGTGATACCAGATGCCGTTATCGGTCGAAGATATCATCTCAATTATTTCATTTTTAACTTTAGGATTATGCTCAATAATGTCTGCAGCAATTAAAAGAGCATGGTCTCCTATATAACTTCTGTTTATATCATACGTATTTGAAGCAAAATAATCCAACTCATGATTTTTGGCATATTCATCCATCTCTATAGGAGAGATATACTCTTTAAATTGTAGTATTTTTTTAAGATAATCTCTCTTGTCGATAAGCAAATCATTAAGCGCTCTGTAGATGCTTATAGGCTCTATCCTCAGCTCTTTGGAAGTTTTCTCTACTATATCTCCGACACATTCGCTTACACTCATATAAAATCCGTTTATATTTAGATTGAAATCATGAGTTGCCTCATAAGCAAATTTTTCAATGCTGTTTATTCTATTTAGCAGTTCTAAAACGGTCTCTTTTTCTTTATATTCAACTCTATATTTTTTATAGTATGGCAGATAGTCTACTTTTGAATCAAATCTAAATAACTCTATCTCTACTTCCGTTATCATTGCGTCCCCTATGTTTATGATAAAAATAAGCGTAGAGTATATCACAAAAAGATAAAAACAGTGTGTGTAGATTCTACACTCTCCAATGCGCTGCAAGTGTGTTATTATGGAACATTTTACACATTTATAACAATCTTTTATCATTCGCAAAGGCTAAAAATTGTACAATCCGCCTTATTTTATTCTTATTAACAAAGGAAAGCTAATGGGTATTCCTATATATACTTACGATGCAATCATTGTCGGTGCAGGTCTAGCAGGATGTGCCGCTGCAAGAGAGTTGCAAAATGCAGGTAAAAAAGTTGCAGTTATAACAAAACTACATCCGCTTAGAAGTCATTCAGGAGCCGCGCAAGGCGGTGTTAATGCTGCTTTTAGCGATAAAGACAGTGTGGAGCTGCACGAATTTGACACGGTAAAAGGAAGTGACTACTTAGCTGACCAAGATGCGGTAGAGTTCATGTGCAAAAATGCACCTGAAACAATTCGCTGGGCAGAGAGAATGGGTGCGGCATTTAGCAGAACTCCCGATGGAAAAATAGCACAAAGACCTTTTGGAGGACAGTCGTCTCCAAGAGCCTGTTACGCGAAAGACAGAACAGGTTTAACACTTTTACAAACTATTTATGAGCAAGCTTTCCGCGCAGGCGTTGAATTTTGGGATGAGTGGTATGCTGCTGACCTTATCTATAAAGACGGCAAAGTTTCAGGCGTAGTTGCGTTTAATATACGAGATTTACAAGTAGCAATTTTCAACGCAAAATCTGTTATGTTCGCAACTGGTGGTTACGCAAGAAGCTATAAAATCAACTCAAATGCACATGCAAATACGGGTGACGGACTCTCGATTGTAGCACGTCACGGACTTCCGCTAGAAGACATGGAATTTGTTCAGTTTCATCCCTCAGGTCTTTCTGGCAACGGCGTTTTAATCTCTGAAGCGGCTCGCGGTGAAGGCGGTCGTCTGTTCAACTCTCTCGGTGAGAGATTTATGGAAAAATACGCTCCAAATGCTATGGAACTTGCATCTCGTGATGTTGTGTCTCGTGCTATTTTAAATGAGATAAGAGAAGGACGCGGCGTTGGACCTAGAAAAGATGCGGTTTTCATCGACGTAACGCATTTAGGAAAAGATTTAATCATGGAGAGACTCCCTGAGCTTCGTGAACTTGCCATGACCTTCTTAGGTCTTGACATGATAAAAGAACCTATCCTTATCTCTGCAACGGCACACTACTCTATGGGCGGTATCCCTGTAAACATCGCAGGAAATGTTCGTAAAAACAACAACGAATTTGTAGAAGGATTTTATGCTGCAGGCGAGTGTTCTTGTGTTTCTGTTCACGGGGCAAACCGTCTTGGTGCAAACTCTGTTCTTGAAGCGCTTCTCTTTGGTCGTTTTGTGGGCAAAACAATGGTAAACGAAATAGACACGATTCCTCTTCGTGAAGCAACTGGGGAAGACGCAAAAAAAGCTCTTGATGAGATTGATTTTGTACTAAACAACAACGGAAGCGAGACAATCACACAGCTAAGAGAAGAACTTCAACAGTGCATGACTGCTAATGCAGGTGCATTTAGAACAAAAGAGACTCTTGAGATTGCAGTTGCAAAAGTTAAAGAGCTTCGTGAGAGATTTAAAAACATCCGCATAAAAGACAAATCAAAAGTATTTAACACGTAACTTCAAGAAGCGATTGAGTTTGGTCACATGATTGACTACTCTGCGTTTATCGTTGAGAGTGCTATTGCAAGAAACGAGAGCCGCGGCGCTCACTTTAGAGAAGATTTCGACACACGTGATGATGAGAACTTCTTAAAACACACTATGGCGTACATGGATAAAGAGGGTAATATAGCACTTGATTATATGCCTGTGGTTCTTGGCAAACATGAACTTAAAGCAAGAAATTACTAAGGAGAAGTTATGAGTACAAATAAAATCACTACACAAAAAGTAAACTTCAAAGTATTTCGCTTTAATGCTGATGAAGATTATCTTCCATACTATGAAGATTATAGTATGGATGTTACTTCCGAAGAGGTTGTCTTAGATATACTAAACAGAATCAAATGGGATTATGACGGAAGTTTTTCATACAGAAGAAGCTGTCGTCACGGTATCTGCGGGGCATGTGCCATCAAAGTAAACGGCCGCTCTACTCTTGCATGTAAAGAGAGTATGTCAACCATGATTGAGTACTTTGGAAATGATTTGACAATCGAGCCTTTAAGTACAAAAAGAGCTATAAAAGATATGATTATCGACAAAGCCGACTTCTGGGAAAAACATGCGGCTGTAACTCCTTACCTAGCAGCTGACATTGACGAGTGCCCTACATGTGAAAACCTTGTCTCTCCTCATGACGCAGAAGAGCTAAACGAGGCAGACCTTTGTATTCAGTGCGGTGCATGTCACTATGCCTGTCCTGCAGTTGAGATAAACAGTGACTTTTTCGGTCCTGCGGCATTTGTTGCGGCATACCGTTTTGAAGCAGACATCCGTGATAGTGATGCCGAAAGACTCATAAATGTAAATGAAGAGAAGCAAGGTGTTTGGGATTGTGTCAAGTGTTTTGAGTGTGCGGAAGTTTGTCCAAAAGATATAAATCCGATTGAGAAAATCACGAAACTTCACCAAATGGCGTTTAAAAAAGGTGTGGCAAAAAACAATGTTGCAACACGCCACGCAGTCGGTTTCTTACACTCTATCAAAAAACACGGTGTTCTTGATGAAGGCGGCTTGGTTCTCTACTCTGAGGGTCCATCTATCGTAAAACATATTCCTGTTGCACTTCAAATGTTTAGAAAAGGTAAAATAATAATGCCTTGGAATATGCCAAAATCAGATAATCTTGATGAGATTCAAAAGCTTATAAAATCATCATCAACAGTAAAGTTCTAGGAGTAAAATAGATGAAAAAATTAAAATATGCACTTTTTACGGGATGTACCGCAAAGCAGAGTACTCCGGAACAGATGATGTCAACTTTAGCAGTTGCCAGAAAACTTAACATTGAACTAATAGAATTAACAGAGGCTTCATGCTGCGGGGCTTCTCATCTTCAAGATTATGATGACTTTTTGTCTCTTGTGCTAAATGCAAGAAATATTGCTTATGCTGAAAAACACGGTCTTACTATGGTTACTATCTGTAATACATGTCAACTAAATACGGCTATGACAAAACATAGACTAGATAAAAACCCTGAACTAAAAGCAAAAGTCAACGAAAAACTTGCAGAGGTTGGTTTAGAGTACAAAGGCACGTCAAATATTATCCACTTTTTATATGCAATTATCGATGATTTCGGCTTAGATAAAATCAAAAAGATGGTTGTAAAACCATTAAGCCAGTTCAACATAGCTCCATTTTACGGTTGTCACAACATCCGCCCATCAGAGCTTCATGACGAGTCTCACAAACAAAAAGAGAACCCATACAACCCTACTTCACTTGACGACCTTATCATCGCATGCGGCGGCATGAATGTTGAGTATGAAGAAAAAAACAAATGCTGCGGCTTCCATGTAGAGCTTCAAGCACCTCACACTGCAGCGGTACTCACAGGAAATGCAATAGCGGGAGCAACGGATAACAACGCCGACATGATGGTAACACCCTGCCCGCTCTGTCACCTAAAACTCGATACGCAGACAAAACACGCTTCTGAAGCAATAGGCAGAGAAGTCTCACTTCCAGTTCTTCACATGCAGCAGATGGTAGGACTAGCTCTTGGATGCACTCCTGCAGAGCTTGGTCTAAAACACCATGTTACTGAGGTTAATTTTATCTAAAACCTAAAATAGAGAGATTTTCTCTCTATTTTTTTAAAACTTTTCTATAATCCTCTTTTATAACTCTCTATTTAGAACGCTTCACTTTGTTCGCTATAACCGTCATTGCGAGGCTTTAGCCGTGGCAATCTCAATAACAGGAATAGTCACTGCGAGGAGTGAAACGACGCGGCAGTCTGAGATGGCAAGAGATTGCCGCGTCGGCTTTGCCTTCTCGCAATGACAGAGTGGCTTTAGCCGTGGCAATCTCAATGACGATGAAATGACACCTATTTACAAATGAAAATATGACATATTTGATACAAAAAGACAAGATATTACGAATATACCTTAATAGTTCTACATAAAAACTATACAAAAACTTCTACAAAATAACAAAAAATATTGCAATTTGTAATATTTTTTTAATATAATTTCTTCTTTAACATATTTAACACACTTTAATAGTATTACACTTTTAATGATAAGATATTAAGTAATTTTATAGCTTACATGTATATAATGTATTACTAATAAATAGTTATCTATATTACAACAAAGGAAAAAAATGAAACCGATAGAAAATATTTTTAAGAATATTCAAACTTTTCAAGTGTCATCAAATGAGATGAAAAATTATATAAACTCGTTATCTAAAGAAGAGTATGCATCTTTGGCAACAGCTTTTATAATTGGACGTTCTGGTTGGGAAAGAAACTATACTGATACAAATGAATTTTATTCGTTCATTGAAGAGAATGAAGCTTCTGGAGTAAAAGTAACTCAAAAAATGTTTGATGATAAATTTTTAACGAAAAAATCGAAACAACAGCAAGTACAACTAACATATGAACATGAATTATCAAGTTCTCCTAAAATTGATGGAGTATATAATCATGATTGGTTAGGTATGAAAACAAATTTAATTGTTGATATAGAAAAAGGTTTGAGTATGTTAAGAGAAATCAACTAGCTAGATAACAAATCAGAGGAGCCAATAAATTACGCTGGGGGGGGCAATTTATTGGCTCATTTTAAACGTTGTGTGTAAAAATGAATTTTAAATTTACTTTTAGATAAGATATAAATAATAATTTAAGTTTAGAGGAAAAAATCTGTAATGAGATTACGAGATATACAAAATAGAATAAATGAAAATATAGATAATTTAATCGTAGGTAAAAAACCAATTAATCAAGATAATCAAAACTTGAAAATAGATGGATTAGGAAAGTTTAAGATTTCTTTTAAAAAAATAGAATTTATTAAAATATTTGAAAAAGATATAAAACAATTAAGAGAAACGGAAGCAGTTTTTTTAACAAGTGAAGATTCTATTTCTTTACCAACAAATGAAGCAAATGCATTTGTTGTCAGATTAAATAATTTTAAAATTAAATTAACTACATTTAATGAAGGAATATCATCAATTATTCCTGCTCAATCTGAAAACTCAATAAGCATAAAACTACCTAAAATTAATAATTTAAAAGAATTAGTAGATACTTCGTCTAAACTTGATAAAATATTCAACCAATTACTTGTAAATTACTATGAATCATCAGAGGCAAAGCTACAAAACTTTGATACTGGTTCAGAATGGTATGAAATTCTTTTTACATCAGCAACTGGATTATGGCTTTTTACTAAAGTAATTCATGCAGTAATCTTAATGCAAAGAGAACATATAAAAAACAAAGATTTACAAGAAAATGTAAAATTAAAATCAATTACCAATAATGCCTATGAAAATTTATTATCTCAGATGCAAGAATTATCAAAAAAAGAGATTGATGCTATTAAAGATGAACAAATAAACGAAATTATGATAAAACTAGGTACAACACAAAAAAATGACAATGAGTATTATAATAGAGTAAAATTTGCAATAGATGAAACAAGTAAACTAATAGATAAAGGGATGGAATTTTTTCCATCTTCAACAGCAACACAAGAAGTTAAAGATACATTACCTGACTTTACAAAAGATTTAGAAAATATGTTGCCAGAGTTAAAGAAACTTAAACATGAACAATAATATTACCCCTCAATTTTTAATTTACAAATCAACATACACCAACATACACCCATGAGGCGACATCTCCACTTTTCACAAACTAGAAACTAAAACAACACCCCAGTGAATGAATCTCCACTTTTTGTCAAAAAATTATATATCTAAGTTTTAACTAAAATTTTTCAATTTGCAATATTTTTAATTGTAGCAGATATAAATAGTTAAGGTACATGGTTAAAAAATAGGATTGACAAATGCCGACGAGATTGAGAATGTATTTAGTATAGGTATCACCTGCCCCCCCCATTTCCACCGCAAAGTGAACTTTGGCTAAATTACGGATTAACTAAATTTTTCAACAATAAGAATTTAGGTGGTTAATTTGTCAGTGCCTTTTAACTCTGCCGTTGACATATACAATCTTGTTTGTGTTATAATATACACTAAAAGTGCAGGAGATATTTATGATACAGTTATCAATTGAAGAGCCGAAAATTGAAAAGTTTTTTAATAGCTCAAAAGATGAAATAATGAAAGCATTGAAATTTATTGTCGATAATGACATACATGATTTTTCTCAAATAAATAATACATCTGAACTTAGTGAAGAACAAAAAAAAGAACTTGCTTCTAGAATAAATTCATTTCATAAAAATCGCTCTATTGGTCGAGATTGGAATGATATAAAAAGTGATTTGGAAAGATAGTTTTGACGTTAAAACTACATCCTCTTGCAGAAAATGATTTAAGAATTGCACTCAATTACTACTTTGATTTAAGCCCGAAACTAGAAAAAAGATTTTTATCTTATATTGATAAACAATTTAACAATATCCTAAATTCTCCAAATTTATATCAATATGAAACTAAAACATCTCAAAAAGTAGTTATGAAAAAATTTCCATATATCATTATATATGAACAATATGAAGACATTATAATGATACTAGCTATATTTCATACTAAACAAAATCCAAAAAAATTAACACAAAGACATAACAAAACCTAGCAGTGAACGCTAAAGAATCACTGAAGTACCATTATCTCAGAAGCTACGCACCAGATAATAAGCGTCTGCACCGAGCACCCAAACAAAAAATACTCATAAAGAAACTGTGAATGAATCCCCTCTTTTATAATATGCTTTGTTCCACTTCAAATATTAAAAAAGGAAATATTGCTGTACAATATTATTATCTGCAATGTTACAACATTTCAGCTCTTTGAAGTATAGGAGTTTTACATGGGAAAAGGTTTAGGAACTACTATGAAGATTGTTGGTCTTGTCCTAATAGTCATAGGAGTTGGTATTGCAGTATGGGGATATCAGTTGTCAGGCTCTATCGGTTCACAAGTGACTCAAGCTGTTACTGGTGCAGATACAGATAAAGTAATGACTTATTATATTCTTGGTGCTATCAGTTTTGTTGTCGGCATATTTCTTTTTCGTAAAAATTAAGATTGGTTCAAGACAATTCTAAGGTATTAAAAACAAAAGCAAAAAACTCCTGATAACATCAGTGAAATTAAAAAGGATATCAAATGAAAAAAAGTCTAACATTTATAATAGTTCTGTTCGTGACACTTATGGCTAGTGGTTGTAGTGAGACATGGAGAGGTATCAAAAAAGATACGTCTGAAAATGCTGAGTGGAGCAAAGATAAGGTCAATGAAGGGGCTAAATATATAGAGAAAAAAACTGATTGATTTAGACTACTAGGGTTTACTAAATTAAACCCTAGTGAATATCATGTTATATTTTCTCATATAAGTACAACAATCGACAAATACGCTAAAACTCTACTTAGCTTTCGGTCTAAAAGCCTTTATGACATCCTCGTTAGTCTCTATGTATGGACCTTCTATAAGGTCTATACAGTACGGTACGGCAGGAAATACTGCATCAAGACACTCTCTTATGGACTTTGGTTTTCCAGGTAGATTTATGATGAGGCTTTTGCCTCTTATGCCAGCCGTCTGGCGGGAGAGAATTGCAGTCGGCACATACTGCAGGCTTACCTGACGCATAAGCTCGCCAAATCCAGGCATCATTTTTTGACAAACATTCTCTGTCGCTTCTGGTGTAACGTCCCTAAGTGCAGGTCCAGTTCCTCCCGTAGTAACCAGCAAACAGCACTTCTCATCATCGCAAAGTTCTATCATAGTGCGCTCTATCATCTCCTGCTCATCCGGGATACATCTGTAAACTATCTCAAACTCACTTTTGAGATAATCCTTCATCGTATCTTGGATAGCCACTCCTGAAATATCTTCGTATATCCCTTTGCTTGCTCTGTCGCTTGCCGTTATAACGCCTATTTTTATTTTGCTCATTTTTTTCTTCTCCTGATTGATTTTTGACTAAAAACTCAGATTGCTTCGTCACAAGTTCCTTGCAATGACTAATATTTTAATTTAACAACAAAAAATGATTTGCCTCTTTTATGTATGTCACCGTAGCAGTCTCTAAAAAAAACTCTCTTGCGCCCTTGGCATCTATTACGGCATCTTTGCCGCCTAGATAAACTTCTATCTTTACGCCGTTGTGTGTAAGATTTTTTAGCTCTTGTATATCCCACTCATAGTAAAGCAGCTCTTCAAGCTCTTCAATAGAGTTTTTATCATGCTCTACTATTTTTTTTTCATACGGCAAAAAACATGACGATATAAACTCTCTTAGGTAAGAGTCCTGGTTTTTTCTATATCCGAGCAGTTGGAGTTTTTTAAACTTCTCATCTTTTGTCTGAAAAAAAACGGGAGAGAAGAGCTGAAGTCTGTCTACTCGTTTTTTCCGAGAGAGCATCTCTTTGATTTCTCTAAGAGCTTTTATGGCTCCATAACTAAATCCGCAAACAGTATACTCGGATGAGTTTATATACTCTTTAAAGTAGTGCTGTTCATTTTTTAGAGAAAATCCGCTAAAAAATTTCATTGAGCTTCTTTTTTACATCCGTTTTTGTGATACTCTCACGCTCGTTTAAAACGCTCTATACATACTTTATAACACCCTGCAGGGATTCCAAAAGATTTCTCGTCTCTTCATAGAGTCTTTTCATAAGAATCTCTTTTTCATTCTCGCTGGCCATAAGAGACGAACCCATGCCGTACTCTGCAATCATCATCTGAACTATCTCTTTTGCTTCATCCAAATCACCTTTTGCGCTGCTTGCATGTTCGTTATACTTAATGTTACATGCGACAATACCCGCCAAAAGCATTTTGACTCTTGATTCCAGTTCATGTTTTATAAGCGGTTCATCCGTTGCGGGTGTGAGTTTCTCGTTTGAGAGAAGCAGTTTTTCAAAAGGAAGATCAAAGTAAGTCGCGCAGATTACTTTCGCCGCCTGATAAGTTACGCGGTACTGTTTCTGCTGTTCACTTAACATCTGAAGCTTCTTTTTGCCAAACATTACCTTATCTTTTACCTGATGAAAGTGCTCTATTGTGACCTGAAAATCATGCTGCCTAATGGCAAGCAGAGATGCTTCGTTAACAAGAGCCGCCAATGATGCTCCGTTAAAGCCCACAGTCATATTTGCAACGGTATCGACATTTACGTCATTGGGAACTTTTTCTAAATATTTTGTAAGGATTGAAGCTCTCTCCCTCTTTGTAGGAAGTTCGACAAAAACTCTTCGATCAAACCTGCCCGCGCGAAGCAGTGCCGAGTCGAGAACGTCTATCTTATTTGTAGCGGCTATAACTATAACACCGCTTGAGTTTTCAAAACCGTCCATCTCCGTTAAAAGCTGATTAAGAGTTGCTTCCCTCTCGTCGTTTCTCTGTCCGTCTCTCTTTTTTCCAACAGCATCTATCTCATCTATAAATATAATTGAGGGAGAGTTGTTTTTTGCCGCCGAAAAAAGCTCATGAACCCTCTTTGCACCCATACCGACATATATCTGAACAAAAGAAGCGCCGCTTTGATAGTAAAACGGAACACCTGCCGCATTTGCGACTGCTTTTGCTATCATAGTTTTACCGACACCCGGAGGACCTACCAAAAGTACGCCGCGAGGCATTCTAGCCCCGAAACTTTTGTAGCGTTTTGGTTTTTTCATAAAATCTATAATCTCTTCAAGCTCCATTTTGACATCGCTTATGCCGCCGATATCGTTAAACGTGACATCGCTTTTTATGGATTCTATCGGGGCAGAACTCTCAAGAGAAGATTTAAACGTGGCACCGCCTATATTTTGCGTGTTAATGATTCTGTTTTTTTGCAGCCATTTAAACAGAAGTGTACCAAGCCCAAAAAAAAGAATTAAAAAAAGAAAATAAACGACAATGCTTGAGTCGCTTTTCACTTTCACTTTGTGCTCTACTAACATTTGCGGTGTTACCTGCGAGGAAGCTATCTTGTATATCTCTTTGTCTGTTTTTAGATAAACAAAATCCTCTGAAGCAACTACGCTTTTTACATCTTTACCTTCCAAAAGAGCGGTTGCTTCTTTGAGTGTAACAATATCCGCCCTATCGCGAAGAATAGCAAAAAGAACTAAAACAACAACCAAAAAAGCTGATGCATACAGTGCTACTCTGTTTGTTTTAGACCCTACCATAGTTAGACTCCTCTTTTACTTCATACTCTTGTAAAGTAATCCAGTTTCCGATTAAATCCTCATTTGAATCAATCATAATTTTATTGAAGTGCTGATCATATCCTACATACATACCCTCTTTTTGACTCTCAATTAGTATATCAAGTGGAGCGCCAAAAGCCTTTCTAAATGCGAAGTTTTTTTCGCTTACAATCTTCTCAAGCTCATGAAGTCTCTCTTTTGCTACTTTTCCATTTACTTCAGGCTTCATCGTAGCTGAGGGCGTAGAGTCTCTTTTTGAGTAAGTAAATGCGTGCAGATGCGTCAAAGGCAGCTCTCTTACATTTTTCATTGCTTCATCCCAAAGCTGCTGTGTTTCACCTGGATGTCCTGTTATAAAATCGGTGCCTATAGCAAAACCTTTACTTGAGAGAAGTTCAAAAAGTTATCTGTCTTGTTTATAGACATTTCGTCTGTTCATAAGTTTTAACATTTGAGGAGATGTGTGCTGCAGTGCAATATGAAGATGTCTCTCTAACCATGGCTCATCCAAAATCTCTTTGAACTCATCCGTTATCTGAATCGGCTCTACACTTCCAAGCCTAATGCGTCTAACGCCGCGGATACATGACATTTTTTTCATAAGCGAGGCTATAGAACTCCCGGTTTTTTGCCCATAACTTCCGACATTTGTTCCCGTTAAGATAAACTCTCCAAAGCCGTTGCGCGCGAGTCTTTGTATCTGCTCTAAAATTTTATCTTCGTTCATGCTTCTTGCATCGCCGCGTACATGTGGGATAATGCAGTAAGAACAGCGAAAGCTGCATCCCTCTTGAATCTTTATAAACGCCCTGCTCTTGCCGATAAAGTCATCGACCACACTCTCGTCAATATGGTTTAAATCCCCAGGTTCATAAAACGGCTCTTCACGGCTTAACATGTCATCGATTTTTATCTTCTCGCTCTGTCCAAACACGCCTGAAACACGCCCTTGTTTTAAAAGATTCTCTCCCTTTGTATGAGCACCGCATCCCGTTAAGAATATCTTTGCACCGCCGCTGTTTTCGACATGAGATATATATGAACGAACATGTGAGTCAGCTCCGTTTGTAACCGTACATGAGTTAACTACGATTATATCCGCCTCACTCTCATCTTCCGTTACCGTATACTCCTGCATGGAGTTCATCATAACTTGAGAATCATAAAGATTTGTTCTGCACCCAAAGGTTTTAAAGTATACTTTTTTCATAATCTAGATAATCTCTTCATTCGTCGCAAAAGGAGGCGTTCTTTTGGCAGGCTGCTCAAGATGAAGCATCTGCGTAGGGTATGCTATAGTTATATCGTCTTCTGCCATAAATGCGTCGACTATCTCCGTAGAAATAACACTTCTAAGCGTTAGCGTAGCATAAGCGTTAGTCAAATACCATGCGTCAATAACTATACCGTTTGGCTCTATAAAAGAGAAAATCCTCGGTTCAACGTTTGTATTTTTAAGACTATACTGATTGCGAAGTTTGTTGAGTTGCTTTCTCGTAATATCAGTATACCCTTTAGAGAACTTTTTAGTTATCTCTTTTGCAAGGTGCATCGCTTTTTTATGGTTTGAGTAGTATGTAATAGTAATGTGTACACCATCCCATACGGTCTTTAATGAGCTGTGAGTATAGTTGGCTATCATTCTTGTAAATACATAATTGTTTGGTACAAAAATAATCCTGCCCGCTCTTCTGTTTTGCATAATAGACGTCAACGTAATATCTTCTAAGATAGTCATCCTAAGAAGTGATATATCCATAACATCGCCTACATATTTTATGCCCTCCATATCAACGCGGATTCTGTCTCCTACATGTATGCTTCCGCCAAAGACTATTACAAGCCAGCCGAGTATACTCATAAACCAATCTTTCATGGCGATGGCAATACCCGCAGATGCAAATCCTAAAATGGTAACTAGATAACTGACGTTTTCAATATAGTTAAAAAAGAGGATTAATATTATCAGCGTAAAATTACCGAATGTAATAATCTTGTTTGCCATATAAAAACGTTCATTATCGGTTATATATTTTTTGACAAACAGCTTCAACAAGAAGAAGAAAACAAAGACCATAAGTATAACAACGCCTATTTTAGCGATTTTAAATATTTGAGCTTCTACTTCTTTGTTAATACTGACTTCTATGATATCCAATCTTTTTTGATACACGTCGGCAGTAACTTTCATAGTGTCAAGAGCGGACTCAAACCTCTCTAACTGCTTGATTTTCAGTTCTACTTTCTCTTGATATGTATTATCTTCCTCATCAAGAGTTATTATCTCGGCATATATGCGGATTTCAGATTTTAAAAGTGAGATAAGCTCTTTTAGCTCCTCTTTTTTCAATACATAATCATTAAAATCCCTGTCCAATGTTTTAATTAGAGAAATACCGGCAAATATATCAAAAGGATTTTTTATATTTGGAATTTCATCTATATTTGGAGGAGTTAGAAGATCTGAAAATGGAGAACTGTCCTTTTTCTTTAGTTTTTCTATCTGTGATGTCAATATCTTCTCTCTGGCTATCAATGCACTAAGCTCATCTGCTTCGCTCAAGGTTTTACTCTTCTTTTTTTGGAGAAAATTTATCCTGTCTACTATTTTTTCCAAACTCTCTCTGACATCCAGCGAAGTAAGATATGAAGAGTAGCTTTTCATCCAGACACTGTCTTTTTTTGCTATTCTAGCTTCAATCTCTTTTAAATCTGAGGTATATTTTGCAATCTTTTCTCTTTTAACACCCTCTTCTGCAAACTTAATCTTTTGCAGAGTCTCTTCACTTATGTTTTTATCGTTTATCGTATCATTTGAGAGAAGAAATGACGCTGCAATCAGGAGAAGAAAAACTATTTTTTTCATTTATTTTTTCCAAACTTATTTAAAACGCACATGATGGTTCCCGTATCAACTTTGTCTGTTATGACAACATCGCCTATACCAAGAGGCAAAATAAATGTTATGGCAGAATCAGAGCTCTTTTTATCAAGAAAAAATGCTTCATAAAATGCTTTTACGTCTTCTATGACATAATTTATAGGCAGAGCATATTTTTGTAAAAGTGCTTTAACTCTAAGCGCTTCTTTTTCACTCATAAGATTCATCTTTATTGCCATCTAGTTAGCCATAACCATACCGATAGCCACAGCTTCGCCATGTAAAAACTGTTTGTATTTCGTCTCATTTTCTATAACATGTCCAAAAGTGTGTCCATAATTAAGAGCCGCTCTAAGCCCATGCTCTTTCTCATCCTGTGCAACAACATTTGCTTTTGTCTCGACTGCTCGTTTTATAGTCTCTTGAAGTATTTGCGCATTATGCAAATCGGCATTTTCCAAAAACTCAAAAAAATCTTTGTTAAAAGTCACAGCCATCTTTACTATCTCTGCGACTCCTGCACCAAACTCTCTTTTAGGAAGTGTAGTTAAAAAATATGGGTCGATATATACGGCACGCGGCTGATGAAATGCGCCTACAAGATTTTTACCGTACTTGTTGTTCATGCCTGTTTTTCCGCCGACACTTGCATCTACTTGAGAAAGAAGCGTAGTCGGAATTTGAATAAAATCAATTCCTCTTTGATATATGCTAGCGGCAAATCCCGTCATATCGCCGATAACTCCGCCGCCAAAAGCGATAAGCATGGATTTACGGTTAAAACGGTGCTCAAACAAAGAGTCCAAAATAGCATTTACGCTCTCTTGATTTTTATACTCTTCTCCGTCTTTAAGTGTTATAACATGCAGCTCTTTTGCGCTGATATTTGAGAGAAGATACTCTAAATGAAGAGCAGCAACCGTCTTGTTTGTGACAACTGCCACTTTTGTATCAAAATGTATTTTAGGAAGTCTGTCTATCGTTATATCGTAGGAGTTGTCTACAACTTTTTTAAGTTCTATATGTACTTGCATTATTTATCCAACAATTTAGTTATGGTTCTCGAAAAACAAAGTTTTTCGTAGCTTTAGGGGGTTGTAGGGACATTTGTCCCTGCCACTTAAGCGGACTTGTTCGCTTTAAGTGTGCAACATCAGATGTATAATACTTAAATAAGGCTAAAAAACGGCTAAATCAAATCTGTACGGGTATAAAAATTTGATGATTACTGTCTAATTTATGGTAGAGTCTTTCACTGTCAGTTGAGAGAATCGAGTAGATTTTTCTTTGTGTTAATTTTTTTGTAAAAGGAATAATCTGTATAAAATCATCTTTTTGTTTTAATCTTTTTATCGGATTTTCACTCTCTTTTATAACTTTTATACCTTTTGAAAAGATGGTAGCAAGATTGTAGTAGTGCTCAATAACCTGCTCTTTTGCCTCTTGATGTTCATTCATGTAATTATAAAGCTCAATATTGAGATTCATCTGTTCAGAAACGTCAAAGATTGTTGAGGAAATTTTCTCCAAATCACGGTTGTCTCCAAGGATAATAGAAGCATCCTTTACACTGGAGAGTTCTCTGTCCGCTATTTTAAAAACAGGAACCTGTGCTTCATAGAGAATTGTTCTCATATTGTAATTATCAAATATTTCATTTGGAACAATCACCAAGCCGACATGGTACGCTTTTATATCGTTATAAAAGCTCTGCTTTAGATTTGTATTGCTGTAATTTATATCAATTATCACTTTCTCGCTACGATACTTTTTAATCATCCAGATTACATCAAAATCGCTGGGATTAACTACTCTTATAAACAAAATATGTCCAAGTTTCTCATGCACAAAAAGCGCTCTTTTTATAAAGTCTTCTGCCGCAGTAAAATTTAGCAAATCCATATCAAGGTAGATGTAAAGATTTGAGCCAAAAGGTTCAGGAAATTGTCCTAACTCTCTTTTTATTGCCCTGTAGACTGATTTTAAAACAGCAGGATCACCAACTAGAAGCAAAAGGTCGTTTGGCTGAATCATTCTTCGGCGGTTTGGCATGATAAGTTTTCTATTTCTATATATAGCAACGATTCGCCACTCTTTTTGCTCGATTACACCGATATGTTTATAGATAAAAGAACTTCCAAAAGGAACAAGCACTTCCATTATCTCACCCTCTCCTATACCGACATTTTGGGCGATTACCGGAACATTAGGCAGATAATCAATCAGCCTTGATGAGAGAATTTCATTTGAGTTAATTAAAACAACGTTTGAATCTTCATTTTCTAGTTTCCACTTGTTTAAAACAATAATTCTAAGTTGTTTTTTTATACTTCTTATATTTTTAATGGTATGTTCAACATCCATTTTGCTATCCATAACGATTATGACTTGAGCAAACTCCATCTTAAGCAGATTCGCAAGTTTATATAAACTAGTAGGGTCAAACTCATAAAACTTAAAACGCGACGGATTTATATTTTTATATTTTTTGGCTTTTGTCTCTACGACATAGTATATATTTTCGCTCGTATGCGTCTCTATAATTCTGTTTATAAAATGTTTAGATACTTCACCGTCACCGATAATTAATATTTTTTTCATATACCGTCTTCTAAGTTTTTTGCAGCATTATAGCATTATAACTTTACTGCTCTCTTTTGATTGTCTGCACCGACTTGACCCACATCTCTTTTTGGGCTTTTTTCCATTTTCTGTTTACAAAATAACCGGATATTTTAATCCACCCGTTACTCATCGTGTTAGATGTAAAAGAGGTGCGGCTTTCCCACATGTCAATATCTTTTCCATCTATCGCATCATATATAATACTGTCTGTCTTTAGACGAAAAGCACTTGCTTCAAAAGTTATAATTTCATTTTCATCAAAACTCTTCTTTTGATACTCATTTTTCATCATAAGCTTTGGAAAAGCACTCTCTTTTTCACACTCTTGAGCATAAAAAATATGATTTTTTTTATCATTTTCTTTGGTTTTTAAAAGAATTTCTTGCTTTTTAACTATTTTTTCTAATTTATCTATTTCTTGAATTAATTTTTTATTTTCTATCTCTAGGTCTATGTTTTTTGAATATAGAAATGGCAAAATACTCAAAATTAAAACTATTATCTTCATCATAAGCTGCCCTTTTTGACTAATCTAACACCCATCTCGGCATGATGAGTATATGGAAACTGATCAAACAGAGCCATGTCTGCAACCAAATGCGTTTTGCATAAAATCTCCAAATCTCTCACTAATGTTTCAGGGTTACAAGATATATACAAAATAGTATCATATCTGGAAGCAAATTTACATGTAGCTTCATCCATCCCGCTTCTTGGCGGGTCGACAAATATGGTTTTAATATCATAAGATGCTATATCTATATCTCTCATTCTATTAAACTCTCTCACACCATCAAGAGCCTGAATAAACTCTCCTACATCTATCCTTACAAATGCAATATTTTCTACACTATTTAGGCTCATATTTGCTTTTGCGGCGTTTATAGAGGATTTTGATATCTCCGTAGCTAAAACTTTTCCAAATCTAAGAGCAAAAGGTATGGTAAAGTTTCCTGCACCGCAGTAGAGTTCGAGCAAGTCACTCCTGCTTTTTGGCAAGTTTTTCAGCGCCCATGCAATCATCTGCTCATTTACTTTGGAATTTGGCTGAGTGAAGCTGTTTTCAATATAATTAAACTTAAATTTACTGCCCTCTACATCCAAAACTTCTGTTACATAATCCTGCCCTACTATAAGCTTTTGCCCTCTGCTGCGCCCTATTATATATATGTTAAGCTCAGTAGCTATTTTAGTAGCTATCTCGCTCCAAGAAGCATCAAGTTTTTTGTGATAAAGGAGCGAAACTACAATCTCGCCGCTGTTTGAACTTAAAAAATCAGCGCCGAAGAGTTTAAAACCTATGTTGTTTTTTTCTATTGCGCCAAGAAGTTTTGGCATCAAAGCAGCTATAGGCTCACTCACCTGCGGACACTCATCTACTAAAACGACTCCCATTTTGTCTATATGGTTCATGGCGTAATGAAGCTCATCTTCTTTATGCCAGATTTTAAATTCACTTCTTGAGCGGTAATGACTCTGCGGTGACCTAAAAACAGAGATATCACCATTATAATAAGGTTTAAATCTCTCTTGATTCAAATCTACTTTTAAAGAGAGTTGACGCTCGTATCCGCCGTCATATACTCTACATGCACCGCATTGCCCAAAATATTTACAATTCATACTATCTTCTTTAATTTTCTATTTTATGGAGGCTATAAGATTTCCGATAAGCAGATTCCATCCATCTATAAGAATAAATACAAGTATTTTAAACGGCAGTGCTATCATGATGGGCGGAAGCATCATCATACCCATAGACATAAGTATAGATGCAACAACCATGTCAATTACCAAAAACGGTAAAAAGAGTAAAAAGCCTATCTCAAAAGCGGTTTTTAGCTCACTTATTACAAATGCAGGAATGATTATAGATAGCGGAACGTCTGCAACGGTTGTAGGATTTTCCATCTTTCTGATTCTGAAAAAAAGAGCCAAATCTTTCTCTCTCGTGTTTCTTATCATAAAATTTTTAAACGGCAGAGCGGTTTTGTCAAACGCTTCTTCATAGCCGATTTTTTCTTCTATATATGGTTTTATACCATTTTCATAAGCTTTTACGCCTACCGGTTCCATAACGAAAAAAGTTAAAATCATAGCAAGCATAACCAAAAGCTGCGTGGGCGGAACCTGTTGCGTACCAAGTGCCTGCCTTAAAAAACCAAATACAATTACAAATCTCGTAAACGTGGTCATAACAAGCACCATGCTAGGCGCTAAAAAAAGCAGTGTTAAGAGAACAAGCACATTCATGGAACTTACAAGCTGCTGTGGAGAAGATGGCGCAGAGAGTTCAAAGTTCATTGTAGGAATAGCTACACTCTCAGCCCCAAATATTGAGGTTGCACCCAACAAAATTAGTAAAAAAAGCTTAAACATTATCTGTTTGCTGCCTTATCCAAAACAGTTTGCTCAACTTTTCGCTTATCATCCGGTTTTGCTCCATAAAAGTGCAGTTCAACTCTGCGGTTTTTTTCTCTGCCGCTCTCGGTTACATTAGTTGCTTTTGGAGAAAACTCTGAAAATCCTGCTGCATTTATACGTTTTGGGTCGACTCCGTTTAAGAGCAGCTCTTGCAAAACAGATATAGCCCTAGCAGATGAAAGCTCCCAATTGTCTTTAAAAGGACTTCCCGAACCGGGTGATTGATTGTCCGTATGGCCTTGTACGCTTACTTTTGTCTCATTTGGAAGTTCTTCTACTATAAGAGCTATTCTTTTTAAAAAAAGCAGTGCATCATCATTTTGAATAGCCGCACTTCCTGATTTAAAAAGCAGAGCGGCAGGAAGCTCAATAACAAAACCATCTTGCGCTTCTTCGAGAGAGACTGCAGGACCGTTGCCCTCTGCCGTCATTTCATTCATTTCATTCAATGCTGCCGCAACCCTGTTTACTTGATCAGATGTCTCATCTGTTGATTCAATCGGAGTTGATTCTTGAATACGTCTTTTGGATACTTCTGTTTTTATACCGCCCTCTAAAACACTCATTGCTCCCGAGAGTGAACCGATAGCTTCAGATATTTTTTTCGCATCCATGCTCGACATGGAGAGAAGCAAAACGAAAAAGCATAAAAGCAGAGACATAAGATCCCCAAATGCCGCAAGCCAAGCCGGAAGGCATGTCTCACAATCAGGACATTTTTTCTTAGCCATTAGTTAAATTGACTCACGCGCTCTTTTGGAGATAAATAACTTAAAAGTTTCGCTTCCAATGCTCTTGGAGCGTCTCCCGATTGAATCGACATAATCCCCGTTAGAATCATCTCTTTAACGAGTGTCTCTTCATCGTTTCTTATGCCTAAAATATTTGCTATAGGAGTTCCAACCACGTTACCGATAATCGCACCGTACATGGTTGTTAAGAGTGCTACCGCCATAGATGGACCGATTGCCGAAGGGTCGGCCATGTTTAAAAGCATGGCAACTAGACCGATTAGTGTTCCGACCATACCCATAGCTCCTGCAAGACCTGCCCACTGACTAAAAATGGAACCGTTTACTTTATGACGTGTACTTGTCTGTTCCATCTCTATCTCTAAAAGTTCTCTGATATTGTCCGGCTCATTGCCGTCAATCGCCATGGAAAGACCTTTTTTCAAAAATTCGTTCGGCTCGTCATTAACTTCGCTCTCAAGTACTAAAATTCCGTCTTTTCTAGCTTTTGTAGCAAACTGCACAAGTTTTTTAATAAGCTCTGCTTTGTCTTCTTCGGGCGGCTTAACGGCTACCATAAAAATTTTGACAAAAGATTTCATTTGCGAAGGCTTAAATGAAATCATTAAAGCTCCGATACTGCCGCCTATAACGATAAGAACAGAAGGGATATCAAGGTAAGCGCCTACACCGACTCCCATAGCCATAGCACCCATTAAAAGCGCCATGATTAAAACAATACCAATAACCGTACCTAAATCCATTCAAATACCTTACGACAAAATATTGAGCTTATAATACCACAAAAAATATTAGGCTCAACAATAAAATAGGAATTTTATATATTTAATACCAATCACAAGAGCCAATCGGTATAATTTTGACAACTAGAAAAATGAGTAAATAAATGAACAAAAATAAAATCAGCGTAGTTATCTTGGCTGCGGGAAAAGGCAGCCGAATGAAGTCTGCTAAAGCAAAGGTTTTACACACTATCTGCGGTAAAGAGATGCTATACCATATTATAAAAGCATCACGTGAAATCAGTGATGACATAACTGTTGTGGTTGCGCATCAAAAAGAGGCTGTCATGACTTCAATGAACTCTTATTTCAATGATATAAATTTTGTTGTTCAAGATGATATAAACTTCCCAGGAACAGGCGGAGCTATGAAAAATATATCTGCAAAAAATGAAAAAGTTTTGGTTCTAAATGGAGATATGCCGCTAATATCTGCCAAAGCCCTTGATGGATTTTTACGTAGCAGCTCCGACATCGTAATGTCGATTTTTGATTTGCCAAATCCCGATGGATACGGTCGCGTCATCATTGAAAACGCAGAAGTTAAAAAGATAGTCGAACAAAAAGATGCCTCTGATTTATAGTTGCAAGTCACAACCGTAAATGCCGGAGTATATCTCTTTCATAAAAATATATTGGACAGATACATCCCTCTGCTTCGCAACAATAACGCCCAAAAAGAGTACTACCTCACAGATATTGTCTCCATGGCAAGAGCTGATGGTTTAACTATCTCCCCGCTTCTTGTAGATGAAGAGCATTATAAAGGCGTAAACTCCAAAAAAGATTTGGCAAATGCCGAGGAGATTATGCAAGAGAGAATCAGAACCAAATGGATGGAATCAGGCGTAACGATGCAGCTCCCTTCAACCATCTATATTGAGGAGGGCGTAACTTTTGAGGGTGAATGCAGAGTTGAAAACGGATGCCGCATAACTGGAAGCTCTAAAATAATCAACTCTCATATAAAAGCGCATAGCGTTGTTGAAGATAGCATAGTTATAAACTCCGATGTTGGTCCTTTAGCTCATCTTCGCCCTGCCTCACAGCTTGAAGATTCACATGTAGGGAACTTTGTAGAGATAAAAAAATCGACTCTCAAAGGTGTAAAAGCCGGACATCTCAGCTATATAGGCGATGCCACGGTTGATGAGGGTACAAATATAGGCGCAGGCGTTATTACATGTAACTACGACGGTATCAATAAACATAAAACAGTTATAGGCAAAAATGTTTTCATAGGCAGCGATTCACAATTAATTGCACCCGTAACACTGGAAGATGACGTAATGGTCGCCGCAGGAACAACCGTTAGAAGTACAACTATAAAGAGCGGAGAGCTGGCGGTGAGCTCCTCGAAATCAAGAGTTATAAAAGATTTTTATTATAAGTTTTTCAAAAAAAAGTAATACTTTGATAATAGTTATCAAAATTATCTATTCTTAAGCTTTCTCCAGATAATATTATGATAATTATTATCATAAAGGAGAACTTATGTCGGATATTTTTATCAGAAACGAAATAAACAAACTTTTAAAAGATTCAGGAATCGAAAAAAGCCCAAAAATACTCTGCTCCATCACAAGAGTCTTTAAGATGCGCCATCCAAACTCCGACACATTCAAAGTCTATAAAATCGCAAAAGAACTCTTGAGATGAAGAGTCTTATTTGTTCAAGATTTTTTATTTAAAGAGCAGTTTGTTTTGGCTTAGAAAATATAGAGATTTGTAATGAGCGCTAAAGATTCTTATGAGATATTTTTATCAGAATATAAAAAAAACATAAAAAGATTGGGTTTTAACACCACTTATCATCGAGACTTAGTTTTAAAAGCCCTGTTTTACTCTTCGAGCTATATAAATGCAAAACAAATTAAAGAGAAAATAAAAGTGGAGTACAGGGTTGACATGAGATTGAGCCTAGTGCTGAAAATTTTACTTTTTTTAGAAAAAATAAATATAGTAAGCATTGTGGCAATACCGGAACAAAAAGATAAAAAGTATAGACTTTTACATCATGCAGGAGAGGGCTGTTTTGTTTGTAAAAGATGCGGAAGAGTTGAAGAGTTTCATGATAAAAACTTTGTACTTTTACTTCAAGAAATAGCAAAAAAACATGCTTTTAAAATCGATATAAAACGCATTGTCATTTTTTTTAAATAAAATTTATGTCGGATTTAGCTCTCACTAATAGCAGCTAAATCCTAAGAATTTCTTATCTTTCTAAGCTCATAAAGAGCGCCGCTTAACACGACCGCAAACAACATCGCAAGTACAAAATAGAGTGCGTAATCATCCTCTTTTTTCATTACCTCTTGTTTTTCCAGTTTTTGCCCTTTTTGAAGCTCTTTTGCCTCTTCTTGCTGTTTTGCTTGAGCATTTGCAATAGTTGTTTTTGCAAAAGCAAGACCGAAACCGCCTACTTTGTCACTCTCTAAAAGTTCCTTGAATTTTTCGTTGTAGCTTTTAATATTATATTTTTTCTCAAGCTCCTTATACCTCTCTTTTAGCTCTTTTATAGTAGCCTCATCAGTCTGCCAATACCCAAGTCTTGCGGCTTCAAGCATTCTTTCCATGATTTGCGCAAGATTGTCTGGATTTGAGTTTTCAAACCACTCTTTTAGGTTCATATCATACTTGTCATTTACGTAAACTTCAAAAAACTCCTGCCACTGATCGTCTCTTACGACACCCGGATCTACGACTTGCCAGCCCCAAAAGTTATTTACAACGTCAAGCACATTTTGTGTACCGCTGTAACCCTCAGCTTTCATCTCTTTTATCCAGTTTGGATGAAAATAGCGGCTTCTAAGCTCTTGCGCCATAAACTCTGCACTTGATTGCATTTTTGCGTTATTTACATCTCTTAGATTTGAGATATATGTTTTTGGATTTTTCTTATCGATACTTCTTATAGCCAAAGACAACGCACCGAAATACCCGTAAGGGTCATCGCTTGTTAACATTCCGTAGAGATTTGAACTTCTTGAAAAGATTACTGCGTCCGTTTTACTCAGATTTTTGGCATAAAGGTCAACACCCGCAATCTGTTTATTCCATGAGCCTTCATCGCTTCCAAAATAGTATCCCCGCTCTTTGAGATAATCTTTTGCTATCTGTTCATCCGCATCTTGCGTAAAGTTCTCTGTTTTTTCTATCTTGTTTACGCCGCTGCCGTAATAGCCTGTTTTATTTGAGAAAACTCTTATGGTAGATAACGTAGTTGCATCTTCAACACTCAAATTTTGCTCAAGAAGTTTTTGTTGGATGGACTGTGCATTTATATAAACATTATTATGTTCCTCTTTTAGCTTAGCAACTTTTTCTACCGCTTTTGCAAGAAGCTTTATAGCTTGAGGAAAAGTATCGCGGTAAAGCCCTGTTATCGATATTACCGTATCTACGCGCGGTCTTTTAAGCTCACTATAGGGGATAATTTCAACATCTACTATATCTCCTTTGTTTGCGGATTTTGCATGAGCTATCATCTTTTTTGGTTTTTTTGAAAATCTATTTGGTAATAAATCAAGAACAAACTCAACTCTTGGAAGCGTAATCATTGAAGCAACCCATTTTGCTAAAAAATCAGGTAGATAATTTTTCAACATCGGCAGCGCCATATCCTGAATAAACTTATCGCTAAAACCCTGTTCATTCCAAATGGGTTTGACTCCCATAGCATAAAGAATCTGAGCCTCAACGACTCCGTGATGACGCATAGTCTCAAGCGACCAAAGGTTAAAAGTCAGCTTTTTTGGATATTCGCCGTTTTCTTTATAGTAGTTTTGTATAAACTCCTCCATAAGTTTTGAACCTGTCTCATAAGCCGCTTTTGTCGGTACTTTGTTTGGGTCAAATCCGTACATGTTCCTTCCCGTAGGCAAAGATTCAGGGTTTCTTATAGAGTCGCCACCAGTGCTTGTATTTATATATTCGCCCTTTAATGCTCTTAAGAGATTTATAATCTCCTCTTGATTTTTAAAAGAGTTTACATACTCTTTTGCTTTTTGAAGGTATGGCTTAAACTGTGCATCGGCTTCATTGATATCTGCATCATCTATTGCATATTTTTTAATGAACATGTATGAGTTTGATTTATTAAAATCTTTATACTCTTTAGCGCTGTAGTTCTCCCCGTCTGCTTTTTTCATAAACTCTTTACCGACCATCTGCATAACGGTAGTAATGAGATGCTCTTCTTTAGGATAAGTACCGAAAGTATGCATCCCAAGAGGCTGTGCAGCCGCAGAAGTTCCGAGTATATAGTCTTCTAGTTTGCTTAAAAAATTAACAAAATCACTCTCTATTTTTTCAAGCGTAAATTCAATATCCTTATGAATATTCGTAACGGTTGCTTCATGGATAATGTTTTTTTTAATGTTTTGCCGAACTGCCCCCTCATCTACCGTTTTGTACTGAGTAATAAGCTCCATAATTTTTGAGAGTTCATTATATGTTCCGCTTATTGCAAACGGCGGTGTCTGATGGGATATTAGAGTTCCTCTTCCTCGTCTTTTTACCTGAAGAGCTTATGCGACATTGTTTGTGATGTATGGGTAAAAAATAGGAACATCCCCTAAAACGATAAAAGGATCGTCATAGATACTAAGTCCCCGCTCTTTCCCCGGCATCCACTCCTGTGTTCCGTGAGTTCCAAAATGAATAATTGCATCGGCATTAAAATTTTCTCTGACATAAAGATAAGTTGCTAAATAGCTGTGATTTACCGCTATTTTTGTGTTATGCCAAAGTGAGCCTTCGCTGTCTTTGGAATTTTTTTGCTTGTCTCCGCGACGGGGCTGCGGAAGAAGTAAAACATTATCTATCTCTATAGCAGGAACTAAAAAATATTTTTTGCCGTTTTGCTCTACTACCATAGCGCTTTTTGAAGCCTCGCCCCACTCTAATATCATTTTTTTCGATACTTCACTTGGAAGAGTTTTTAAAAATGCTTCATATTTCTCAAGCGGATACAAAAGAGCACTTTTTTCTTTAAGCATCTCATCTTCATGTCCTTGTTCATAATATGCTTTAAGCGTTTTAATAGCCTCTTTTTCAAACCACTCCTGCGATTTTTGTTCGGTTTTATAACCCTCTTTGACAAATGAGGCAAAAAGATTTTCCAAACTTTGCGGGATATTCATAAACGAAGCACCCATATTGTTGATGCCGTGAGGATAGTTATAGAACATAACCGCAACTTTTTTTTCGCTGTTTTTTGCTCTTTTGAGTTTTGACATGTTGAGTGCTTTGTTTACTAAAGACTTCAACTGCGGTACTATCGGCTCTAATGTTTTGGTTGCCGGATTTTGTGCGGCAGTTATCATGGGGTCGGTATAGCCGATAGTCTCGGGAATTATGTAACTCATGGGAATCATGGCTGTCGTAGTGCCGCTGTTTGACTTCTCCCACTCCGCTTGCGCTCCTTCAAAGTTTAAAGAGTGCAGTATCGGGATATTGAGCTTCTCATATTTTGGTTTTAAACTCTCATGGTCTATTATCATGATTTGAAAATTAAGAAGTACGTCAACTAGCGTTTTGCCCTCAAATGTTAAAAATTTTTCGCCTATAAAGTCATTTCCGCTAACCTCTGTGAAGTATGGGATTGTAATAGCTCCCTTCTTTTCAAGATACTCTATAGCCCATTTTATATGTGAAAGAGAGTTTGAAGAGATGGCGTTTCTGTGCATACCAAGAGCGATTACGGGTCTCTTGGCTTCATTTTTTAAAATATCTACTCCCAAAAAAGTTTGATACTCTTGCAATGTGTTAAAAACTATGTTTGGATTTTTCGGATGGTAAATCCCCTCTTCGGGTATTACCGAGACAGCTTCTATGGTCTCATGAGCTTTTTTTAAAACATGCATATTGATATATTTTGCAAAATTGATAAAGTTTTTTTCTCCGCCGTTATGCCAATAATCGTTGAGCTCCTTGTTTTGCTCCTGTGTGATATTTTTTCTATACGGAGTTTCGCTTACGATAGATATAGGCAAAACAACCAAATCTTTTGGGCTTTTTTCAAGCGCATCCGAAAATTGCGACAAAAGCGCTCTGATACTTCCTGCACCTGCAAGCGAATCAAACATAACGATTTTGTATCCATTTAATTTTAAGAGATACTCCTCTTTTTTAATCTGCGACTCAAAAAGAAAATCTACTCTAAGATTCTCTCCTTTGGCAGCTTCCATAAAAGCATGAACTTTTGCTTCTTGAGGGAGATTTCCCATATTTGTACTTATTATCAGCATATCTTTTTTTTCTGCCGTATTTGCAAAGAGCAATAAACATGTGCCTAAAAGAAGCAACATTAATTTTTTCATTCAAATTTTCCTTTGTTATTCCGGTACATAGACCATATTGCCGTCTTTGAGTTTATAGGTAATTCCCGCTTTTACTCCATCACCCTGCCCTATGTCTCCGTTTGATTTATAGACACTCATCTCTTTGCCTTTTTTTACTATCACTTCCATATTTTTTTTGCCTGCATTTTTAACGACCGTTACGTCATCTTCACTAAAAGGATTTAGCGGATTTTGCGCTATGGAGATAAGAAGTGCTGCAATAATGACCAAAAAAACATCTATCAGATTTACGGTAGAGAGTATGGGGTTTAAGCTCTCGTCATCACTTAAAAATTTCATTATCAAACCTTTGCATGTACTCTCTAATCTCACCCGCATACCATCTTTTTCTAACCGCCGTTATCCAAAAAGTGATGGAAGCGGTAAGAAGAGAAAAGATAACTGCGCTAAATGCCACGATAAGGTTATCGCTTACTCCTTGTATATTTCCGTTAGAGAGTGCTTTAAATGCAGGTCCCATCGGTATCATGGTAGCGACTAGACCTAGCATCGGTGCTACTCTTGTGACAATTGTCGTAGCCTCAAGCTTTGAAAAAGCAAACACCTCCAAATCATCGCCGTTTGTTATATTTTCATCCATTGCATAATCAAAAACAACATAACCTTTGGATTTTAAAGCACTGTTTTTTCTTCTAACATAAACCTGCGTTGCAAATACCCCGGTTTGAAAAATTGAGTAGAAAAAAAGAGCCAGTATTAAAAACAATACCGGCAACAAAAAAACGTTTGAAACTTCATACATTAACGACTCTATAAAATGTGACACTCTAATCCTTTGGGTTAAAATTTGTAGTTGATTCTGATGTAAATCACTCTGTTTTTTAGTTGAAAATCATAATCATCGTCGAGCTGTTTGTCAGTTAGATTATCCACTCCTGCAAATAGTGTAAGATTTTTCATCATCTCTTTGGAAAATTGCAAACCTGCCGTTGCATAAGAGCCGATATCTTTTTCGCCGTTATACTGTTCGCCGATGTAGTTAACTCTGAGTGTGCTTTTGATATTAAGCGGCAGCATTGTGCTTAGTTTGAGATTTGCTTTGTGTGAAGGTCTAAGCAGAAGCTCTTTGCCCGTTGCTTCATCTTCCGTATGAAGATAGCTGTATCCCATGTAAATATCTAAATTTGAGAGAAACTGTTTCTTTTCATACTCCACTTCAAGCCCGTAAATAGTCGCTTCATCGACATTTGAATACAACTTCTCTTGATATGCTATAGGCATTACTACCGTTGTTCCGTTGTCTTTGTAGGTGATGAGATCGCTTACTTTTGTATAAAAAGCGGTTGTTTTAAATGAGGTTGTATCTTTTGCATACTCATAGCCGATTTCAAAGCTGTCCGATATCTCAGGCTTAAGCTCGCTATTGCCTTGAAATCTGTAAAAGAGCATAGGCATAGAAGATGTATTTATCGGGTATGCCAGTACATAATCATCTGAGTTTTGGGTTAAAGACGGAGCGTTAAAACCATGCCCGTAGCCGCCTTTTAGCCTGTTATAATCATCAAGTTTATAAACAAGATAGGCTTTTGGGCTTAACTCGCCGCCGAATTTCTCATGTTTGTCATATCTCGCACCAAGTGTAAGAAGCGTTTTTTCTCCAAATGCAATCTCGTCTTGAAAATAAAATGACATGTAGTCTATTTCATCTTTAAAATCTTTTGCGGGTGTGAGGTCATAGGCTTTATGGTACTTCTCGACTCTTCTCTCCGCCCCGATAATAATGTAGTTATTTTCAAACTTGCTTATAGCAAACTCCGCATTTATAACCTCATCATCCATCTTATGTGTATAGAGCAGGCTTGCATCATCTGAGTGGGCGTCTAATGATGTCATGTAATATTTTAGATTCATTTTTATATCGTCAAAATATTTTCTATACTCTATGGAGTCATGGCTTTTGTCTATATCGTAATACTCTTCGTATTTGAGGTTGTCTCTTATCTCATTTCCTCTCATGGATGAGATAGCTATTTGCTGCGAGTCGTCTATATCGTACCAAAGGTTTATAATGCCGTTTTTAACATCCCTGCCCTCTCTTTTTGCCAAAACATTACTTCCGTCTTTCATCGGTTCTATTTTAATCGTTTGAGCAAAAAAGGTTGCAGAGAGCTTGTCTGTTATTTTGCCGCCGAGATTAAATGAGTAGTCTTGCTCATCTGCACCATCGGCACTGCTAAAACCATACTTTGCATCAACTTCTCCAAAAAAATTCTCTTTTGGTTTTTTTGTAATGATATTTACAACACCGCCGATTGCACTAGAACCGTAAAGCGAACTCATAGGACCTTTAACGACTTCTATCTTTTCAATTGCGTTAAGCGGAACCCAGCTATATGCAAAATCGCTCATACCGATAAGAGCATCACTGGCACTTACTCTTTTACCGTCTATTAAAATCAAAGAGTGTTTTGAGTCCATACCTCTTAAGTTTATGGATGACCTGCCGTACTGTGAGCCGGAATTTACTCCAGTGCTGATGCCTGCTCTCTCAGCGAGAACCTCTGCTATAGTGTTTGCGTTCATCTGCTTTATCTCTTCTTGCGAGATAATGGTATAACTTCCTGCCATATCTATCGCTGCAGAGGGAGATTTTGCGGTAATGACAATACTCTCTAATTTCTCTGAAGCGCCGAGTT
This sequence comes from Sulfurimonas sp., assembly GCA_002899765.1. Classification (GTDB taxonomy): domain Bacteria; phylum Campylobacterota; class Campylobacteria; order Campylobacterales; family Sulfurimonadaceae; genus Sulfurimonas. The sequence goes on along the minus strand of PPDH01000025.1, from coordinate 62,212 downwards.
GGCTAAGAAGCAACATGCTTGTAATAATACTGATTGTCTGTTTTTTCATAGTAGTCCTTGCTAAAATTTTATTGGCTGGCTACTATCTGTAGAGTTTGCTGGCTTTAGGGGGGGGATTATTTTTCGATTTCTAGTTTCTCCAGAAAGAAGTTATGCTGTTCTTCTGTTAAAAGCGCTCTTGTTTTTTGAATGCACTCAATGTGAGAGAGTGTAAGCTCTGTTCTTAAATTTGCAATTTCAACAACCAAAGGTTTTATTTCTGCAGTTGTCATATCCACAAAAATTACTTTTTTTTTAAGCTTCTCTTCAAGTGCTTTAATCTTATGCGCAACTTCGGCAACTTTTATAACAACTTTCTCTCTTAAAGCGTGAATCTTTTTTTTCTGCAACTCGCTAAGTGCCAAAGCCGTATCATTTTCAAATAAGTTAAAAATTTGCATATAGTGCGGCATATTTTTATGGATTAAAAAATAATCGGCAGGAAACCTCTCTTCATGTTTAAACTTTTGTCCACTCTTATACTGTTGTTTTTCGCACTTTTTTTGCGAAGCTTCTTTGCCTCCGTCTTTTTGCACATGTGGTTGTGCTGCTGCAGAGAGCACAACCAAACTAAGCAAACCAAATTTTGTAAATATTTTCATCTTTGTTTTTCTCAATTCTTTGTCCGTTATATTATTTGCGAACGGATTCGTTCACACCAAGTGTCTATACGTTCATTGGTTTCATCGCTTTGATTATCATCATCTAGTGCCAAACCTATAAAATTCTCTCCGTCTTGAGCTTTTGAAGAGTCATGATAATATCCTGCGATAGACCATCCGCCTATCGTTTGTGCACCTTGTGATGCAACAACTTCATAAAGTGTGCCCATAGCACTTAAAAACTCATCAGGGTACTCTTCTTGATCGCCAAGCCCAAAAAATGCAACTGTTTTGTTGCTAAAATCTATCTTTTTGAACTCTTCAAAAACATCTTCCCAATCATCTTGAAGATCTCCGTCACCCCAAGTAGATGTACCGATAATCAACTTCTCATACTCTGACATTTTCGCTATGTTGCCATCAGCAACGTTGTAGATAGCTACAACTTCTTTGCCGCCTAAGTTTTCTAAGATTCGCTCAGCAGCTCTCTGGGTATTACCCGTGCTGCTTGCGTAAAAAATTGCAGTTGCCATATTTTCTTATCTCCTTACATGTATATGGACTTATGCACTTTTTTACAAAAGTGCATAAAACACATTATAAATCTCGAAAAAAATGTTTTTCGTAGCTTTAGGGGGTTGCAAGGGACATTTGTCCCTGCCACTAAAACGGACGAGTTCGTTTTAGTGCGTAACATCAGATGTATAAATGCTATTGCACCAAAGATGCTATCTCTCTATCTATCATAAAGAGCCCTCTGCCTTCCATGCCTATAACTTCAAATTTATCTAAGATATCTTTAAAGAGCTTCTCTTCTTCATGTTGTTCACTTACATACCATTGAAGAAAGTTAAATGTTGCATAATCTTTTTCACTCAAAGCAACATCAACAAGCTCTAAGATAGACTTAGAAACAAGAAGTTCATGTTTGTATGTTTTCTCAAAAACATCTTTTAAGTCTTTAAAATCACTATCAGGTTTTCCTATCGTATCGATAGTAGCAATTGCACCTGTTTCATTTATATAGTCAAAAAGTTTGTAAGCATGACTCAACTCCTCTTTAGAGTGGTCTTTTAAAAACTTTGCACTTCCATGGAGTCCATTATTAGCGCACCAAGCACTCATAGCCAGATAGATATTTGAAGAGTACATCTCCAAGTTGACTTGTTCGTTAAGTCGTTGAATCATTTTTTGTGTTAACATCGTATATCCTTTATTGTTTTAAAAATGTGCTCTCGCACCGACAAAATAGTATCTTCCCACGTTTGAACCCAAAACATCCTCTACTTTTTCATCCGCTATATTATTTATACCTCCATATATTTCAAAAATTTTGCTTAGTTTATATTCGCTTCTGAGATCCAAGGTCGTAAACGAATCTGCTGTTGCTTCCATACGGCTCTCGTTAGGCGCACCTATGTTTAACACGTTCGTATAGTGCTGTTCTCCTACATACTTTGCAAAAATACCTCCGCTTAGCGCATGTGTAAATTTATAGTCGAATCCTATCATTATAGTTTTTTCAGGTTGAAATTCCAAATCTTTTTTTGTTGCTTCATTTTCTGTTCTTAACTCACTCCAGTAAAAACTGCTGCTCAAATCGCTGCTTATTTTATACTTTAGCGACAATTCCATACCTTTAGTGTTTGCATCCGCTACATTTTCAAACGTATAAGCGGCACTGCCGTTATAGCTGCCCAGAGTTTGAGCTATCATATCTTTGACGTCATTATAAAAAAAGACCAAATCGTAACTCATGTCCGCGTTGCGTCCGCCAAATCCAATCTCGTAAGCGTTTGTAGATTCCGGCTTTAAGTCATATCCCATTGCATCTGCACCGACTTGAAGTCCTGATGGAGTTTGTTTAAAGATGTACATCTCTCTAATGTCCGGCACTCTGTATCCCTGTGCAAAATTTGCTCTAAGAGATGCCATTTTGTCAAACTCATAAATACCGCCTAAGCGAAAGGTTGCTTTTGAATCCGCATTGCTTATCTCATCATATCTGGCACCTAATATTGCGCTGAGTTTTTCACCTATTTGCCACTCGTCTTGCGCATAAAGTGAGCGATAATCCATCTCTTTTGTGGTCATTGTATTTGCTTGAGAAAAAACGCTTGAGTCTCTTGTCTCATCCCTATATTCGCCCCCTATTGTTACTAAGTGATTATCACTTGCCATGTAGAGTGCGCTAAGTTCAGCTACTTTTATATCTACATCCGCATCCATGCCGTTTTGTGCAGATGCGTCCTCGCTTGCATATCCCATAGCAGCGTACTCTCTGGCAGTTGTTTTATTTCTCTTTTTATAGTTGCTGTTATAAACTCTTGCTTTTAACTCTAACTCATCCATAGGTTTATAGAGCGCATCGAGACTTACATCCAAACGGCGGTTTTTATCGCTTGAGTTGACGGGAGCATTAAAGATAGGAACTCCGTAAGCAGAAGGATGAAAATACCCGATATATGCACCTTCACGCTCTTCCGTAAAGTAGTTCGCATCAAAACCGACTATAAAATCGGATGAAAAGTCATAACTAACTCTTGAGCCTAAAGTATAGACTTCACTATCTTCACGATAAGTAACATCTTGTTCATAGCTGTCTGGTATATTGTTACTTACATTTGGATTTGGATGAGCCGAGGGAGCTGCTTTGCCTGCAGGAGTCGGCGCCCAAACATTTTCATTCTCTCTTTGAGTGTATGGTTTTGTAGTAGATAATGTTGCATAAGCGCTATATGCAAACTTATCTATCTTATCTTGAATTGATAGATTTAAATTTAGGTTATCTGCATCACCATCGCTGTTTGCCCCGTATCTCACACCCGCATCGATTTTTAGTCCATCTTTAGGTCTTTTTGTGATGATATTTATAACGCCTCCTACCGCATCCGCACCGTAAAGTGAACTCATAGGACCTTTTACTATCTCAATGCGCTCTATAACAGAAGCAGGAATACGCTCAAGGTCATAAGGGTTTTGCACTTCGCCTGCCAATCGTCTGCCGTCAAGCAAGATAAGAGTACCGTTTGGGCTCATACCTCTTATGGTTATAGAAGCTTTGCTTTTAGAAGATGCGTTTGGAAATGTGCCGTACATGACATTCAAACCTTCTGCTCTTTCCATGATATCTTTGAGGCTTTGCGCCCCCATCTGCTCTATCTCTTTTTGTGTAACCACTTCAACCGTTGCCGCAACTCCGTCTATGTTTTTTTGAGTTTTTGTTGCTATACTGATTTGTTCTAGCTCTATCGTATCGTTTGCCGTTATTTGCGAACTTAACAACAACGCAGCCAAAAGACTCAACTTTATCTTATTCACTTCTCTCTCCTTTTATTTTTGATGATACCTTTAGAAACTCTTAGTATTTTTTTTTATTTTTCACAGGAGGGTTTACTAAGAGCCTCAAAAGGTATCATCCTGATAATTGATATCAAAATACTATAGAAATTATACTTAATTATTCCTGATTGTGATAACCAGTATCAACTCTATCTCTCTGAATTCCTTTTCCAAAACTAAAAAAAATCGGCAGATAGTAGAGGTTTATGATTGTTGCATATATAAGCCCAAAGCCCATGCTTACGGCTAAGGGCTGCATAAGCAGACTCTCCCCTGAAGCAAAAAAGATAAGTGTGCTCAGACCTATGACGGTAGTTATCGATGTAAGCAAAATCGGTCTTACACGCATAGATGCGTTACGTACAAGTTCATCTAAATCTTTGCTCTCTTTTATCATTTTGAGCATAATGAGCGTATCGTTTATGATTATGCCTATCAATCCTACAAAACCTAAAATAGAGGAAAACGATATGTTCATGCCCATTATTTTATGCCCCAAAAGCACGCCAAGCAGAGAAAAAGGCAAAACGCTTAAGGCAAACAAAGAGAGCCCAAGCGATGAAAAGAGCCATACCAGCACTAAAAGTATCCCAAAAAGAGTAAAAACCAAAGAGACGGTTATATCTTTTTTGATTTGATTGTTTGTTTTTTCTTCGCCTTTAACAAACACGGCAACACCGGATTTTCTCAGCTCTTGCACTGTAGGATTTAGGAGTTGATAAAACCTTCTTGAACTCATCTTTTTTTTATCAAAATTAGCCGATACGGTAAATATTTTTTTGAAATTTTCTTTTTTAATATTGGCGGTATCTTTTATAAAGCTTATGTCAGCCACATCACGCAAAGAGACGATACACTCACCACGGGGCGACTCAAGAGAGAGATTATAAAGTGATTTCAGGTTCTCCTGATTTAAAAAATTTACTCCAAGTTCTACAAGATTTGATTTTGTATCGATTATCTTTGATAACTTTTTCAAAGATGCAAACGCTCTTACTTTTGAGACTATCGTCTCTTGAGTAAATCCAAGACTCTTACCATAAGAGTTTAACTTTATTTGCGCTCTTAGCTCATCCAATCTCATGTCATTTTTTATCTGCAAAACTCCGTCTATACTCTTCATCTTCTCTTGAACTATTTTTATACTCTCTTCTATTTTTTTATTATCTTTGTGTGAGAGAGCAATCTCGACATCGCTTTTTACAACGCCTGTTTGCGGTATATCTATATCAAACTCTAAAAAAATTTCTCCCAGATTATGTTTTTTTATCAAAAACTCAATCTCTTCTTTAATCTCTTTAGCAAAAAGTTTTCTTGTCCTATGTGAAAAGTCTTTCTCTTTGTATGGAGTAAACAGGGGATTGATAACTCTGTTGAAAAAATCATCATGAGTTTTTTCTTTTAAATTTATAGTAACGGTAAAAAGATTATCACCTCTCTCATGCAGAGTTCTACCGTCACTCTTCATCCCGATTATCGAAGATATCGACGCCGCATCTTTTGAATCCAACTTATTTAAAAGTATGGACTCTAGTTTTTGAGCTTCTTGCAGTGTATAGGCAAGGGAGTTGTTTTTTACTTTTGCCGTTATATTTATACTCATCGCATCAAACTCGGGGAAGAGTTGAAAACTGCCTGATCTTATAAGTGCAAATATGGCTAAAAATGAAAATACTATAAAAAAAAGAGCCCATAAATATCGTTTTTTTATAAAAAAATATAAAGAAGATTGATAAACATGAGAGACTTTTCCCCATAGCCTGTCTCTATAGTTTTGCTTTTTTTCTCTCAAAAAACCAAATGAAAACTCCTTGTAATGAAGCGGCAAAAACAGAAAACTCTCTATAAACGAACTCACGATTAGAATGATTACCATAAGAGGAATTATCTTTATAAAAACACCCAAACCGCCTGAGAGCATAGTTAGCGGTAAAAAAGCGATAATGGTTGTAAGCATTGACGCAAAAAGTATAGGCAGCATCTCATAAGTTGCATCTATACAAGCTTGCGTTAAATCTTTTTTCATGCCCAGATGACGATGAATATTTTCACTAACCACAATCGCTTCATCTACAAGTATGCCAAGACTCAAAAGTACGCCTATCATTGAGAGCGTATTGAGCGATGCATCAAAAAAATCTAAACCGATAAGACCAAAAGCAAAACTGACAGGTATGCCCAGAATTACCACGATAGCAATTTTTAAAGAGATAAAAAACCAGATAGATAAAAAAAGGAGTATAAGACCGATGATAATATTTGAAGCTATAGTATTTAGTCTGTTCTTTATCCAAAAAGAGCTGTCGCTTAAGACTTCAAAATCTATCTCATTATACCTCTGTTTGTAATTTGACAAGATTTTTCTAATATCTTGAGATAGTTTTATACTGTCGCCTTGCTTTGCTTTTTTTATATTGATTAAGACGCTTTGTTGCGCATTTGTGCGTGTTATAATTTCTTGATTTTCATAATCATAATTTACTTCTGCAACATTTCTTAAAGGTATGAGTTTCTCATCCACTAAAATTTCAAAATCCAAAATTTCATCCAGACCTACACCGCTGTTTTTACTCTCTAAATAATATTTTTGCGCCGCTGTGCTAATACTCCCGATGGGATGGAGCGAATACAAGCTCTTAAGCGCATTATAAATTTTTTCGTTTGAAATGCCGTATGCCGAGAGTTTTTGCTCATTTAAAGAGATAATCATCAGCAGGTCATAGTTTTTATCCATGCTTACGCTATGTAGATTTGGCAGCTCTTTTATATCGTCTTGCAGCTCTTTTGCCACTTCTATATAGTTTTCATCCGTATTAGACGAGACGGATATATCTAAAAGCGGAAAATAGTTCTCTAACGCCTTGACGGTCGGCATATCCATATCTCGCGGCAAATCTTGTTGTAAGTTTTGTATTTGGCTTTTTATATCATCAATACTCTCTTGCATATGTCTAGAGTCTTTAATCTCACAGTTTATATGAAAAGTTCCGTTTGATATCAGAGTATTTACATTTGATATTTATTGATTGTTTTGCAAAGATTTTTCAATCTCTTTTACTATGAGTTTATCAAGCATTGTGCTGTTTGCGCCGCTGTAATAACCCTGAATAGTTACAATATCAAGCGAATTCGGGGGAAACATCTCTTTTGGAATTTTGGTGTAAGACAGATACGCCGACACCAATAAAAATAGAAAAAATATATGATTAAAAGTTCTGTTTTTTATTCCGATTGCAATTAACTCTTTTATCATAAATCAATATTTTTTAAAATATTTCAATTTAGTGCAAAATATATTGGAAGCGTTACTCTAGATACTCTCTGCGGCGCAGGCAAAGTTTTTTTGCATAGTTTGTCTGCTGATTTCAGTGCGCTTTTATCCAAGAGCGCATGTCCTGAAGATTTTTGCAAAATCACGTCTAAAAGTTTTCCGTTCGTATCTATAACCAAAACAAGTTCTACTGTTCCATGAAGCCCCATTCTTCTTGCGTTGTTTGGATACTTTAGATTTGCCAAAACCATATCTCTGATGCTTTGAAAGTTTGTCTTTTCATACTCTTCTTGCAAAACTTCCACACTTTGTGCCACATTTTTCTCTACAGGTTCTTCTTTGACTTCAAACTTCTCTTGTGAAGAGTCGTCCTGCAGCGGTTTTGCTTCTGCAACTTTTACAGGCTCAACAGCTTCTATTTTTTGCTCTATCTTTTTAGGCTCTGCAATTTTGGGCTTCTTTTTTTCTACTGCCGGCTTTTTTACCACTGCCTTTTTTGGAGCCTCTGCCTTTTTCTCTATAGGTTTTGGTTTTTCTATCTTTTGAACTACCTCTTGCGGCACTTCAAAACTCCCCAAAGAGATAGATATAACCTTTTGAGCACTCTCTTTTACGAAGTCGCTCTTTGTCTCTGCGGCATAAAACAGGGCATAAACAGCTAACACATGTAAAACAAAAGATATAGAAAAACCGTTTATACTGTTTTTGTTTGCTGCTAACATGTAAACTCCTACTTTGTAAGTATAAGCTTATTTTCACGAGTGATTCTAAGCGTATATACTTGATTTTCATGAATTATCTTCACTACTTTTTCGCTCTTAAAAAGTTTTTTTGAATCTATTTCTTGTACATCTTTCATTTTTTTACCGCCATTGAAATTTTTTCAAGACCTCTCTCTTTTAAGATATCCACTACAAAGATAAAATCCTCATAAACCGCTTTTTTGTCTGAGACAATCGTGATGACATCCTCTTTTGAAAATCCCGCGAGTCTTCTTTTAAACTCATCCCTATCGACAAGCACGTCGTTTATAAACAACTCACTGTTGTCCGTTATGACAATATTATGCTTCACATCTTTAATCGTCTCTTTCGTAGATGAAGCGGGCAGCTTCACCTCAATCTTTCCAAGCGCGATAAAGTTAGATATGACAAACACGATTGCAAGCAGTACAAGCAAAACATCTATGAATGGAACGACATTTATGCCCTCATATCTCTTTATAGACTTCATCTTCCCACTTTGCAAATAAGATATCGCTCTTTCGTAAAAACGCGCTATAGAGCATCATTGACGGAATTGCCACCAGAAGCCCTAATGCAGTCGCTTTTAGAGCAAGAGAAAGCCCGATAACTACGACCGAGGTCTCTAAAGACGCATTTTGACCCATATCGTAAAAAACCACCATTATCCCTATAACGGTTCCAAGCAGCCCGACATAAGGAGCATTTGAAGCTATACTTGATATTGTCGAGAGATTATTTGTTAAAACAACTTCTATCTCATTTTTTGTTTTATACTCTCTAAGTTTTATACTTTTATAGAAAAAATATCTCTCAAACGAGAGCGCAATCGATACAAAGCTCATCAAGAAAAGAGCTCCCAATATCAGATAATCAACAGACTCTTTTAAAACTTCCATATTTATAACCTTATTTTGATAACTAAAATCAAAATGATATAACTATACTCCTTAAATCATTCTGATTTTGATAATAGATATCATTGTGCTCTTCTTAAAAAATCTGTTTTTTAGGTAAAATATTTAAAATTATCGGGAGTTTTCAGATGAAAATAGTTCACTTTAGCGATACTCACTTAGGCTTTAACGACCTAGACATTTTAAACGATGAAAACATCAACAAGAGAGAAGCCGACTTTTACGACGCTTTTTCTCAGGTCGTAGAGCAGATAAAAGTTATTAAGCCCGATTATATCATCCACACGGGCGATCTGTTTCACCGTTCAAGCCCTTCAAACAGAGCTATCACTTTTGCGCTGGAACAGTTCAAAATCATCGACTATTTAAACATCCCTTTTATCCTCATTGCGGGAAACCACTCAACGCCTAGAACAAACCTTTCCTCGCCTATACTTAAGATATTTGAAGGTTTTAAAAACATACATGTATCTTACAATCAAGAGTACAAAAAAGTAGAGTTTGAGCGCGTGATATTTCACACCCTGCCCCACATGAACGACGAAACAAAGGCACTCTCTCAGATAGAACTCTGCGAAGCCGAGATTGACAAAAGCAAAAAAACATCATGATGATGCACTGCTCGGTCGGTGCGTTTTACCTCATGCAGGAGTTTGGCGAGTGGGTTTACCCGAGTAATAAAGAGTATATATTTAAAATGATGGATTATGTAGCACTCGGACATTGGAACGGATTTGGACAAGTCGGAAAGCATGAAAATGTCTTTTACAGCGGCTCAACCGAACGTACAAGCCTAAACGACAAACGCAACTCAAAAGGCTTTGCACTGGTAACTCTGGGCGAGACTCTACATGTAGAATATAAAGAGATAAAAATCCGCCCTATCGTTCTTAAAGAGATAGAGTGCGAGGATTTTGAGAACTCAGTATTTGACCTTGATATAAGCGATATAAAAGATGCTTTGGTAGAAGTAAAGCTCACAAATCTAACTGTCCTGCAATCCATCGACATCCAAAACTCTGCCATAAAAGAGCTGTTTGCCGACGCTTTACATGTAAGCGTAAAAAGAGAATTTAAAAGAGGTACAAATGAAGCATATGTAGAAGATGTGGAAGCGCTCTCTTTGGAGGAGTATTTTATCTTACATGTAAAAGAGGAGAGCAAAGAAAATGAGTTTGAGAGGTTAAAACCGAAGATTCAAGAACTGTTTGCAAAGTATGAGGAGGTGAGCGATGACACTCTCTAAACTCCGCCTTGAAAACTTTAAAAAGTACACCGCCAAAACCATAGAGTTCGGCGAAGGTCTCATAGGCATTATCGGTAAAAACGGAAGCGGAAAAAGCACCATCTTTGAAGCGATACTCTTCGCACTTTACGGAGAGGCAAAAAACAGAGGAAACAAAGAGCTTCTAAGAAACGCAAACGCAAGTGAAAAAGATGCCGTAGTCGTAGAACTTGAGTTTGAATTTGAGGGCATTTTGTACAAAGTGGTTCGTGAATTTCGCGGCAAAGCCATGAGCGCAAACGCAAAGTTTTACAAAAACGGCGAGTTGACTACAAGCGGAGCAAAAGAGGTTACATCTGCCATAATCAAACTAACAAAGATGAGCAAAGACGCATTTATGCACACGCTTTTCGCTTCACAAAAAGAGCTGACAAGCCTGAGCACTCTTAAACCCGAAGAGCGAAAAAAGATGATAAGAAAGCTTCTTGGACTTGAAAAAATAGACTTTGTAGAAAAAGAGCTGATTGAAAAAAGCAGAGAGCTAAAACGTGAGATAGAAGCGTTTAAAGAGGTGCTTTTGGGCGAAGACGAGATAAAGTTAAAACAGGAGCAGATAAAAGAGAGCATTAGCGCAAAAGAAGCTCTTTCAAAAGAGGTGCTTAGTAAAACAGAAGAATTGGAGCATATAAAACTCAGAGAACAAAACATCAAAAAAGAGCTTGAACTTCTCGCAAAAACAAAAGAGCAAAAACAGAAGCTTTTTGGCGAACTCGAACTTGCCAAAAACTCAAAAAGTTCAGAGATTATGAATCAGGTAAAACTTACCGCTGAACTTCACGAGCTAGAGGACAAACAAGAAAAATTAAATAAACTCCAACCTCTAAAAACAGAGTACGCGGCATTTCAAGAGCAGATAAAAGAGCAGGAGAAACTGCGAGAGTTTCATCTCAAACGCGAGGGGATTTTAAAAGAGCAAGCCCAGCTCACAGAGCAGTGGAAAAAGTCCAAAGCGGACATTCAAGCACTTGAGAGCGCATGTGAGGGATATGACGAATTTGTATTAAATGCCAAAAACTTAGAGCTGAATATCGCAGTTTTGCAAGAGAGCATAAACGCAAAACACACCATAGAAAACGAGCTAAAAGCGGAGACGGTGGCAGAGCAGAAACAGATAGACATGACAAACGCCAAAATCGCAAAACTCCATGAACTCGGAAGCGAGGGAGCATGTCCGACATGTACAAGACCGCTGCTTGAAGAGTACGACAATGTCATAAACTCGCTTGTCACCGCAGTAAAAGAGACTCATCAAAAAAAGATAGACGAGTATCAAAAACAGCTCCAAAACGTAACTGCTCAAAAAGCCGCGTTTGAGGCACAAAAGAAGGAAAAAGAGAAAGAGTTTTTGGAGCTGACAAAGAACATAAACATCATGCAAAGCAAGCTCAAAGACCTCAAAACAGCCAAAGAGCATTTTGTACATGTAGAACAAAAAGGCATCAAAAACAAAGCGGAACTTAAAGAGCTTGAAGCGTATAGTTACGATGAAAAACTGCATGAGAGAGTTAAAAATTCGATAACGGCGATAGAGCCGCAGTATAAACATGCGCTCAGTCTTGAAACCGAGCTAAAAAGGCTTGTTCTCGTGAAGTCGGATTTGTTACATGTAAACAAAAAGATAGAAGAGTTAAGCTTGACATGTCAAAGCAAAGAAGCAGAGTTTAAAAGCATCATTTACGATGATGTGAAGCATAAACATCAGCTTGAAGAACATGAGAGCATACTCAAAACCATAGAGTCAAAAACCACACTTTTAAATGAGATAAAAGTGCAAATCGCCGGTATTGAGGGCGAGATAAAAACAGTGCAAAACTCACTTCAAAACAATGAAATACAGCTAAAAAAAGTCCAAAATAAAAAAGATGATTTGGTGGATTATGAGAAGATAAAAGTCTCACTAGCCGAGTTCAAAACCCGCCTAAACGCAAAAGTAGCACCGCGAATCTCAAGTATCGCATCCGACATGTACGCGACTATTACCAAAGGCAAATACCAGCACATAGAGGTCAGCAACGACTTCGACTTTTTCATCTACGACGAGGGCAAAAAATACCCGATAGAACGATTTAGCGGCGGAGAGATTGACTTGGCAAATTTGGTTCTACGCATCGCCATTTCAAAGACTCTCACGGAACTCAGCGGTGCAAGTTCTATAGGTTTCTTGGCATTTGATGAAGTTTTTGGAAGTCAGGACGAGAGCCGAAGAATGGAGATACTAGAAGCATTCCACACCATCAAAGAGCAATACAGACAGATATTTCTCATAAGCCACGAGATGGAGATAAAAGAGATGTTTGAGCTGGTTGTGGAGTTGTAAATAAAAAAACTTATTTACTTCTACATTTGAATTATATTTTAAGATATAATTCATACAAATATATCAAAGGACTCAATTTGTTAAAACTTATATTTATCTGCATTTTATCAATCTCATCTATGTTATATGCAAAAGAGGAAAACTCTGAATTATTAGAGTATAAGGTTGAGCAACTCATAAAATAAAACAATGAATTAAAAATTCAAATACAACTTATACAAAAAGAAAATGAAACAATCAAATATGATTTAAATATTGTAAAAGAAAAATATAGCAGAGAAAGTGAAATAACAAACAACTTGTATGACAAACAACTAAGTACTTTTCAAGTAATTTTAGGGGTAGTCGGTGCGTTATTTTTACTTGTGACAATTTTAGGAATTAACAATATAAAAGCATATGTTATAAAACTTATTGATGATAAAGCAAATAACAAAATTACAAAACTTGAAGAAACAATTAAAGAGTATGAAAAACTCCTTAAAGAAATAAAGATAAAAACTGAAAAAGATATAGAAACTTTTTTAAAGAATAAAACAGAAAATCTTACTTCAGAAGAAAAAGAATTATTAAATAAATTATCTGAAGAGATTAAAAATAAGCAGGATAAAACTGCAAATGATTGGTTTGTAGTAGCTTTGGAAAACCACAATCAAAAAAATTATGATGATGCTATTTCAGCGTATAAAAAAGTAATTGAATTAACTCCTAATAATCATAATGCACATTATAATTTAGCTCTTGTCTATAGTAGTAAAAAAGATTATGACAATGCCTTAGATTGCTATAAAAAGTCTATAAAAGATGATATTAAATTTAATAGTTCATTTTTAAATTTATTTGAATTACACATTATAAAAGAAATAAATACTGATATTGAATTAGTTAATAAATTTATTGAAAAGTACAAACTAAATAAAGCTGAAATGATTAAATATCAAATGCTTGATATTATAAAAGATGCTACAAACAATCAGAATATAGATATAAAATTAAAAAAATGGCTAGAAACATATAAAGATACATCATTAAAAGGTTGGGGTTTTACTGAACTTGATGAATTAATTGACAGACAAACAGATGAGACAATTAAATCAAATTTGCAAAAAGTAGTAGAAGTATTTAAAAACCATAAGTGACCTACAAATTACACCCCAGGGGTTGAATCTCCTCATACATGTAAAAATAAAACTACATGTAAAACATAAGCAAAATTTGGATACTTTTTAAAAAAGGAATATCTATGAATAACTACAAGTTTAAAGTAAGTGGAAATGTGCAAGGTGTTTTTTATAGAAAAAATGTTTATGAAAACTCAACTAAAGAAAACTTCAGCGGATATGTTAAAAACTTAGAATACGGTTCTGTTGAAGCTTGCGTTACATGTAGTGAAGGTGATGTTGAGAGATTTATAGAAATACTAAAAAAAGGTTCACTAAAAAGCATTGTAAATAAAATAGAGAGATTCCCTTCTAGTGAGACTTTTAGCGGAGACTTTGAAATTAGATATTAAATGTTTTTAGTGAGTGACTTTTTTTTATAATTATCATCTATTAGATACAATGTAGCTGTGATTTATACTTCATGTGTTTAATGGAGTAACAAAATACAATTATGAACATACATACGAGATTTAACAAATGAGTATATTTGCCCTACAATCACCGGCGGGTGGTTTTTTAGATGAAGACCTAAAACGGTTTAACAAAGAGTTTGATGACTGGTGTGTTCAGTTTGACAGCTTTGAAGATGCTAACATTATTGCACAAAGTCTTGACAAAAAAAGAGCTGCAGATGTTGTTGAGATTACACCACTGAGTTACCCAAAGTACTTTTTTCACACTCTAAAAGGAATCATCCATGCAACAAGACAAATCGAAGATAAAATCATATGCATTGTTGAGCCATATATGGGTCAAAATTTTCGCATCGCAGTGTGTGACTTAACTACAAAAAAAGTAAGAATTACAAATATTAGCTATAAAAATGTATTAAGCGTAGAAGGTGCATTTGCACATTTTGAAGTGAAATGAAGTACAAACATAGTCATCGAGCTTACGCAGGAAGATTTAGCTCAAAAACTGCATACAAAGAAGTCCGCTATTTCTAGGATAGAAAACCATGCACAAGATATAAAGCTCTCAACTCTTCAAAACTTTGCACATATCTTAGGCAAAGAGTTGAAAGTTGAACTTATATAATCCCATTAAATTCAAATTTACACGCAAGTAAATAAATATCTGCGCGGGTTATGAAGTTTATCAGTGTCCGGGTTTGTCTCACTCCGAAGCGAATTGTAAAGATACATTCGTTAAGATACTCATATAAAAGCCTTTTAAAACGAGATTTAAGTGCTACTTACTATAATCTTTTTTTATAAAACTTGTAAAGGAAATCAGCATTATGGATGGAAAAATAGTGGTAACGTATAAAATACTATGCGATAATGATCTCAATCAAAAGATTTCACTTAAGGAACTGCTTAACAACGAAAAAGTAGCAAAAGCTATAAAATCAGAGTTTGCTAAGGGGCATCGTAATATTACGCTTAAATCCAAAGAAGAGGCAACACTCAGTATTGAAACTCTTAAAGAACTCCATACTGTCGAAGTGTCTAAAGATGACTTTGCAGATCTTTTGAGTTTGGCAGAAGATGATTCAAACAGCAAAAAACTTTTAAAAAAAGAGTGTGCCCGCGTAGAACTGGTTGATATTGAAACGCACCTTTAAAGACCCTATAACCCCATGAAATTCATAGCCGACTGCCATTTGGGGAAGATTGCCAAGTATCTTAGAATATTTGGATTTGATACGCTTTACTTTCAGAGCATAGATGATGACGATATCATCGAGATTGCACACAAAGAGCAGAGATTTCTTCTCACAAGCGACAAGATACTCTATGAGAGGATGAAGCATCATAACGCTTTGTATCTTGCTCATGCAGGGTTCGAGGAGCAGTTAAGAGAGATATTTCACCACTACAAACTTTTTGACAAGAGCAAGCCTCTTAGCAGATGTATCAAGTGTAACGGCGAACTTGAGAAGATAGAGAAGCATGAAGCCATAGAGGAGCTCAAAGCAAAAACTAAAAAGTACTTTGACACCTTTGCCAGATGCAGGGAGTGCGGCAAAGTCTACTGGCACGGCGACCACTACAAAAATATGCTCAAGTTTACAAGCGAGTTTATCGCCTATAACAAAAAAGAGACTAAGTTTTAAAACACTCAAAAGTACTAATTTAAAAAGAATTAGCCTCAGCTATATACATTTACCTTTTATTCAGTTATACTCTCGGCAATAAAAGATGATTCGAGTTACATCTTTAGTCTGCTTTACATTGATGACCTAGTTAACAGTATAATCCGCCTACTAAGAGAAAGCTTCATATTAGATTTTAGACCACTTCAGCAATGAGGTGTATTCAAACACAAAGGTATTACAATGGCAGCATTAGTAAACGGTACAGTTAAATGGTTCAATGGTGAAAAAGGTTTCGGATTTATCGAACAAGAAAATGGCGGTAAAGATGTATTCGTACACTTTCGTCAAATCAACAGCACAGGCTACGGTCGTGTTTCACTAGACGAAGGTCAAAAGGTAACTTTTGAAATCGGTCAAGGCGAAAAAGGTCCACAAGCAGAAAACGTTACAGGTCTGTAATCTTTCTTGAGCGGATTTATCCGCTCGCATACTTTATATATATTTCCCCCTCTTTTTTTCTACCGCAAAATACAACTTTATTTATTAGATATGGCATAATAAAAAATTAAAACTTACTTTTATCTTTAGGATTTCTATGTTTAAAAAAGCTTTTTTTATCTGTTTTATATTTATCATAAATACATATGCCAATCTACTTCAAGATGCTATTGACTCCTCGCCTGCAGGCTCTACTTTGAAACTCTCTGCCGGAATCTACAAAGGCAGTATAACCATAACAAAACCTATAAACATTATAGGTAAAGAAGATGGCGTTATTATAGAAGGAGAAGGCAGAGGAAATATCATAACAATCAAAAGCTCACATGTAAAACTCAAAAATCTAACCATAACAAACAGCGGAAGCAGATTGGACACTATGGACTCTGCCGTTTTTATAAACAACGCAAAACATGTAAATATTGATAACTGTACAATAAAAAACTCACTTTTTGGTGTATTTTTGGACAATGTACACAACTCTGCCATACAAAACAGTACCGTCTCCTCAAGCGGTGAGAGCATAGGGTTTAGGGGTGACGCTCTTAGACTTTGGTTTAGCCATAACAACACTATACAAAACAACAAGTTTATAAAATCACGAGACATCGTTTTAATGCGTTCAAATGATAACAATATTTCTAAAAACTACATGCAAGAGTGTAGATATGCTATATTTACGCAACACTCAAAAAACATTACAGTTATAGACAATGTACTCAAAGACAATGCAGTAGGCATTTTTTTAGAAGCGAGCCGTGACATAAATGTAAGCAGTAATTCCATAAAAGGACATCACGGAGCACAAACCAGTCTCGGCATACTTTTAAAAGCTGCCTCAAATATACATGTAGAAAAAAACAACATTGCAGAGTGCAACCAGGCACTCTATATCGACAACTCTCCAAAAATCAGAGATACGAAAAATTGGATATTGGATAACAAGATTATCTACAGCACAAAAGGTTTGAATTTTAAAAACTATAGTGTAAAAAATGTCATACAAAGAAATGAACTCTTTGGAAATATGGACAATGTCATGAGCGACAGCCGCAGCGGCTTAACAAATCAAAACGAGGTAGAATCAAACTACTGGGATGATTATGAAGGATTTGACGTAAACAGAGACAACATAGGCGACACACCGCATAAAAAGTATCTTTATCTTGACGCTCTTTTAGTTAAAAATCCTGAGTTAGGATTTTTTTACGGCTCTGCAGCGTTATCCATGTTAAACTTTTTACTAAAAATAGCTCCGTTTATCCAACCTGTTTTTTTGGTAGAAGATAAAAAACCGATATTTAAAAAATCATAAAAACACCACATCTACAAATAGCATAAGAGCAAAACAAAGAAAAATAAAAGATGAAAAAATATTTAGATAAATAGACATGTTTTGTGATATCTTATGTTTTGACTTATGTACTAAATACGGCATAAGAGTTATCCACAAAACTATAGAACTTATCATGCCAAATAGAGTAAAGTAAAGATTTAAATCCCTGTTCGCACTATATCCGGCTACACTAAACCAAAATATTATCGTATAAGGATTCATAAGTGTTAAAAAAAATCCTTTGGCATATATCTTTAAAAGACTTTTACTTTTAATCGCCTCTTTCTTTGCATTTATCTTTTTTTCTCTATGCTTATATATCTCATATGCAAGATAGGTTAGAAAAAAACTCCCGACAATACCTACTATGTTTATAAAAAAAGGATTGTTTATTAACTCTATCATTCCGACTAAAATTAAAATCAAGTAAAACATATCGGAACTCATAGCTCCAATACCTATGACAACTGCACTTTTATAGTTTTTTAATGCAGTATTCATAATAAGTATATTTATAGGACCCAAAGGTATTGCTGCACCAAGTCCCAGTAAAAAACCTTCTGCAAATGATTCTATCATTTTATGCTCATAATCAAATTTTTCATATAAAAATCATAACTAAAATTTTCATATATTTTCTTGACGCAAAATTCAAAAAAAATAATACAATTCCATTCTAAATATTATCACTTAAAACAAGAGGTCAACCGTGTACAAAATACTTAAAACACATCCGACAAAAGAGCAGATAGCAAACTTCAACATGAAAACAACGGAAGAAGACGACTATGTCGATTATGTCATTGATTTAAAAACTCTTGGCGAAAATGCAAAAAAAGAGCTCTGTTCTTTATACAGCATAGACATTAACGAGTTAAACCAAAAGGAAAAACTGCAGCTTAGCCTATCTTCTTCGGTATAATTTTTTAAAGCCGGCACTATTTTTTAGAATTGGTGTATGATTTATTACAACTATGCTATATTTGCATATATAAATAAAGAGTGCCTATAAAGGTTTTAAAAAATGAATGGATATATATTACTCTCACATGGAAGCAAGGTTCAAGCTTCAAACGATGCAAGCAAAGATGTTTTAAAGAAACTAAGACAAAATATTAAAAACATAGAACTGGCTTTTTTAGAACTCTCTGAACCTGATTTTGAAGAGGCGGTAAAAAATTTAAAAACAGCAGGTGTTAGTGTTATTACGGTTTTGCCGCTTTTTTTAGCTCCTGGTAAACATGTAAGAGAAGATGTTCCCGAACTTGCATCCGCTTGTTCAAAAAAATACGATATAAAAATAGATGTTTTAGAGCATATAGGTGCAAATAGCGCCTATGTGAAGATGATAGAAAATATTCTGCTCTCTACTTAGTTGAACCCTCAGATTTTATTATCCAAAGATGACTATACCAGTGCCATCTGCCATCTTTTGAAGGAGCGGTACATGTATATTTGTCTCGCGGAGGCTCCAATCTATTTTTTGCTCTAACAAACACTTTTGTTTCAGATGCCCATTCAAGCTCTAGCGGCTCTCCGTTTGAGAGATAACAGTTTAGATTTTTCAGCGGATATTTAAGCTCTAAAGTAAGTGTAGGCGGGTTTTGAGATAAAATAAGAGAATCTTCTTTTGACGAAACCTCTTTTATGGGAAGCGGCAGAGCGTTAAGTTTTAAAACAAAACCGCTCATGTCTGCATAAGCTTCCGCCATAGGAAATCTAGGCACTATTTTAGTATCACTGTCGATATCGACCACGCCCGATGTCTGAGTAATTCCCACGTATCCCAAACTTTGTATAAACTCAGCGCTCTGTTTTGTATACTCCCCAAACGGATATGAGAAAAGCTTTGGATTTTCGTTTGTAGCGTCTCCGAGTTCTTCTTGAAGCCTCTTTTGCGCACTCTCAATCTCATCTTTTATGCGTTTTTTCCAGCTCTGCTCATCTTCGCCCTCTTTTGGCAGCATATAGTCATGTGTTTTGGAGTGATTCGCAAACTCTGCTCCAAAAGCTTGCATCTCCCGCATCTCATCCCAGCTCATGTAACTTTTAGAGCCGTTGTCTATAGGCGAACTGTTGACAAATACCGTAAAAGGGAATTTGTACTCCCTTAACCTTGCAAACGCGTGCGTATATATGCTTTTGTAGGCGTCATCTATTGTAAGTGCGACAACTTTTTTCGGTATCTCCCTGCCCTCTACGATATGACGAACAATTTTTGAGAGAGTCCAGACCTTATACTCATTTTGCGAGAGATACTCCAGATGCTTTTCAAACTGCTCCATCCTGATGTTTGTGGACGGATATTTGCTCTCACCAAAACGATGATACATAAAGACAACTGCTCCCTCGCTTTGTGAATCACTTTGATTTTTGGCACTTAAAAAATCTACACAAAATACTAAAAATAAAAAAAACAGTAATACCTTTTTCATACAAACGCACCTTTTCTTTTACTATAGCAAAATTATTGTTGCCAATCCAAGAAAACTAAAAAATCAGACTATATCCGTAACTGTAGTAAGAAGCACAGATGAACCGACTGCAGGGTCGATATCTGCCTTTTGAAGAAGCAGAGGGATTAGTGAGCCGTAAAAACCTGCCGTGATAATGTTGATAATCATGGAAGCGGCTATAACTACTCCAAGAAGAGGCATTGAAAACCATATCCAAGCTATAAAACCTATAACGACGGCAAACATAAAACCATTCATAAGAGCCAAATAAACCTCTTTTAAAATAGTCTCTTTTGCATCTTCACTGCTTATATCTCCAAGCGCCATCTGGCGAACCGTTACGGTAAGCGTCTGCGTTCCAGCATTCCCGCCCATAGATGCCACGATTGGCATTAAAACCGCAAGTGCGACCAGCGACTGCAAAGTTTCATCAAAAAGACCGATAACAACCGATGCCGCAATAGCGGTTATAAGATTTATACCAAGCCAGTAAGCACGATATTTACCTATATGAAAAAGGCTCTCTTCCTGCTCTGCATCCTCATTAACACCCGCAAGATTATAGAGCTGCCCCGTTGCACGCTCTTCTATGATGTCATATATATCATCCGAGGTTATACGCCCAAGAAGCTTAAAGCCTGAATCAACAACAGGGATAACTCCCATATCGTAATTTGACGCTATCTCTACAACATCATGTATATCATCCGTTACATTTACGCTGATGCTGTTTACACCCTCTTTTACCAACTCTCCGTAATGAACATTCGGTCCAAGCAAAATCAAATCTTCCAATGGGATAGAACCGACAAACCTGTTTTCTCTTGTTATAACATAAACCTGATATACACTGTCTAGCTCTTTTTTTGCTTTAAGACTCTTAAGCCTTCTAATTGAATCTCCGACTTGTTCATCTATAAAAGCCGAAAAAAGTTCCGTTTGCATATATGAACCGGCTTCATAATCTCCATATGAGATAAGAGCTTCTAAATTTTGACGATCTTTATGCGGAAGGCTTTGAAGAACTTCTTGTGCAATATCTTCATCTACCTCTTCAATATTACGAATCAGCTCTGCGGCATCATCAGTATCAAGAGTGTTTGTCAAATCTGCAAGCTCATTTGGAGTAAAATACTCTACTATCTCTTCATGACAGTGGCGGGGCAGCTCTATCATAACAAGAGCTTTTAGCTCCTGCGGAAACTTTGCCAACTCTTCAAGGTATACTTTTTCATCCTCTTCACGAAGCTCTAAAAGCAGTTCCGTTATATCATAAGGGTGAATAGTTGAATCAGTTCATTGTGTATACTTCAGTACTTTATCTTGAAGCTGTTCAATAAGCTCTTGAATGGAGAGTTTCATTCTATTTCCTAATATTTAAAGTATCTAATTTCAAAGTGTTATTTTTTCATTTAATAAAGTTTTTTGAGGCTCTATTATAGTATCTGCGTCTTGAAGTATAGTTTTAAACTTTGCATAAAGTTTATACTCTATAAATATTGCAAATACGCCAAGCAAAGCTATTATTGACAACATTGTCGTAAGTTTAACACCAAGATAATCAAGTATCATAGCACTTAACGCACCTCCAATTATTGCAGCTGATACGACAAATGAACGAAGCATGAGATAATCTTTAATCTCAATCTCATCTTTCATAAAATCAACCGTATGAATTCTTGAAATCTCAAAAGTGATAGCCTGAAGAGTGAATATGCTCAAAATTACATATGTAAAAACCACCATATTTATCTCTGCTAAAATATAGCTGCATATCTGTATGATATCCAAAACAATAACAAACAGATATATACGATAGATTTTAACCTTCTTAAAGAGCGGTTGTATAAGACCGTCCATAGCGCCGATTAACATGTAAAAACTAATCATATACACAGGCAGGTACATACCCTCAAGCTTTGTAATATAGGGCATAATTACCCAGTCGATATAGGTGGTTAAAAATAGTACTATTACTTGAAGTTTTAACAACTTGCTGTTTTTAAGCTCTTTAAATAATTCTTTATAGTGTCTTATCGGCATATTTCAACTCCATAAGATAGGCATCACACCCGTCTAAATAAAATGAATCTAACTTTTTAATTATCTTAAAACCTGCCTTTTTATAAAGAGCTATTGCGGTTTCATTATCAATGCGTACTTCAAGCAGAAGTCTGCTAAAACCTAAAGATATCAACTCACAAGACACCGTCTCTAAAAACTTTTTGCCAATTTGTCTGCCTCGGTATAAGTTATCAACTCCTATAGAGTATAGTTTGGCATTTTTACGTTTAATGAGCGTCAAGATATAGCCTGCTATCTTGCCGTCAATCTCTGCTACATAAAGCAGATTGTTTTTTACATGATATGAAAAAGAGCCTCTTGAAAGTGTATAGTTCTGCGGCAAGAACAGCTCTCTCTCCAGCGCATAAAGCGAAGAAACATCAGACTTTTGGGCTTTTCTTAGTATCATTTTTGGTAAATTGTATACTTTGGTACAAGCTTAAACGGGCGATACGACATCTTTACCTTGCGGAGATTCTCAAATCCCATGTCATCTCCTACATTAATATATGTGATGTTGTAGTGCTCTTTTAACATTTTAGAGAACTCTCTAAAGATAAACTGAGCGCATCCCAAAATTTCAAAATCTGTTTTTTCTATGATTACGGTTGCCGTATCTTGATTGATTCTCTCGCCTACCGTAAAGCCTTTTAACTCGCCGTTTATGTAGATAACCAAACCGATTAAAGAGAGTTCTTCATAATATTTCAGCATCTGCTTTACCGCATGTCTCTCTTGATGAATCCCTTCTAAAAAATGTTCCGCCTCCTCTTTTGGCATGTATCTTACCCTGTCGGAGACCCACTTGTTAAAAAGATGCGTAATCTCATCTTTATGTTTTATGCTGTCTAGCTGTTCAATTACATAATCAGGATAAGACTTCATAAACTTATTTATCTCTGTTCTTTTTGTGTGATAGCTGTTTCCGCGTAAATCTATAAGAGCATCTACTTCATAAACATAATCAACCAGTTTTTTCTCAACCAAATAGGATTCAAGCATCTCAAACATACTCTGGGCTTCATCCGTATTCTGCACAAACTCTTCAAGCATAGAGGCCTGAACATAGTCGATACGGGAGTAGTACGGCGAACTATTGTTTTTGTTCATAATCTCAAAACAGCTTATAATAGCATTTGTAACATTTTTTTTCTTTCATATAGGAGGCAAAAGCATAGTTAACTCGCCGCCCGTCATGACAAAGAGACAAAAACATTTATTTATAAGTGCGTAAAATCCGCTGCTATTTGCCAGCCATATAAAGTTTGCCGCAAAAGTGTAGTCGCTAAGATCAACGTCCATCTTTGCCAGATACTCCTCCATGACGGGCTTTGTAGCTATTGTAAATCGTTTTAATCTCTGTTTGTTAACCGTTAAATTCCCCATGTTATATCTCCTTAAGTTTTATAAATAATATTGCAATAATACATCTTTTTTTACCATTTGCAACTACTATTTTTTCATCTTTTTAAAAGAGTATATTATAAAATTTTTATACCGGGATTAAGGGTATTGTAAGGGGAGTATATTTATAATTCCACCCGTTTTACGAAACTATTCTTTCACAGACTGGGGTATCGCCAAGCGGTAAGGCCGCGGCTTTTGGTGCCGCTATTCGGGGGTTCGAATCCCTCTACCCCATCCACATAAAAAGACTTTAAATGGAAACTACAGACTTAACTACTTTAACCGTAAGAATTCTCATTTTTATCGTTATAGCTGCTACATTTTACTTTGTATTAAAATCTAAGAAAAAGTAATATCTTTTTCATCATCAAATATATTTAGGAACAAGCTCTTTTATTCTTTTATATACTCTTATAAAATCAGTTGAGTAAACCCTGTTTTGTGCAATGGATGTTATAAAGTTTGTGTCTCTATCCCATCTTGGAACCAAATGCATGTGTATATGTTCTGCAATGCCTGCTCCGCCTGCACGTCCAAGATTCATACCGATATTTACTCCATGAGCGCCAAATCCCTCTTTTAAAAGCTTTACGCCCTTTTGCGCCAAATCGCTCATGTGAAGCCATGTCTCACTTGGCAGCTCTTCTAGCTTATCGGTATGAAGATGAGGAATAATCATAAAATGCCCAGGAGTATATGGATAACGGTTCATTACCATAAAACAGTGCTCATCTCTGTAGAGTACATGTAGAGCTTCATCATCCTTTTGATTTTGACTTATATGACAAAAAACACAACCCTGGGTCTCTTTGCCTGCTATATATTCATCACGCCATGGTGCATATAAAATATCTTTCATTATCTAAAACCTTTATACTTTTAAAATTATAGATTTCCTCTGTTTCGAAGAAACTAGCTTTTCTAAAGAAACTGCGCTAAGCTTGTTTTGTCGCCACAGCGGCGTAAGCGAAGTAAAAGGAATTCACTTCCTTTTACGGACTATCAAATAAACGCAAAAACTAAATCAGGAAATATCATAACCAAAACTAGAGCCAAAAATTGAAGAGCTATAAAGGGTATGATACCTCTATATATCTCCATAGTTTTTATACTATCTCCTGCGGCTCCCTTTAAAAAAAACAGCGAAAGTCCAAACGGCGGAGTTAAAAACGAGGCTTGCAGGTTTAGAGCAATCAATATCGCAAACCAAACAGGGTCTATCCCAAACGCATGCATAACCGGCACCAAAATCGGAACAATGATAAAACTTATCTCTATAAAATCTATGAAAAAACCGAGTATAAATATACTAATCATGGCAACTGCTATAAAAATCCAAACATCGCCTATATCTTTAGAGAAAAATTCAAGTATCAAATCACTTCCGCCGAGTTCGTTGAAAACAAGAGAAAAAGCCGTTGCCGCAATAAGAATCATAAAAATCATGCCGCTTAGTTTTACGCTGCCAAGTGTTGCATATTTGAGCATTTCAAAGTTTAAAGAGCGATTATACGCCGAGAGCAAAATTGCGCCAATTACCCCAAATGCAGCCGATTCCGTAGGAGATGCTATGCCTGCGAAGATGCTTCCCAAAACAGAGACCATCAAAAGCATAGGAGGAATAATGGCCATGATTATCTCTTTGAAGCTTACCTCTTTTACATTTTTTGCAACGGGTGCAGCATCTGGTCTAAAGTAGGAAAAAATCAAGATGTAGATGATGTAGAGACCGACCAAAACAAGCCCCGGCAAAACCGCTCCCATAAACAACTCACCTACACTAACACTCATAACATCGCCCAAAATAATAAGGATGATAGAAGGCGGTATAATCTGCCCCAATGTTCCGCTTGAAGCTATCGTTCCCGCAGCCAAACCTTTGTCATACCCTGCACGAAGCATAAGCGGAAGCGCTATAACACTCATCATAACAACACTCGCAGAGACCACTCCCGTTGAAGCCGCCAGTATCGCACCTACAAGTACAACACTAACTGCCAAACCACCACGAACAGTTCGAAATGCAGAGCTCATGGCAATTAAGAGCTTCTCAGCCATAAGCGACTTCTCAAGCACCAAACCCATTGCTATAAAAAGAGGAACCGCCATTAAAGTGGCATTTGACATGATTCCATATATGCGAAACGGCAGAACAGAAAAGACGTCAAAACAGAGATGTGGAACCAAAAAGGCAAACGCAATAGCAACACTTCCAAAAACAAAAGCGACAGGAATTCCTACCATTAAAAGTGCTAAAACAACTACAAACATAAACATGGATATCATAATGATCTCCACATGTCAAAATTCGCTTTGGCATCTTTTATGGCTTGAAGGGATAAAAAAACAAATGAAAGAGGCATAAGTGCTTTTACCAAAAACCGATACTCCAACCCGCCGGGATTTGAAGATGCTTCGTTTTGAAGATAGCTCATAGTCACAAAATCTATCCCTATATAGATAATAAGAAACGAAAATGGAAGTACAAAAAAGAGAGATGCTATGATGTTAATAAGAGCTTTTGTCTTTTGCGAAAATGAGGCGTAAAATATATCTACCCTCACATGTGCACCCTCTCTTAGCGTATACGCTATGCCAAAGAGAATGACTACGTCAAAAAGATGCCACTCAAGCTCTTGAAGAGCAACTGAGCCTGTTGAAAAAAGATATCTTGCAGTTGCATCATAGACAACCAACAGAACTAGCAAAGCAACGACAAAAGCCGTAAAATAGCCGAGATATTTTATGGTTGTGTCTATCATCGTCTATCTTTTTAATCCATTAAATATTATATCTTGCATTTTTTCACTATTTGCATATATTACACACTCTATAGCGGCATCAATATATTCTTTTGTGGAAACGGATTAGTAGTCAATATATTTATAACCGTTATAAACAGCAATCATATCAAAAAAAAGTCTGGTTATTCTTCCGTTTAACTCATAAAACGGATGTAATGCTATTAGCTCACTTTTATAATAAGCTAATTTTTGAGCAAAATCTTCTTTTGATTTATGCTCATAATCTTTAAGATAATTATCTTTTTTTAATTCATCAAATATTTTTTTCGATGAGCTGTTTACATACATACCTTGACAAAATTTCGACTCATCTTTTGACATATTAAAATCTCTATATTTTCCTGCCCATTCATAAAGGTTTCCAAATGTTCTTTTATGCAGTTGTATAAAATAATTCTCATCAAAAACAGTATCTTCATTTAATTCATCATAAAAAATCTCATAAGCTTCAAATAAAAGCTCTTTTTCTAACTCATGTATCTGTTCGCTACTCTTGATGCCTGCTTTATTTATAGGTACATCCGAATCTTTAATATAGATACTGCTAACTTGATTTTTGTACTTTGATGCCATGCTTTTCCTTTAGCAGCATTACCTCTGCGACGACCTCTTTTTTAACCTCTTTATACCCCTCGATACTCTGAGTTATTTTTATCGTCATGGCTAATTCTCTTTTACTTATTGGTTTTTTGCTCATTTTATCCCCTCGTGTACCTTTTGAAGAAGTGCATTTATGATTTTAATCAAATAGTGATTTTACCATCTATCTATATAAAATTGGGTGCATCATTTGCAAAGAGAATGATGTCTCCTGCTCTTGTTTGATGTGCGAGCAACTCTTGGATTTTTGCTTTGTCATGCAGGATGATTTTATTTTTGACCTTTAAGTTCTTGTCAAATAGCTCTGAATTTAAAGAGCCCGTAACTATTGCTATGTCAAAAACAGTGTTTATTGCTTCAATCAGCTCTAAGTTTAGTTCATCACTGCTCTCAACAAGACCGGGAGTGACTATCACTTTTCTACCTTCATGCAGCGAACAAAGCCTCACTGCTTCGAGCATTCCCTCTATGTTGCCGTTATATCCGTCATCTAGTATTAGCTTTCCGCCCGCCTTTATCATCTCTAATCTATGCTCAACCGGAGCTAAACGTTTTACCGCTTTAACTATCTCATCATCGCTCATGTCAAATGTTTTTGCAATATGAACTGCCGCGGCAATATTGATTGTCTGAAATGAGCCAAGCACATCGGTGTGAAAGTGAAGAGTTCTATCGCTAAAAATTATATCAAAATCAGTTCCCTCAAGAGTTGCGTTAACATTTTGAATCTCTTCTCCAAAAAATGTAACCTTCTCATGAGGCTCATCTGTGACCGATGTATGGATAAAAGCGCACTCCAATCTCGGAGATTTCATAATCTCAAGCTTTGTTGCAATAATATTTTGCAGGCTCTTAAAATACTCTACATGAGCAAGACCCACTTTACCTACAACTACCACCTGAGGCTCCAAAAAGGTTGTAATATCCAAGATATCCCCTCTTTGTCTTGCACCCGCTTCGCAAACATAAATCTCGGTATCACTCGGCAGAGACTCATTTATATCTTTGATGATTCCTCCAAGAGTATTGACACTTCTGGGAGTTGCATAAACTCTATACTTTTTACTCAATATTTCACGAACAAAATTTTTCGTACTTGTTTTACCGTAACTTCCCGTAATGCAGACTATCTGAAGTTTGGACATACTTTGGAGTTTTTTTTGAGCCTCTTTTTTATAAGCTGCAAAAAGAAATTTCTCCATTGCAAAACTTCCCACATAAGCAACAAACAACGGCATAAATACGCCATAAGTCTCGCATGCCGACTTTAAAGTACAGAGAATATCTTGAAAAATAACTAAAGAGACAAGGAGAATCAAAAATCTCTTTACCCTCCATGTCAAAATCAATTTTTTATCTAAACTTTTATGCCAAATAAATATTGCCGGCAAAACTGCAAAAAGAAAAAAGATAATAAAAAATCTGCCCGTCGTATAGTAAGCGATAAAAGGGATAAGAAAATAGATAACATGCCAGTGAGGTTTATGATGTTTTAAAACTACGCGTGATAACTTATAGTCATACCATTGAAGGTTTGTTATAAGATACCATCCCAAAACACTCACAAAAAGAACATTTGTGACAAATGCCATAAGTACTTCATAATCTTGCATTATTTATGCTCCAATGTTTTTAAAAAAGTTTTTTCTATATTTTGCGCTACATCTTTGGCATGATTTAAAAAAAAGTAGTGATCGCCTTCGTAGGTTAAAAGAGAAGAATCATTTATGAGTCTATCTATCTTTTTTGCACTGCTAAGCGGAGTTGCAGTGTCATTTGTCCCCCAGCAAAGAAGAGCTTTTCCGCCATAAGAGGTAAACTCTTTTGAAAAATCTTCGTCTACGACATTTTTAAAAGTTTGATACATCGGTTCGCTAAGTTTTTTTGCATCATCGGCTACAAAAAACTCTCTAAATTTTGTTGCTCCCAATAGTTTTAAAAGCTTAAAGAGTGCGATTTTTGTTCTTACTTTTAGGGATTTTGACCTATAGATTCCCGCACTTGCAACTAAAACCAAAACCTGAGGCTCAAGAAGAAGTGCGACTTTACCGCCAAAAGAGTGCCCCAAAACAATATCTTTTGAGGCATTTAGATGAATCATCAAAAGCTCTACAATTCTTGCATAATCTTTTGTCTCAAGCGCCATATTACATGTAGAGTTGCCAAATCCCGGCAAATCTATATAAATATGACGAAATGTATCCATATAGGGTGAAAATGCTTTTTTCATCAACTCTTTATTGCTTCCCCATCCATGTAAAATAATTAAATCGATTTTTGCCTGAGGGTTTAATATTTCATAACTAATATCTAAAGTGTGTTGTTCAAACTGTATTGACTTAATAGCCATTACTTCCCTTTGGCTTTAGAAATTGAGTGGATATACTCGTAGTTTGTTCTTGCTCTTTTTGCATGCGGGAGTGAATTTGAAAGCATCTCAAGAGAATTTGCAAAATCTTCAAAAAGATAGTTTGCCATTGAGCCTGGTATCGGGTTGATTTCATTAAGATAAACCTCTCCCTCAACGACAAAAAAGTCACATCTAATCAAAGAACCCTCAAACATATTTTTATATATTTTTTCAAAATTTGCTTTTAATTTTGACTCTAACTCTTTTGAAATTTCAGCTTTTAAAACCTGCGAGCTTCTTGAAAAATCCATATATTTTTTTTCAAAATCCAAAAACTCATTTTTTTGAGGCTCTTCAACAATTGAGAAGTGAATCTTCCCTTTTGCCATAAAACCTGCAAGGTTATACTCTTTTACCCCTTGCAAAAACGGCTCTACTATAACGCTGCTGTAAAACTCAAAAGCGCTGTCAAGGGCATAATCAAGCTCACTCTCCTCTTTTACTACACTCACTCCGATTGAACTTCCCAAACGTGAAGGTTTTACGATAATCGGATATGGAGTTTTAATATTATTGTGCTCTTTTAAGCTGAGCTCTTCATGTTTTATACTTTTAACTCCTCTGGCATTGCAGAGCCATTTTGTATAACGTTTGTCATAAGAAAAAACACTTGCATCAACGCGAGGTCCAATATATTTAATAGAGAAAAAATCTAAAAGTGCCGCAATAGAACCATCTTCACCGTCTGCACCATGGATAAGGTTCAAAACGGTAGAGCTGTACTCTTTTGAACCAAATAATCCTTTTTGAACAAATGCCCCGTTAGCAACAGAGAGTTTAGGCATTTTTTTATACTCGCCTCTTGAAAAAGTCGTAGCCTTCATTTTTAAAGCATCTATGAGATAAAAAGTGTGATCCTGATCACAAAAAATAAAAGTTAAGTTAAAACCCAAAAGTTTCTCTTTTAAAGTTATAGCGCTTACTATGCTGATTTCATGCTCGAAACTAGCGCCTCCGAATAAAATAGTTAATTTCAATCTATATTTCCTTAGTTAAATTGTTTTTAGAAGCCTCAAAGCCTCTTTCACCAATGAAGCGGTGTCATCTGCACTGCACTGGCTAAGCGCTTTTGATATCTTCTCTTTTTTAAAACCCAGTGACTCTAACGCTTCACTTGCTTGAGCAAAAGAGCTGTCCATATCTTCATTTTGTGATAGAGCAAGCTGGGTATCAAAACCGCTTAGCTCAACTAAAATTCGTCCCGCACTTTTAGGGCCTATCCCCGGAACTTTTTTTACACCGTTCATATCTTTGTTATTTACTACAACTGCAAACTGTGCAGGCGTGTATGTTTAACAGATTGCCATAGCGACCTTTGGACCTACGCCGTTTATCTTAAGCAGTCTCTCAAAGAGTTTCTTCTCACTTAGTTCCAAAAACCCGTAAAGCAGCTGCGCATCTTCTCTTATTACATGTGATGTAAAGAGTTTTACCGCACTGCTGCCCATAGCTGAAAAACTTTGAAGCGATATAAACACTTCATAAACGACTCCCTGAACCTCTACATGTACGAACGACGGCTCTTTATATATAACATCTCCCCTTAAGCCTACTATCACTCTTTTACCGCCTGAATTTCAAATACTCCGTTTTCTGTCTCTACAACCGCAAATATCTTATAAAGAGAACCTTCTTGAGGTTTATAGCTTAGTTCAATAGGCGGTTCTACAAGTCTGAAAATCAACTCATTATGCCCAATCCATCTATCTCTGTTTATAATTCTCGCATCTGCGATATTATCTTGAAAAGAAGCTGTTTTGCTGGTTAAAAGATGCAGTTTGTCATTTTTGACATTATACTCTTTTATTATTCCTTCTAAATGCTCTTGGGCTTTATAAAACTGTCTATATTTATTTAAAAAGGCTGCCGGCATTTTTATGCCGTTTTTTTTATAATGCATTAATCTTTTTTTAACCTCATTAAAAGAGGCGGTGTTGTCTCTAACAAGTCTTTGATACTTCTCTACCTCATTTTTTATCTCTTTAACGCTTATACGAAGTTGATTTATCTCATCTTTATTTTCACTAAATCCATCTTTTTTATCCTCTTGCAGAAGTGGATCGATGGTAAAGATATTTTCACTGCCGTGAAGCTTTTTAATCTCAATCAATCTTGATGCTGTAGCTTTTACAAATGAAGCGCATAAACCTATTTCTATATCTTTAGCTTTTATATTACCGCCGACTGCTTGCACAATTTCTACTTTTTTCCCGTCTACGCTTCCATGTTCTAGTCTTGTAATTTTAATAATATCTCCGACTGCAGCACCTTTGTGTACATTTATTGTCAAATCATCTGCTTTTATATATGACGATTTATGTGTCTGCCCCTCAATGGTAGCTCTTTTTGCAACTACTTTAGCATTTGGTCCGACATTTCCTTTTATATCAATCTCTTTAACCTCAACATCCATACCGCTTCCGATAGCATCTTTTTGCGAGTCATTCTCTTTTACACTGAGTGAAACGTCGGAATCAAGACCTGTTGAGATAGATCCTGTTGTTTTAAAGCTTATCTCCCCTACATCCATCTCGGATTTTATTTTATAGGTATTTGCGTCTAAACTGATATAGCCGCTGGCTTTTGCCCGGTATATAATGTTTTCTTTATTGTCTACTGTCTCTATAGTGTCGTCAACATTAAAATCAGGTGCGAATTTTACTTCCGGTTCAGGCGGTTCTAAAAATTCACCGCGGCAGTTTCTGCCCGCTTTTCCTTTTTTTGGTTTTATATACTCCATCAAAATATCACCGTCTAAAACACTGTGTATAAATCCTCTTTTTGAGTAATCTACACGATCGCCGTTGCCGGTTTCAATCTCTTTATCATAGTGTGCTATAAGCTGATCGTTTACGGTAGCAGTAGGTTCGTGTGCGTCCGCTATAAGTATTGTCTGATTTTTATCATACCGTATAATGCCGTCAACTTTTGCAAGTGCAGATATACGAGAGACGACATCTTTTACCATCTCATCAAAAATATTGACCAGAATTCCGGCTCTGATTTTACTTTTATTTATATAGTTTAAGAACTCATCTTCGAATCTTGGGCTTGTAGATACTTCTGAGCCGGCTTTTATACTTAAATATATTTTACATTTTGTAGCATTTGCTCCGACAGCGGCATGAAAATTTTTAAAAATATCGTTCTCTTCTTTGGAGTATATCTCTACTTCATAGACCTGTTTTATCTCAAAATTGGGATTTAATATTGCAGTTGCATCATCAAGTTTGTGCAGCTCTTCTACGCTTATCTCTTCCCAATCTGTTTCAGTCTTATCTTTTTTTACTCTTGTAAATGTTTCTATCTCTAAAATATCAAAATCCAAACTACTTGCGCTCACGCCGTTTTTTTTTGCCAAATCCATAATCTCTTTAGCTACGTTTTGCGTTTTTATAACTGTGGGGCGAATAGTTTTTGGTAACTGTTCTGTTTTGTTGTTTGAACCAAATAATGCCATACTTTTATTTCCCCGAAAATGATTTTTTTTAAAAATTAAACTCTCCATTTTAATCAAATATTTGTTAAACTTTCGTAAAAGCGATACTTAACTCAAAAAGAAGCCTATGTTTAAAGCAATATTTACCAATAGTTTTGGAATTTTATTCTCAAGGATTCTGGGATTTTTCAGAGACCTTATGACAGCATCGGCTCTTGGAGCGGGTGTTTTCAGCGACATTTTCTTTGTAGCTTTCAAGCTCCCGAACCTTTTTCGCCGTATTTTTGCAGAAGGTGCTTTTACGCAGGCATTTATTCCGGCTTATGCCCATTCAAACAATAAATCTGCTTTTTCTGCACATATTTTTTTAATTTTTTTATCTATTATTCTTGTCATAACTCTGCTTGTAAATATCTTGCCGTCTCTTGCAACACAGGCAATTGCGGTAGGCTTTGATGAAAAAACGGTTGCGATTGCATCACCGTTTGTTGCCATAAACTTCTGGTATCTTCCTCTTATCTTCGGTGTTACTTTTCTTAGCGCCATGCTTCAATATAAACGCCACTTTGCCACTACTGCATTCTCAACCGCGCTGCTTAATATTTCGCTTATTTTAGCTCTATATTTCTCGGCAGAAAAAAGCCATGCAGAGATAGTCTACTATTTAAGTTTCGG
Source organism: Sulfurimonas sp. (assembly GCA_002899765.1). Lineage (GTDB taxonomy): Bacteria > Campylobacterota > Campylobacteria > Campylobacterales > Sulfurimonadaceae > Sulfurimonas. The sequence continues at coordinate 28,803 of PPDH01000025.1, read as the reverse complement.
TGTTGTTATCGGCGGTCTTTTACAACTGCTCTCTCATGTTATAGCTATTCGTCAACTTGGGCTTTTAAAGCCTTTATGCAGCGGCTTTAAACACCTTGGAACAAAAGCAGATAAAATTAAAGAGGAGAGTCAGAAATTTAAAAAGCAGTTTTTTCCTGCCATCTGGGGAAACTCGACTCCTCAAGTCAGCGCTTTTTTAGATACGTTTCTGGCATCTTTTCTAGCAACCGGCTCTATCAGCTATCTCTACTATGCAAACCGCATATTTCAGCTCCCTCTTGCACTCTTTGCTATTGCAACCTCTATCGCACTCTTTCCCAGCATTGCAAGATACATAAAGAACAACGATGAGACAAAAGCAAGACTCTACATGGAGAAAGCTTTTTGGTTTTTGGCGTATTTGCTAAGTGCCAGCACTATCGGCGGTTATATACTCGCCCATGAGATTATCTGGCTCCTTTTTGAGAGAGGCTCTTTTAATGCCATAGACACAATCAACAGCGCATTTGTTCTTCAGATGTACATGATAGGGCTACTTCCTCTGGGACTTCAAAAGCTGTTTTTACTCTGGCTCTATGCAAACGAGCAGCAGATGAGAGCTGCAAAAATAGCAACTTTCTCACTACTGTTTTATATCGTCTTTGCACTCACGCTCATAACCCCGATGGGAGCTGCCGGTTTGGCACTTGCGGGAACTATAGGCGGTTTTGTAGGGTTTGTTCTAACAATCAAGGCTTTTGGGGTGAAAAACTTCTTTAGCATACTTGCATCAAAAAAAGTTCTTTACTTAATAGCAGGTTCTATTTTATTTACAATTTTTCTTATTGTTTTGAAAAGTTTTATAGATATTTAGTGAGAGTTGTGTTTTTGAAGTTAGAGCAGCACTAGGCTACTCCACCGTAAAATGTTGTTGTTTTAAGACTGTAAACTTCTGAGCTTCCTCATTTTCTTCCAGATTTAGCTTTTTAAGAGCTTTTGGATTTACAACAAAATATCCAAGCTGAACTTCGATTTTATCTCCGCTTAGAAGTGCGGCATCATATTTTATACTCTTTTTCTCATTGGCTTTTAACATCGTATCTACAACAACTTTATTTGCAAGCCATGGCATTGAAGGTCCCTCTTCATTACCTATTACCCTGGCAAAAGAGTGTGTCTTAAGCGGTGTTGCTTTTTTATCTTTTAGAAGATTTACTCTAAGTTCTACAACTCTAAGAGGGTGAAGCATAAGGTCATGCGGTGCTTTGTTGTCGATAGTTATTTCAAAACCGCCTGAACTCTTTTTGAAATCTATTTCAACATGTTTTGAGAGCATTTGAGGATTTTTTCTAGTTCCCGCAAAACCGTGAAAAGAGTGTTTTTGAGTCTGTCTGATAGTCGTTGCCGTACCGTCTACCTTTGGCATGTGACATGTTATGCAGTTCTCTTCTTTGCTTTTAGCGCCCTCTTTTGATGTTTCACAAACCATAAATTCATTTGAATTTTTTCTATGTGAATGACACCCCATACACATTTGAGCGTTATAGAATTTTTCATTTGTATAGTCTATGTCATGATAAGGCGAGCCGACACTGCTTGTATTCATACCAAACCATGAACTCTCTTTTTTATAAACTACTTTCTCGCCTTCTCTGCCCGGTTCTTCAGAGTAAAATGTTTTTGCATCTTTGGAGTAAACATTTTTATTTACGTTTGCATGTACCTCTACATCCTTGATAGTATGACAACTCACACATGTAATGCCCTCTTTAGCATCCTCTTCATTTTTAGCATTTGGCGTATGACACTTTGCACATGTATACTCGTCTTTTGCTTTTAAAGGGTGTTTATCCCAGACTGCTTTATGGATTGCATCACTGTAAATCGTAGAATTTCTATGCATTGAATTCTCAAACTCATCAACGATAACCGGATGACACTTCTTGCATGTTTGCGTTGCCGACTCAGCAAAAAGCAATGAGGACAAAACAAAAACTGATAGCACTAGTTTTTTCATATAAATTTTCCTTTTAATTATTATAAGTTGTAATCTTAACACGCAATAAATTTTTGTGCTTTATTTATATCAACAACTAAAGCCGCTTAAGTCTTTTCGTGTTAAAATACGCCAAAAACAAAAATGAGGTAAATTATGCTTATATCGCCGGATTTGCTAAAAAATAAAAAGATTCTTTTAGGAGTTACAGGTTCTATAGCCGCGTATAAAGCACTAGATCTTGTCAGACTGCTAAGTAAAGCCGGTGCAGAAGTTAAAGTCATCATGAGTGAAGCTGCCAAAAAATTTGTAGCTCCTCTCTCTTTTGAAGCCCTTACCTCCAACGAAGTGCTTGATGATATAAACGAATCATGGGTCACGTCACATAACAATATAAAAGCAGGCGAATGGGCAGACCTTCTCGTCATTGCGCCTGCTACCGCAAACACTATAGCAAAACTAGCAAATGCTATAGCCGATAATATACTCTTACAAACTGCCCTAGCCTATCCGAACCTAAAAATAATCGCACCCTCCGCAAATACAAACATGATAAATAACCCCATAACAAAGGGCAACCTAAAAATGCTTGCAATTGCCAACTATGAGATAGTGGACACGCAGATAAAAGAACTTGCATGCAAAACGGTAGGTGACGGCGCAATGGCTGAGGCGCAAGAGATTTTTTGGCACTGCGCAAGGGCTCTGCTTAAAGAGGAGTTTTGGACAGACAGACGTGTTATCGTAACGGGCGGCGGAACCGTTGAGAAGATAGATGAAGTCCGCTATCTCTCAAACTTCTCAAGCGGAAAAATGGCTTCGGCTCTTGCTGCTGCGCTTTACTGCAGAGGTGCGGACGTAAACCTTATATCTTCAAAGTTCGACAAAGATCTTCCGCTTAATCTCTACACGATAGATACTCAAAGCTCTGCAGAGATGCTGGAGTACCTTAAAGATTCCGTTCGCGTTGCGAAAAAAGGGAAGCTATCAAAAGCGACACTTATGAGAGAAGAGCAGATTCATCTGATTCAAAAAAAGCCCTATCTCTTTATGGCGGCAGCAGTAAGCGACTATGTTGCCCAGTTCCCGCAGAACGCAAAACTCAAGAAAGAAAATCTTGGTAATGAGTGGGATTTGAAGCTAAAACAAAATATTGACATCTTAAGCGAAATAGATAAAACAGACATCGTAACAATCGGCTTTAAAGCTGAAATGGATGAAGAACACGCGGTTGCCAATGCCCTCAAGATGATAGATGGCAAAGGAGTTGATGCCGTTTGTCTAAATATTTTAAAAGATTCATCAAGCTTTGGAACTGACACAAACGAGATAGAGTTCATACTTCCAAACAAAAAAGAGTCCATCGCTAAGTCTGATAAACTCAGCGTATCATTTGAAATCCTCAAACATGCAAAAAACATATGAATAAAGCAAGACATATAGCTATTATCATGGACGGTAACGGCAGATGGGCAGAGCTAAGAGAGCAAAAAAGAGTAAAAGGGCATGAAGCGGGTGCAAAAGTGGTTAGAGCCATTACCGAATTTTGCTCATGTGATAAGGATATAGAGAGATTGACTCTCTATGCTTTTTCAACGGAAAACTGGAAAAGACCTCGCCTGGAAGTAGAGTTTTTAATGAAGCTTTTGCAAAAATATCTAGATAGTGAGCTTGAGAATTATCTTCAAAACAATATTAGATTTGAGCCTATCGGCGATATAAGAGCATTCTCAAAATCACTCCGTCAAACAATTCAAAATGTGAAGGAAAAAACTGCCCACTGTGACGGTTTGGTTCAATCTTTGGCATTGAATTACGGTGCTCATGACGAGATACTCAGAGCCGTAAACAAGATTAAAAACTCTCAAGACGACATTACCGAAGCGATGCTTGGAAATGCGCTTGACTGCAAACATAACGTTGACTTGATTATTCGCACGGGCGGAGACAAAAGACTCTCAAATTTTCTACTTTGGCAGGCCGCTTATGCCGAGCTTTTTTTTACAGATACGCTTTGGCCTGATTTTACGACGAATGAGCTTGAAAAAATAATAAAAGATTTTACAAAAATCGAGAGAAGATTCGGAGGACTTAAATAGTGGAGCTTTTAATTGCTTTCGTATTGGGCGTGCTGCTTGGTTCATTTTTAAATGTCGTTATCTTAAGACTTCCGCAAGACGAGAGCATAGTACATGGCTTTTCCCACTGCCCTACATGTAAAAACACTCTAAAACCTTGGCATAATATTCCTCTTTTTTCATGGATATTTTTAAGAGGTAAATGTGCATTTTGCGGCTCAAAAATATCTCTGCAGTATCCGCTTGTTGAATTGGCTTCAGGTCTTATATTCTTAGCTTTGGCAATCAAATTTGGGTTAAATTTTCCGGTCTTGCTGATTGGTTTTAGCTTTTTAACCCTCCTTGGGTTATCCATGATAGATTTCAGATACAAAATGGTTCCCGACTCTTTAAATCTTCTGGCTTTAGTATTTGCCGTCTTTGGAGCATGGAGTATAAGCTCAGTCATGACAAACTTCCAAAACGCCCTGCTCTTTGCGGGCGGATTTACGCTGCTTAGATTTGCCATCTCTTACATGTTAACGTCATCTGCGCACAGACATGCTAAAAAAACCGTAACGTCATGGAGTAAGAACTATCATACCTACCCTTTTATAGAAGCTATGGGAGAAGGAGATATCATGGTTGCAGCTACTATGGGTGCGCTTCTTGGAGTTAAACTTACACTTGCCGCCATCTTTTTATCTGCTCTTTTAGCCCTGCCCGTTATGCTGTTTGTTATAAGAGGATCAAAAGAACAGCAGAGAGTTCCTTTTGTGCCGTTTTTAACTATGGCTGCGTTTATAGTCTATCTGTTTGACAGCCCGATTTTAAGATACATAGAGGCGAACTACTAATGAAAATATTACAAAACTATATAAAGCAGTCTCTCTCAATCCTGTTTTTATCCATTTTTTTACCTCTTTTCTCAATCGCCTCTGTAGTCTTTTTAATAAAAATGGCTACCTATACGGCTATTATCCAGCTCTCTTTTTTTGAGATGAGTAAACTATTTTTCTTTATGCTGCCCGAACTTCTTTTTTATACACTGCCAATCTCGTTTTTTGTAGCTGCTACACTTGCGCTCTTTAAACTCTCAAACGACAATGAGATAATCGTGCTTTTTGCTCTTGGGATTCGCCCGAAGCTTATCTTAAAAACACTTTTTGCACCGGCACTCTTTTTATCGGCAATTCTGCTCTTTAATTTTCTGGTTCTCTTTCCACATGCAAAAGTACTCTCAAGCAACTTTATCTCTTATAAAAAAAGTGAAGCAAAATTTAATCTCTCAGCCTCTGAATTTGGACATAAATTTGGAGAATGGCTTTTATATATAGGCAGAGAAGATTCCAACGGAACATATGCCGACGTAATTTTGTTTAACAAAAAGCAGGATGAAGAGGTGCTAATAGGTGCTAAAGGGGCAAGAATCATAAATGATTCAGGGGTTTTAAGATTAAAACTTACCGACGGGGAAGGATATAGCTATTCTTAGGAAAAATTTACACAGATTGATTTTGAAACAATGTACATAAACGACACCATGAAAACAGACTTTGATGAATATCAGACACCCATGCAGTACTGGTTTCCAAATGAGCCCTCCGCTAAAACAACAAAAAGGCTTGTAACAAACACTCTGTTTTCACTCTTTCCGATTTTAAGTCTTTTTTTGATTGCCAGCATCGGGATTGTACATGTAAGACACCAAAAAGGAAAAGTTTACCTATATCTTTTTCTCTCAATAATCATATATGATGCTCTTGTAGTTGCGCTTCAACTGGCTATATCTACGTATGCAGTACCTGTTTTAATCTTTGGCTGGCTAATAGCGACCTATATCATTTATAAAAAAATAATTGTAGATAAGTTTTAAATGAGATGTGCTTTAACACTTGCCTATAACGGTACGCACTTTTTGGGTTCGCAAACGCAAAAAAGCTCAAAAAACACTATACTCGGTCAACTAGAACATGTACTGCATCAACTCAACATAGATGCAAAAGTCGTAGCAAGCGGAAGAACGGACAGAGGTGTTCATGCAAGTGCTCAGGTTTGTCATGTTGATTTACCTGAGTTTTGGAGTGATTTAGACAAACTAAAATCAGTTCTAAATGACATGCTTCCTCCTTCTATTGTTGTTAAGCGGATAAAGCCCGTAGATAATAACTTTCATGCAAGATACAGCGCAAAAAAAAGAGTTTACAGATACATCATTAAAGAGGCTATGAGCAATCCTTTTGAAGAGAGTTTTGTAACCTTTTTGAGTGGTGTTGATTTTTCAAAAATAGAGAAAAATATAAAACTCTTTGTCGCAGAGCATGACTTCAAATTTTTTATGAAAAGCGGAAGCGATGTTAAGAGCACAACCAGAGTTGTCTATAAAGCTTTTGCATACAGACACAAGGGATATACAATCCTCAACTTTGAAGCCAACGGATTTTTAAGAAGCCAGATAAGGATGATGGTCGGGGCGCTTCTACAACTTGACTCCAAAGAAATAGCAGAACAACTACAATGCAAAAAAAAGTACAAAATCAGACCAGCAAAGAGTAATGGATTGTATCTTGCAAAAATTAAATATTAATCAACTTTTGCTATTATTATGACAATTTTAATATTAGTGGGAACGATGAGCTACAAAATAACAAAAGCAATTCAAGGCGAAGACGTAAAATTTAAAAACCCAGACCCTGCTTTTTATGAAGCACTGGGTTATGATGGTATGCAAGAACTTATGTATAAATTTTATGACCGTATCTATGAGAGCAATATCGCACATTTTTTTCCTCAAGATCCCGATGAGTTTGAAGAAGTAAAGAAAAAAAACACAAAATTTTTTATTCAAATATGCGGAGGTCCGTCAATCTATGATGAAGAGATGAAGGGCAAAGACCTTGACCAGTACATGATAGACATACATAAAAATTTCTCTATCTATGAAAAATCAAGAGATGAGTGGCTTGGTACTTTTAGAGAGGTGTTAATGGAACTTGATATTGACCAAAATATCAAAGATGATTTCTGGCAATATCTTGATAAATTTTCCAAACTGACCGTAAACAGATACCTAAAAGAGTCTGCTTACGTTTAAGAGAGTTGAATTATAATATTTTAACTCTGTTTTTGCCGCCAGATTTTTTACATTAGCGTGCTATCAATAAATTTCCTTAAGTGAATCATAACAACAAAAATTTAAAAGTCAAATCAAAAAGCGCGATGACCTCTATAACGCAGAATTATAGTATAATTCCAATAAATATAAGAGGATTTAAATTTGCAGACATTTGGAAAATTTTCAACAAGTTTTGATGTGGAATATATAACAGAACAGTATATCTATATACCGGAGGACAGCGAAATTATAGATACTGCTCAGTTAGAAGAGTTGTTAAACAAAAGACGTAAAACTGTAGCCGGAACCATTTTTTTATACAACCCGACTATCGCTCCCGTCGGTTACAACACAAACACAAAACTTGCATCTCAATGTTACGTATTTGAGAATAAATTCAACGAATTAAATTTTGACAACAACTGCAACCTCTTTGCTTCTGCCATAAAAGAGGGCTATAGAGGCAAACTTATAGAGATAAAATATCTCTTCAACATAAATAAGCCAAATATAGAACCAACACCCATCTTAGAAGAGTTTGATGCAGACTTAGATAAATATACGAGTAATCAGCTGACAAGATATGACAGAGAACTCAACTATCATGACTACCTAAATATCCGTCTAAGCGGCAAATTTGTCTTTTTCGGCTCAGGAAACAAATTTGACAAACATCATAAAAATATCATCGCTTATGCCAGAAATTTAGCCGCTCAAGCAAAAAAGCTAGGCAAAGAGATAGCATTTATGTATGATAACAATCATGATGCCCAAGAGAGCCAAGAGGGAGCATATTTTCTACCTCCCGTTGCAACAGGAAAATTTAAAGATGTAAGAGCAAACGCCTTTAAAAAAGCATTCTCTAAATATCCTCCACAAATTATTAAAACGTCTTAAGAATCGGTTATATAAAATGTTGTTGCAAAAACTAAAAACACACGTAAAAACTATTATCGATACTCCTAGAGTTGACTTTAAATGGGGCAGTGAACATAACGAAAAACTGCTCTCTTATTTAAGCAAAAATTTTGAATCTTCCTCTTTGCTCGACAAAGAGGTACAACAAGAGGTAAAACAGTCTATACGAGAGCATTTTGAATCTATTGGATACACCATGTTCAAAGTTGCCGAAAATGAACTTCGTGTTAAACTTATTCCTTATAAAACAGAACCAAAAGACAGTATAAACCTTGATGCAATCATAGATATAATAGATCAAAATGAAGATTTAATACAGTACAACCACAACAATAAAGATGATTTAATATGTCTTCAAAAAGAGCTGACACTTGAGCTGACACACTTTGTAAACAAGATAAATAATGAAGAGATAAACAAAAAAGAACTTTTAAAATATGCTATCAGAGAAGCGTTTGAGCTGCAAAAGAGTGATATTATCATCATTAAGAATAGTCAAATATTTATAAAATTATTTGATAACGGCAGTGTAAAACAAATCTCTGATGAAGAAAAAAACACAATTGCAAACAGATATAACGGAATCAATGAAGATGAACTAAAATCATTTTACAACAATTTTTTTCTCAAAGATGAAAATAAAAATTTCTTCTACTCTGTAGCAGAGCAGTTTGTAGATGTATATATGCTTGAGAAAAAAATAGATAATTTTACTTATGAGAAATATGCATTCTCAATTATTCAGTCAATCGTAACCGAACATCTAACAAACACTTTTGACAAAAATGACGAATTTTTCAAAGGATTTTCAGGATATGTTTTTAGAATACATTTTAAAGAAGTGTTTAACTACATAGCAAATTTAATACTCTCCGAACTAAGCATTTCAAACAGATACATAATGGATTTTTTAAAATACTACTCGTTAAGTATAGTAGTAGTGGACGGACAAAAGTACAAAGTTCCCGAGATTGAAGCTTCAAACGGAATGAAGTGGAATGTTGCATCAATGATGTCGATTGTTAAAATATATGTAAAAACAGAAATGTCGCTTGAAACGGCTATAGAGGAGAGAGAGGAACTTGAAGAGAAAATTTCAGAACTCTATATTAGTTCTTTTTCACCTGTTGAATACAATAGCAAAATCACAAAAGAGATAGAAAAAATAACACAAAATCTCATTTATATTTCAAAAAGATTAAATATATATATCGACTCACTTGACTCGTCTAAAAACAGCGAAGAAGCAAATGGTTTAAAAAATGATATTAGAGAGATTCAACAAGAGATGCAGATTAAAAAAGATGAAAGAGACAAGCTGACATCAAAAATGGCAACCAAATCCCACATACTCAAATACAACAATATAAAAAGAGATATAGATGCACTAAAAAGACAAGAGAAAAGAGAAGAGAAGATTTTAGCGCAAAACAAAAATGCTTATCTCTCCATAAAAAACTCTCTTTTAAAAGCACTTACTTCAAAAAAAGTACTTATTGAGGAGAATTCTTAAACACTTACCTCTTTAATGTCCGCGATATTCAAAATACTTTTATATATGGAAGCGACAAGAGCTTTTCTGTTGCTACGTATAGCCTCATCTTCGGCATTTACCATGACATCGTCAAAAAACTTATCAAGCTCAGGCTTGAGTCCTAAAAGAGCATCTAATTCCTCTTCGTATGAAGTATATTTAGCCGAACTTACTTCATTATATCTTGCAAAAAGAGTCTCTTCCGCACTCTGCTCAAAAAGTTTTGCATCAATGCTGAATTTACCTGACATATCAATATCTTTAGTAATATTCGCAACTCTTTTAAATGTTGAAAATGATTCACTAAAGCCTTCACTACCCACCATGTTCTCTAACGCTTCTATCTTTTTACCGATTTTTAGAAGCTCTCTCTCTCCGCTTAATAGTACGGCTTCTATGATGGAAGGATTTACTTTAAAATATTGTCTTAGTCTCTCTAAGAAAAATGCTTCAAGTTTTGAGATGTCAAACTCCGCATACTCTTTGCTTAAATGCTTTAGAGTACCAACAATATCAAACTCTAGATTGTGTTCTTTTGTAATTCTAATAAGACCGTTAACGGCACGGCGAAGTGCGAACGGGTCACGTGAGCCTGTAGGAATCTGATTTACGCTAAAGAGACCCAAAAGAGTATCAAGCTTTAAGCTCATGGCAACAATAGCGCTCATAACGGTTGAAGGAAGGAGACTCTCTTCACCATCAGGCAGATATTGCTCTTTTATGGCAATTGCCACTTCATCGCTCTCACCTGATTTTTTAGCGTAGTAGTAACCCATAAGACCTTGAAGCTCCGTAAACTCATAAACCATATCGCTCATTAAATCAGCTTTTGCTAAATCAATTGCACGATTCAACATCTCTTTTGTTGCATCGTGTGGCTTGTACATGTCAAAAAGAGCATCGGCAATTTTTCTATCACGCTCTATCTTGTCGGCAACTGTTCCCAAGCCTTTCATAAACACAACTTTTTCAAGCCCCTCTGTGCTAAGTCCTTTTTTAAGGTCATTGTTATAAAAGAAAAGCGCATCTGCCAAACGAGGGCGCAAAACTCTCTCGTTACCCTCTATAACTTTAGAAAAATCGTCTGTTAGGGCATTTGAGACTACGACAAATCTATTTACCAGCTTAGCATCTTTAAAAACGGGAAAATATCTCTGATGCTCTTTCATAGACGTTATGATGACCTCTGGAGGAAGCTCTAGAAATGCTTCATCAAATGAACCCAAAATTGCTCTAGGATGCTCTGCAATCGCTACAACTTCATCTAGTAAATCTTTATCTATCTCTATCGTAATATTGTTCTCTTTTTCAAGCATCGCAAAATCATTTAAAATACTCTCACGTCTTAGCTCAGGAAAAAGAGTTACGCCGCCCTTCTTGAGAGTCTCAAAATAATCTTTTGCACCGCTTAGAGCCACTGAGTTAAAATTGCTTATACGGTGCACAAAAGTCTCTTTTTTTGCTTTAACTCCAAAAAGCTCTGCGTCAACAAGCTCATCGCCAAAAAGTACGTTCACCCAGCGAATCGGACGAATAAAGCTCTCATGCAGACTTCCCCATCTCATAGATTTACCAAAGTCCAAAGATTTAATCCACTCATTTATTATCTCGTTAAGAAGCTCTACCGAGGGTTTTCCTTTTAGCTCTTTTTTGTAGTAAAGAACCTCTTTTGCATTTTTTTGCACAGAGCCTATCTCCTCGATATCTACACCGCATTTCTTAGCGAACCCAAGTGCTGCAGGTGTAGGATTACCGTCTTTATATGCAACTTCAAGAGGCGCGCCGAAAAACTCTTCACTGCTGTCATCTTGCTTGGTTTTAAACTCTCTATGCCACAAAACCAAACGGCGGGGAGTATAGTAAAATTCAAATTCACACAAAAGCGAATTTTTTTCTAAAATATCGGCATATTTTTTTTCAATATTGTTTAACTCTTTTAAAAGCGGAATGGCAGGAAGCTCTTCAACACCAATCTCAATTAGTAGTGGTTTAATCATAAATAGACTCTTTTTATAGGTATTAATGCCGCGATTTTATCTATATTTTTGTTAAATGTTTATAAATTAAAAAACTCTTAATCAAAGCAGATAAAGAGTAATGGAAGTTTTTGATAAATGATATTGTAGTTACAATGCTGCGCAAATTTAAAATTAAAGGATTAAGAAATGCCAAAAATAAATCGTTACGTTGATATAGATACAGTTGAGAGAGAAAGTAAAAAAGATTATATTGACCGTCATTCACCGTTTATTCACTGTGCGGATACCGCTAAAGAGGGAGAGATGTTTAGCGTAACAGTTAAAATGGGAAATGAGTATACTCACCCTGATGATTTTGACCACTATATTGCCAACATGTCACTTTTTAACGGTGAAACTCTTCTAGCTCGTGCTGATTTTACGCCCGGTACTCTTGGAAACATAAAAGCGCATGCAACGGTTACGTTTAATATCATTCCAACAGGAAGCAAACTAAAACTTACCGCTCAGGCATACTGTACAAAACACGGTGTGTGGGAATCGACCGAGAAAGTTGTAGAAGTAACTAAGTAGAAAAGACTGCCGCGTCGTTTTACTCCTAGCTAGACGACATGTTCCGTCATTGCGAGCGAAGCCATCTCGTCATTGCGAGGCTTTAGCCGTGGCAATCTCAATGACTGGGTGAGAGATTGCCGCACTTCGTTCGCAATGACAAGTGCGGCAATCCTTGAGTTTGAGAACTATTTTATCTCGTTTGCCATGTTGTCTAGTGTAACAAAAAGTTCTTTTGAAGCTTTTTCCGCATCGCCAAATGCCATGATAATTTTATCCGCATTTTTAATAGCACCCTCTTCAATATAATCAGGAATAGTTCTAACTTTATCATGTACCGTTTTATGGATAGGGTCAATTTTAGCGTATGAAGTAGTTGAAGAGAACGACTCTTTTGCATCTCCAGCATACCATTTACCAAATCTACAACTTGTATGGTCTGAGAATTTAAAGTTATGATCATCCTTAAACACCGCACTGTATCCGCTAAGTTTAAACGCTATATGGTCTAGTTTTGCAAGAGTTATAAATAGCTCGTTAGAGATTTTTTTATTTGAGAGCTGGATATCTTTTGCACCGTTTACCAGTCCATGAAGACTTACGTTGAATACTTCAAGCTTATCCAAAGATGCCGAAACCTCTTGATTCATATGTTCGGAGAACTCTTGCATGGATGAGCTGTTTTGTTTTAGAAGATTTATATTTACCTCTACTTCACTTGTTGCTTTTTGTGTTCTCTCCGCAAGTTTGCGCACTTCATCGGCGACCACGGCAAATCCGCGTCCATGTTCTCCCGCACGTGCTGCTTCTATGGCAGCATTGAGTGCAAGAAGATTTGTTTGATCACTTATATCTTTAATAAGCGATATAACATTTGTTATCTCATTTACACTGCTGTTTAACTGTTCTGAACTCTCTCTGCTGCCTTGCATTTTTTCGGAAATACTATTTAAAGACTCAACCATCTCGTCTGTAGATTTTTTTACATCTTCAACAACTATCTCTGTCTGTGCATTTTTATCATTGATATCTTTTAGAGCCGCCATATTCGTTGAGAGACCTTCTTGAACACTTCCAACACCCGATGCTGCTCCATTATTTAGAAGTTCGGTTAAAGAGAGTGTTAGCTTATTTGACTCTAACTGTTTTAAGCTCTCCCTAGAGTGCTCCTCTGATTTTTGCAAACTCTCTTTTGCGTCTTCAAGTGCCTTATATGCGACACTTGCAAGATGATTTGCAGATTGCTGGATAAAACCTATCTCATCTGTAGCGCAACTGGTAATTTTTTTTGAGAAATCTTTTGAAGAGACTATGTCATCTATCTCATTTTTAAATCTATTAATTCTTTTTGCCAAAGAGTTTGAGATATAAAAACTAAATAAAATTATAAAAACAACTACAAAAACATTAAATGCCAATCCACCCACCATCGCATTAAAAGCTCTATCTCTAAGTGTCGTAATTGTATCTTTTAAATTTTCTGCTATTTTGTTTTCAACTTTTTTAAGAATGTTTATTTTTAATGTTATAGTGGCAAACCAATAAGTAGCATCCGTATTAAATCCACCGTTTGGATGCTTAAGTGCTATATCTCTCATCTTTTGGACTTCATCAACCTCTTTTGCTTTCATGCTCTGTTCATAAAAAGTCTTAAGCTCATCTGATGCTAAAAACAGAAATTTATTCATAAATATCTCTTGTGCATTTATAAGTCCGATAAACTTTTCATAAAAGCCCGGAGCAAAACTGTCTCTGCTAAAGGTTGAAGATATAACCGCCCTCTCAATTCCGGAACGCTCTTTAGAAGACAAAAAGTTTACAAAAGCGTTAATAGCATTGTTCATGTCGGCATTTGAACTCATCTTAGCTATCTCTTCTATAGAGTTGATAAAGCTGCCGTTTAAGTCCGTATAAAATTTTACGGGAACAGCAACGGCAACACTTAAAGCATCGACTTGCTTTCTTATCTCTTGAAGCTTTAAAAGCAGTTCAAATGATTTTGCCATTTTTGAGCGAAGATTTTGTGCATAATAACCTAACTCCATAGAGTTATAATACTCTTTTAATTCAGAGAGAGTTTTATCGGTATCTTTTCTGATGCTTGAGAGTTCAGATGAGAACTTTTCACCCTTAGAACTTATAAATCCTGCTGATGCCCCCCTCTCCTTTTGAAGATTATGGACAAGCGCACTGCTCTTTTGAGCATATCCGACCATCTCCTCAATATGTTCTAAAACCTTTACTTCTTTATAGCTTCTATAGCTATCCATCCCAAGCGACACGGCTATTACCAACACAGGCACTATAACTATAAGCGCCATCTTGAGTTTTATAGACATATTCTGAAACATAATACTCTCCTTCTCTTTTTTAAGTGTTTATTTTATCACATAAATATTGTTTTTATCATATATTTAATTATTTTTTTTAATATTACTATAATTATTAGAAAAAAGTTATTTTAATACAACTAAACGAAAAATCGTTCCTTCATTCTCAATAGAAGTAAATGAGATTTTAATATCCATGTCATCACACATTCTTTTTACGAGTCCCAGTCCCAGTCCTGTTCCGTTATCGGTACTGTTTACCTGTATAAACGGATCAAATATTGTGCTTTGTTTATCCTTCGGTATGCCCTTTCCACTGTCTTCTATCTCAACAATTGCATGACCCTCTTCTTCAAAACTTCTTAACTCAATCATTCCCTTTTGAGTAAATTTTATTGCATTTGAGAGTAGATTTAAAAGTATCTGCAAAAATCGTCTTGAATCAACCATTGCCATGAGCGGTGTTTTGCATAACTTTAAATTAAATTTTACATCAGTTCCGTTTAGCAGAGAGTATGTATTGTTGTATGCCATTTTTGCAATAATATTTAAATCATACTCCTCAATTTTATAATCTATTTTTCCGGCTTCCGCTTTTGTAAACTCAAGCAAATCATTTATAAGATTCAACAGATGTCTTGAGTTTACCAAAACTCTTTGCATAAACTTTTTTGTATCTTCTTGAAGTTCTTTATCTTCAAGCATCTCATCAAAATCTTCTATAACTTGATCCGTAAAATTGATGATTGCATTAAGCGGTGTTCTTAGCTCATGTGAAATACCTGTAATAAAGTTAGATCTTGCCTGCGCTGCCTGCAGGGCTTCAGTTCTTGTTCTCATAAGCTTTGAGTTTAGTATTTCAAGATCTACTATATGCTCTTCAAGTATCTCATTTGACTTTTGAAGTTCAAGCGTCTTATCTTCTACTCTTTTTTCCAACGTAGAATTTAAAGTAAGCAGGGATTGCTCCATCTCTTTTATCATGGTCATATCTCTTGCAACGACCACTACGCCTTTGACGTTACCGTCTTTATCGTAAAACGGACTCTTTTTTACCTGAAGTATTACAAAATTTCCGTTATTTTTTTGAAATCTCTCTTCTACAAGAATGGTACGCTTTTGCTCTACAACCTGTTTATCCGTCTTTACATGATAACTTGCGATATCGGGCGGATAAAGTTCGTTATCCGTTTTGCCTATAAGCTCATCAATACTCTTTGAGAGCCACTTCTCGTACGCACTGTTACCCCCTAAGTACATATTTTTGGTATCTTTATAAAATATCAAATCATCGGCGGCGTTTATAATACTCTTTAAAAGCTCTTCGTTATACTTATACTCATCTATGGTTTTTCTCAAAAGAGCAGAACTTTTTCTAAATGCCTCATATATCATGTCAAACTCATCGCTCATATGCTTGCGTTCTTTGATTTCAAAATCACTTTCGTAGTCAAAAACACCGACTGCGGATGAGATCTTGGCAAGAGGCCTCGATACCAAATATGTAAAAGTCAGAGTGCCTACCAAAAGAAGCAAAAAGAGTAAAATAATTCCTCCTGTTATAATTCTGTCGTATATACCGTGGAGCACTTCTAAAAATTCATCTTTTTAAAAGTCTACGATTATAGTCCAATCAAGCTTTTTTACGGGAATAAAGATAAGCTGTCTTGATTTGGCGTTAATTTTATATTCGGCTAAACGTTCGTCTCTTATTTTTGCAACTTGTATAGCTGATATTTTCTCTTGGCTCAAATCTGAATTATGCAGAGGTATATTTAAGATGCTGTCTTTTTTTGAAGATGCGTGAAGCGTATCTGCGCCGCGGAGGATGGTTACATCTGCGCTATATTCGTGAAAATCTCCAAGCGCTATTTCAAAAATGTTATCTATATCTACTCCGCCTCCTGCAAGACCTATGGGGTTATCCTCGCTGCCGACAATTCCGTCAATCCATATATGCAGACTTTGTGCAAAATCTGCATCCGTATTGATTAAAAAGCTTTTTTTGCCATGGAGCGTTTTTAAAAACCATCCGCTCTCTTTATCGGATGGATTTACAACTCTGAGAAAACCGTTTTCGTTAAAATAGTTTCTGCTTTTTGCATGAGCGACGTATATCATATCGAGTTTATAAAGTTGTTTCAAATCATAGAGCTTCTGCTTCATATGCGGCGACATTTTTCCTTCTGCCGCATCTTGACTTAAAAGAAAACTTTCAATCTCTTTTGAAGCAGCGATAGCAGTTCCGGCACTTTGAATCTCAATGAGAATATTTTCCATTTTTAAGGAGTATATCTCTTCAAGATGATGCGCCTGAAGATCAATAAAAACATCTTCAACGACTTTTTTTAGATATGTCTGCGTTACTAAATACGTAATACCAACGACTAAAATTGCAACCGCCATCAAAGGCACCATCATTTTAAAGACTATAGAGTTAAGTTTAAATTTCATTACTAGGCTCTCCTATAAAATACCCTTGAGAATAATCGACTCCTAGATCTTTGACTATACGGCTGATGGATTCGGAGTGCACAAACTCTGCAACGGTTAATATACCAAGTTTTTTCGCAAAATCAACAATTGTCTGAACCATAATTTGTGCATTTTCATCTATATCTAAATCTCTTATTAGAGACCCGTCAATTTTTATAATATCAACTTTCAGTCGTAAAAGATGTATAAAATTTGAATATCCGCTTCCAAAATCATCAATCGCAATCTGACATCCATACTCTTTTACCTTGCTTATAAAAGCGTAAACGGCACTGTAATTTTCGACTCCTTCCGACTCAAGAAGCTCAAAAATAACCCTGTTGCATCCGTTAAAGCTATTAAGTTTATCGTAGATATATTCCGATATTTCGCTATCTATCATGTCTTTAGCCGAAAGGTTTATGGAAAATTGACAATCACTGTTCTTGAATTTTTTAAACGATTTTTCTATTACATTTTTTGTGATAGCAGCGTAGTGTTTTGATTTTTTGGAAATATCTAGAAATTTTATCGGCGCATAAATAGTACCGTCTCTTTCAATAATGCGCACTAAACACTCGTATTTTTCTATCTTATGAGTTTTATTGTTAATTATAGGCTGATAAAAAGTAACGATATTATCACATGATATCGCCTCGACTATTTTGTTTACCCAAAATATATTCTGTTCATAAAATCTAAACTCTTCACTCTTTTCATCATATAAAAGTATAGTTTTATTTGCTGTTTTTGCAGTTTTAAGAGCTTTTTCAGCACTTATTAAAAGCTCACTCTCAAACATAGAGGCACCAACCGTAAATCTAAAGTGCATCTCATGCCCTTCACATAAAAAGTTTGTCCTATTCATTTCATAGACAAATTGCCTCATAAGATTATTAAGCTCTTCTGCTGCACTGCACTCTTTTACTAAAACGGCAAATATATCGCCCGAAATTCTGTAATGCTTATACTTGTCGCCCTTTAAAAGTTGTTTTATTTTTAATGCGAATGATTTAAGACACAAATCACCTGTTTCATGACCGTAAAAATAGACAATATCCTTAAAACCGTCGATGTCTATCAAAATCAGAGATGAATTTACTGCATTGACTATATCTTTTATAAGCTGGCTTCGATTTGGAAGCCCGGTTAGAGCATCTGTATAGTAGTAACGTATAAGCTCTTCGCTTTGTCTATGTAAAACATTGTCCAATCTCTCTTTTTGTTCTATAATCTCTGCTTTAGTATTTAAACCATTTTTATAAAACCCTACCAATGCTTCTATCTGCTCTGCCAAATGGATTCTATCAAATGGTTTTGTAAGCATCCCGTCTGCACCGTATTCCAAAGCAACAATCTTCTCGTTCATCGAACTAAGCGCAGAGACAATCAAGACTGGAATATGCTTTGTTTTATCGCTTCCTTTAATTATGCGCAGAGCTTCATAGCCGTTTATCTGCGGCATCATAATATCCATAATAATCAAATCAGGATTATGCTCTATCGCCATATCGATACCCTCTTTTGCATCTTGTGCCTCTAAAAAAAGATATCCTTTTTTTCTAAGCGCCGAGCGAACTGCCAAACGACTGTCAAAGTTATCGTCAATAATTAAAATAAGCGGCTCTTTCATGGTATCTCCATCGCTTTTTGTAAAATATCAAGAAACTCTTTTCTTGAAAATGGTTTTTCTAAAATAAAATCAAAACCTTTCTCAATATACATCTTCTTCATCTCTGCAAAAACAGATGCGGTAACGGCAATTATAGGTTTATTTGCAAATCTCTCTTGTTTTCTAATCCAGTTTGTAAGCTCTAAACCGCCGATTTTCGGCATCTCGATATCAATTAAGAAAATATCTATATCATCTTCATGCTCAAGCATCTTAATGCTAATCTCTCCATCTTGAGCCCACAATAACTCAACAGGCTCCTGTACCTTTTTTAAATTTGATTTTACAATCAAGTAGTTGTCTTCGTTATCTTCTGCTAAAAAAATTCTCATCTATTATCCCCTTTTATATTATACAAACGACACTATCGTATCAGCCACTTTGCTTAAGGGTACCTGCCTCTCAACTGCCCCGATATCATGGGCAATTTTCGGCATACCGTAAACAATGCAGCTTTCTTCATCCTGCCCGATTGTTCTTGCGCCCGCATTTTTCATGTTAAGCAGCCCCTTTGCACCGTCAGCCCCCATTCCCGTAAGTATAACGCCGATTGCATTTGATCCTGCAATTTTTGCAACCGAGTTAAACAAAACATCAACCGAAGGTCTATGCCCTGAGACTTTCTCGCCGCTTCCGATTTCTACGTAATACCTCGCTCCTGAGCGTCTTACCACCATGTGATAATCCCCCGGAGCCACCAAAACTACACCCGGAGTTATACTGTCCCCGTTTTTTGCTTCTCTTACTTCCATTGCACATATAGAGTCTAGTCTTTGCGCAAACGGAGCCGTAAAATTTGCCGGCATATGCTGTACTATAATAGTTCCGGGTGCATTCCTCGGCAATCCCATGAGCACATCTTTAAGTGCTTCCGTACCGCCTGTTGAAGCACCTATGGCAAGAATCTTGTTCGTAGTCTCGGCTAGAGATGTAGTATTTGCCTGCATCTGAGTCTTTAGCTCTTTTTTGAAAACTTTTACTTTAGAAGCTGTCTTTATCTTTGCGATAAGTTAATCTTTCATCTCATCTTTAGAGTCATAAATATGAGAGTGAAGCTTTGGAACAAAGTCAACCGCACCCGCTTCCAATGCTTCAAGTGTAGTTTTAGCTCCGCTTTGCGTAAGCGAAGATACCATGACAACAGGCAGCGGCATATGGTGCATAAGCTTTTTTAAAAAAGTAATCCCGTACATTCTGGGCATTTCAACATCCAAACAGACGACATCGGGTCTAAGTTCAACAATCTTGTCTCTTGCAACATAAGCATCTGAAGCAGTTGCTACGACTTCGATAGAGTTATCGGACTCCAAAATATCACGCAGTACTGCACGAGCCGTCGCACTATAGTCTACAATCAAAACTCTAATTGCCATTTTTATCTCCAAACATCATACATGTGCCTTCATGGTATACTTTAAAAGCACCTTCGCATTTTGCAGATTAAACTGAATTTTTCTGCCGTTTTCTTTACCGACATCTTCAGCCACTATGTGAATTTTATACTCTTTTAAAATCTCTCTTGCAACCAAAATATTTTTTTCACCTATCATCATATTGTTTGATGCAGATATATTCATAGATGCACCGCCAAAAATCTTTGCCTCTATATTTTTTATATTGGCACCTCTCTCAAGCATACTCTCTATTAGTTTTGGAATAGCAATATTACCAAATCTTGGAGATTGCAAAGAGTTGCCGTTCCAAAAAGGGAGCAGATAGTGGTTCATTCCGCCAATACCCGATTTTCTGTCATAAAGACAAACTGCCACACAAGAACCTAAAATAGTTGAAATTGCGGCAGGTGCGACATCAACATGTAACTGTCCTACATGTATAAAAGTTGAATTACCTTCTATCATTGTTATAACTCAATAGCATCATCAAAGGATTCAAAGAGAAACTCATTTGACCCGTAAGCTTGGGAATCTACCATATTTTCATCAAGTGAGAGCCTAACAACAAAAGTCACAAATCCATCATCAGCCTCATAATCTATGCTTCCCTCAACTCTTTCACATATCTCGCGGACAACACTAAGACCTATGCCCAAACCGTGTTTGCCGTCAGCATCTTTTGCAAAACGCGTAAATATTTCAGGTTTATACTTTACTTTAGGTGCATCTCCTTGATTTTTTACTTTAATAACAAACATTGAATCTTCAATATCCAAAGCAATCGTAATTACACTATTTTCAAAACCGTATCTGCAGCCGTTTGAGATAAGGTTTTTTACTATTATATAGACTTTTTTCGGGTCTGTCACAACTTTTTGTTTGATTGAGCTCTTTATCTTTATTTCGATGTTTTTCTCTTTTATGAGATATTTTAAACACTCAAGAGCTTCATCTATAATCTCTTTAGGATCTACCAAAGCATAAGAGATGTCAATATTTCCGCTCTCTATTTCGGATGCCATCACCAGATTTTGAATTTTAAAATCAAGATTTAAAACCTCTTTGTAAACCAATTCAAAGAGGAGTTTATTCTCTTGTGTATCTATAATTTTCAAATGAGGCATTATCCCCAAAATAGCTGTCAGAGGGTTGTTTAACTTGTTTGCCACAAGTGAGAGAAACCTTGACTTTGCTTTTTCGCCATCTATAAGTTTTTTATTTAACTCTAAGATTTTTTTGCTCAAAAATTCCAACTCATCACTCATGTTCTCTTTATTTACTATATTTTCCAAAACTCAGCCCTCTATATTATTGATATCAGATATCTCATCTTCGAGTTTGACAAGCATCTTCTCATTCTCTTTTGACTCATTTATCAAAATGTGATTATCCGTAAAAAATTTCTCAACTACTTGCTTTATCTCTGAAACCTCTTGCGTCGTATTTGCGATTAGAGATTTTAACTGCAAAAATATCTCTGAAAAACCTGAAGATTCGTCATTGCTTCTGGCTGATTCGATAATCCCGTATATCTGAACATACCCTAAGTA
Organism: Sulfurimonas sp.; assembly: GCA_002899765.1. Lineage (GTDB taxonomy): Bacteria > Campylobacterota > Campylobacteria > Campylobacterales > Sulfurimonadaceae > Sulfurimonas. The sequence goes on along the minus strand of PPDH01000025.1, from coordinate 7,252 downwards.
CATAATCTGCTCTTCAAGCGCATTTAGATGCAAAATACTCTTTTGAATCGTTTTTTCTATCATCAAAACAAGTTCGCTGAGCTTCTTGTTATATACATGTACTAGTTCAAACAAGAAGGAGACATTTTTAGTCAGCTCTTCATTATTGTTCTCAAAAAGCTCTCTTATAAAGTAAGTAATCATCTCCATCTGCAGACTAATGGATGAGACTAAAAATATAACCTCGTTTAGCGACTCGGACAAAGATTGAGAGAGTACGTCAATCTGAGCGATTAAAATATCGTTCTCTTTGGCATTGACTCTAATGTCGCTCGCTAAAACACCGAATGTCTCACCGTAAGTATCTACTCTGTAAGATGCAACCGACGCATTGAGCGATAAAAACACTATATCCCTTGCAAGTGAACTAAGAACAAGAGATTTCTCCTCAAAGAGTGACTTTATTTTGCTAAATCCTTCAATTTTTTCAAACCATTTAGCATACCGCTCAAGCATTTTTTTGCTAGAGCAGTAGAGTTCTTCTATCTTTAATTCCAACTCCGATTTTGCACAAAAAGAGTCATCTATTGCTTCTCTCTCTAAAAAAAGTTTTTTTCGCATCAAAAGCTCTGCAATCAAAGCTTCATTCATAAAATGCTCATAATCACGATAACCAAAACTCTTTAACGCCTCTAAAAGCTGCTGCTCGCTCTCTTGCATATCTAAGCTCTCTTGAGATTCAAGAAGTTGAGCATACAGCCCTTTTACGGAACCAAACAGCTGTGAATTTGGCTTTATACGTATGGATACATAACGCTCTCTTAGCGGAAAAACTACGGCAAAAACCCAATAGTAACCGCCCTCTTTTGTTCTGTTTTTAACATAAGCCGCAACACTCTTGCCTGCATTTAAAAAATCCCAAAATGTTTTGAAAACTACACGAGGCATATCCGGATGACGGATGATATTATGGAACTCTCCTATAATTTCATCTCTTTCATATCCGCTGATACGCACAAACGTCTCATTCCCCGAAAGTATCGTACTATCAGTTTTTGTAATTGAGAAGAAGAGTTCACTAAGATCAAACTTTGCTTCTTGTGATGAGACATGGAGTTCTGAATTTTTCACATCATAACCTTATATTTTTTGATAAATTGAAGAACCCAAAAGTTTCAGGCTATTTTTATGTGATGTTAAAGATTCAGAACTTCCTAAAAAAAGAGGTGCTCCCTTTGGCAGAAGAGTCGTAAAGCGCCCTATAAGATTATTTCTGTTTGCTTCATCAAAATAGATCATAACGTTTCTGCAAAAAATCATGTCAAACTCATTTTTGATGAAGAAAGGGTCTGTAATAAGATTATATAAACGAAACATAACTTTCTCCCTAAGAAACGGTTTTATCTGATATTTGAGAACATTTTGCTCATGTACTTTTTCAAAAGATTTTATAACTACATTTTTTGGCAGCTGCTCTACATGTTTTGGTTCATAATGACCCAAAATTGCTTTGGAGAGAACTTTTGATGAAATATCAGTCGCCAAAATTTTAATATCCCAGCTCTCAAAATCATGAAGATGATTTTGCAAAAACATTAAAATCGTATACGGCTCTTCTCCGCTTGAACATCCTGCCGACCAGATTCTTAATTTTTTCTCTCTCTTTGATGCCGCCATCTGCGGCAGATAGCCCTCAAGCCAGCTCCATTGAGCAGCCTCGCGAAAAAAAGAGGTGACATTTGTAGATATGGCACTCATGAAAAATGTAAGTTCTTCACCGCTTGCATCGCCGACTAAGTAGTCATAATAATCTTTAAACGAGGTTATATCCAACTGATTTAACCTTTTGTTGAGTCTTCCTTTTACGAGCGTTGTTTTTTGCTCGGAGAGAGAAATACCCACTTTTTCATAAATATAACTACGAAAGAGTTGAAACTCCTGTGGTTTTAATTCAATATCAAACATGTGAAGCTTCTACCAAAGGTCGTAATTCATCTACGTTTAAAATAAGTGCTATATCTCCGTTTCCAAGAATTGCACCGCCTGAAATCTCTTTTAGCATAGCCAATGTTTTACCCAATGTTTTTATAACAACCTGCTGACGGCCTACCAGCTCATCGACTAAAATCGCTATACGTCCTCCTTCGGTCTCCACACAAACCAAAATCCCTTCCCACGGTTCAATACGCTTAGCATTAAGATTAAATACATCGCTTAATCTCATAACAGGAATATATTGCCCTCTTAAACTGACAAACTCCCCTTTTTCTTTAAATACATGTACAATCTCCTTTTCGGGACGAAACGACTCGACAACACTTAGAGTCGGGATAATATATATCTCACCTGCAGTACGTACAAGCATTCCGTCAATGATTGCAAGTGTTAGAGGAAGAACCATAGAAAGCGTAGTTCCCTCACCCTCTTTTGAGTCGATTTCTATCTTTCCACGAAGCTTTTCAATAGATGTTTTTACCACATCCAAACCTACACCGCGCCCTGATAAATCACTAATGCTCTGCGCCGTTGAAAAACCGGGCTGCATGATAAGAGCAAATATCTGAGAGTCGCTTAGATTTTCGTCTCCGCTGATAACACCTCTCTCAATCGCCTTTGCCAAAACTCTCTCTTTGTTGATTCCTCTGCCGTCATCACTCACGCTGATAACGATGTTTCCGCTTTTGTGAAAAGCTTTTAGAGTAACTGAGCCCTCAGTGCTTTTACCCGCTTTTATGCGCTCATCGGCATCTGCCTCCAACCCGTGGTCTATCGCATTTCTGATAATATGAATCAACGGATCGGACAGGCTGTCTATCATGGTTTTATCTATCTCCGTATCTTCACCTTGAACGATTAGATTAACTTCTTTGAGAGTCTTTTTAGAAGTGTCGCGCACAACTCTCTTCATCTTGTCAAAAGTATCTTTGATAGCGACCATTCTAAGACTCATAACACGGTCTTGAATTCTTTTTGTAATTTTTGAGAGCGTCTCTATAGTACGGTTTATCGACTCATCCTCTATGGATCTGATTTTATCGTTTTGAGCTATAAAATTTTGTGCTATTACAAGTTCTCCCACCGAGTCAAAAAGTTCATCTAGTTTAAAAGTATCTATACGGATAGTCGACTTTGAGGACATAGAATTTGACACGATGTTCTGCGTAACTGCTTTGGCAGTCTCGACCGATGGCTTAATCACCTCCAATACAGGCGGTTCTATTAGATTTATCTCATACTCATAATCAAACAAAAATTCAAAAAATTCGTCTGCTTCACTTTTTGAGAGAGGAGTTAAAACAACTATAGACACTTTTCCTATATAGTTTTCACCGCTTTTAAAACTATCAATCTCAACAATGCCCTCCATGTTGAAAAAACTCTCCAACAACAGGGCTTTTTGTGCAAGCATGTTTAAAAACAGAAGATAGTCAAAACCTCTTTTATAACAATCGGTATCAAGCGTTAAATCTACTTTATAAACACTCAACCCTTCGCTCTGTTTAGCCTGAGCATCTTTAATAGCTCTTTGTATAGAGTTTTGCTGCTGTTCTGAGCAGCTTAAGCCAAACTCTAAAGCCAAATCTTTTAGCCCTGCCGTACTCTCTTGAGGCTCTTGAGCAGAAGATGCTTTGTTCTTTTTTACAGAGATAAGATTTTTAATCTTCTCTAAACAGCCATCATAACTTTGAGGCAGCGTAGGTATAGCATCAAGTTCACAGTTCATAACCTCTTTGATGACATCAACGCTGCCTACAAAAAGCTCTAAATTGTGCTCTTCTATGCTCTCCTGCGTACTGCGGTAATAATCAAGCACATCTTCAAAATGGTGAACAAACTCGCCAAGGCGGATAAAACCAAAAGCATTGGCATTGCCCTTTATAGTATGAACACCGCGAAATATTTCGTTTAATAAGCTAAAATCACTGCTATTTTCTTCAAAGCGGATAATATCAATATCTAATTTTTCAATTATCTCGCCTGCTTCTTCAATAAAGATAGCTTTTACCTGTTCTTGTTTAGTCATGACATATCCAATGAATAGTTCCGTATTTTTGTGAAACTAACACTCCTTTTTCTAAAAAAGGGATTTTTAGTTCCGGTTTAGTTCGTTTTAAACTTACCAGCAAAGCCATAAGAGCGCTGCTTCTTAGAGCACCCTCTTCCTCTACTTCGATTGTCTCGATATAATCAATTCTAGGACGAACAAACTCTTCAAATTCTGCTACTTCCTCCATAGATATAGACATATCTATGGTTAATATATCTCCGTTGAATTCCATCTAGAATTCTTTTAAATCGTCTTCATGCAAAGGAAAAATCTCTTCAGCCCTATTAGTTGAAGAAGTATTTTTAGGCGCATTTGGTTTTTTCTGCATAGTCACGGGCTTTTTAATCTCCATCTGATGCAGAGGCTTCTTTTTTTGCGTAACCATTGGTGCATCAGACTCCATTCCTACCATTTTTGCTAAAATTCTTACAGTCTCCATCATAGAACTTGCCTGTGCATTTAGCTCTTCTGCGGCTGCTGCAGCCTCTTCCGAGTTTGCGGCAACTTGTTGTGTCACCTGATCTACTTGTCCCATAGCCTGATTAATCTGAGTCATACCTTCGCTTTGTTCTTTGCCTGCGATAGAGATTTCTCCGATAAGGTCTGAAACTTTTTTAGACTGCTCTACTATCTCTTGGAAAGAGGTATGTGTAGCATGAGCTATATCATTGCCCTCTTTTATCTGCTCTACTACCTCTTCTATGATATCAGAGGTCTCTTTTGCCGCAGATGCCGCTCTTTGTGCAAGATTTCTTACTTCATCCGCTACAACCGCAAACCCAAGACCGTGTTCACCTGCACGTGCCGCTTCAACCGCTGCATTGAGTGCTAAGAGATTTGTTTGAAACGCAATCTGATCAATTGCTTTTATGATGCCGGATATCTTAGCCGCAGACTCTGTAATAGCATGCATAGACTGAGCAAGCTGCTCGCCTTTTTGATATCCTGCCCTAGCCGAATCATTGGCATTTTTCGCCAATATGTCGGCTTGACGCGCATTATCGGTATTTTGAGTATTTATAGCCGTACTCTCTTCTAAAGTTGCACTCACCTCTTCAACGCTCGAAGCCTGTTCGCTTGCACCCTGAGCCAAAGAAGACGAAGATGAAGCAACCTGATCGCTGGCAGATGTTATCTGCATCGCTCCGTCTCGTATGGTCGTTACACTTTGAGTAATTGAGCGTGTTATAGAGCGGATGATAAGTACCGCGAGCAAAATAGAGAGCGCAAATGCGGCTGTCACTATTATAATAGTTAACTCAACAGCACTTTTAGAATCTTCTTGTGCAGTATGTACAGTCTTGTTTGCGACATCAACATTTATATCTGCTATCTTGTTCATGCTCTGCAATGCTGCCGAGCGAGACTCTCTGCTCATCTCTACAAATGCGGTCATCTGCGCGAAGTAGTTCTCCATCATCGTTTCATCGCTAGTGTGAGAGAGCGGTTCAAGAACATTTGTCTGAAACTTCATGCTCATATCTTTCCATTTGGCAAATGCGTTTTCAAATTTTTTCCACTCTATCTCCTCTTCGGGGGTCTGAGGAAGGGGAGCATATATCTTAAGTCCTTTTTCATAACGCTCAAAACCTGTATTTATCCTGCTCATAGCATCTTCGAGTTTCTTACCTAACTCCGAATCCCCTTTTAATCCACGCACACGGTTTTGCTGGATTACCGCTTGATTTATACCTATACGCATATCCATAAGACCTACTATCGAAGGAAGCCTCACTGCACCCAGCTCGTTTATGCCGCCCTCCCATTTTTGCGTCGTGTTAAATCCTAGATATCCGAGGATACCCAACGCTATCATCATTACCCCTGTTAACAAAATTAACTTTGTCTGTAAAATCATATTCTCCAACCAATTCATCTCTATTCTCCTTGTGTTTGTTTTTGTTCAATTTGTTCTATATCAGCCAGCTCGTCAGCTTCAAAAAGCTTAAGCACGTCTAAAATCATTACTACGTTATCCTCTATTTGAGCCACGGAACAGATAAAATCCGTATCTATACCGCCCCCAAATTTAGGAGGCTCGCTCAAACTTGAAGACTCAATCGAAGATACCTCTTCAACCCTGTCTACTATAAATCCTATACTTATCTTCTCGACTTCAACGATTATAATCGCCGTATGCATATCCGCTTCCCTATAATCCATATTAAATCGAAGTCTTGTATCGACTACCGGGATAATAGATCCTCGCAGATTGATGACACCTCTCATGTAAGAGGGAATCTTTGGAACTTTTGTTATATTCATCATTGCGATAATCTCTTTGATTCTGTTTATCGCTATCCCGTACTGCTCATTTCCTATGTAAAAAGTGAGATATCTCTCCCTTTTTGATTGAGTTTCATTCTTATCCATATTTAGACTCCTAAGACCATTTGAAGTGATTTTACAAGCTTCTCATCACTAAAAGGCTTTACCATCCAGCCTGTAACACCAATCTCTTTTCCGCTCATTTTCATTTCGTTTGAACTCTCCGTTGTTAAGATGATGATGGGTTTGTTTTTGTATCTCTCATCCGCCTTTATCGCACGGGCAAGCTCCAGTCCGTTTAACTGAGGCATATTTACATCACTTATAAGAAGATCAAAATTTTCACTTCCGCCTTGCAGAGCTCCTAAAAGCTCCATCGGGTTTAGATAGGACTTAAACTCTATTGCACCTGAGTTTATCATCCCCTCCAATGCCAATTCTGCCGTTGCGATAACCGCTCTTGAATCATCAACTATAATTACTCTTTTTGCCATTTGTCTCTCTCCTTGTTTTTTTTTAAAAAAATTCCATACAATCTTCATCATCCGCACTCACTTCTTTGTTGCCGATAATTCCCTCTATCTGCATACAAGAACTAAAGAACGAACTATCAAGATAATGGATATCTGCTGTGTCTTGTAAAATAAATATATGTTCCCTCCACGAAGTAAGATCTTCTCCCAAATGCTCTAAGAGCATAATCATTGTTTTTGTTTTTGAACTATCTTCACTTATGCTCTTTGCGTTATCTTTGATAAAAACGCCCAAAGAGGTAAGTGCGTAAGCAAGAGCGGTAAACTCAAAAAGATTGTTGATAACGCGGACATAAATATTGAGAACGGCATCAACAAAACCTATAAACTGAACTTTCGCACCTAATTCCAAGCAAAAAACCAATAAATAATACTGTTTTGTAGGAACTAGTGAGAGTGTTTCTTATCAAGCTTGACAAATAGT
>PPDH01000002.1 GCA_002899765.1 Sulfurimonas sp. | reverse complement strand
ATAGGGAGTGTTAGCTTAGTAGTTTCTTAAATCATAAGAGAGTTTCTGAAGAAATTTTATTTGGAGGTTTTTTGAGTAGAACGCACTGTAAAATGACATTAAGAGTTTGAGATATCAATATTTGTATTCTTGCAGAATAAACACTAGACATACTATCTTAAATAGTCTTCTCATCCTCAAATAAAATTCTTACACTGAAACAAGCTACTTTATTCTGCGTTATACTATATTTAATATGCTGTGTTTATATTAATGTATAGATTGAATCGCTATTTTTGCTTTTTTTACATGTTAAAGCAATGTTTTAGTGAGTTTATATTTTATAAAGGAAAGTGTATTTTAAATGAAGGTAAAAGTTATAAAGTGAAACTTAGAAGATTATTTTCTTCTAAGTTCTTTAATACGAGCTTTTTTACCCGCAAGATCACGTAAGTAAAACAGTTTAGCACGACGAACACGACCGCGACGAATTACTGCTATCTCGTTAATAGAGTCACTATATATTGGAAATATTCTCTCAATACCTATACTGTTAGCCCCGATTTTACTAACTGTAATAGTTTTACCGGTACCTTGACCTCTTTTTGCAATACAAACACCCTCGTAATTTTGTACACGAGTTTTGTCACCTTCTTTAATTGTTACTGCTAAACGAACAGTATCACCCGCACGAAAGTCTGGAATATTTTTCTCAGCTACTTGTGCTTTTTCAAAGTTTTCTATGTACTTATTTCTCATAAGATTTCCTTGTTCTATGCTTTAAAAGCTGCTCTGGTCTGAAGAATTTAGTCTTACACTCAGACAGAGCTAATTTTAGTGAGCGAATTTTACTGTGATTTCCCTTTAAGTATTCTGATGGAACACAATAGTTTTCATAATTCTGTGGTTTAGAAAAGGAAGGTGCTTCTAGCAGTTCGCTCTCAAAACTCTCTATACTCAAAGAGTCGCTATTGCCAAGAACACCTTCTATATTTCTTGAAATTGCATCACATAGTACCAAAGAGGCAAGCTCTCCCCCTGTTAAAATGTAATCACCAATACTAAAAACTTCATCAGCATACTTTTCTATAACTCGCTCGTCAATTCCCTCATATCTTCCACTCACAAAAGCTATATGGGTTTTTTTTGCCAATCTTTTAGCATCATTTTGTCTAAAAGGTTTCGCAACGGGAGTTAAAAAAACAAGATGAACATCCTCGTCTTTGGCTTTTATTTCATCCAAAGCATCAAAGAGCGGCTGAGGATTCATAACCATTCCTGCACCTCCGCCTACGGAAGTATCATCAACTTTACTATGCTTAGAGCCGCTGTAATCCCTAGGATTTATATATTCTACATGTAAAATATCTTTTTCAATAGCTCTTTTTAAAATAGAGTCTCCAAAATATCCTTCGACTAAATTTTCAAAAAGTGTAACAAAAGTAAATTTCATTATGAAGCTTCTAGAATATCCATGCCGCCGCTAACGGTTATTACCTTCTTATCAATGTCAACACTTATTCTAAAGGGCTGATTAAAAGGTATCAAAAAAGTTTTTGCAAAACCTTTTTCTACTAACTTTTCATCAGTCTTTACGTTTAAATAATTAGTAATAGAGATTCTCTCTACCTCTTCAACAACTCCCAAAACTTCTCCATCTTCTACTATACTGCAACCCTCAATATCTAACCAAAAATATTCGCCGTCTTCTAAATGGCACTCATCTCTTGTTCTCTCTATCGTTGTATAGAGCTGTTTGTTCGTAAGTTTTTTAGTATCTTCAGGTGAAAAATATCCCAAAAATTTCACAAGAGCTCTCTCGTGGTTTATCTCACTTATAGTCAGACTCTCTTTTTCATTTATGAAAAAAGAGGCGTCTTTTTTAAATTGTTCAGGAAAATAACTCTTTATATGAAGCTTCATATCACCTTTTAAACCGACGGACTTGCCGATTGTAGCAATATGAAGAAGTTTACTGGATTGCTTCGACATTGATGCGGTAACTTACACCGTCTTTAGCTTTACAGCCTGAAATAACGGTTTTTATAGCGCCTATCATTTTCCCCTCTTTGCCGATTAGCTTTCCGATGTCAGCTTGATTGGCATAGAGCAAAATTTCAGTTGTTTCATCGCCCTCTTTTACTTCAACTCTTATATCATCAGGATATGATGCTATAAGTCTTGCAAATTGTGCGACAAAATCAGCTATCATCTTAACGACCTGTTATCTTTTTTACGCGATCACTCATTTTAGCGCCAACGCTTAACCAGTAATCTAGTCTCTCGTTATCAACAACTGTTGTTTTCTCTGCTACCATCGGATTGTGATGTCCGATCAACTCTATCCAGCCACCGTCTCTTCTTTTACGTGAATCTGTTACCGCAATACGGTAAAAAGGTTGTTTTTTTCTTCCCATTCTAGTGAGGCGAATTACTGTTGCCATGTTTTGTCCTTCTCTGCGCAAGTCATATTTCAACTTGCTGTATATGTTAAATTTTGCATTTTGAATGCAAATCTATAAACTTCTAAAAGTTTATAGATTTACCTTCTACATGTAAAGCTATCTTCTAAGAGCTCCCGCACCGCCCATCTGCCCCATCATGGCTTGCAAATCTTTCATGCCGCCTTTGCTTGAGAGTTTTTTAGCCATTTTACCGGCATTTTTAAACTGTTTTATCATACGGTTAATCTCAACTTGAGTAAGTCCGCAGCCCTTAGCAATTCTTAGTTTGCGGGAGTTGTTTAAAAGTTCAGGGTCTTCTCTCTCTTTCATTGTCATGGACGAAACCATGGCTTTAATATTTTTAAGCTCGCCTGAACTCTCAAGGTCGAAATCTTTCAGTGCTTTAGACATATTTCCCATGCCCGGAATCATGCCCATTAAAGATTTCATGCTTCCCATCTTCTTCATGCTTTCCATCTGCTCTAAAAAGTCATTAAAATTAAACTGCCCTTTTTTAATCTTTGAAGTAAGTTTTTTTGCCTGTTTTTCATCGATGACCGATGATGTTTTTTCAGCTAAACCCTCTATATCTCCAAAACCCATAAGACGATTTACGACACGATCGGGCAAGAAAACTTCTAAATCTTCCATCTTCTCGCCGCTACCGATAAAACGAAGAGGAACTTGAACTTGAGATGAGAGTCCAAGAGCAACACCGCCTTTTGAATCACCGTCATATTTACTTAAAATTACGCCGTCAATTCCGATTTTTTCTTTAAATGCAGCAGCAGTCTTAACAGCATCCTGACCCGTCAAAGAGTCTGCAACATAAAAAATCTCGCTTGGATTTGCAGCTTTTTTAACTGCTTCAAGCTCATTCATAAGCTCATCATCTATAGCTAAACGACCCGCAGTATCTATTAGGACAACGTCATATATGCCGCTGTTTGCTTTTTTGAGTGCTGCCGTTACAACTTCAACAGGATTTTTCGTGCTCTCGTCTTTATAAAGTTCGACATCGATTTTTGCCGTAATTTGACGCAGCTGCTCAACTGCCGCTAAACGCTGCAAGTCAGCTGCAACTACAAGAACTTTTTTCTGTTTATTTTTCATATAGTTTGCTAGCTTGCCTGTTGTCGTTGTTTTCCCAGACCCTTGAAGTCCCGTCATTAATATAACGGTTGGAGGTTTTGAAGCAAAGATAAAGCCTCTGTTTCCGCCGACTTCTAAAAGTTCATAAAGTGTTTCTCTTAAAGCCGCTAAAAATTGGTCTTTTCCAATCCCGTTTTTTTTCGTCTCTATTTGAACTTTAAATATAAGCTCTTTAACGACTTTATGGTTTACATCTGCTTTTAAAAGAGACTTTTTTAGCTCGTCTAAAGCCTTTGTGAGGGCTTTTTCATCATCATGAAAACGAATTTTTCTAATGGCATTGGTAAATGAATCTGTTAATGTGTCAAACATATAGCCCTCCTCTTTTAAAAATAGTCTTGAATGTAAAAAGTGGCGAATTTTAGCTGAAAGTTACTTTAAGTCTGCTTTATATTTGATAATACTTAGTTAAAAACTTATGAAGCTGATTGGCAAATCGGCGTGCATCTTTTTGATCAAACGGCTTTGGACCTCTTGTCATCTCTCCTGTGTCCCTTATGGTCTCCATCAAATTTCTCATAGCTAGATATTGCTTAATATTATCAACAGTGTATAACTCGCCTCTATGGTCAATCGCATGCGCGGCTTTGTTTATTACTCTGTCTGCGAGCGGGATATCGGCAGTTATAACCAAATCATCCGCTTTTGCAAGTTCTACTATGTGATGATCTGCCTCATCTGCACCCTGTTCTACGATTATGTAGTTGATATGTTTAGATTTGCCGATGGTAATGGGTTTGTTTGAGACAACAAAAGTTTCAATAGCAAGCCTCTCAATCGAGCGAAACAAAATAGGTTTTAGAAGGTTTGGAAATGCATCGCCGTCAACAAAGATTCGTGTCACTTTATCAACTCCAATTTTTTTACTCTTGGTAGTTTTTTTATCTCCAACTCTCTTACAGTTGCACTGCTTTTATCTTTACAAGACTCAGAGTAAACTAACGCAACAGGTCTTCTTGAGCGCGTATATTTAGCACCCTTAAGAGAGCCGTTATGCTCCTCAACTCTTCTATCTAAATCCGTAGTTATTCCGGTGTAGAGAGTCTCATCGCTGCATCTGAGCATGTAGACGCTCCATGAACTCTCACGACTATTCAAAATGGACAAATGTCTTTGGTTCGGGTGCCGTAAACTCCATGTCAAGAAGTCTTACTTTGTAGGCATGCAGCATTACACGTTTTGCACGTCTTCCTCCGTACTGCTCATCACCGACAATCGGGTGTTCTATATATCTGAGATGTGTTCTTATCTGATGCGTTCTTCCATGATGTATAATACACTTTACTTTTGTTTTATTTCCGCTGACAAGATCCGGGAAAACCTCGGTTCTTGCAGGCTTTCCTTTTGCAGATACGTTTGATGAGGCACGATTATTCTTTTTCGTGGTAAGTATCGGCTTGTCTATGTCAATCGGCTCGCTTAATATCCCCTCTATCCATGCTATATACTCTTTATAAACCCTGTCTTTTTTAAACTCTTCGATAGCCTTTTGACGAAACTCCTAATTTTTTACAAGCATTAAAACGCCGCTTGTTTCACGATCGAGTCTATGCAGAAGCTGTGCAGGCTTAAATTGTCTCTCTATCTCATCTGAGTTCACATGTGCAGGTTTATCTACGACAATCAAATCATCGTTTTCAAAAATAGGCTTTATTTTCTCTACTTTTTCGACCCTAAAGTTAGTTTTTGCATCGATATCCCCGCGAGCAATCATTACCTTCTTGTTTCCTACATAGACCAAACCTCTGTCTATCATAGACTTTGCCTGAGAATTTGAGATTCCCTCTTGTGCTGCTAAAAGTTTATATGCTTTTTCTAATGCCATAATTTATTTCCTTAATTTTATTTCATAAAATGAAGGAAACCCTCCATTTGTTTTAAACAATGTCGGAAGTAATTCCGCCATTTACGCTAGCCGCTAAGGCACTAAAGCTAACCCCTAGCGGGGTAGATTTTACTTTTCTAATATCTTCTTTATAATCGGTTCTAAGTTAATTTTTTCTTCAACCATACTCGGCGGCAGCTCTTTACATGTCATGAGTGCTCTGTGTATCTCATCAGGCTCTACGTACTGAACATGATAAACATACTTAAAAAGTTCTCTTTGATGAAAAAAGTGTTTTCCCGTAATGATTTTACATCCAAAATAAGCAGGTTCAAGCGGATTGTGCCCGCCTACATCATCCCTGAATGCACCGCCTAAAATTGCAATATCGCTGATTGCATAGATATTGTTTAGCTCGCCCATAGCATCAACCAAAATCAAATCTGAGCCAAATTCTCTGTCCTGCGAAAACCGGCTTAGAGTCAAAGAGTTTTTATCTGCATATTTTTTCATAAGTTCATAAACTGCTTCAAATCTCTCAGGATGTCTTGGAACTACGGCGAGCTTTGCATCACTCTGTTTTTTATACTCTATAAATGATTTTAAGATACTCTCTTCTTCGCCTTCATTAGTGCTTCCTGCGACTATCAGCTCACCATCGGGCTTTTTATACTCTTGTGTTTTTTTTATCTCAGCTGCAAGTTTAATATTTCCGATAACCTCAATATTTTTTGCTCCCAGTGCTAAAAAACGGTTTTTATCGGCTTGGCTCTGCGCGTAAATTATTTCGACATTTGAGAGCAGTTTTTTGTAAAACCATGCAAATTGAAGATACTTTTTGGCACTCTTTTGGGATATGCGGGCATTTAAAAGTATAACTCTTGTCCCTTTTACTCTTAGAACACTAAAGAGCATAAACCAAAATTCCGCTTCTAAAACTACAAGTACTCTCTGTTTTTTTGCCCAAAACGGCAAAAACATCTCATAAGGCAGATATCT